>CAZCEC010000024.1:65080-82504 GCA_964497615.1 uncultured Anaerolineales bacterium | reverse complement strand
CGGTGTGGACGGACGGCCGCTGCCGCGTGACGTGCTCGCCGGGCGGGGCCGGTGTTGACGGGACTCCGCCACCAACCGGCGACGGCGGATGTCATGACCCCTCCGGCGTGTCGTCGAGCATCTCCGGCCCCAGCCGCGGCAGGTCCACCTCCGGCAGCACGAAGTCCGGGCTGAGCAGATCGAAATCCGCCAGCCGCTCCCCCCAGCCCGTCGTCGATGGGCCAAAGCCCTCGAACATCTTCGCCCACCGCGGCGGCGTCGGCGCATTGATGTCGCGCGCCGGGCGCGGGCGCGGCCGGCGCATGCCCGAAGCCTGGATCTGAATCGAGCTGGCCATGCGCGCCAGCCGCCAGGCGGCCCGGCGCTGCGCGGAAGATCGTCGGCGTTTCATGGGCTACTCCCTGCGTGTCATGTGCCAGGTGTCAAGTGTCACGTTCGCGCACCATCGTCGTTCGTCCTTCGTCGCCTGTCACGTCCCGCGCACCATCGTCGTTCGTCCTTCGTCCTTCGTCGCGCTGGCGCGCTCAAGCAGTGCCGCGATATCCACCGGCTCGCCCGCGAACCGGTACACCATCCGCAGATACTCAGCGTCGTCGATCAGCCCCCGGTCGCG
The DNA here is from genome assembly GCA_964497615.1 of uncultured Anaerolineales bacterium. Lineage (GTDB taxonomy): Bacteria > Chloroflexota > Anaerolineae > Anaerolineales > UBA6663 > CAZCEC01. Next base: position 81,891 of record CAZCEC010000024.1, on the reverse strand, counting down.
CACACCGGCGAACGCCGCCGCAATGGCGGCCGTGGCCTGCGCCAGCTCCGCGTTGTCGCGCGCGGAGATATCGGCGCCAGACGCGGTGATGGCCGCCAGGGCCGGGGTGGCCTGGGACCCAAGGGACCCGGTCGCTGCCAACTTCGTCCCTCGTCCTTCGTCGTTCGTCTCATGTCCGAGCCGCACCCTCCAGTCCACCTGCGCCCGCCGCGCCACCACCACCTGCGCCACATCCCGCAGCAGCCACATGAAATAGCGCTGGCGCTGCTCGTAGTGCCGGAACGTTGGGCCGCCCGCCGCCTCGGCCGTGGTGCGCGTGGCGCTCTCCGGCTCCGCCAAAAAGTGCAGCGGGTTCCCGCTCCCGGCGGCGATCATCTTCTTCAGCGCCAGCCCGTCCTCGCCCGCCTCGAACGAGTCGAGTTGCGGGTGCAGCACGCCCCAGGCTTCGGTGTTGGCGTCGGTCACCAGGATCGAGCCGGGCGTGGGCGGGCGCGCGTTCAGCTCCGCCTGCCGCGCGAGGCGCTCGGCCGCGCTCTTGAACAGCCCGCGCACCACGTACACAAAACTCTGCCGGTGGCGGTTGAGCCGGGCGCGGTCCTCCAGCCAGTTGGCATAGCGCGCCAGCCAGCGCAGCAGCGGCGCCAGGTCGCTCTCGCCCCAGGCCGCGCCCACCGGCCGGTTGATGGCGTAGTGCAGCGCCACCGTGGGCCAGGCGCCGTTCGCGTCCGGCGCGTCCGCGGCCGGGTCGTAGATCGGCCAGTGGCGCAGATCAGATGTCGGATGCCGGAAGTCGGATGTCGGAAGACCGTGTCCCTGTCCGACCTCCGACTTCTGACCTCCGACTTCTAAGCCCCAGCGCGGCTTCTCAATCACCCGCACCGCCTGCTCCACATCATTCGGCCGCGTGACGATCTCCTGCACCTGGCTGGCCGGCAGCCCGCGCACATAGCTCATCCCCGCCGCGTCGGTGGAGACCAGCACGATCAAGTTGCCGCTGCGCGTCAGCTCGTCGCACCACTCCGAGACGCGCACCTCCAGCCGGTTCAGCCGGTGGCCCCACCACGCTTGCAGGAAGGCGTGCGTGGGCGGGTGCGGGCAGGCCAGCGCCAGCCCCGCGCCCACCACGTACTGCGTCGTCAGGCTCACGATGCGGCGGGCCAGCGGGTTGACGCGCCAGGCCTCCAGCGCATCGCGCAGCGCCTCGTCGCGGTCGGGCGCGCGCCGGTCGCGGTCCAGCGCCTGCGGCCCGTGCAGCAGGGCGTCGTGCGCGTCGTCCAGGGCGCGCACCGCCAGCGCCACCCGCCGCTCGATGAGCGGACGCGCCAGGCTGCCAATGAAGGTCTCCCACAGCGCGCGCGGACGCCAGGGGGCCAGGGAGCTGCTTGTCATCGACCGTCGCACGATCGTCATCGCGAATCTCCAATCTCGCTCCGAAGGAGCGTTCGGGAACCAAGGCGCCGTCGGGCTGGGCTGGCGCTTTTATCGAGCCTCCAAGATCCAACTTGACAGTGGGCGGGAGAGTCGTCACCTAATCCGCACCCACACATGGTTCTGAACCCGAGCCTGTTTCCGCTAAATGGCCGTCAACCACACGGTTTTTAACGGAACCTTCTTGACGCTTAGGCTAACGTCTGGGTGCGGATTAGATAAAGTCACCTCAGCTCACCTTCCCGCCAGATCACGCCCATTCCCGCCCGCCACCTGCCACCCTTCGTAGTAGCGAATTCATTCGCCGCCGGCTGGTGCGCCGAGCGGGTGCGAATAAATTCGCTACTACAGATGCGCCACTCGCCACTCTTCACCTGACACGCGACACTTGACACCTGACACTTCCTAAAACCCCTTGCTCAACTCTTCCAGCGGGTCCGCCGCCGCCAGGATCACCCCCGGCCCGGTGGCCGCGTGCCAGGGCAGCCCGTCCAGCCGCGCGCACAGCGCCGCCGAAATCACCAGATCGTCGTGCAGATAGCCGCTCGTCTCCGGGTCGTGCGTGCCGTCGGGCACCCCCCAGGCGATGGCCCGCCTCGCGCCGGGGCGGATCTCGAACTGCACGTGCGCGAGCTGCCGCCAGAAGAGAGACTGCAAGCCGGACGCCGGATGCCGGAAGGGCGCTTCGTCATCCACCCTCTGACTTCCGACTTCCAACATCTGACTTCCGACCTCCGCCCTCTGACTTCCGACTTCTGACATCTGACTTCCAACCCCCGCCTCCCGCCACTCCTGCCACCGCCCCGTATCGCACACCGCCAAAAACCCCCAGCCGATCTCGCTCTTCGTCGTCGCGTTGAAGGCCACGGGCCGGAACGCACCCGGCCGGTGCTTCAGGTAGGCGGCCAGAATGGAGCCCAGCCCGTGCCCCACGCCGCTCACGTCGGCCAGCACGTAGGCCGGCTGCCACAGGTCAATCAGCGCCCGCAGTTCCACCATCAGCGTCACATGCGGCACGCCCACCCACTGCCGGCGGTGCACGGCGCGGTAGGTGGGCGCGGCCAGCAGCGGGTCGGCCAGCGTGCTCAGGTCCACCTCCACAATCGTCAGCGCCGTGGCGTCGCGCCGGCCGTCGTAGCGCTCGCGGCGCGAGCGCGGCGTTTCCCACCCCTCGCCCGCAAAGCCAAGCTGCTCGCCAATCAAGTCTTCGCCGCCCACGTCCAACAGCAGGGCATACGTCTGGAAGACCGGCGGCGCGGACGAGTCGCCGGGCACCAGGCGCGGCGCGACCAGCAGGCGCGGCGCATCCAGCGGCGGGTGCGCGCCCTGCATCTTGGCGCGCCGCTCCGGCGGGAACAGCCCGCCCTCTTCTTCCAGTTCTTCGTTGAAGTATTGAGTCTTGATGAGCGGGTGCTGGCGGCCCATCCGCGCCACGTGGCGGCGCACCGCCTCGGCGTAGTGGGGGTTCGCCTGCGCCACTTCCTCGTGCGACACCACGAACACGCGCCGGATGCCGTCCAGGGCCTCCTGCCCGCGCAGTTGCCGCAGCCGCTGCGCCAGCAGGGTGCGGCGGGTCCAGGCCGTGCCCCAATGCACGATGGTGGCGTTGGCGCTCACCGCCATCGGCACGAACTTGCGCTCCCACACGTCGGCCTGCACCTCCTGCGCCTCGTCGCACATCAACAGCAGGTTGGCCGTCGCGCCCACCACGTTCGCGTGCGGCTCAGCGGAGTAGAAGGTGCACCTGGCCTCCCCCAGCCGCACCATGTAGTCCGGCGCATGCTTCCACAGCCCCTCGTTCCAGTCGTTGGTCAGCGCCCGCTTCAGCCGCTCCATCGCGTTCTGCGCCTGCGGCTTGAAGGTCGGCTGGGCCTGCACGATCTGCATCCCCGGCACGTGCTGGAAGACGTTGAGCAAATAGGCCTCCACCTGCGCCTGGGTCTCGTTCTTGCCCGCCTGGCGCGGGAACATCACCGCGAACTCCAGCCCGCGCCGCTTCAGCACCGACTCCACGATGGCGCGCGCCGGGGCCAGTTGGTAGGCGTACAGCGGGCGCTGGACCACCAGCCGCGAGAACAGCTCGATGTCCTTCAACCATTGCTCGGCCAGATAGCGCAGCAGGGTCAGGGTCATGGCGCGGCTCACCGGGTCAGCCCCAGGGCGATGTCGCCGGCCAGGGTCAGGATGGCCACCAGCAGCAGGCGGTTCTGGTTGGCCAGCTGCTGCTCGATGGCGCGCAGGCGGCTCTCGGTCTGCTGTTCCCAATCGGTGTGGGGCTGGGGGCGGCGGTCTGCCGAGCGGCGGTCTGCCGAGCGGCGGTCGGCCGGGCTGGCCGGGCGGCCCGGCTGTGCGCGCTGTGCGCGCCGCACTTCGGCGGCGAGCCGCCGGACGGATTGCGCCAGCCGGTCGTAGCGGGTGCGGCGGCGCGGGCTCATGGCTTGCCCCCCCAGTCGCGGGCCGGGCCCAGCTCGCGGGCGGCGGCCTGCACGGCTTGCGGCGGCTTCTCCCAGTCCTCCAGGCCCAGCGCCCGCACGTCGCGCAGCAGCGCCGCCACTCGCCCGGTGCCCGCGTTGATCTGCTGCGCCACCCACACCAGGCCCTTCAGCTCTTCGTCCGGGCTGGGGGCAGGGGGCGCGGGACAGTTGCTCGGCTGGCTCTCACTGGCGGGCTTGTCTGCGTCAGCGCCCGGATCGTCCGGCGGCGGGGTGTCCTTCGTCTTCGCTTTCGCGGCGGCGGCTTTTGCTTTCGCGGCGGCATCATTCGTCCCCTGCCCCGCATCCTTCGGCCGGGTTCGCCCTTCACCGCCTGCCGCGCATCTCTCTGCGGGGTCCGTCGTCCGTCCTTCGTCCTTCGGCGGTCCTTCCGCCGGCACCCGCGCCAGCAGGCGGCGGTTCATCACGCGCTGGAGCCACAGCTCATCCTCCGGCGTGGGGTTGCGGTGGAAGGCGGCGATCAGGGCCGTCTCGTCGGTGTTGAAGAACTGCTGGTAGAAGCTGCGCCGCCGGGCGTCGTCCGCGTCGTCGGCGTTGCCGGGGCCGGCTGCCGCGGCTGCGGGCGCGGCGTTGGCGTTCGCGGCTGGGCTGGCAGGGGCGAAGCATTCGGCCCCAGGCGTATCGTCCGGCTCAGCGCGCGCCGCCGAATGCTCCGCCCCTACGATGGCAGCGGTGCCGGTGGTGGCAGGGGCGTTGGCGTCGTCGTCCGCGGCGCTGGGCGGGGCTGTGCCGCTGGCTGGCCCGGCCCCGCCCGGCGCGGGGGCGCTCGGCGGGGCAGGGGCCAGCGGGTCGAAGGGGCCTGCATCGCGGCGGCCAGCATCCGGGGCGTGGAGCGGGGGCCGGCCTTCAGACCGGCCGGCGTCGGGGATCGAAGCGGGCGGTTGAAGCGCGGGCGTCTGACGGGCCGTGGGGCGGCGCAGGCGTTTCGACATGCCCCCACGATATAGAACATCCGTTTCAAAATCAAGGGAATTGTTCGATCAGTTGATCGAATCTCAAAAATTGGCTTGTTTTCAAGGCCGAAAATTGAAAACTCGTTGGCGCGTTTTGACCCCCAGGCGGCCCAAAAACGCCCTCGGCGCGGGCTGCCTCTGCAATCCCACCCGCCATGCTCCCCCCACGCCGCTGCGTTGTGGGGTCCTGGTCTCCCCAGCGCGGCCAGGGAAAGCCGCACCGCGCGCGTTACTGCTGGCGCGTCTGGCCCATCGCCACGCCGATGCCGGCGCCAATGGCAATGCCTATGGCGATGCCCACGGCCATGTTATCCATCGCCGCGCCCAGCGCCGCGCCCAGGGCAATGCCGAGGGCGATGCCAATGCCCAGGTTGGCGCCGGGGTTGCCGGTGGGCGGGTTGGGCTTGGGGTCGTTGGGGTCTTGGGAGTCGTTGGGGTCGGGCATAGGGTTCACTCCTGGTGTAACGGCCGATGGCTCAGTCTACCACGCGGCGCGCAGCGGCTGGGCTTCCTGCGGCCTATGGGCAGGGCAAGCGCGGCCTTGTCCGGCGCCTCCACAATCTCTAGCCCGTCTATCCATGATTCCTCCACACCCGCTTGATACCTTGTGGCTGGAAACCGCCCACACCCACAGGAGATCAAGTGATGAATCGCGAAGACCTGCTCATCGAGGCCGGCGAATTGCTGGCGCACATCGGGGATGCCAATCTCCGCCTGTATGATGCCTCACCCAGCGACGACGGGTACCGCCAGGGCCATCTCCCCGGCGCCGCTTTCTTCGACCACGCCCGGTTTTCAGATCCGAACAGCCTGCTCCCCTTCACCGTCCTGCCCCCGGCCGAGCTGGCCGCGTCCATGGGCCGGATCGGTATCTCGAACGATTCGCCGGTCGTGGTGTACGCCTGCGGGCTGCTCCCTTACGCCGCGCGGGCCTTGTGGGTCCTGCGCTATGCGGGCCACGACAACGTGCGGCTCCTCAACGGCGGGCTGTCCGCCTGGAAGCAGGCCGGCGGCGCGCTCGACCTCGAGCCGCGCGCCTACGCCCCCGCCGCCTTCACCGCGCGCCCCCGCCCGGGCATGTTCCAGGGCAAGGAAGCCGTCCAGGCCGCCCTCCAGGACGCCAGCGCCTGCGTCGTCAATGTGCTGCCGGCGGACAGCTTTGCCGGCGCGCACATCCCCGGCTCGGCCAACCTCTCCTGCTTCCCCTTGCTGGCCGACCTGGACACCCTGGCGCCCAACGACCGGCTCGCGGCGCATCTCCAGGACCAGGCCCGCTACCGTCAGGTCATCACCTACTGCGGCGGCGGGATCGCGGCGGTGGTGAACGCCCTGGCGCTCCTGATGCTCGGGCAGGACAATGCCGCCGTGTATGACGGCTCGCTGTATGAATGGGAAGCCGCCGGCCTGCCGATTGAAGGCACGGGCGATTGGCAAGGCCCGCTGCTGAAGCTGATGGGCCAATCCCCTGCGAGTCAGCCGCAGTGACGCCGCCCGGCACAACCGTGGCAAGTGCCTCGTCAGTTGACTCGGAGATGCGCACTCTCGCCACCTGCGCTATGCTTCTCCCGCTGACGCACGCTTGGCCCGGCTCTCCCGATTGCGCCCATGACCGCACTGATTCTCGTGGTTGACGACGAACCCAAGGTGGCCCGCCTCGCCCGCGACTACCTGGAAAAGAACGGCTTCCGCGTCCTGACTGCCGCGGACGGGCAGTCCGCGCTGGCCATCGCCCGGCACGACAAACCCGATCTGGTCATCCTGGACCTCATGCTCCCCGTCCTGGACGGGCGCGAAGTCTGCCGCCGCCTGCGCCGCGAGAGTGATGTGCCCATCATCATGCTCACCGCGCTGTCCGATGAGATTGACCAGGTGACCGACCTGGAGATTGGCGCCGACGACTACATCACCAAGCCGTTCTCGGTCCGCGCCCTGGTGGCGCGCGTGCGCGCGCTCCTGCGCCGTGCGCGCGGCGAGGCCCGGGCGCCCAGCCTCGTCCGCGTCGGCGGGCTTGAGATCGACACCGGCAAATATACCGCCGCCTGCAACGGCCTCCCCCTCCGCCTGACCCCGAACGAGTTCCGGCTGCTCCATCTGCTGGCCGGCCACGCCAGCCAGACCCTGACGCGCGAGCAGTTGCTGGAGGACCTGCACGGCACGGCCTCCAGCCTCGACCGCAGCGTCGATTCGCACATCAAGAATCTCCGCAAGAAGCTCGAAGCCGCCTCGGCCGGACTGGTCATCGAGACCGTCTACGGCATCGGCTATCGCCTGGTCGAGCCGGCCGCCTGACGCGCCGCCCCCCCATGTCCAGCGCCCCTGGTTCACGCCGCCGCACCGGGCGGGCCCTGCTGCTAGTCGCCTTCTTTTTCATCTCGGTTTCGGCCTTCGTGGGCGGCAGCGCGGCCGTTCTGTATCTCGCCTTCTCACAGTCCACCGGCATCCGGAACGTCTGGCTGCTGTTCTGCGGCACGCCCGTCGTCGTCTTCGCCGCCGCCCTCTTCATCCTCTTCAACCTGTACACCCGCTTCGGCCGGCCGCTGGAGGCCCTCTTCGACGCCATCAACGCCGTCGAGGCCGGCGACCTGTCGGTGCGCGTGCCGGCCAGCGAATCGAGCATGTTCAGCCGCCTGTTCGCCCGGTTCAACAAGATGATCGGGGAGCTGGAACGGGCCGAAGAGCAGCGCCGCAGCCTGACCGCCGACATCGCCCACGAGCTTCGCACGCCCCTCCACATCGTCCAGGGGAACCTGGAGGGACTCCTCGATGGCATTTACCAGCCGACCCCCGAGCACATCAACGCCACCCTCGACGAGACGCGCCTGCTCACCCGCCTGGTGCACGACCTCCAAACCCTGTCGCTGGCCGAAACCGGGCACCTCCCGCTGCATCCCACCCGCTTCGCGCTGGCCGACCTGCTGGCCGATCTGGAGGCCAGCTACGCCGCCAGCGCCGCCGCCCTCGGCGTCGCCCTGGAAACGCACAGCGCGAACCCGGATCAGATCGTCACGGCCGATTACGACCGGCTGAATCAAGTCCTGTCGAACCTGATCGCCAACGCCCTGCGCTACACCCCCAGCGGCGGCACCGTCTCCGTCCAGGCGCGGCTGAGCCACAAGCCCGCGGGCGGCCCCGGCTCCGAACTGCACCTCATCGTGCGCGACACCGGCTCCGGCATCCCCGCCGCCGACCTGCCCTTCATCTTCGACCGCTTCTGGCGCGGCGACAAAACCCGCACCGGGCGCGCGCACAGCGGGCTGGGCCTGGCCATCGTGAAGCAGCTCCTCCACGCCCACGGCGGGACCATCGAGGTGGACAGCAGCCTGGGCCAGGGCGCCACCTTCACGATCAGCCTGCCCCAATAGCGCTGTGGGGCAGGGGTGTGAAGGCTTGTGCGTTGCCGGCGGGTTCGCTAACCCTTGGCCGGCGCGCCGGCCGCGATGGAATAGTGCGCGTGCGCGATGAGCCACTGCCCGCCGCGCTGCTCCAGCACGAAGGTGATGCGCACCGGCACCGTCCGCGTCTGCCCGGCGGCCCGCACCGTGAAGTCGGCATCGGCGGCGGCCCAGGCGGCTGGCCCGGCGGCGGAGATGGACAGCCAGCGATACGCCAGCGACGCTGATTCGGTCTTGGACCAGTCCAGCTCGGCCTTGGCCACGATGGCCGCCACGCCGAGGCTCTTCGAGTCGCCGGGGCTGTACATGACGACATCCGCGTCGGGGGCAAACAGCGCCCGCAGGACGGCGGCGTCGCGCGTGACGTACACTTCGGCCAGCTTGTCCAGCACCGCCTTCACGGCGGCGGCGGTGGCGGCGTCGGCTTGCATGGCGGGTATCTCCTATCAAAGACAGGTTAGCCGCTTGCGAGCCGCCAGCAAGCTTTCCAAGTGGAACTTGACATGAGGCCAGAACGATTGTACTGTATATCCAATATAGCTAATTTGGCGATTATGAAGACAAAACTCATTAGCTCGACCGAGGCACAAAACAACTTTGGGCGTATCCTTGATGACGTAGTGCAATATGGCACGCGATACGTCATACGAAGACGCACTTCATCCCAGGCCGTTATCCTCAGCATAGCAGATTTCGAGAGAATCCTGGCGGCCAATGATACCGACCGGGGCAAGTTGGAAAAGCTGATTAGGGAACTCAGCCCCAATTACGCCATCGGCCAGTCGATTGAAGAGGCCTAACCATGCCTGGCCTGGAATCCTATTCACTGGATTATCAGCACAAGCGATTTGAGCGGTCGCTGATTGTTCATGCCGACTGCTTCGAATGGATGGGGCGCGTAGAAAAGGGCAGCATACACGCCATCGTTACAGACCCGCCCTACGGGGTGAAAGAGTACAATTTCGATCAAATCGAAAAGCGCGCCAATGGCAACGGCGGCACCTGGCGAATTCCGCCTTCATTTGATGGAAGCCGTCGAGCGCCCCTTCCACGCTTTACGGCGTTGAATCAAAAGGAGCGTGAGACGCTCCGCAGGTTTTTTACCGAATGGGCGCGACTGGCTGTCCGGGTGCTGGTCCCTGGCGGTCACGTCTTTGTCGCCAGCAATGCTTTTCTTTCACAACTTGTGTTCTCGGCTTTAGTCGAAGGCGGGCTTGAGTTTCGGGGCGAACTTATCCGCCTCGTCAGAACATTCCGGGGTGGCGACCGACCGAAGAACGCGGAGACCGAGTTTCCCGAAGTCTGTTCCTTGCCGCGAAGCTGCTATGAGCCATGGGGGATTTTCCGACGGCCTTTGCCTCCCCAAATGAAAGTGAGTGACTGTCTGCGAACCTACGGGACCGGTGCCCTGCGGAGAACAAACATGGCTCAGCCGTTCAACGATGTAATCGCCAGTGAGCGCACTCCCAGGCAGGAGCGGGAAATTGCAGATCACCCCAGTCTGAAGCCCCAATCGTTTCTGCGGCAGGTCGTGCGGGCCTCGCTGCCGTTGGGCACGGGTATCATCTTGGACCCGTTTATGGGATCTGGTTCTACGGTAGCGGCGGCGGAAGCCATGGGCTTGCCGTGCATTGGGGTTGAGCGGTATTCTGACTACTATGAAATGGGCAAGCAAGCTATTCCGAGGCTGGCCAGCCTAGTCCTCGATGTCGATGATCGGCAGTTGTCCTGGCTTACCCTGTTTGACACCTGAATCGTCGCGGTAAATCCAATTGGCGACCATCTTCTGGTAGCCGGATTCGGTGACGCTGGCGGTAATTGTTCTCCGGCTTGTTTCGGAGCGCCCCGAGTAAAGCCAGTCTTTCTTTGCCAATTTGGCTCCGACTACCATCAAGAAGCGGAATGGTCTTGGCTCGGTATCCTTGGGGCGATTGCTGTCGAACACAAATACCGTCAGAAAGATGTCCTCCGGATTGTGGCCCTGCCAGGCCTTCAAGTAACGTGACGCCTTGACCTCCACACCGTGCGGTGAGTGTTGCACGGCGTCATTTCTAAACATCCCGGCTGGCACCAGGTCGGGGTGCCCGTTGTGATAGCGGTTCTTGGCCAAACCTTTGCAGTAATTGGGGATGGAAGAAGTCATGAACTCGCCGACAATGCTGCTGAAGTTTGCCGGCATCAGCATTGTTTCCAGGCGCTGAATTCCCTTTGTATTCAGCTGCGCGTTCACAAATCCCAGAAAGTCAATGAAGTCCCTCATGGCCTTGCGTATGTGGGCCGTCTTAAGGCCGTAGGGCAAGTTGGCCTTGGGATTGAAAGCCTGGTCATTGACCGCAACAGGACTGCACGCCTGCGCTTCGGAATACATGGGCATCAGGTGGGTGCCTTTCGGGTCTAGCTCGGGCTTCAGCTCACCGCTTTCTTCACCAGCGCGGCGAGCTTCGCTTCGTCGGCGGCGGTCAGCGCCTTGAGCGCGAAGGCGGTGGGCCACAGCGCGCCGTCGTCCAGGTTGGCCGTGTCGTTGAAGCCGAAGGTGGCATAGCGCGTCTGGAACTTGGCCGCGGCCTGGAAGAAGCACACCACCTTGCCGTCCGCGTTGGCGTAGGCCGGCATCCCGTACCAGGTCTTCGGCGCCAGGGCAGGGGCGTTGGCCTTCACCAGCGCGTGCAGGCGCGTGGCCAGGCCGCGGTCCGGCTCCGGCATCTGGGCGATGGCGGCCAGCAGGGTGGCTTCGCCGTCGGCGCGGGCGGCTTCGGCCTTCAGCTCGCGGGCGCGCTCCTTCATGGCGGCCTTTTCTTCGGCGGTGAAGCCCTGGGCGGGCTTGCGCGCGGATTTGCTGGCGGTCTTTGGGGCGGTCTTCTTGGGGCTCATGGGTATCTCCGTGGACTGAGTGGGCTGGCGTTATTCTAGCATGCGCCAGCGCCACCCCACGTGCCGTGTCATTCCGAACCCGCCTCAGCCCACGGGACCTGGCGCGGCACGCGTGCGGGTGAGGAATCCTGGCCTGGGCTGGCAGGATTCCTCGTCGCCAAAGGCGCGCCTCGGAATGACATGACCTGACGGGCTGGGCAACCGCCCCCATGCTGAACTACGCGCCCTGCCGCAGCCCAGGTTGAGCGCGCGGCAGGCCCTTGCTATACTGCCCCGCATGCACATCGAATTCAGCGGCGAGATTTTCTTCTGGCGCGGCCCCGCCCCCTACTTCTTCGTGGCCGTGCCCGAGCAGCCCAGCGCCGCCATCAAGGCCGTCTCGCGCCAGGTGACGTATGGCTGGGGGGTGATCCCGGTGCGGGCGCGGATTGGGGAGACGGTGTGGACGACGTCGCTGTTTCCCAAGGACGGGCGCTATCTGGTGCCGATCAAGGTGCTGGTGCAGAAGGCGGAGCAGCTAAAGGAAGGCGACCGGGTGACGATCGCGCTGGAAGTGGGGCGGCAGGCGAAGCGCGGGGGGCGGTGAGCGGCGGGACGAACGTCGCTTCGTTCAGCGTGCCGCCGGGGCGGCCGCGCTCATTGCTTGCGCGCCCGGATCGTCAGCAGGCCGCCAATGCCGGCGCCGATGGCGACGCCCGCGCCAATGCCCGTGGCGATATCGTTCAGCGCCGCGCCCAGGCCCGCGCCGAGGGCGATGCCCAGAGCCACACCCACGCCGATGTAGGCGGGCACCTTGGCGGGGGATTTTTGATTGGGGTCGTTGGTGTCAGGCATGCGGCGCTCTCCTAGCCATTGAAGTCGCTCGCCCGGGTGGCTGGCCCCGCTGGACGAGGCGTTGGTTGTCGCCCCAGTTTACGACACTGGCGTTGATTGCGCGAGTCTTCCCGCGCGCTCCGCGGTGAACCTGGCCCGTCCCCCAAATCTTTAAGGTTGTGTCACTTGACAATGCAACACCCAATTTCTACAGTAAAAGAATGTCAGAACACAAGTTCTACTCGGTGGACGCCCTGCGCCCCATCGTCAAGACCTGGCGCATGCGCCAGATCGAGCGCGCCCATGCCGGCGCCGACGTGCGCCTGGTGGTCATGCGCCTGTATGAAGCGCTGGGCAGCCAGCGCGCCGTCGCCCGCGCCCTCGGCCTGTCCCAGTCCACCGTCTCCGACTGGCTGGCCCAGTTGGGCATTCACACCGCCGCCAGCGGCAAAGCCTGGCTGGACAAGGACCCGCCATGAACACCACCGTGATGGTCATGCACGCCCTGAAGGAGACCTGCGCCCTGCACTGCCTGGTGGCGCTGCACCTGGCCGGGCCGGGGCCTGTCACCCAGCAGACGGTGATGGCCCTGACCGGGTTTGAAGACAGCGCCGTGCACCGCGGCCTGCACAAGCTGCGGGCGCTGGGCCTGGCCACCTGCACCGGCCAGCGCCACCACACTGGCTGGCAGCTCGCCCCCGCCGCCGCCGAGCTGAAGCTGGGCCTGCCCCCGCCCCTGCCCCCGCAGGCCGTGCCCCCAGCCCGCCCGCCCTTGCCCGCGCCCCCGGACTCCGCGCCCGCGGAGCCAGTGCCAACCGCGCCCGCCGCATCGGCGCCCGGCCCCAGCGCCGCGGCCCCGGCCCAACGGGAATCCGAAACGCCCACCCCGCAGCGCGCGATTCCGGCCCGGCGGGAATCCATCGCCAGCGCCGTCAGCACCCCGATTCCCGCCCGGCAGGAATCCACATCGCCCGCCGCGCAGCAGAATCCCATTCGGCGGGAATCCATCGCCAGCGCCGTCAGCACCCCGATTCCCGCCCGGCAGGAATCCACATCGCCCGCCGCGCAGCAGAATCCCATTCGGCGGGAATCCATCGCCAGCGCCGCCAGCACCCCGATTCCCGCCCGGCAGGAATCCACATCGCCCGCCGCCCGGCACCCGATTCCGGCCCGGCGGGAATCCATCAGCGCCGCCAGCACCCCGAATCCCGTCCAACGGGAATCCGCGCCGGAGAGAGAGAGTGGAGAGTCTTTAATACTTAAAGACCAAAAGCTTCATCAATCTCAACTCCACCAAATCTTCCACCACGCCAAAATCTGGCCGGGCGGCCGGGCGCAGTTGGCGCGCGCGCTGGCGCAGGAAGGCGGGCCGCACTGGGTGGGCCAGGCGCTGGGCTGGCTGTGCTATGCGGTGCAGTGCCTGCCGGCGATGAATACCGGCGCGGTGCTCTTCTCCGCCCTGCGCGACCGGCTGGAGATTGCGCCCGAGTTTCTGCCCCCGCCGGACTTGCCCTTCGCCGCGGCGCTGGCCTGGGCGGCGCGCGGCGGCGAGGAGGCGCTGGGGTATGCGAACGAGCCGGGGGAGGCGGGGGACTCAGGGGAGGGGCATAAGGGGTATAAGGGGTATGAAGGGCGGGGGGACGCGGGGGAAACAGGGGACGCAAGGGAAGGGCATAAGGGGTCTGAGGGGCATGAGGGGAATGAAGGGCGGGGGGACTCAGGGGACTCAAGGGACCCAGGGGACGCGAACGTAGCGGCGGGGCGCGCAGCAGGCCCCGCCGAGGGGGCGGCGAGCGGGCCGGCGGCCGGCGTGGGCCCGTGGGCGGCGGTGCTGGCGCGGCTGAGGGCGGAAAGCCCCGGCGGGCAGGTGCACCCGTGGGTGGCGGGGGCGAAGCTGGCGGCGGCGGGCCCCGGCGCGTGGCGGCTGGTAGTGAAGGACCGGCAGGCGCGCGACTGGATCAACAACCGCCTGCGCGAGCGGCTGGCGAATTTGTTGGGCGAGGTGCTGGGGGAAGGGGTGGGGCTGGAGGTGGTGCAGCACTGAGCATCAGGCACACACTCGCCAGCGGACGGGGGGCGTCATCCATTCCGCGCCCACGCGCGGCCCCGAGGGGCTGATCGTGGGGCTGGCCGAGGCACGCGGCTGAAGCGCTGGCCGCGGCGGGGGCTGGCCGCGGATTGAGCTTTCAAAGATTAACGTGGCGGTGGGCATAGGCGTTGTCATCTAATCCGCGCCCACGCGTGACCCTGATCCCGAGCAGGGTCCCGTTAAATGTCCGCCAGCCGCACGGTTTTTAGCGAGACCACGCTCGGGATCACGCCAGCGGCTGGGCGCGGATTAGAAACGCAATCCCATCATCACATCAAGCCAGTGTGTGAAAGCAGAGCAGGCATTGATCGTTCGTTGAAAAGACCTGCCAGGTTTGTCGCGCGCACGCCTGAACGCCCCGCAGGCCAAACCTGGCAGGTCTTGTCCTTGACCATCACCGATACCCCTTCGGCTCCGCTCAGGGCAGGCGCCTCGCGCGCCGTGACACTTGACACTTGACACCTGACACTTACTTCCTCGGCACCGCCACCAGCTCCCCCGGCAGCACCGCGTCGTTCAGCCAGGCGCGCAGCGTGCGCTGGAAGAGTTCGGGCGCCGTCAGCGGCCAGTTGTGCCCCTGCCCGCCCACCATCAGCGCCTGCCCGCCCAGCATGGACGCGGACAGCTCGCGGGCCGAACGGCGCATGGTGCGCGGCTCCCGCTCGCCCACCAGCACCAGCACCGGCGTCGTCAGCCGCGTCAGCCCCGGCGGCACGCGGAAGTTCAGGTTGGCCGTCAGGATGCGGCCCAGCGCGGCGGCGCTGGTGCGGCGCGTGTCGGCGGCGAAGTCCGCGTAATATTCTTCGGGCAACCCCAGTTGGCGGAAGTTGGCGCGGATCAGCGGTTCCCAATTCATAACGGGCGCGTAGGCGCGCATGAGGGGCTTGATCAGCCCCGCGCCCAGCAGCGGCTGGGTGAGCGCGCCGGTGAGCAGCGACCGCCCGGCCAGCCGCGCCGCCACTGCCAGCACCCCCGCCCCCACCTGCGCCCCCAGCGACAGCCCCACCAGGTGCGCGCGGCCCTCGTGCGCGCGGGTGTGAATCAGCTCGGCCACGGCCTGCACCGCCGCCCGCATGGAGAACTCGCCCGCGTCCACGCTGTGGCCCTGCTCGGGCAGGTCGGGCGCCAGGCAGTGGTAGTCCGTCTCAAACGCGGCGATGTGCTTGCGCCACATCCACCCGCCGACGCCGCCGCCGTGCAGGAAGAGCAGGGTGGGCGCGGAGGGCGGGCCGGCTTCGGTGAAGTGGAGGGGCATCGGGCGCGAAGGGGTATAAGGGGCTTAAAGGGAATAAGGGGCGTGGAGCTCGACGCGCCCTGGCCTGTTCAAAATACCGTAAGTGGGGGGCGCCATAGTGCCCTTTATACCCTTTATGCCCCTTAGACCCTTTATGCCCTTTAGACCCATTTCTACGCCAGGCCCTCGGCCAACGCCAGGGCGGCGGCTTCGTCCAGGCGGCGGCCCTCGGCCCGGAGCCGGTTGAAGGCGGCCGCGTCCATCCGGGCTTGGAGGGCGCTCACGTTGCGCTCGAAAGCGGCCCGCAGGCTAGGGGCGCGCAGTTGGCCAATGGACTGGGCCAGGCTTTCGGCGGCGCCCAGCAGGCGCGCGGCCTGGTCCGCCTGGCCGCGCGCGCCCGCGGCGAAGGCGATGGTTTCCACGACCTCGGCGATCTGCCCCCGGTAGCGGCGCGCGCGCGCAATCCGCAGGCTCTCCTGGAGCAGGTCCATGGCGCGGGCCGGGCCGGAGCCGGGCCGCTACTTGGCCTTAAAAATGACCGGCGCGCCCAGCAAGGCCAGCACGACGTTCAGCTTGAGCTTCTTGTTCCCGCCCTGCCGGGTGCCGACCGCGGCTAGGCTGGTCTGATTCTTCTTAAGCGCCTGGATCGCCTGCTTGTCAATGGTCCATTTGAGATCGCTGCTGACGACCGCCAGCTCGCCTTCTCCGGCGCGCCAATCGGCCTTCGACGCGGTGGCCACCACGTTGCCGGCCAGCTTCAGCGACAGGTTGTGAATGACGCTCAAGTTCACGCGCTGTCTTTCAAGTTGATTGTGGGTGCTCTGGGCGCGATCGGTGGCGCGCTTGAGCTCCTGCTGGGCATCCGTCAAAGTGATCCAAATGTCCCGCGCCGCCTGCTTGGCTTCCGGCGACAGACCGTTGAGCTTCCACAGGTTGGAGGCATGCTTCGCGGCGGCCTGGACTGCCGGCTGGACTTTGAGCAGCAGGGTATAGGCGGCGCGCACTTTCTTTAGCTTCTGGTCAATCACCCTCACTTCTTGCATGGACTGGAAGTCGTGTTCAGCGAACTCGACCCACGGGACCGCATTCCACCGCTTTTCCGCCTCGATCAGCTTTGTGCCCAGACCGGTCTTCTTCAGCAGCCGGTCAGCCTTGGTCTTCTTGCTTTGCCACACTTTGTCGGTGGCTGAGGCTGGGTATCGGATCATTTTGGCCCTCCTGCGCCGGGCGTGCGCCGCCCACTCCAGACGGGGGCAAACAGCGCACAGTAGAATGTGGATACGGCCTGCTGGCGGCGCATTATAAACAGGGCGGGGAGGCTGTCAAACCGCGCTGCCCTTCATGCCCCTTGTACCCCCTTCACGCGATACCAGTACCGGTACACTTCCGCGTATCCCAACCCCGCATACAGCCTCAGCGCCGCGTCGTTGTTCGCCATCACTTGCAGGTAGGCGGTGTGCGCGCCCTGCGCCTGGCCCCAGGCCAGCAGGTCCAGCATCAACTGGCGGGCGTAGCCCTGGCGGCGGTGGGCGGGGTGCA
>CAZCEC010000024.1:43390-65070 GCA_964497615.1 uncultured Anaerolineales bacterium | reverse complement strand
GCCGAGGTAGCCGCGCTCCAGCACGGCCAGCCCGCAGGCCACCGGCGCATCGGCGTGAATGATGTGGGCGAAGCAGGCGGCGGGTGGTTCCGTGCGGGCAGGGGCGAAAGGTTCGGTGTTCGTGGAAACGCTGCCCAACATCGTTAACATTGCCCGCGCCGTGGCGTGGTGGCGCGGATCCAGCCCGCTGATGGCAGCGTGCGCGGCGAACCATTCGGCGGTCAGGGCGCGTGCGAACGTGCTGGTGGCGGACACACCCCCCTTCTCCCCCAGGGGAGAAGGGGTTGGGGGATGAGGGGGGAATGCCAGCGTCTGCACGCTGGTCTCGGCTTCGCGCGCATAGCCCCGCGCCGCCAGCATGTCATCCAGGCCCGCCGGCTGCGAAGCGGGCGTGAGCTTGAAGACCGTCGGCAGCCCGCGCGCGGCGAACAGGGCTTCGCAGGCGCGGATGTTCTGCTCCACATCCCCGTTCGGCGCATACAGCGGGTTGACCGAGTTGGCGCGGCGCGTGTAGCCATTGGCGAAGCGCACAATCCAGCCATCCACGACGAGCGTATGGAGCGCGGGCCAGGCGTTGAGGGAGAGTTCTTCGAGGAGGCGGGTGTGGGTCAAAAGTGCATTATCCCCAAAGGGGTATAAAGGGTGCAAAGGGTATAAAGGGCATGTGTAGTCGCCCCGCCCCTTATACCCTTTAGCCCCCTTATACCCTTCCTATTTACGCCCCTTGGCCGGCGGCTTGCCCCCTGCGCCCGCGCCCGGCGGCCCCTTGGGCGCGGTCTTCTGCTGGGCGGGGCCTTTGAAGATGGTGGCTAGCGGGCCACGGCGGGCGGGCCTGGGGGGCGGGCCGGGCGGCGGGCCGGCGGGTTTGCCGCCGCCCTTGGCGGGGCCTTTGCCCTTGGGGGCCGGGCGCGGCTGGGCGCCGGGCGGCGGGCCGGCCGGGCGCGGCGGCGGGGCCGTGGGCCGCCCGCGCTTATCCAGCCGGAAGCGCACGCCCACCCCCACCAGCGCCGCGCCGATCAGGAACGCCCACAGGTCAACGTGTTCCGGCGGCGTGATGGCGGTGGCGACGAAGATCAGCAGGCCAATCAGGCCGCCGAGGATGAGAAAGTTGCCGACGCGATTCTTGAGCGAGAGCATGGCTGGGCCGGGCCCCTGGCCCGATTGTAGCGCGAGTCGGGGCAACCGCCAGAAGCGGTTTTCATGGACAACCGCTGCACCCTCCTGGCGCTGGCCCCAGTTGCTGCTTGCCATGCGGCCCGCGCGGCTTATAATAGTCGCCAACCACTTGGGGGCAATTGGCCGACAGTAGACTCCGGGCCGTTCGCACCCAGCGGGCGGCCTGCGCTATTTTAAGGGAACTTCAACGAATGCCGAGCCAGCCGTCGAATCGAAGCCTGCACGCCGCGAAGACGGCCAAGCAGGACGAGTTCTATACGCAGTACGTTGACATCCAGAAGGAGGTCGAGGCCTACCTGGAGTTCGACCCCGACACCTTTCGCGGCCAGGTCGTCTACTGCAATTGCGACGATCCCTTTGAGAGCAACTTCTTCAAATACTTTGCCGCCAACTTCAACCGGCTCGGGCTGAAAAAGCTCATCACCACCAGCTACGACGGCTCGCCCATCGCCGGCGCACAACTCACGTTCTTGGAGTATGACGAGGGCAATGGCAAGCGCCAAAAGCCCAAGGCCATTGCCGTCGAGATCGAGGCAGTCAAGGATGTCAACGAAGACGGCGCGACCGGCATCGAAGACGTCGAGCTCTTCCTGAAGCGGAACGCCCACACCCGCACCCGCCTGGCGGAAGGCGGCGACTTCCGCAGCCCCGAGTGCATCGCGCTCTTGAAACAGGCGGATATCATTGTGACCAACCCGCCTTTCTCTCTGTTTCGCGAGTATGTTGCCCAACTCGTGGAGCACGGCAAGAAGTTTCTGATCATCGGCAACGTTCAGGCCATCACCTACAAAGAAATTTTTCCACTCATCAGGGCCAACAAGCTATGGATGGGCGTCACCATCCACAGTGGGGACCGCGAGTTCCGCGTTCCCGATCACTACCCGCTCAACGCGGCCGGCTGGCGAGTTGATGAAAACGGCGTTAAGTACATCCGTGTCAAGGGCGTTCGCTGGTACACAAACCTGGATCATGGCCGCCGCCACCAGAAGCTGCCCCTCATGACCATGGCGGACAACCTGCGGTTCAGCAAACACAAGGAGATCAAGGGGAAGGCGGCGTACGACCAGTACGACAACTACGACGCTATCGAAGTGCCGTTTGTCGACGCGATACCCAGTGACTACGACGGCGCGATGGGCGTCCCGATTACCTTCCTCGACAAGTACAACCCTGACCAGTTCGAGATTGTGGGCACCACGGAGTCCAACGACCCAGACAATGCCTGTAGGACGCGGGTGTACACGTCTCGCGAGTGCCGGGACGCGTATCAGAACCGATTCGGCAAGCCGGGCGTTTACGACCTCAACGCTTCTGGGGTCGTGAACGGCGTCAAGGTTTTCAAACGAGTCCTTATCCGCCACCGCCACCCGACTAAGGGGAAGAAGAAGTGAAGACCACACTGAGAACCGGGATCACCGTCGCCGGCATCTGCGACGGGTTTGTGTACAACGAATTGGAGGGCAAAGGGCTGTACGGGCTGGGCGGCAAGCTCACCATTCAGCCGGAGTACCAGCGGAACTACATCTATGCCGACGGCGGCGGCAAGAAAGAGCAGGCCGTCATCCACTCGCTGCTCAAGGGGTATCCGCTCGGATTGATCTACTTCAACACCGTCGCCAAGGACAAGTTTGAAGTGCTGGACGGCCAGCAGCGCATCACCAGTATCGGGCGGTTCTTGACGAACAAGTTCGCGATCATGGATGACGGCAACCCGAAGAACTTCGACAGCCTGCCCGCCGACCAGCAGGCCAAGATTCGGGACTCGAAATTGCTGATCTACGAGTGCGAGGGCACGGAAAGCGAGATCAAGCAGTGGTTTGAGACGATCAACATCGCGGGCGTGCCGCTCAACGACCAGGAGCTATTGAACGCCATCTACTCCGGGCCGTTCGTGACGCTGGCCAAGGCCGAGTTCAGCAACAGCCAGAACGCGAACATCCAGAAGTGGAGCGCGTATATCAAGGGCAGCCCCAACCGGCAGGCCTACCTGGAGCGGGCGCTGGACTGGGTGAGCCAGGGTGACATTGGCGGCTACATGAGCGCCCATCGCACTAAAAGCAACATCAATGAGCTGAAGACTTACTTCAACAGCGTCATTGACTGGGTGTCGAGCGTGTTCAGGGATGTTGAGAAGGAGATGCAGGGGCTGGAATGGGGACGGCTCTACGAGCAATACCATTCCAAGTCGTATGACCCGGCCAAAGTTTCTGCCCAGGTCAAGCGGCTTTATGCCGACCCGTATGTCAAAAAGCGCAGCGGCGTCTTTGAATACATTCTCGGCGGCCTTAAAGATTCGAAGCTCCTGGATGTACGAGTGTTCGATGAAGCGACCAAAAGGTCCGTCTACGCCAAGCAGACCGCTGCTGCCGAAGCGAAAGGCAAATCAAATTGCCCGCTTTGCGCAGTCGGGCATGATGCCAATAAGAGCAAAATATGGAAGCTCGCCGAAATGGACGCGGACCACGTTGCCGCATGGAGCAAGGGCGGCGACAGTTCGGCTAAGAACTGCCAAATGCTCTGTGTCACCCACAATCGCGCCAAAGGCAACCGATAATCTGGGCGTGCCATAGCCCCGCAACAGGAGCGCCCTCAGCCGTCGAACACCGACCAGCACAAATGGTTGCGCAGCCGCTGGTCATCGAGCACGAGCGCGCGGATGGCCTTGGGGAGTTGGGCGCGCTGCCAGCGGCACTCGCGCCGCCCGGCCTGCTCCGCCTTGCCGGCGGGCGCGGCCGCCTGGGCGGCCCGGATGGCATAGGCCGCCGCGCCCAGCTCGTGCGCGGCAACGTGGGCCACGGCCGCGGCCTGGCCGGCGGCGTAGGCGGCATAGCGGGCGGCCCCGCTCAGGTCGCGGGCGGCGGCGTTGGCATGACCGGCCGCATCGCGCGCCTGCATCATGCGGGTCTCGCCGCGCACCCAGGCGCGGGCCTGCTCAATCGCCTGGCGGGGGCGCGGGTCGTCCGGCCGCACGGACTCGAAGTGGTGTAGGACGTGCTCCGCGCAGGCCGCCGCCCACAGCGCGAGCCGGTGATGGTCCGCATCCGTCAGCGTGCCGCCGCGGCGGAGGGTGATGAAGCGCGGGTCGCGGATTTTGGGGAGGATCACAAGTCGTGACACCGCCTTAGCCCGCGTCTGCCGCGAGCGTGATGACGAGCTTGCCGTTGGCCTGCCCCGCGCCGAGCACGCGCAGGGCTTCGGGCGTTTCGCTGAGGGGATAGCGGCGGTGGATGACCGGCGTCAGCGTGCCAGCCGCGGCCATCTCGCCCAGCGTTTCGATGTCCTGGCGGTTGGTCTGCACCATCAGCAGGCGCATGTGCTTGCCCGTCATCCGCCGGATGAGCGGCCCCAACAGCAGAAGCTGGAGCAGGGTGCTGACGGAGCCGCCCACGAACAGGTATTGGCCGCCGGGGCGCAGGGCGCGCGGATAGGCCAGCGCGGAGCGATGGGCGATCAGGTCCAGGATCAGGTCGTACTGCTGGCCGGTGCGGGTGAAGTCCTGCTGGGTGTAGTCGAGGACGTGATCGGCGCCCAGCCCGCGCAGGAAGTCCGCCTTGCGGCCGTGGTCCACGGCGGTGATTTCCGCGCCGCGCTGTTTGGCAAGCTGAATGGCAAAGGCGCCGCCGCCGCCCGCGCCGTTGATGAGCACGCGCTGGCCGGCCTGCACCTGGCCCTGGTCGCGGATGGCCTGCAGGGCGATGACGCCGGCCTGCGGCAGGGTGGAGGCCGCCGCAAAGCTCAGGCCGGGGGGCTTGTGGGCCAGGGCCGTGCCCTTCACGCAGACGTACTCGGCGAAGCCGCCCATGTGCCCCAGGATGTCGCCAAAGACTTCGTCGCTGGGCTGGAAGCGGGTGTGGCCGGGGCCGGCCGCTTCCACCACGCCCGCGATGTCGGAGCCGAGGATGGCCTTGCCCGGCTTGAACGGCCCGCCGATGCGGGCGTACAGGGGTTGGCCGATGAGCGACTCCCAGTCCGAGCGGTTGACGGAGACGGCGTGGAGCTTGATCAGGATTTCGCCGTCGGCCGGGGCGGGCTTGGGCACGTCCGCGAGTTGGAGGACGGCGGGCGGGCCGTAGCGGGCGTAGACGATGGCTTTCAAGTTGATCTCTCAAGAATGAACGGGATGGGGTGTCAAAGTTGCGTTTCTAATGCGCTCCTGAGCGTTGGCGTGATCCCGGGCGTGGTCCCGCTAAAGATCGTGCGGACGTCCGCACTTTAACGGGACAATGCTTGAGTTCAGAATCACGTGTGGGCGCGGATTAGATCACGACTCCCCCGGCAGCCCGTCAAGTTTGTGCTTGGGCGCCATCAATCGTTATCACCACCTTCCCCTGCGCGTGCTCGCCCTCCACGTACTCGAACGCGGCCACGATATCGCTCAGGGGATAGAGTCGGTCGATGTGGGGCGTGAGCGTGCCGTCGCGCAGCATCTCCGCCAGGAAGACCAGATCGCTCTGGACGACATCGGCGATGCCCATGAAGCTGAACTGCTTGCCGCCCGCGCGCGAGAGCGCCCCGCCCAGCAGCATGGCCTGGAAAAGCTGCGGCAGCGTGCCGCCCGCGCACACGTAGCGCCCCTGCGGCTGGAGGGCGCGCCCGTAGTCGCCGATCCAGCGGTAGCCGTTGGCGGCCACGATCAGGTCGTAGCGCTCCGGGCGGCGGGCGAAGTCGTCGGCGCGGTAGTTCAGCACCCGGTCCGCGCCCAGCGCGCGCGCCAACTCCAGATTGCGCGGGCTGACCGCCGCCGTCACGTCCGCCCCCAGCGCCTTGGCCACCTGGATCAGGCATGTCCCCACCCCGCCGGACGCGCCATAGATGAGCACCTTTTGGCCCGCCTGCAATTTGCCCGCATCGCGCAGGCCCTGCACGGCGGTCAGGCCCGCCACCGGCACGGCGGCGGCCTGCTCGAACGAGACATGGGCGGGCTTGTGGGCCAACTGCCGCTCGCGCGCCACGACGTACTCCGCAAACGCGCCGCTGCGGCAGCCCAGCACTTCGTCGCCCGGCTGGAACTGGGTGATGTTCGCGCCCACGGCCTCCACCACGCCGGCCAGGTCGGAGCCGAGGCGATTGCTGCGGGGCTTGAAGGGCGCGCCCATCATCACGCGCAGGAAGGCGGGCCGCCCGGCGCGCACGCGGTAGTCGCCGGCGTTAATGGACGACGCCCGCACCCGGACGAGAAGCTGATCGTCGCTGGGGGCGGGCGGCTCGATCTCCTCCACCCGCAGCACGTCGGGCGGGCCGTAGCGGGCGTAGGTGACGGCTTTCAAGCTGATCTCTCACGCATAAGCTTGATGTGATGTCTGGGGAGTCGTGATCTAATCCGCGCCCACGCGTGTCTCTGAACCCAAGCATGGTCCCGTTAAAAGGGCTGCGGTCCGCACGATCTTTAGCGGGACCACGCTCGGGATCAGGTAAACGCCTGGGCGCGGATTAGAAACGCAACCTGGACACCACGTCAAGTTGGTGCCTGTTGAAACGCGGCCCCGACGCCACATCACCGCTTGGCAGGTCAATCGGCGCGGTTCTACTTCGCTCTCTCCACCTTCGTCCGAATCTGCTCGTGCATATACAGCGGCAGGTAGTAGTGGCCGCCCGCGTTCTTGCCGGTGGAGCCGCTCCCCTTCCAGCCGCCAAAAGGCTGGAACCCCGGCCACGCGCCCGTCGTCGCGCCCTGCGGCCGGTTGGCGTAGGTGACGCCGGCTTCGATGTGCTGGAAGAACCAGTCGGCTTCCTTCTTGGAGCCGTAGAAGCCGGCCGTCAGCCCGTAGGCCACGTCGTTGGCGCGGCGCATGGCTTCGTCCAGCGAGTCCACTTCGGCCAGCATGGTGATGGGCAGGAACATCTCGTGCTGCCACAGCCGGTGGCCGCGGTCCACCCCGGCCACCAGGGTCGGCTCGCAGAAGTAGCCCTTGCCATACTCGCCGTCGGTGAGCTGGCGCCCGCCGTGCAGGATGTCGCCGGCCTGCGACAACTCTTCGCTGAACTCGCTGAACTCGCGGTAGGAGTTGGCGTTGACCACCGGGCCGAGCCAGTTCTCGCGGGCGGTGGGGTCGCCAATCTTAAGGGCGCGGGTCTTGTCCACCAGGAGCTGGGCCAGCTTATCCTTGACCGGCGCTTCGACGAAGATGCGCGAGTTCGCGGAGCACTTCTGCCCTTGCAGCCCGAAGGCGGAGCGCACGATGCCGGTGGCGGCGTCTTCCAGATTGGCGTTGCGGCTGACGATGGCGGGGTTCTTGCCGCCCATCTCGGCGATGCAGGGGCGCGGGTAGCGGCCGGCGGCGAAGCTGCGGTAGATGCCCATGCCCACATCGTAGGAGCCGGTGAAGGTGATGCCGGCCACGCGCCGGTCGTCCACCAGGGGCTGGCCGATGGCGCGCCCGCCGCCGGTGACGAAGTTGAACACGCCCGCCGGCACGCCGCCGTCGCGCATGCACTCGGCCAGCAGCCGGCCGGTGAGGGGCGTATCCGAGGCGGGCTTGAAGACGACGGTGTTGCCGGCCACCAGGGCCGCGCCGCTGGGGCCGCCGGCCAGCGCGAAGGGGAAGTTGAAGGGGCTGATGACCACCCACACCCCATACGGGCGCAGGATGGAAATGTTGGTGGTGTGGTAGCCGCGTAAGGGGTCGCGGCCCATCTCTTTAACGTAGCCGCCGTTCGCTTCCATCTGGTCGCAGGCGTAGTAGATCAGGTCGGCGGTCTCTTGCGCGTCGCCCAGGCCTTCCATGCGGTTCTTGCCCACTTCCAGCGAGAGCACCGCGCCGATCTCGTAGACGCGCTTCTCGATCTGGGCGGCGGCGCGCCGCATAATGCGCACCCGGTCCTGCCACTTCAGCCCGGCCCACTTGGGCCAGGCGGCGTAGGCGGCGCCCAGGGCCTGCTCGGCGTGCGCGAGCGTGCCGGCCTGGAAGGTGCCCAGCACCCAGTCGGTGTTGATGGGCGAACGGTCTTCAAACTTCTGGTCGTGGAACACGTCCTGCCCGTTGATGAGCATGCCATAGTCGCGGCCCATGCCGGCCTTGACGGCGGCCAGCGCCCGGTCGTACTTGGTGTGCATGCTCTCGGGCGGATTGTACATGGTGGCATAGGTGAGCTTGAACGGCGCCGCCTTGCCGCGGGCGGGCTTGTTCGCCTTCAATCGTTTGGCGGCGGCCTGCTTGGATACTTGCTTGCGGTCGGGGTTGACGAGTTTGGCCATGAGGGGACTCCTGAGGGGTGTCAAGTATCACGTGTCAGGTGTCAAGTGTCAGGCATTTGGTGTCCGGTATCAAGTGTCAAGTGTCACGTGTCGCCCATCACCTGACACTTGGCACTCGGCACATGATACTTGAAACGTGATACGTGAAACGCGACACTCGGCACATGACACTTGGCACATGACACTTGGCACGCGACACTTGACACACGGTTTTAATATTCTCGCGGGGTGCCGCATTTGGGGCAGACCCAAACCTGCTCGTACTCGCCGCGCCGGACGGTGGGGGCGGTGCGGGTGGGCCAGCCAGCGTTGAACGGTTCGCCGCAGGTGAGGCAGCCGCCTTCGGCCCGCCGCCGGAAGAGGGCCAGCAGGTCGCGGCTGGCCAAGATCAGGCCGAGGGCGGCCAGGGCAGCCAGGATGAGCGAGAAGGCGAGGGGGGATTGGTCGGGCATGGGGATAGCCCCCGCCGCCAGCCCGGCGCTAGCGGCTGATGAGGGGCAGGAACAGGCTGTTGAGCGCGGCGGCGAAGCCGGCCCAGAAGCCGCCGCCCAGGGTGTAGTCGCCGCCGGAGTGCGTGCCGGCGTCGGGCTGGCCGATGGTGCCGTCCAGGGTGTAGGCGCCGCCGCTGGACGAGCCGCCGCCGCCGTCAATGGTGCTCCAGGTGAGGTCGTAGCCGCCGCCGGACTGGGCGCCGGCCACGCTGGCCAGCGAGACGGTGAGAATCGCGGCCACGACGAGCACGGCGGTAAGGGCGATCAGGCGTGTGTGGCGCATGGCGGCTCTCTCCTGGGCAGGCGGGCGACGCGAACACGTTCATTATACTCCGGCGGGGGGCGGGGGGCAACGGTGGCAACGGTGGCAACGGACCCCGCAAGGGGGCGTTCCTGTTTTGAAGCGGATTAAGCGGATTGGGCGTGGGAGGGCGGAGGGGGGCGCGTGGGCGCGTGGGGGCTTCGCACTGGGCGGGTGAGCGTGTGGGGGCGCGGGCGTGTGGGCGCCGGGCGTAGGAGCGCATGGCAGGCGCGATGGGGGCACGCGGCGGAGCGGCACCGAATTTCAATGTCACCCCGAGCGCAAGTCGCACAAGCGGGGCCTGGCGCACCAGCCGGCGCGCGAGGGGTATCGACGATTGCTCAACGATACGCTTCGCGCGCGGAGGGGGTGGGAGATTGCGCTTGGCTGCGTTCGCGCTCAGCGTGACAACGGTTTTTGCGATGTTGATCCACGATCATCACCGAAGACATTGTCACCCCGAGCGCAGGTCGCGCAAGCCGGGCCTGGCGCACCTGACGGCGCGCGAGGGGTATCACTGCTGAGGGGGTGTCCGGGTTGCGTTTCTAATCCGCGCCCAGCCGTTGGCCTGGACTACAACGTGGTTCCGCTAAAAACCGTGCGGATGGCAGCCTTTTAACGGGACCCTGGCCGGGTTCGGGACCACGCTTGGGAGCGGATCAGGCCCTAACGCCAACCACCTTATCCTTTTTCAACGCCCAATCCGTTTAATCCGTTTCAAAATCCGTTGCCACCGTTGCCCCACCTTTCCACTCCGCCAGCGTCCGCCGCACCTTCTCCGCGGCAGGTGCTTCGATCTGCTCATAGAGGCGCAGGGGCGGGCCGGGGGGGACGCTTCGCAGAATCCCCCCCGCTACGGTACTCCGATGACAAGTCCCTGGGGGCCGCGCTCACGGCAGGGAGAGCGCACCACGCCTTCTCCGCGCGCTGAGCGAAGCCCCCCGCGACGAAGTGGAGTGGGCCGCGTGCTCCGCGGTATTGATGTTCTCTTCGTGACGCTTCGCGGCTTAGCGCCTTCGTGGTGAAGGCACGCAACCTACCGCATCACCAGCGGCAGGTACAAGAGCAACAGCGCCGGCTCAGCTTCGTAGGCGCCGAGATCGCACACCGCGCCGGGGACGGCGTCGCCGTCAATGGGGCGCGCCACGCCGCGCTGGTCCAGGTTGTTCACCAGCGGGCCGGCGCAGGTGGGGGCGTGACCAGCGTCGCGGGCGGGGCTGTTGGGCAGCAGGGCGTGGGTCCACGCGGGGCCGGGGGCGTTGAGAGCCAGCGGCGCGAGGAGCGGGTCCGCGGTGGAGAAGCCCGCGCCAGGGCCGAGGGCGGCGCAGCCGGTGCCTGGAAACTCCAGGTTGTGCGAGCCGAAGGCAATGGCCCCGGCGCAGGTGGACGCGCCGTTGTAGGCGAACAGGGTGTTGGTCACGCCCACCGTCGCGCCGAACTCGGCCAACAGGCCGCCGCCGCTGGGAGCCGTATTGCTGACCACGCTCACGTTCAGCAGTTGGACACCCGCGCCGAAACTCGCCAGCACCCCGCCGCCGCCAACGCCGGCCGAGTTGCCGGAGAAGGTGACGTTGGCGAGGGTGTGCGGGCCGTCCAGCAGGAAGGCCGCGCCGCCGCCCTGGCCCGCGGCCTGGTTGCCGGTGAAGGCGCTGTGGGTCACGGTGGTGACGCCGCGGGCCAGCAGCCCCCCGCCCCGGCAGCCGGCCAGGGTGCAGGCGTTGCCCTGGAAGGTGGCCTGCGTCACCAGCGCGGCCTGGTTGGCAAACACGCCGCCGCTGTCGCCGGGGGCGGTGTTGCTGATGAACGCAGTGCCGGTGAGGACGAGGTCGCCATTGGCATGCAGCCCGGCGGCGGTGCAAACGGACCCGGTGCAGGCGTTGCGCTCGAAGCGCCCGCCAGCCAGCGCGGCGTCGCCGAAGACAAACACTCCGCCGCCGCCGGTGACGCTGGTGTTGCTGATGAAGTCGGTCGCCGTCAGGGCCAGGGTCAGGATGGCAAACAGCCCGCCGCCGCTGCACGTGGACCCGAGGCAGTCATTGCGCTCGAAGCGGGCGCCGGTCAGCGCGGCCATGCCGCCCACCCACAGCCCGCCGCCCGCGACCTCGCTGGTGTTGCTGATGAAGTCGGTGCCGGTGAGGACCAGGGTGCTGGCGGTATACAGCCCGCCGCCGGTGCAGTCGAGTTGAGTGCAAAGGTTGCTCTGAAAGCGCCCGCCGCTCACCAACGCCGTGGTGCCGGCCATGGCGCCGCCGCCGTAGCCGGTGCTGGTGTTGCTGATGAACTCGGTCGCGGTCAGGGCCAGGCTGCTGGCGGTGTACAGCCCGCCGCCGAAGCAGTCGGGCCCGGCGCAGGTGTTGCCCTGGAAGCGGGCGCCGCTGACGGCCGCGGTGAAGGCGTTTGCCCCGCCGCCGTGGAAGCTCTGAGCGGTGTTGCTGATGAACTGCGTGCCGGTCAGGGTCAGGCCAGCCGCATTCAGCCCGCCGCCGCCGCGCGTGCAGGTCGCGAGGCAGGTGTTGCGCTCGAAGCGCCCGCCCGTCACCGTGGCGCCGGAGGCATAGGCCCCGCCGCCGCCGCCGCGGCTGGTGTTGCTGATGAAGTCGGTGCCGCTGAGGGTCAGGGTCAGACCGGCATACAGCCCGCCGCCGTCGCACGAGAGGCCGGCGCAGGCGTTGCCCTGGAACAGGCCGCCGCTGAGGGCGGCGGCGACGGCGGCATACGCGCCGCCGCCGCCGTGGCCCGCGCTGGTGTTGGTGAGGAAGTCGGTGCTGGTCACCGCCAGGGTCAGGCCGGCATACAGCCCGCCGCCGCCGCAATCGGCGGCCAGGCAGGCATTGCGTTCGAACAGGCTGTTGGTGGCCGTGAGCGCCACCCCTGCAAACGCGCCGCCGCCGTGGCCGGTGCTGGTGTTGCTGATGAAGTCCACGCCGGTCAGCGCCAGGTGCCCGCCGCTATAGGCGCCGCCGCCCAGGCAGGCGCTGGTGCAGGCGTTGCCCGCGAACAGGCTGTTGGTCACCGTCAGGGCTTCGCCGGCATACGCGCCGCCGCCTTCGTTCGTGCTGGTATTGTCGAGCAGCGCCACCTGGCTCAGCACGAGGGGGCCGTCGGTCTGCACCGCGCCGCCGCGGCCGTGGACGCTGCCGTGCTGAAGCGTCAGCGCCGTCAGGGTGACGGGGCTGGCTGGGCCGATGTTGAAGATGCGGCCGGCGCTGTTGCCGTCCACGGCGAGGCCGGGCGCGCCGCTGCCGTCGAGGGTCAGGGTCTTGGTGAAGGCGATCTCGCCGGTGGTGAGGGTGAGGGTGCTGCTGACGGGCAGGCCGCTGAAGGTGACACTCCCGCCGGAGGGGGCGCAGGCCACGGCGTCGCGCAGGCTGCCATAGCCGGAGTCCACGGTGGTGGTGACGACGGTGGTGCAGGGGGCGCCCTGGGGCGCGGCGGGGGCCAGCAGTTGAGTGAGAGCGGGGCCGGGCGGGTCGAGTGGGGCGGCGCGGGCGGGGGCGGGCTGGACGAGCATGGCGGCCAGCAGCAGCGCGGCGGAGAGCGCGCGGTGTGCGGCGCGGGCGGCGGCGCGGGGGAGCGGGGTTGGGGGGCGCGCGGCGAAGCGCGGCATCAAATGTTAATCGGCATGCAAATGGCCTCCACCCACAGAGAAGCTCTGCACGTGCAAACCAGGCAGCGCGCCGTCCGAGACGGCCAAGTCAAGTATAGTCCCGGCGGAGGGCAGCGCAAGCGGGCGAGGACGGACGAAGGACGGAGGGCGACCGACGACGAAGGACGAAGGACGGAGGACGAATTTGACGTCGGGCCAGGGGCGCGCTTGTGAACCGCGTTCTGCCATCGGCTTGAACCCGAGCGTGGTTCCGCTAAAGACCGGGTGGTGGCCGGCCAGTTGATCGGCTTTAACATTGACGCGCCGTTGAATTCAGCGCACAGACCTGCCGGGTTTGTTGTGCGCACGTCTCAGTGCCCCACACGCCAAACCTGGCAGGTCTTATCAACGAACGGCCAGCGTTATCGTCGCTGGACTCGCCCGAGCGCAAACGCCCTCCACTGCGTTCCGAGCGCAAGCGCGCCCGCGCCGATGCCGGCCCCGGCCAGCAGGCCCGCGCCGAGGACGAGGGCAAGCTGCACGGTGTTGGTCACCGGTCCTTCCGTCTCGCCCATGGATTCCAGCGCCGCCACGCGTTCGCTCAACGCCGCGATTCTGGCGCTTTGCTCTGCAAGCGCGGCTTGCTGCGCATCCAGCGCCGCCCGCTGCTCGGTGAGCAGCGACTCTTTCTCCTGCACCACGGTATAGAGACCCTGGATGGCGGCCAGCGCCACGCCGTCCGCATCCACCGTGCTGATGCCGGTCTCGGTCTCGCCAACGCCGAAGGCGGCATAGAAGTCCTGCGCCATGGGGCCGATATGCCGGATGCTGGCATCTTGCGCGCTGTAATTCCACGTTTCGATGGGAATGCCCGCCAGGGTGTTCAGGATGGCGACCCCATCCACGGGCGCGAAGTTGGCCTTGGCGTTGCGGTCGGACACCGAGGTCCAACTGCCGCCGCCGGGGAAGACGCGCACACCGGCGTTGGCGGCCGAGTTGGTGTATACGGTGATGCCGCCGCTGGCGCGCACCAGGAACTGGTTGGTGGTGGTGGAGGTGATGATGCCGCTGTTGCTATCGGCCCAAACGAAGGCGCCCTGGTGGATGGCGCGGGCGTTGCGGCCGGCGGCGAAGCTGTAGTCGCCGCTGGCGGTGTTGCGGTCGCCGCCGGGCACGGTGGCCGCGTAGCCGCTGGCGAGGTTGCTGACCCCGCCGCCCACGAAGGCGACCCAGTTGCTGGCGGTGTTGAACGAGCCGCCGGCCACGGCGGCCCACTGGTCGCTGGCGGTGTTGGCCTGGCCGCCGCCCACGGCGGCCCACAGGCCGTAGGCGGAGTTGGCCTGGCCGCCGCCCACCGTGGCATAGCTGCTGTAGACGGTGTTGGCGCCGCCACCGCTCGAGCCGCCGCCGCTAATGGTGGCTCCGAAGATGCCCACGCCCACCGTGTTGCTGATGTGGCCGCCGATGACGTTCGGGCTGGTGGCGTGCGGGGAGAGCCGGAAGGCGGTGGCGCCGTTGACCATGAAGGTCAGGGTCATGTTGTCGGTGGTGCCCAGGAAGTTGGCCGCAGTCGTGCCGTAGTTGCCGTTCAGCCCCCAGTTGCCGGTGGCGAACAGGGCATAGGGCGCGGCCGTCAGCGCCTGGCGCGGGCTGAGCGCGGTGTAGCCGCCGCTGTCGGGGCAGCGCACGCGGATGGCCAGCCAGCGGGCATTGCCCTGGAAGGCGCTGGGGCCAAACTCGGCGCCGCCGTTCAACTGCGCGCTGAAGTAGCCGTCGGCCACGGCGACGGCGCTGACGGTCTGGGTGATGCCGCTCTGCGCGCCGCCGCCGATGTCATCCCACAGGCCAAACTCGAAGCCGCACGCGCCGGTGTGGGGATTGCCGCCGCTTTCCAGCCGGCCCTGGTAGGTGAAGCCCGTGCCCAGCGGCACCTGCCCGCCGCCGGGCTGGGCGGGGCCAGGGTCTTGCGCCAGGGCGCCTCCGGTGGAGGAGAAGAGCAGCAGACCGATCAGCACGATGGGCAGTGCGCGGCGCAATGGCATGGGGCGGCTCCTTTGTGGTTGTGGGGGCGGTGAATGGTTGCGCGGGGAGTATGGCGCGAGTCGCGGCGCGGGGCAAGCGCGGGTGTGGCACCCGGCGCGGCGCACGATTGCGGATATACTGCCCGGCCTGTACTGGTCTTTGTGGCCGTCAGCGCGCCGGTCTGGAAAACGCTCCGGTAAGCTGATCGGGATAAAGGGCTATGCGAATCAGAAAAGTTGAGCGCAAGTGGTTGATCGTCGGGCTGGCCGCCGAATTGCTGTTTGCCATCGTCATGGGCTACACCGGCGGCGCGCTGGGGATCGGGGCCTGGTACCCGCCGGTGTTGACGTTCCTCACCCGGCCGTTTGTCTGCCCCGCGGGCGCGATGACCTATACCCAGCACCAGAGCCAGATCGGCTCGGAGACCTATACGACCGTCTCGTTCTTCTGCGCGGACGCGCAGACGGGCGACACGGTCGTCCTTGACTCGGACCGGGTCGCCCGCCTCGCCACGCCGTTCTTCAGCCTGCTCTTCTTCGCCGCGTTCCTGGCCCTCACCTATGCGTACTGGTATTCGCCCGTTGGACCGGCGAAGAACGACGGCCTGCACCTGTGGTGAAGCCGCCAGGAGCGCGAACGAAAGATAACCCGTGCCGGGGCGTGGGAATGTGGGCATAACGCCCACACTCCCACACGCTCACGCGCCGGCTTATCCCCGCGCCGGCTCGCTCATCGTCGCCTTGGCCTTCACCACTTCGCCGGCCAGGAACTCATCCATTCCCAATCCCTGCTCCAGGTGCACCATGCGCGCTGGCCCGGCCCCCGCCTTCATCGCCGCCCCATACACCGAGTCCGGCCAGAAGCGCGCAAACCCGGCGATCTCGTTGCGCAGCCAGTGCGTCTCGTCCTCGCGGTAGCGCGGTGTGCAGTTGATGGTGAACATTCGCCGCCGCGTGCTGCCGCCCCAGGCGCTGTGCTTGGTGGCCTGGTTGAAGATGACCACGTCGCCGGGCTGGCTGGCCAGCGCCACCGCCGGCACCTGGCCGCCCGAGACGCCCAGATTCGCCTGCGGGTCCTTGAGCGCTTCCTGAAGCTGCATGGCAAAGCCTTCGCCCCAGCGGTGGCTGCCGGGGATGACGCGCAGCGCGCCGGTGTGGGCGTCCACCGGGTCCAGGTACAGGGCCAGCTTGTAGAAGGTGCGCGGCGGCGCGCCGCGGTGCTGGCCGGAGAAGTCGGTGTCGGAGTGCCAGTGGGTGTCGCCGGTGTAGAAGTTGCCGTCGCTGCCCAGGTAGGTGTAGTCCGCCCCCAGCAGGCTGGCGAACAGGCCGTCGATGCGCGGGTCGTCCAGCAGGGAGGCCAGGTACTCGCTCTGGTCGATGAAGGGCAGGATGCACGAGCGCCGCGTGCCGTCGTGCGCGATGCCGTAGTGCCCGCCCTTGTCCACGAACACGCGTTCGAACTCTTCGATGATGCGGTCGATCCGGTCGCTCAGCAGGCCGGGGAAGCGCAGGAAGCCGAACAGGTCCATGCAGGCGAGCTGCTGGGCCGACAATTGAAGTTTGTCCATGTGGGCGCTCCTTTCGCGCCAGTCTCCGTTAACGAAAGCAGTTCGCCCCGGCGCGGCCGGCACGAACTGTGGGTGAAGGGAAAACGGGTGCTCTCCTGGTTGGCGCGGGAGTATAGCACGGATGCGCGCGAAAGGCCTCGCTGAACATCCCTGTCACGCTGAGATCACTGTCACCCTGAGCGCGAATGAGCACAAGGCGGCGTGGCACACAAGGCGGCGCGCGAAGGGTATCGTCGGCCATCGCCGACGAAATCAACGATATCTTTCGCGCGCCGCCCCGTGCGCCAGTCCCACCACGCGTCATTCGCGCTCAAGATGACAGTGAAGACCGTTGACGGCACCGACGTTCACTGTCACCCTGAGCGCGAATGAATGCAAGCCGGCATCCTGCGTAAAGCGGCGCGCGAAGGGTATCGGCGATGGACCATTGATATCTTTCGCGCGCCGCCCCGTGCGCCAGTCCCACCGCCCGTCGTTCGCGCTCAAGATGACAGTGATGGCCGATGATGACAGTGACGCACGGCGATGGCGCTGACATTCAATGTCATCCCGGCCCCTCGCGCCAATCCTCCGCCAGGTCGCGCCACGCCGGGTTGGCACCGCTCACCAGCGCCAACTTCTTCTCACGCCGCCAGCCCTTGATCTGCTTCTCGCGCTGAATGGCGGCGCTGATATTGGGCGTCGTCTCGTAATACACCAACTGGGTCAGGTTGTACTTCTGCGTGTAGCCAGGCAGCAGCTTGCGGCGGTGCTCAAACAGCCGGCGCCGCAGGTCGTTGGTGACGCCGACATACAGCATCCGCGAACGGTTGGCGAGGAGGTAGACGTAGTACTGCGGCATGGCGGCATTGTCGCGCCGGAAGCGCCGCGGCGCAATCGGCGCTGAGGGGCGGTGTCGCGTCCGTCCCAGCGGCGCAGCCGCCCCGTGGGCCAAGGTGACAATGACAGACACCGCCGAACCTTGTCACCCTGAGCGCGAACGAGCACAAGCCGGCGTGGCGCACAAGGTGACGCGCGAAGGGCCTCGCCGAAATTCGTTGTCACCCTGAGCGCGAATGAATACAAGCGGGTATCGCGCACAAGCCGGCGCGCGAAGGGTATCGTCGATGAACCATTGATATCTTTCGCGCGCCGCCTTGTGCGCCAGCCCCACCGCCCGTCGTTCGCGCTCAAGATGACAGTGACGAACGGCGATGGCGCCGATGATCCCTGTCACCCTGGCCCACGGGGCGGCTGCGCACAGCGCGAATGAACACAAGCCGGCGGTGCGCACAGGCCGGCGCGCGAAGGGTATCGCTGGTGATCGTTGTCACCCTGGCCCACGGGGCGGCTGCGCACAGCGCGAACGAGCGCAAGGCGGCGGTGTGCACAGGCCGGCGCGCGAAGGGTATCGTCGATGATCCCTCGATATCTTTCGCGCGCCGCCTTGCACTCTAGCATCAGCAGGCGTCGTTCGCGCTCAAGATGACAAGGATGGCCGACGATGACAGCGACGGCCAACGATGACAACAAAGGCCCCCGCCGCACGGGGCCGGGGGCCAGCGCATTGCCTGCCGTTGAACGGGCGCCAGGTCAGGCGATCTTCTTCTTCTTGGCCTTGGCTTCGATCACCCCGATGAACTTCTTGGACGCGGCGTAGTCGGCGTCTTTGGACTTGATCTCGGTCGCGGCGGCCTTGACGCTCGCCTCGGCGTTCTTCAGCGTCTGCTTGATGGCCGGGTCGGCCTTCTCGGTGGAGCGCAGGCCCTTGGTCTGGCTGGCCAGCAGCGCCTCCATCGCCTTCTTCTTGGTCACCATCGTCTTATAGGCGGTGTCGGTCGTCTGCCACGCGCCGCGCGCCTGCTCCAGGTCGTTCTTGTCTTGCAGCAGGTTGTCGTTGGTGGCCATGCCCCGCAAGGAGAGCAGCCCGGTGGCGATGGCGGCCGGCTTGGGCGTCATCCCCGACGGCACCTTCAGGTCGGCCAGCATCTTCGTCAGCTTGGTGTCCAGGGCGGTGGCGGCGGTCAGCGCCTGGGGCCGCACCAGCCCGGCGTGCTGCACGTTCTTCTTCGCCATGGCCTTGGTGGCGATGGCCAGCAGCGCCTTGCCTTCCTGGTGCATGGCCTTAAGCTGGTTGCCCTTCAGCAGCAGCGCCTGCTGGCCGTTGATCAGCTTGCTGCGCTCCAGGCTGAAGGTGGTGGTGTACTTCTTGTCGATCTGGCCGGTGGGGTTGTACGGGCGCACCTCGGTGGACGAGGCGCCATAGTCGGTCGCGTCCTGCGTGTACTGGTCGTGGAAGCTCTTAAGCTGCTGGATGTGCCGCTGGAGCGCGGCGGCCACCGACGACTCGGGCTTCTTCTTGTACTTGGCGGCGGCGTCCTTGGCGAACTTCAGCTCGGCCGTCGCCTTGGCGTGCAGCTCGTTCACCAACTTCTGGTGCTGGGCGAAGTAGCCGGCCAGCGTGCGGATGTTCTGGTTCAGGGCTTCTTCGGCCTTGGTGCCCACGGACTCCATCTGGGCCTTGTGCGGCCCCAGGGCGTTGCCGGTCTTGTTGGGCAGGTCGTCCTTCAGGTCCTTGTACTTCTTTACGAGCTTGTCGGCGGCGGCATTAGAAATTTTAACGTAGGCCATCGGTGTCTCCTGGGGGGATGAGAAAGCGGATGCGGAACGCGGGCCAATTCTAGGCCGCGCGCGGCGCGTGTCAAATGCGCGCCCGCCCGCACCAATGAATGGCGCGCCCACGGTTGCGTTTCTGATCCGCGGAAGGGCAACCCCGATGTGCCCTCAAGTTCGTTCGCGAAAGGTGCGCTCCGTGGCGCGCGGGCTGGGCCGGGTTGCGGGCGGATGAACCGCCCAGCTGCGGAACAACAATGCTGTGGGTGAGATCGTGGGCGCGGCCCCAGGATAGGAGCAAGATGGGGGCGCCGCTCCCATGACACTGGGTGCGCCCGCGGTGTAAGGTGTGGGTTGGACGCACACACCGCCTGCCCCGGAGCCGCTTATGCCGCTTGCCCCGCGCCCTGTCTCAATCCATACTCCCCCGGCACGACTCTGGGCCACTGCCCCGCGTTCCACCCCAATCGCATACGGAGATCCGCCCCATGACCCTGCGCCATGTTCTGCCCATCTTGCTGATTGGCCTGCTGGTGTTTGCCGCCGGGGGCGGCGCGTCCGCCCAGGCTGATGGCCCGCCCGTTGACGGCGGCGGGCTGAGCGTGGCCGCCTTGCCCGGCACCGGCTTCACCTACCAGGGCGGCCTCACCAGCGGCGGCGTGCCCGTCACCGGCGCCTGCGACTTCCGCGTCAGCCTGTGGGATGCGGTCTCATCCGGCGCGCAGGTGGGCGGCACCGAGACCCTGGCGAATGTCACCGTGACCGGCGGGCGCTTCACGTTACTGCTCAACAGCACCGGCCTGTTTGGGGCGCGGGCCTTTGATGGCAGTGCCCGCTGGCTGAATATCGCCGTGCGCTGCCCGGCGGGGAGCGGCAGCTTCGAGACTCTCACCCCGCGCCAGGCGGTGACGCCTGCGCCGTTGGCCCTGGCCCTGCCCGGCCTGCGCACCGAGCAGAACGCCACCAGCCCGAACATCATCGGCGGCTACATCAGCAACACGGTGACGGGCGGGGCGGTGGGCGCGGTGATTGCGGGCGGCGGCGGGCCGGGGGTGAACCAGGTGAGCGGCAACCACGGCACGGTGGGCGGCGGCACCGGTAACAACGTCAGCGGGCAGAACGCGACGGTGAGCGGCGGCGCGGGCAACTTCGCCAGCGCCCTGCACGCCACCGTGGGCGGCGGCACGTTCAACACCGCCAGCGGGTTGGCGGCGGTGGTGGCGGGCGGCCAGCTCAACAACGCGAATGACGACTATGCCACGGTGGGCGGCGGCCAGCTCAACACTGCCAGCGGCGCGCATGCCACGGTGGGCGGCGGCCAGGATAATACTGCCAGCGGCGTGCGTGCCACGGTGGGCGGCGGTGATGGCAACACCGCCAGCGGCACATCCGCCACGGTGGGCGGCGGCGAAAACAACACTGCCAGCATCAACTTAGCCACGGTCAGCGGCGGATTTGAGAATGTCGCCGACGGACTGTACGCCACAGTGGGCGGGGGGTGGAACAACGCCGCCAGCGGCACGGGTGCCGCGGTGAGTGGCGGCGATCTTAACACCGCCAGCGGCACGGGTACCACGGTGGGCGGCGGCGAGGGCAACAGCGCCAGTATAGACTTTGCCACGGTGGGCGGGGGGTGGGGCAACACCGCCAGCGACTTCTACGCGACTGTAGGCGGCGGCCAGAACAACACCGCCAGCGAGAGCACGGCCACCGTGGGCGGCGGCGACGATAACATCGCCAGCGGCGGCGGTTCCACGGTGGGCGGGGGCCATGGCAACACTGCCAGCGGTGGCGCGGCCACGGTGGGCGGCGGCGGCTGGAATGGCATGGGCGGATTCGCAGGCAACACCGCCAGCGGCACCGCCAGCACCGTGCCGGGCGGATACAACAACCTTGCCAGCGGCGACTTCAGCTTCGCGGCGGGGCACAACGCCCGCGCGCTGCACGACGGCGCGTTCGTCTGGTCGCACAGCAGCACCAGCGTCATCTCGTCCACCACCGAGAACCAATTTCTGGTGCGGGCCAACGGCGGCATCCGCCTGACCACCAACGACGCCGGCACGGTCGGCACGTCGCTGGCCCCCGGCTCCGGCACCTGGGTGTCCTTCTCCGACCGCAACCTTAAAGAGCACTTCGCGCCGGTGGATGGCGTGGACATCCTTAACACGCTGGCCGGCATCCCGATCCAGACCTGGAACTACACCACGCAGGAGGCCGCTATCCGCCACATGGGGCCGATGGCGCAGGACTTCTATGCGGCCTTTGGCCTGGGCGAGGGCGACACGACCATCGGCGTGGTGGACGCGGACGGGGTGGCGCTGGCGGCCATCCAGGGGCTGTATACGCTGGTGCAGGCGCAGCAGGCCGAGATCGCGGCGCTCAAGGCCGTCCAAGCGGAGACTGGTGCGCCCGTGCCAGCGGCCAGCGGCTACGGGCCACTGCTGCTGGGGCTGCTGCTGGGGGCCGGCATCGCGGGCGGGGCGTTTGCGCTGGGGCGGAAGGGGCAAAAACCTTTGCCACGAATTACCACGAATTAGGACGAATGGGCACGAAGGGGAGTAACTTAACCGCGGAGCGCGCGGAGAAGGGGAGAAGGGCGGCGCGCCAAGGATGGGCGCGGCGCTGTGGCCTGGCGGGGTGCGGGGAGACTGCGCAGCGCCCCCGCTTCCCCCCCCCCCCCCTCCCCCCCTTTCCCCCTTTCCCCCTTCCCCCCCCGCCCCC
Source organism: uncultured Anaerolineales bacterium (assembly GCA_964497615.1). Lineage (GTDB taxonomy): Bacteria > Chloroflexota > Anaerolineae > Anaerolineales > UBA6663 > CAZCEC01. Next base: position 43,419 of record CAZCEC010000024.1, on the reverse strand, counting down.
CCCCCCCCCCCCCCCCCCCCACCCCCCTC
>CAZCEC010000024.1:0-43380 GCA_964497615.1 uncultured Anaerolineales bacterium | reverse complement strand
CAGCGCCCCCGCTTCCCCCGCCCCCATTACCCCTTATGCCCCTTATACCCTTCCCCCGAGTCCCCCGAGTCCCCCGAGTCCCCCGAGTCCCTTTATGCCCTTTATACCCTTCACACTATAATCCCCCCCGCATGTCCCTCACCCAGCGCCGGGCGTCTCTTGGTCTGCTTGGGCTGCTCGTGGCCGCCACCGCCGGCCTGTTCGTGGCGCGGCTGTTCATCCCCGACAGCAACGCCGCCTCCACTGGCGTGCTGGGCGCGGCCGTCGTCATCTACGGCGCCCTGCTGTGGGCCCGCTGGCGCGACTGGCGCTGGGCCGGCCCGGCCGCCGTCTTCCTCACCGCCGGCATGGTGGCCGCCGCCCTGGGCGAGCCCTACCTCACCCAGGCCGCCCACTTCATCATCCTATTGCCCCCCGTCATGGCGATGGTGCTGGCCGGGCCGCGCACCGTCCTGCTGGCCGGCTTTGGCATGCTGGTGCTGATGCTGCTGCGCGCCCGCGGCGTGGGCGTCTTTGCCAACCCCCAAACCTGGGTCGCCTATGGCCTGGCTCTCGGCGGCCTGGCCCTCAGCCGCCTCATCTCCGACGGCGCCCAGCGCCAGGCCCTGGCCCAGGCCCGCCAGGCCCAATCCGCGCAGGACCAGGCCGAGGACAGCGCCCGCGCCGTCCGCTTTCAGGCCCGTTTGCTCGACGTGGTCGAGCGCGCCATCATCGCCCTGGATGCGGATGGCCGCGTCACCTTCTGGAACCGCCACGCCGAGACCCTGCTGGGCTGGCCGGCGCAGGCCGCCCAGGGCCGCACCCTGGACGAGCTGGTGCGCCTGCCGCTGCCCGCCCCGCGCCTGGCCCAGCGCGATGCGGCCCTGGCCCGCGGCGAAAGCTGGTCGGACGAGATTGACGCCGAACGCCGCGACGGCGCGCGCCTGCCCCTGCAAATCACCCTCTCCCCCATCCCCGGGGGCGGCACCGTGGCCCTCGCCGCCGACATGAGCGAGCGCCGCCAGGCCGAGGCCGCCCTGCGCGAGAGCGAGACCCGCTTCCGCGCCCTCATCGAGCACAGCGGCGACCTGATCGCCGTGCTGGATGGCGACGGGCGCCTGACCTACCTGGGCCCCTCCGTGCGCGACGTGCTGGGCTACCGCGAAGACGATCTGCTGGGCCGCTCGCCCCTGGAGATCATCCACCCCGACGACCAGCATCTCTCCACCGACGCCCTGCCGCGCCTGCTGGCCGAGCCGGGCGGCGTCATCCACCTGGAACAGCGGATGCGCCACCAGGACGGGCGCTGGCTGTGGTTCGAGGGCACCATCACCAACCTGCTGCACGTGCCCGGCGTGCGCGGGCTGGTGGTCAACTGCCGCGACGTCACCGCCCGGCGCGCCGCCGCCGAAGCCCTGCGCCAGCTCAACCTGGAACTGGAACAGCGCGTGGCCGAGCGCACCACCGCCCTCAGCGCCCTCAACCGCGAGCTGGAAGCCTTCAGCTACACCGTCTCGCACGACCTGCGCCAGCCCCTGCGCGCCATCAACGGCTTTGCCGCCCGCCTGGCCGAGGAGCGCGCCCGGCTGGACGAGCGCGGCCAGCACTATCTCGACCGGGTGGTGGCCGCCGGCCAGCGCATGAGCCAGCTCATTGACGACCTGCTGGCCCTGGGCCGCATGGCCCGCGCCGAGGTGCGCCGCGCCCCGGTGGACCTGAGCGCCCTGGCCGCCCAGTGCGCCGCCCTGCTGCGCGCCGCCCACCCGGAACGCCCGGTGGACTGGGTCATCGCGCCCGGCCTGCGGGCCAATTGCGATGCGCGCCTGGTGCAGATTGTGCTGGAGAATTTGCTGGGCAACGCCTTTAAGTTTACGGCCGGCCGCGCCGCGGGCCAGGTGGAGTTTGGCGGGCTGAGCGCCGCCGACGCGCAACTGACGCACGGGGCCGCCCCGCCCGCCGGCAGTGACGTGCCCGCGCCCGACGGGGTGACCGTCTTCTACGTGCGCGACAACGGGGCCGGCTTCGACATGCGCTACGCCGACCGGCTGTTTGCGCCCTTCCAGCGCCTGCACGGCGACGAAGAGTTCCCCGGCACCGGCATCGGCCTGGCCACGGTCCAGCGCATCATCGCCCGGCACGGCGGCCGCATCTGGGCCGAGAGCGCGCCGGGCGAGGGGGCGAGCTTCTACTTTACATTGGGAGGGTAGGCGGGGGACTCAGGGGAAGGGTATAAGGGGCATAAGGGGTAATGGGGGCGGGGGAGGCGCGGGCGGTTGTTGTAGGAGCGCGCCTGCCCTGGAACGGGGTTGCACGCGCGCTGGCGCTAAAGGACCGAACCGATCGTCTTGTCGCCGCCCGCCTGGCCGTCTAGGCGGGCGGTTCTTCTTCCTGGCTCCGGGCGGTGCTCGTCTCGACCAGGGTGTCCCTGACCTGGGGCGGCCCGCCGGGCACCGCCGGGGGTTCCAATTTGCGCGTGCGCTCGGCGGTGACCTGAAGGCTGGGGGCCAGGCGCTGGTAGTAGCCCTTGATGCTGTCCAGGGTGTCCTTGCTTTGCTGCAGGATGCCGATGAGGGAATGGACGGGGTACGAGCCGCTGCCGATGACCAGGCCGGTGATGAGCACGTCAATGCGCGCCGGCACGGCGTCGATGCCCAATATGGCGAACAGTTGCAGTTGGCCCAAGGCGGCCACGATGACGCCGAGCATCAGGCCGAGCACGATGGAGGCGGCGACCTTGGCGCTCTTGTACTTTTCGGAGTCGGGGGCCTCGCCCAATTCCTTCTCGGCCTTGGCCACGCGCACCTGCGCCAGCGCCAGCATGGCATTGGCGTCCTCGATCTTTATCCGCACTTCGCGCGCCAACTCGGCGGCGGTGGCCTGGCCGATGGGGATAGTTTTCATTTCCGCGTTGTAGCGGTCGGTAATGTCCGCGAGAAACTGGCGGGCTTGCTTGACTTCGGTCTCGGCGCTCTTGAGCCAGCGCAGGCCGCGCCCCAGGTAGGCCACCAGGGTGCGCCAACTGCCTTCGATCACGTTGAAGATTGACTCCAGGGTGCGCTCGACGGCGGCCGCGGCGGCCACCACGGGCGCCAGCACCAGGGTGAGGTTGGCGCCGGCTTCCAGGGCCGCGGCCGAGACGTTGTTGATGGGTGCGTAGAACAGCACCCACCCCAGCAGGACGAGCCACAGAATCGCGACCAGGGCAATCAGAATTCGGAGCCTCAGGCGCGTCGCGTAGAATTTGCCTTCGGCCGTCCACTGGGGCAATTCGGCGGGATTGACGGGCGTGCAAGTCTTGGGAGCGGCCATGGTCAGGCTTCCTTTCGCCGACTGAACAGGACGAAGTTCAGCTAAGGACGAGGGTAGTGTAGCGAGAATCGGCGGCCAGGGCAATGGCGCGCTGGGGTTGGCTGGACGGGTGGGGTTTGGCAGCCTGGCCACGGTCCAGGCGAAACGCATGGACGCAGCGACGCGGCACCGCCGCGTCGCTGCGTCCATCGCAAGCCGGTGGGCGATCGGCTAGGCGGGCCGCGCGGGCTGGATGTTCTGGTTCACCCGGAACAGGTTGTTGGGATCGTACTGAGCCTTGACCCGCGCCAGGCGCGGATAGTTGTCGCGGTAGGCGGCCTGCACCCGCGCCTGGCCCTCCTCCATCATCATGTTGACGTAGGCGCCCCCGGCCGAGTGCGGGTGCAGCGCGCGCCAGTATTCCTGCGACCAGGCAATGGTGCGCGGGTTGTTGGCCGGGTCAGGGTCCACGCCCACGATCACCTGGGCGAAATTCGCTTCGCGGAAACTCCAGGCCGTGTCGTGGCGGCCCACGCGCTGGGCGGCCCCGCTCAGCGGATACAGGTGCATGGTCGAATGCACCGAGGGCAATTGGCGGGCGTGCTGCACGTGCAGCGCAATGGCCGCCTCGCTTAGCTCCGTGAAGAAGTCCGCGTTCCAATACCACTGCAAGCCGGCCGGGTACAGCCCGTCGAACAGGCTTTGCAGGGCCGGGTAGGGGAGGGGGCCGGCAAAATCGATCGCCGCGGGCGCGCAGGCCCGGATCGGCCGGAAGACCTGTTCCGCTTCGTCCAGCGGGCCGGTGTAGCACCAGCAGATGACGGCCATCTGCTGGAGGTGATGCTCGGCGGGGAACATCTCGACCGGCGGGACGGTGTGGAAGCCAAACCAGCCGTTCAGCTCCTCCGGCCCGGTCAGCACCCAGTCGCGCCAAAAGCGCATCACCGCCTCGGCGTGCTCCAGCGGCCAGAAGATCGGCCCGCCGTAGACGGTCGGCCCGGCGGGCTGGCCCCGGAACGTGAAGGCGGTCACCACGCCAAAGTTGCCGCCGCCGCCGCGCAGCGCCCAAAACAAATCGGCGTGCGCGTCGGCGCTGGCGGTCACCTGCCGGCCATCGGCCAGCACCAGCTCCGCGCTCAGCAGGTTGTCAATGGTCAGGCCGTAGCGGCGGGTGAGGTATCCCAGGCCGCCGCCCAGGGTCAGCCCGCCCACGCCGGTGGAGGAGATGAAGCCGGTGGGCACCGCCAGCCCGAACGGGTGCGTAGCCTGGTCCACGTCGTTCCAGGTGCAGCCGCCCTCCACGCGCACCTCGCGCCGGGCCGCGTCCACCTGCACGGCCCGCATCGGGCTCAGGTCAATCACCAGGCCGTCGTCGCACGTGCCCAGACCGGCGCCGTTGTGGCCGCCGCCGCGCACGGCCACCAGCAGGCCGTGCTCCCGGCCGAAGTTCACCGCCGCCTGCACGTCGGCGGCCTGGGCGCAGCGCGCGATGAAGGCTGGCCGCTTGTCGATCATGGCGTTATAGACTCGGCGGGCCGCGTCATAGCCCGCGTCGCCGGGGCGCATCAGTTCGCCGCGCATCTGGCGCGCCAGGCCGCTGGCCGCCTGATCGAGCGGGCTGGTGGCGATGGCCGGTTGAGTGGTCATGGGGTTGCTCCTGTTCTGCCTAGGTCTCCAGTACCTGCTTGCCGCCGGGGCAAGTTCCGTTACACTTGGCTATCACCATAGAGGAAGCGGGCGTGATTGTCGCCATTCGAAGGAATGGAGGAAAGAATGGGTCTGCCCAGCGAGCCCTTCACCGACCGGGAAAAACAGATCATCGAGCGGCTGGCCGGCGGGTTGCCGGATCAGCAGATCGCGGATGAGCTGTTCCTCAGCCTGAACACGGTCAAGTGGCACAACCGCCACATCTACAGCAAGCTGGGGGTCCGGAACCGGCTTCAGGCCATCGCCCAGGCCCGGCTGTGGGGTCTCGTTCCGACGGAGGCGGCCGCGCCCCCGTCCTTCCAGGCCCAGCGCGAACCGTCCGGGGCCGGCAGCCCGAACCCGGAGCAGCGCATCTACTTCACGCGCAGTTTCGACGGCGCCCGCCTCGCGTTTGGGATTGCCGGTGACGGGCCGCCCCTGGTGAAAGTTGCCAACTTTCTGAGCCACCTGGAGCATGACTGGAACAGCCCCGTCTGGCGGCATTGGCTGGAGGAACTGACCCGCAGCCACACCCTGATCCATGCCGACGAACGCGGCTCGGGGTTATCCGATTGGGACGTGGCCGATGTGAGCTTCGAAGCCTGGGTGCGCGATCTGGAAGCGGTGGTGGACGCCGTCGGGCTGCCGCGCTTCCCGCTGTTTGCGATGTCGCAGGCCTGCCCGGTGGCCGTGGCGTATGCGGTGCGCCATCCGGAGCGGGTGAGCGCGCTGGTGCTGCACGGCGGCTATGCCCGCGGCTGGCTGAAGCGTGATCTGTCGCCTGAAAAAGCGGAAGAAGAGCGGCTGATGATCAGCCTGATGCGGATTGGCTGGGGCCGGGAGAACCCCGCCTTTCGTCAGGTGTTTGCCATGCAGCTCTTTCCGGAGGCCACCACCGACGCGCTGCGGGCGCTGGAGACCCAGATGCGCATTTCCGTCTCACCTGAAAACGCGGTGCGCCTGGAGAGCGAGATGCATCAGGTGGATGTGCGGGCCCTGGCGCCGCAGGTGAGCGCCCCCACCCTGGTGCTGCACTCGCGCGGCGATGAAGGGGTGCCCTTTGAAGAAGGCCGCCTGCTGGCGTCCCTGATTCCCAAGGCCCAATTCGTGGCGCTGGACAGCAAGAACCACCTGGTGACCCAGCAAGAACCCGCCTGGCAGGCGCTGACCGAGGCGATGCGGCGCTTCCTGGCCGCCACGGACCCAACTTCATAAGCGCCGCCCGCCGGCCGGCGCCTGGGCCCCTTCGCCCGCGGCCGCCGGCCCCCGCAGCCACCACCCCGGCTCCCGCGCCACCAGCGGCCCGTGCGCCCCCAGGATCGCCAGCACCTGGTTGGGCACCGGCGACTCGATCCAGCCCAGCGACCCCATCACCGGCGTCGCCCAGATCAGCCACAGCACGGTTTTTAGCGGCACCACGTTGAAGCCCAGGCCAACGCTTGGGAGCGGTTTAGAAATGCTACGCCCTCAACTCCAGCAGCGCCTTCACCACCCGCGGGTCGAACTGCTGGCCCGCCCCCGCCTGCATGTGCGCCCGCGCCTGCCCGGCGGTCAGCGCGGCGCGGTACGGCCGTTCGGCTTGCAGCGCCGCGTAGGCGCTCGCCGCCGCGCACAGGCGGCCCAGCAGCGGAATCTGCTCGCCCTTCAGCCCGTCCGGGTAGCCGGACCCGTCCCAGTGTTCGTGCTGGCTCAGGACCGCCGCCACGGCCGGCCGTAAGGGCGCCACCAGCCACAGCAGGTCGCGGGCCACGGCCGGCGCCGCGCGCACCACCTGCCATTCGGCCTCGGTCAGCGGGCCGGGCTTGAACAGGATGGTTTCGGGGACGCTCAGCTTGCCCAGGTCGTGCAGCAGGGCGCCGTGCCGCGCATGGCTCAGGTCCGCGCCGCTCAGGCTCAGCGCGCGGCCCAGGGCCTCGGCCAGGTCGGCCACGCGCCGGCTGTGGCCCTCCGGCTCGCCGCCGCGCTGGTCCAGGGCGCGGGCCAGGCTCTCCAGCAGGCGGTCGAAGGCCGCCGTCAGGTCCATGTTGGCGCGCTGCAAGCCCGCGAACAGTTGGGCATTGTCAAGCGCAATGGCGGCCTCACCGGCCAGCGCGTGCAGAAAGTCGTGCCACTCGGGCTCGGACGGGCGGGGGGGCGCGCCGGGCGCGGGCGGGCGCTGATAGACTTCCAGCACCCCGCGCACCTCCCCCTTGGCGATGAGGGGCAGCGCGTGCAGGCTGGCAAAGCCCTCCGCCAGGGCGGCCTCCACCAGCCGCGACTGCGCCTCGGGGGCATTCAGGTCCGCCAGGAACAGCGGCCGGCGCTCCAGCGCCGCGCGCCCCACCGGGCCTTCGCCCAGGCGCTGGGTGCTCAGGTGCGGCGGGCGCGGGCGCAGGCCGCGCTCCACCAGCCGCTCCAGGGTCTGCGTCTCCGGGCGGAACACCCACACCGCGCCAGCGTCCACGCCCAGCTCGGCGGTGGTGTGCGTCAACAGCAGGGTCAGGCTCAGGCGCGGGTCCAGGCTGCCGCTGATGGCGCGGTCAATCTCGCGCAGGGCGGTGAGGAACCGCAACTGGCGCTGGACTTGCGCCTCGGCCTGCTTGCGGCCGGTGATGTCGCGGATGACGGTGATGAAGCCGGTGGGCTGACCGGCCTCATCCCGCAGCAGGGTGGAGCGGGCCAGCCGGTTCATCCAGTGGCCGCGCGTGTGCCGCAGGCGGTACTCGTAGGTGAAGGTGCCCTCTGCCCGAATCTGGCCCAGGGCGGCCCGCAGTTGGGGCACGTCGTCGGGGTGGATGCGGTCGTAAATATCCTCCGCGACCGGAGCTTGCGGGTCCAGGCCCTGGCTGGTGTAGAACGCCGGGTTGCGGTAAAGCTGCCGGCCGTCCAGGTCCGACATGAGGATGACGTCTTCGGCCGTCTCGACCAGGGTGCGGTACTTGTGCTCGGACTCCCACAGCGCGGCCTCGGCCCGCATGCGCTCGGTGACATCGTGGGCCATGCCGCGGACGATGGGCGCGGCCACGCCCTCGGTGCGCAGGGTGCTGTGAAACTCCCAGAGGCGCACCTCCCCCGCCGCCGTGCGCACCTGGATGACGGCCTGGACCGCGCCGCGCCGTTGGACGGCGCGCAGGTAGCCCGGCAACTGGGCGGCGGATTCCGGGACCAGGAACTCGCGCAGGTTGCGGCCCTCCACCGCCTCGCGCGCATAGCCCAGGCTGTGCGCCGCCCACGGGTTGACGGTCAGGATGCGGCCATCCAGGGCGTGGGTGCAGATCAGGTCGCGGCTGTTCTCCACCAGGTCGCGGAAGCGGTCCTCGCTTTCGCGCAAGGCGGCCTCGGCCCGCACGCGCTCGGTGATATCGCGCGCCAGCACCAGCCGCGCCGGCCGCCCGGCGAACCGGGTGTCGTTGGCGACGATTTCCACCAGGATGATCTCGCCGTTTTTCTTGATGTGCCGCCATGGGCCGGAGCGGTCGGGCCGAGCGCGCGCCCGGCGCAGGTTCTCCGTCAGCCGGTCCTGGTCTTCGGCCGGGCGGATGTCGCGCAGGGTCAGCCTCAGCCACTCGGCGCGGGTGTAGCCGTAGTGGGCGGCGGCGGCGGGGTTGACTTCCAGAAAGCGCAGGCTGTCCGGGTCGTACACCCACATCGGCAGGGGGTTGTCATGGAACAGCAGTTGGAAGCCGGCGGCCTGCTGGCGCTGGGCGGCCTCGGCGGCGCGGCGGGCCTGCCGGTCCTGGGCGGCGCGCAGTTCGCGCTCCAGGGCCGGGCCCAGCCGGGCCAGGTTGGCCTTGGTGACGAAGTCGTGCGCCCCGGCGCGCAGGCTGACGACGGCGCGCTCTTCATCAATGACGCCGGACAGGATGATGAAGGGCAGGTCGTGGCCGCTGAGGTGCAGCAGCCTCAGGGCCTCGGGCGCGGAGAAGCCCGGCAGGGCATAGTCGGCCAGCACCGCGTCCCACGGCCCGGCGTTCAGCGCGGCGGAGAAATCGGCCGCCCCTTCCACGCGCGTGGCGGCCACGTCGAAACCGTGCCGCTGGAGATAGTGCAGGGCCAGCGCGGCATCGCTTTCGTTGTCCTCAACCAGCAGCAGGCGGAGTGCAGCGGGCATGATGCGGGCTGTTGAATCCAGCGCAGGATCGGGCCGGCCGCGCGGCGCTGCCTGTGGGGGTCAGGTCACCCTGGTTGCGCGGACCATGGGCCAATTGCGCCAGCAGTCAGGATTCTACCTATATACGACTAGGCTTGTCAAATTTAGGGCTGGCCGGGGTGCATTCGCGTTTTGTGGCTTTGGCAAAGCCCTGCTCCGCACCGCACCGCCCTTTCGCGTGGCCGCCAAGAAATGGTACACTTGCAGCGCGCGTCGCCCGGCGACCGATTGCCGATGACCGGCGACTGACGACTGACCAATTGACCACTTAGCCAATTGCCCGCTTGACTGATTAACCAGGAGCCTGCATGTCCAGCAACGAACCCCCCAACCCTGAAGCCGCCGGGCGCATGTCCGCCGCCGAGCGCCGCGCCATGATTGCCGCCAAGCGTGCCGCCGAAGCCGCCGCCAAGTTTGGGGGCGAAGCGCCCGCCGAAGCGCCGGCCCCGGCCCCCACATCCGCCGCGCCCAAGGCTGAAGACAAGCCCGCCGTCATGACGCCGCAAAGCGGTGCGCCCGCGCCAACGCTCGCCGCCCCGCCCGCTGCCGCTGCGCCCGCGCCGGATGCCGCCGCGATGGGGAAGATGTCGGCCGCGGAGCGCCGCGCCGCGATGGCGGCCAAGCGCGCCGCCGAAGCCGCCGCCCGCTTTGGGGGTGAAGCGCCTGCCGCATCTGCTCCTTCCGCCGCCCCGGCTACAGCCGCACCCGCCGCGGCCGTTCCCCCCTTCCCGGACCGGGAGGGGGGGGCAGGGGGGGTAGGTCAGCCCGCCGAAGCCCCGCCCGCCGAAGCCCCGGCCGGCGATGCCGCCGCCGCGGGCAAGCTCTCCGCCGCGGAGCGCCGCGCGCAGATGGCGGCCCGGCGCGCCGCGGAAGCCGCCGCCCGCTTTGGCGGCGCCGCCCCGGCTCCTGCCGCCACCGCCGCACCCACTGCCGCCGCCCCGGCCCCGTCCGTCATGACGCCGCAAAGCGGTGCGGCCAAACCCGCCGCCACCGCGCCCGCCCCCGCTGCCCGCGCCGCCGCCAAACCCGCGGCCCCGGCCAGGGCCATGCCGCCCGCGCCCGCCCCCAAGACCTACGCCGACAAGGACGCCGCCCTGGCCGACTTCCTGGAGCGGCTGGCCGCGGGCGAGTTCGACCACGGCAACTTCCACAACTTCGTCGTGCGCGAGGTCTATCCCCTGCTGGGCGCGGGCATGCTCACCGCCAGCGACCTGGCCGTGGTGACGCGCCAGTACGGCGAGCGCAACAACCCGTATACGAAGGATTTGCTGCAGGTGGCGTGACGGGAGGGGACTCGGGGGAAGGGGTAGGAGGGGCATAAAGGGAATGAGGGGCGGGGGGACTCGAGGGAAGGGGTATGAGGGGTATAAAGGGAATAAGGGGCGGGGGACCGCAGGGGACTCGGGGGATTCGGGGAACTCGTTGATCAGACCTGCCAGGTTTGGTGTGCGGGGTATTGAGACGTGCGCACAACAAACCTGGCAGGTCTTGTCGTCGGCGTATCAACGGATCATCGTGGCCTGACCCTTGGACCATCGGCGCCTGGCCCTTGGACCATCGTCGCCTGAACCGTAGGCGGGGGCGCTGCGCAGTCCCCCCGCACCCGGCCGGGCCACCGCAACGCGCCCATCCGTGGCGCGCCGCCCTTCTCCCCTTCTCCGCGCGCTCCGCGGTTAAGTTACTCCCCTTCGTGCCCATTCGTCCTAATTCGTGGTAATTCGTGGCAAAGGTTTTTGCCCCCTCCGCCCCAGCGCAAACGCGCCCACGCCGATCCCCGCCCCCAACAGCAGCCCCACCAGCAACTGCCCATAGCCGCCCGTAGCGACGCCCCGGTGGGCCGTCTCTACATCCGCCTCCAGCGCGGCCACACGTTCCTGCAGGGCGGCATTCTCGGCCTGCTGTTCCTGCACCACGCTATACAAACCCTGAATCGCCGCCAGCGCCACGCCGTCCGCATCCACCGTGCTGATGCCCAGCGCCGTCTCGCCCAGCCCAAACGCGGCGTAGAAATCCTGCGCCATCGGCCCCATGTGGCGAATCGACTCGGCCTGCGTGTTGTAGTTCCAGGTCTCGATGGGGATGCCGGCCAGGGCATTTAAGATGGCGACCCCATCCACCGGCGCGAAGTTGTTTTTGGCGTTCCGGTCGGAGACGACGGTCCACGACGACGCGCCGGGGAACAGCGCCGCGCCCGCCGTCGCACCCGCGTCGGTGTACATCGTCACCCCGCCGCTGGCCCGCACCAGGAACTGATTCGTCGCGGTCGTATCCAAGCTGGCGCCGGTGCTGTCGGCCCACACAAAGCTGCCCTGATGGTCGGCGTTGGCGTTGCGCCCCGCCGCGAAGGCATAGTTGGCGTCGGCGTGGTTGCCCAGGCCGCCCGGCACGGTGGCGTAGGCCCCGGCCGCGCTGTTGTCGTAACCGCCGCCGACGGCGCTGTACAGGTTCCCGGCGACGTTGCTCTCGCCGCCGGCCACGGTGCTGCCCTGGCCGTCGGCAAAGTTCGTGTTGCCGCCCCCGACCGTGCCATAGCTGGCCGTGCCCGTAATGAGATTGCCGCTGCCGCCGCCCACGGTGGCAAAGTCGACGGTGGTGAAGATGGTGTTGCCGTTGCCGCCGCCGATGACGGCATGGGTGCCGCCGGCCGTATTGCTGGTGCCGCCCGCGATCAGCGCGGCGTGGCCGCTGGCGGTGTTGTCGTAGCCGCTCAGCGCGCCGGCAAAATCGCCGCCTGCGACATTGGACAAGCCGCCCGCCACCGTGGTGTACCAGTGGTCGGCGGTGTTCAGCCGGCCGCCCGCCACCGTGGCATACGTGGCCGTGCCCGTGATGATATTGCTGTCGCCGCCGCCGATGGTGGCGTAACCGGCGGCGCTGAAGATCACGTTGCCCCAGCCGCCGCCAATCGTGCTGGCCACGCCCGACGCGGTGTTGCCGTCTATCGTCGTGCCGTTCCAGCCGCCGCCGCCCACCGTCGCGCCCGCGCCACTGGCCGTATTGTCCCACCCGCCCGCCACCGTCGAGGACTGGCCGCTGGCGATGTTGTCACGCCCGCCGCTCACCGTGGTCCAATTCGCGCTGGCATAGTTGACGTAGCCGCCGCCGACCGTGGTGTAGGCGGCGCTGGCCGTGCTCAGAATGCCGCCGCCGATTGTGGCATAGAGCCCGCTGGCGGCGTTGCGGTCGCCGCCGCCCACCGTGGCGTAGTTGTTGGTGGCGGTGTTGCCGTTGCCGCCGCCCACGGTCGCGGACTGGCCGCTGGCCGTGCCCAGGACGCCGCCGGCCACGGTCGCATTCGCGCCGCTGGCGGCGTTGCGGTCGCCGCCGCCCACGGTCGCGTAGTTGCCGGCGGCGCTGTTGAATTCGCCGCCCCCGATGGTGGCCGCGTAGCCGGTGAGGAACTGGCCGTTGCCCCCGCCCACGGTGCCAAAGATGGCGGCGACCCGGTTGTCGCGGCCGCCGCCGGCCGTGGCGTACAGGGCGCTGACGTTGTTGTTATAGCCGCCACCCAGCGCGGCGTAGGTGCTGCTGGCGGTGTTGGAGTAGCCGCCGCCGACGGCGGCGTAGCTGCCGCTGGCCAGATTCAGGTTGCCGCCGCCCAGCGCGGCATAACTGCCGCTGGCCGTGTTGGCGTAGCCGCCGCCCACGCTGGCGGCCTCCGCATTGGCCGTGTTCTCGCGCCCGCCGCTCACCGTCGTCCAACTGGCGCTGGCCGTGTTGTTGGAGCCCCCGCCCACCGCGCCGCGATAGCCGGCCGTATTCTGAAAGCCCCCCGCGATGGCGGCGTCGCTGCCGTTGACGGTATTGTCCTGGCCCCCGCCCACCGCCGCGCCGAAGATGCCGGCCGTCGCGCTGTTGCTGAGGGCGCCGCCCAGCACGTTGGGCGCGCCGCCAGTGGGGACGAGCCGCAGGGCGGTCGTGCCGCTCACCATCAAGGTCAGGGTCATGTTGTCGGTGGTGCCCAGGAAGTTGTTGTTGGTGGTCCCGGCATTGCCCGTCAACGTCCAGAAGCTGCCGCTGCCCACATCGTCCACCCCATCGGCGAAGCCGGCCGGCACATCCGTCAGCCCCCACCAGGGCGCGGCCAGCGCAAACTGCGCGTAGGGCGTGACGAGGATCTCCTGGCGCGGCGCGAGGTCCGTGTAGCCGCCGCTCCCCGCCGGGCAGCGCACGGCGATGGCCAGGTAGCGGTTGTCGCTGTCGAAGGCGCCATTGCCAAACTCGTTGCCGTTGTTGACGCGGGCCGTGAACAGGCCCGCGCTCACCGGCAGGGCGCTCACCGTCTGGGTGACGCCCACCTGCGCGCCGCCGGACGACGATTCCCACAACCCGAATTGAAAGTCGCAGTCCCCGCTCACCCCGCCGCCGCCGCTTTCCAGCCGGCCCTGGTAGGTGAAGGCTGCGCCTGTGCCCTGCGGCGCGGCCGCCCCGCCCGGCCCCTCGCCCTGGGCCGTCACGCCCCCGGTGGACGCGAACAACAGCAGCGCAATTCCAATCACGGAAACCACCGGGCGCAGGTTCATGGCACTCTCTCCTTTGTGGATCGGCGGGGGACGGCGCGGTGAAGGCCCGGCCGCCCACCCCCAGGGCGTGGCCGTGCGCGCTGGTTATAGCACGAGTCGGGGGGAGGGGGGATGCTTCGCTAGGGGACTCAGGGGACTCGAGGAACTCGTTGATCAGACCTGCCAGGTTTGTTGTGCGCATGTCTCAACCATCCGCACGCCAAACCTGGCAGGTCTTGTCCTAGATGCATCGTTGATGCGTTTCGCGCGGGGCGTTGTGCGCCGCGCCGGGCAGGGTCATGACATCTGCCCGGTGAACAAGCAATCGGCCCGTCACTCCGGCCAATGCTTCGCCCCTACTGAGTGATCTTCTCTGCGCTCTCCGCGTGCTCCGCGGTGAGTTGCTCATCAACAGCCACAGCGCTGTTCCTTACTCGCTGAGGGGTGGCCCAATCAGGTCCCACCAGTTGCCATACAAGTCCTCGAACACCGCCACCGTGCCATACGGCTGGCTGGCCGGCGGGCGCACGAACTTGATGCCCTGCGCCGTCATGTCACGGTAGTCCCGCCAGAAGTCGTCGGTCCGCAGAAACAGGAACACCCGCCCGCCCGTCTGCCGGCCGATGTGGGCCTCCTGCTCGGGCGTCGAGGCGCGCGCCAGCAGCAGGTTGGCGCCGCTGGAGCCGGGCGGCGCGACCAGCACCCAGCGCTTGTCCTGCTCGGGCTGATAGGTGTCCTCCACCAGGGTGAAGTGCAGCCGCTGACAGAAGAAGGCGATGGCTTCGTCGTAGTCGCGGACGACCAGGGCGACGTGGAGGATGGATTGCTGCATATCACGCGTCCCCCAGCGCCTTCCGGTAGACCGTGACCGTGTTCCGCTTGACGACCCGGAACCCGCAGTCTTCATACACCCGCGTCGCGCCGCTGATGTTCTCGCTGTCCACCCCCAGCGCGGATTCGGTCATCCCCTGCGCCTTTTGCACGGCCAGGCTGCGGGCGATGAGGGCGCGCGCCAGCCCGCGCCGCCGCCACGGCCGGCGCACGCTGATGAACTCCGTGTAGCCCCGCCGCCGGCCAAACTTTTCGTTCTCGGCGTGGTTGATGAAGGTGCGCACCTGCCCGGCGATCTCGTTCGCCGCCGTGTCCCACGCAATCTGCCACAGGTGCGGCTGGAAGATGGTCGGATCCGCCAGCCACTTCTGATAGTCGTGCTCGGTGGGCGGCGAAAAACCCCAGTGGTCGCGGAAGGCTTCGGTGGCCGCGTCCCAGATGGCGCGGTAATGCTCGGGCAGCACCGGGCGCACTTCCAGGCCGTCGGGCAGGGGAAAGTCCGGCAGGTCGTCCAGGCTGGGGCGCAGCATGTCCCAGCCATAGCGCACCGGCAGATAGCCCGCGCGTTCCAGCATGGCCGCCAGTCCCGCTTCCGCGCCGGTGGCATAGCCCTGAAAGAACTTGGCCTGCTCGGCAGGGTGCGTGCTGGCGATGGCCCGCAGGCGATGCTCCATCCAGCCCAGCATCGCCCGGCCAATGCCCTGGCGCCGCCAGCCCGGCACCAGGACGCCCACGAAGCCGTACAGCCGGGGGCCGTTCTCTTCCTCCTGCCACCAGCCGCGCGAGAAGCCGATCACGTCACCGTCCACTTCGGCGAAGAGCATGTCCTGGTGCGGGTCGCTGTTGACGAGGTGGGCATAGTTGTTCGCGATGTCGTCGGCGGTCGTCACGCGCTCCACCTGGTCGGCTTCGGCGCTCAGGGCGATGGCGGCGGCCATGCGCGGGTAATCCTCCGGCCCGCGAAAGCGGCGAAAGACTAACCCCGCGATGGCGGGCGCGCCGGTCAGTTCAATTGCGTCAGATGTCATGGCTCAACTCCAATCTGCCCGGACCACCGGCCGGCGTGCCCGGTCCATCACCCGCCCGTTGGCCGCCTGTAGGAGCGCGTTGCACGCGCGATGGACGGTGCGCTCGCGCGCCCTCGCGCGTGCAACGCGCTCCTACAATACGCTCCCACACCCCCTCACACGCTCACACGCACCAATTCGCGGATCGACTCGATCACGAGTTCCGGCTGGTCAATCTGAATCGCGTGCCCGCTGTGCTCGGCCACAACCAGCCGGCTGTTGGACGACAGCGCCCTCAACTGCGTTTGCAGTGCCTGCCACACCTGCTCCGCCTGCGCCGCCTGCTCCGGCGGCATCGGCGCGAACAGGTCGGGCCGCCCGTGCCGGATGACGGTCAGCGGCACATCGCCCAGCGTGCCCGCCGCCGCAAGCTGCCGGTCGCTCTCCGCGCTGGCGGCCAGTTCGTCCAGGTTGGCCTGAAAATACTTGGGCTGGAACCCCACCGCCAGATACGTAGGGCGGATTTCGGCGGGCAGCTTCTGCACGATGGGCGGCGCGGCGCGCTCGCCGGCCAGCTTGCCCAGCAGGTTGAGGGCCCCCAGCCGCGAGGCCGCCAGCAGCACCTGGTACATGCCCTTGCCGTTGGCTTCCAGCTTGCGCCAGGCGGGCGGCATCCGCTCATTGATGTCTTCGTGCCGCGCATCCAGCAGCACCAGGCCCGCCACCTGCCCGGCCAGCTCGCGCGCCAGCAGCCGCGCCACGTGCCCGCCAAACGACGCGCCCACCAGCACGAACGGGGGCCGCGCCTCGATGCCCTTCAGCAGCGCCCTCAGCTCCCGCGCCATCTGCGCGGCGGTGCGGGGCTTGGGACCGGCGTCGCTCCACCCAAAGCCGGCCCGGTCGTAGGCCACGGTCGGCGAGAACCGCGCCACTTCCGGCTGAACCAACTGCCAATCCAGCGACCAGCTTGCGCCGCCGGCTTCAAAGACGACCGTGGGCGCGCCGGGCAGGCCATCGCCCAGCGTCAGTGCGTGCAGCCGGTGGCCGCCAACGTCAACCCGTTGGCCGAGGGGTGGGGGGACTGTGTTTGCCATGCGCCGCCTTCGGGAGATAAAACATCGGTTCTATCATACACCGAAGGCGGCCCAAAGGTTCGCCGCCACGCTCATGCGCTCGCGTCCCACGCCCGCCGCAGCCACACTAACACCTGCGCGTCAATGTCTGCGGCCGCCTGAATCTCCAGGTGGTGGGTGAAGCGGCCCGGCGCGGCCTCGGTCACTTCTTTCCAGCGCGGCGACGGGTCGCGCTGGCGGAACCCGAGGGTGAGCACCAGCGGCGCGCCGCGCCCCAGGTATTGCCGCGGCAGCCACACGCGCGCAAAGGTCTTGGCCCCGCGCACCAGCGCCACCTGGCTCCGGCTCACCTTAACGCTCACCGCGCCCAGCGTCTCGGCCTGCCGCCGCAGCGCGGTGAACAGCCGCCGCGCCTCGGGGCGGCCCTTGAAGAACTGCGCGACGGTCAGGGGACTCATCGGCCAAAACCCCGTCTCACAGCGGAGGACGCGGCGCGCAAGGGGTGCTTCGCCAAGTGCGCGGAGAGTAAATCAAGCTTCGCTTCGCCGTGTCCTCTGCGGTGGAGTCTACCCCTTCGTGAAATTCGTGCAATCCGCCCACAGGGGGCCTTCGGCTCTGGCCAAGGTTTTCGCCCCGCCTTTCCCGCCCTCGTCACGTTGATGGGACCAGGTCTTTTCATCGAAGCCCCATCGCTGTCGCCAACGCTCAGACCTGCCAGGTTTGTTGAGCGCACTGTCAAGCGCCCAGCGCCCCAAACCTGGCAGGTCTTATCAACGAACGGTCAGCGTTACCTTCGCTGAGATCGCCCGAGCGCGAAGGCGCCCAGGCACATCCCCCCGCCCAGCAGCAGCCCCAGCAGTTGCCCATAGCCGCTGGTCGCTGGCGCGCCCGCCGACTCCAGCGCCCTCAGCCGCGCATTGAACTCAGCTTGCTGGTTCGCCACCGTCTCCTCCAGCGCCGCAATCCGCGTCTCCTTCTCCTGCACGACAGCATAGAGTCCCTGGATGGCCGCCAGTGCCACGCCGTCCGCATCCACCGCGCTGATGGTCGTGTCGCCCTCGCCCAGCCCAAAGGCCGCATACCACTCCTGCGCCATCGGTCCCATGTGGCGGATAGCGGCATCCTGCGTGTGGTAGTTCCAGGTCTCAATCGGGATACCGGCCAGAGCATTCAATATGGCCACGCCATCCACCGGCGCGAAGTTTGCTTTCGCATTGCGGTCGGAGGTGCAGTTCCACGTCCCGCCGCCCGCGCTCAGGTTGCAGCCCGTGGTGCCGCCCAGATTGGTTGTGAGCGAGATGCCGCCCATCGCCCGCACCAGGAACTGGTGATTGGTGGTGGACGAGATGGGCACGCCGACGTTGCCGTTGGCCCACACGAAGGCGCCGTCGTGCACTGCGTGGGCGGACTGCCCGGCCGCGAAGCTATAGGCGCCGCTGGCGAGGTTGAATTCGCCGCCCGGCACCGTGGCATTGGCGCCGCCGGCGGTGTTGGCATAGCCGCCGCCCACGCTGGCGGCCTGGCCGGTCGCGTCATTACCCCATCCGCCGGCCACCGTGCCGTAGGCGCCGCTGGTGTTGTTGATGTAGCCGCCGCCCACGGCGCCGTAGCTGCCGCTGGCAGAGTTGGTGTGGCCGCCGCCTACCCCCGCCCAATTGCCGCTGGCGCTGTTGCTCTGGCCGCCCGCCACCGTGGCGTAGCTGCTGCTGGCGGTGTTGCTGCCGCCGCCGCCCACGGCGCCGTAGCTGCCGCTGGCCACGTTGGCGTTGCCGCCCGCCACCGTGGCGTGCCCGCCGCCGGCCGTGTTGGAGGCGCCGCCGCCCACCGTGGCATTGTCGCCCGCGAGGTTGCCGTTGCCGCCGCCCACTGTGGCAAAGCCGCCGTTGGCATTGTTGGCAAAGCCGCCGGCCACCGTGCCGTGGAAGTTCACAGCAGAATTGTTGCCCCCGCCGCCCACCGCGGCCGCATAGCCGCTGGCGACATTGGCGATGCCGCCCGCCACCGTGGCCAGGTTGGCGCTGACGGTGTTGCTGTAGCCGCCGCCCACGGCCGCCGAGTTGCCGCTGGCGAAGTTGAGGCTGCCGCCGCTCACGGTGGCATAGGTGCCCGAGAGCGCAATGGTGTTGTCGAACCCGCCGCCGATAAAGCCGTAGGTGCCGCTGATGATGTGCAGGCCGCCGCCGCCCACCGCGGCATAGGTGCCCGAGACCAGGATCGTGTTGCCAAAGCCGCCGCCAATGGCGGCGTAGGCGGCCAGCGCGTCGTTGCCGTAGCCGCCAGCCACGCTGGCGGAGTCGGCGGTGGCGTTGTTCTCGCGCCCGCCGGCCACGCTGGCATAGAGGGCGCTGGCCGTGTTGAACGAGCCGCCGGCGATGGCAGCATTGGTGGCGCTGGCCGTGTTGTTGTTGCCGCCGCCCACGGCGCTATAGCTGCCACTGGCGCTGTTGTTGGCGCCGCCGCCCACCACCGCAAAGTTCTGGCTGGCGGCATTGGTCTGGCCGCCGCTCACGGTGGACCAGGCGCCATTGGCCAGGTTGCTGCTGCCGCCGCCCACGGTCCCGTAGTGGGCGGCCACCAGATTGGGGGAGTTGGCGTTGCCGCCGCCCGCAATGACGGCGCCGTACACGCCGAGGCCGGCGGCGTTGTTGAGGTGGCCGCCGATGACGTTGGGGCTGGTGAGATTCTGCTCGGTGCGCAGGCCGGGCAAGGCCAGGGCCAGCGGCGCGGGCAGCAGCGCCTGGCGCGGGCTAAGGGGGGTGTAGCTCCCGCTACCGGCCGGGCAGCGCACCGCGATCTCCAGCCAGCGCGCGCTGCCATCGAAGGCGCGCGGGCCAAACTCGCCGCCCGCGTTCAGGGTCACCGCAATGCGCCCCTCCACCACGTTCTCGCTTAGGAGCGTTTGGGTCGTCCCCTGCTGTAGGCCCTGGTCGGCCGCGTCCCACAGGCCAAACTGAAAGTCGCAGACGGCGGTGACGGGGCTGCCGCCGCTGAGGAGCGTGCCCTGATAGTTGATGCCGGTGCCCGCCAGGGCGGCGGGCGCTTGCGGTGCAGCGGGGCCGGCGCTATGGGCCAGCGCGCCTCCCCGCGCGCTAAACAACAGCAGTCCGATGAACAGGATGGGCAGAATGCGGCGAGGGGCCATGGGGGAACTCCTTTGCGATTGTTAACGCGGGGGTCAGCCCGTGAAGCGGAGTGGGGGGAGTATGGATGAAGTTGGGGCAGGGGGCAAGCGGGCGCCAGGCGACGGACGACCCAGCCGTTGGCCTGATCTTCAGCGTGGTTCCGCTAAAAACCGTCCGGTAGACTGCCATTTAGCGGGACCACGCCCGGGTTCAGGGCCATGTGTGGGCGCGGATTAGATGAAAACGACCCCGTCCCCCATCCAGCCAATGCTTTAGCCGTCGATAGTTAGGTATATCTCTCATATATCAATCATTGACTTTCAAATATATTCGCCATATACTCTGGCTATCGTTCCTGCCGCACCAGACCTGCCAGGTTTGCGCCTAGCGCCAAGCTGGCCCACGGGTCGAAACCTGGCAGGTCTTTGCCGCCGCCGCCCATGCTCACCGACGCCCCCGCCGACCTGGCGCCCGCCCCCTTAGATGAAGACACCCACCTGGGCGCGCTCAGCCAGCAGGCCTACCAGCGCCTGCGCGACAAGATCATCACCCTGCAACTGCCCCCCGGCGCCCCCATCCCCGAAGCCGCCCTCATGGACGAGCTTCAGCTTGGCCGCACCCCCATCCGCGAGGCCCTCCAGCGCCTGAGCTGCGAAGGGCTGGTGGTCCTGCGGCCCCGGCGCGGCGCCTTCGTCGCCGGGCTCAGCATCCTGGACTTGCAGCAGCTTTTTGAATTGCGCCGCGTGCTGGAAGGGCAGGCCGCCGCCCTGGCCGCCGAGCGCGCCACCGATCTGGACCTGAACGCCCTGGAAGCGGCCCTGGCCCGCCTCGACCAGGCTGAAGCCGGCGGCGACCCCCAGGCCCACATCGAGATTGACCGCGCCTTTCACCAGGCGCTGGCCCGCGCCGCCCGCAACCGCTTCCTGCAATCCACCCTGGGCCGCCTGTACAACCTGAACCTGCGGCTGTGGTATCTCGCGCTGGACAAGATCGGCCCGATGCAGTCGGCCATCGAACAGCACCGCCGCATCCTGGACGCGGTGCGCCGCCGCGACCCGCAGCAGGCCGAGGCGCTGATGCAGGCCCACATCATCGCCTTTCAAGCTCGCGTTAAAGAACTGCTCTAGCCAAGGAGAACGCCCATGCCCACCCTCCCCTCCCGCGCCCGCGTCGTCGTCATCGGCGCCGGCATCGTCGGCAACAGCCTGGTCTATCACTTGGCCCGCCACGGCTGGCAGGACATCGTCCAGCTCGACAAAGGCCCGCTGCCCAACCCCGGCGGCTCCACCGGCCACGCCTCCAACTTCATCTTCATGGTGGACCACTCCAAGGAGATGGCGAAGTTCACGCTCGACAGCACGCGGCAATACAAAGAGTTGGGCGTGTTCACCCAGAGCGGCGGCGTGGAGGTGGCCCGCACGCCGGAGCGCATGCAGGAGCTGACGCGGCGCATGGCGTCGTCGCGTTCCTGGGGCGTGGAGAGCGAGCTGATCTCCCCCCAGCGCGTCAAGGAATTGGTCCCCTTCATCAACGAAGACATCATCCTGGGCGGGTTCTACACCCCCAGCATCGGCGTGGTCGATTCGCTCCGCGCGGGCACGCTCATGCGCGAGTACGCCCACAGCGAAGGCGCGCTCACGTCGGTCGCCAATACCGAGATCACCGGGCTGGGCGTCAGGAACGGCCGCATCCATTCCGTCACCACCGATCAGGGCACCATCGAAGCCGAGATCGTCTTCATCGCCTGCGGCCTGTGGAGCCCCCGCATCGCGCGCATGGCCGGGGCCACCATCCCGCTCACCCCCGCCGTCCACCAGATGATCAGCGTCGGGCCGGTGCCGCTGTTCGCCAGCACCGTGGGCGAGATCGAGTATCCCATCGTGCGTGATATGGACACCAACATGTATGAGCGCCAGCACGGCGGCGACCTGGAAGTGGGGTCGTATGCCCACCGGCCCATCCTGATGTCGCCCGACGCGGTGCCGTCCATCGCCGCGGCCGCGCTCTCGCCCACCGAACTGCCCTTCACCAAGGAAGACTTCGACCCGCAGTTGGAGCAGGCCCTGGAGCTGATCCCCGACATCCTGGGCGACGAGCGCGTGGGCATCCGCTACGCCATCAACGGCCTGCTCTCGCTCACGCCCGACGGCTTCCCCGTCCTGGGCGAGACCGTGGAAGTCAAGAACCTGTGGTCGGTCTCCGCCGTGTGGATCAAGGAAGCGCCCGGCATCGCCCGCACCGTGGTGGAGTGGCTGACCGACGGCCACCCGGAGATTGACCCGACCGGCTCCGACATCGCCCGCTTCTACGACCACCAGCGCACCGAAGCGCACGTCCGCGCCCGCTCCGCCGAGGGGTTCAACAAGACCTACGGCATCGTGCACCCGCGCGAGCAGTGGGCCACCAACCGCCTGGTGCGCGTCAGCCCGTTCTTCGCCCGCGAACAGGCGCTGGGCGCGGTGTTCTTCGAGACCGCCGGCTGGGAGCGCCCCAACTGGTACGAGAGCAACAAGCCCCTGCTGGACGAGTACGGCGACCGGGTGATGCCGCGCGAAGCCGAGTGGGACGCGCGCTGGTGGTCGCCCATCATCAACGCCGAGCATTTGCGAATGCGCGACGCCGTAGGCATGGTGGATTTGAGCGCCTTCGCCGTGTTCGATATCGCCGGCCCCGGCGCGCCGGACTACATCCAGCGGATGGCCGTGGCGCAGATGGACGTGCCGGTGGGGCGCGTGGTCTATACGTCCCTGCTCAACCATCACGGCGGGATCAAGGCCGACCTGACCATCATGCGCCTGGGGGAGCGGCTGTTCCGCGTCGTCACCGGCGGCTTCGACGGCGGGATTGACAAGAAGTGGTTCAACGACCACCTGCCCGAGGACGGCTCTGTGACGCTCACCGATGTCACGTCTGCCTGGGCGACCGTGGGCGTGTGGGGGCCGCGCGCCCGCGACGTGATGCAGGCCGCCGCCCCCGGCGCGGACCTGAGCAACGCCGCCTTCCCCTTCGCCACCTGCCAGTGGCTGGACTTTGGGCCGGTGCGCGCCCTGGCCTCGCGCATCAGCTACGTGGGCGAGCTGGGCTGGGAAATCTACGTGCCCTTCGAGCAGGGGCAGCGCCTGTGGGACAGCCTGTGGGAGGCCGGCCAGCCGCACGGGCTGATCCCCGTGGGCATCGGGGTGTATGCCACCACTGCCCGGCTGGAGAAGGGCTACCGCGCCTATGGCGCCGAGCTGGAGCAGGACAACACCCTGGTGGAGGCCGGGATGGCGCGCCCGCGCGTCAAGCCGCAGGACTTCATCGGCAAGGCGGCCTATCTCAAGCAGCGCGAGAAGGCGCCCGCCGCGCTCCTGTGCACGCTCACCGTGGACGATCCCACGTCGGCCACCGGCGTCAAGCGCTACCCGCAGGGCCGCGAGCCGATCCTGAGCGCGGACGGCGAGCCGCTGGTGGACGCGCACGGGCGGCGGTCATACGTCACCAGCGCCGGGTCCGGGCCGTCGGTGGGCAAGCACATCCTGCTCAGCTACCTGCCGCCGGAGTTTGCGAAAGTGGGCACGGCCCTGCAAGTGGAGTACATGGGCCAGCGCTACCCCGTCACCGTGGCGGTGGCGGGCAGCGGGGCGCTGTTCGATCCGGAGAACGAGAGACTCAAAGGCTAGCGCGCGCCCATACCCAGTTGAAAGTGGGCGGGGGAGTCGTCATCTAATCCGCGCCCAAACCATGTTGAAGGTGGGCGGGGGCGTCGTCACCTAATCCGCTCCCACACTTGGTCCTGAAACCGAGCAGGGCCCCGTTAAAAGGCGGCGCGCCAGACGCTCTTTAGCGGGACCCCGCTTGGGACGCGGGCCAAGGGTCGGGAGCGGATTAGAAACGCGCGCTCATACTCTCGTCACGGTGGCTGGACGCGCAGCGGCCGCGTTGTAACACTCAGCGCGGCTGTGCCAATCCCTGTCGCCCTGAGCGCGAATGACGCTGGCCGGTGTTGGCAACAAGCCGGCGCGCGAAGGGCCTCGTTGGCTCGTCAACGATACGCTTCGCGCGCAAACGGGGTGGGCGGCCCGCGTTGCTGTCATTCGCGCTCAGCGTGACAACGGTTTTTCGCTGACGAACAATGTCGCCCTGAGCGCGAATGACGCTGGCCGGTATTGTCAACAAGCCGGCGCGCGAAGGGCCTCATTGGCGCATCGTCGATACGCTTCGCGCGCGAGCGAGATGTGAGGCCGCCGGTGCGTGTGCGGCGCTCAGCGTGACAGGGTTGCGCGGTGATGTGCTTCGCTGGAGCATCACTGATACGCTTCGCGCGCAAACGGGGCAGCAGGCCGCAGGTGTTGTCATTCGCGCTCAGCGTGACAATGGTTAATCAAGGATGGCAAGCGCATGAACATCTTGGTCTGCATCAAGCGCGTCCCCGCCACCGGCAGCAAGATCAACCTGACGCCGGACGGGCAGGCGATTGACACCCAATACCTGGGCTTCACCATCAGCCCGCACGAAGAGTGCGCGGTGGAAGAAGCCGTGCGGCAGGTGGAGGCCCACGGCGGCCGCAGCACCGCCCTCACCCTCGGCCCCGACGCGGCCAGTGAGCAGCTCCGCGACGCCCTGGCCCTGGGCATGGACGACGCCATCCTGCTGGAGACCGACGGCCGCGAGTTCGATCCCCAAGCGACAGCGCAGGCCATCACCGCCGCGGTGCAGGCGCGCCACGCCGCCGCCCCGCTCGATCTCGTCCTGTTCGGCAACGAGAGCGCCGACAGCGGCGGCTATCAAGTGGGCATCCGCGTGGCGCACGCGCTGGGCTGGCCGGTGGTGACGGGCGTCAAGGGGCTGACCGTGGAGGGCGGCACGCTGAGCGCCACCCGCGAAGGCCCCGGCGGGCGCGAGGTGTACGACCTGCCCCTGCCCGCCGTCGTGGGCGTGAAGGAAGGGCTCAACCTGCCGCGCTACCCCTCGCTGCCGGGCCGGCTGAAAGCCAAGAAGAAGCCGCTCGAGCGCCAGCTCGCGCCCGCCCGCGAACCCGGCCTGCAAATGCTGCGCCTTAAACTCCCGCCCGCGACGGCCCATCAGGTCGAAATCCTGGGGCAGGGCGCATCCGCCGCGCCGCAGGTGGTGGCGCTGTTTGAAAGGCTGGGGCTGCTGTCATGATTCTTGTGCTGATCGAACACGACCAGGGCCGCCTGAACGATCTCTCGCTGGAAGCGCTGACGTTTGCGCGCAATCTGGCCGGGCAGATGGGCGCGCCGCTCGAAGCCGCCCTCATCGGCGCGGAGGCCGCCCCACTCGCGGCGGGCCTGGGCGCGTATGGGGCAGCGCGCGTCCACGTCGTCCAGCACCCCGAACTCACCGATTTCGCGCCCGAAGCCTGGGCCGCCGGCCTGCAAGCCCTGGCCGCCACGTTGTCGCCCGCCGCCATCCTCGCGTCCGGCAGCGACCGGGGCAACGAAGTGCTGGCCCACCTGGCCGCGCTGCTCGATCTCCCCTTTGCCGCCAACGTTACCCAGGCCCAGCCCGGCGACCCCTTCACCGTCACCCGCGTGCGCTGGGGCGGCACCCTGCTGGAGGACGCCGCCTTGCACGGGGCCATCAAGCTATTGAGCGTGAACCCACATGCCCTCGCCGCCGAGCGCGCCGCCACGCCCGCCGAGGCCGCCCTCGTCACGCACACGCCCGAACTGCCCGACTCGTGCTTCCGCGTCCGCATCACGCGCCGCATCCCCGCCGACCGCAGCAAGGTGGCGCTGGGCGAGGCGCGCGTGGTGGTGGGCGGCGGGCGCGGCGTCGGCAGCGCCGAGGGCTTTGAGAAGCTGGAAGTGCTGGCCCGGCGGCTGGGCGGGGCGGTGGGCTGTTCGCGCGCCGTCACCAGCCTGGGCTGGCGCCCGCACCTGGACCAGGTGGGGCAGACCGGCACGCGCATCGCGCCGGACTTGTACATCGCCTGCGGCATCAGCGGCGCCAGCCAGCACATGGTGGGCTGCCGCGCCGCCAAGCGCCTCCTGGCCATCAACACCGACCCCGAGGCCCCCATCCTGGCCCACGCGGACTACGCCGTCATCGGCGACTTGCACGAAGTGATCGCGGCGGTGAATAAGGAGCTGGATTTGTAACCGTCGGTGTGTAGGTGGAAAGTGTGGGCGTGTGGGCGTAGGAGCGCGTTGCACGCGCGATGGGTGCGCGGGCGTGTGGGCATGTGTGTGTGTGTGGGCGTAGGAGCGCGTTGCACGCGCGATGGGTGCGCGTGGGGCGAGGGGGTATCGTTGATGCGCCCATGACCAGACCTGCCAGGTTTGTCGTGCAGGGCGCTTGACGGTGCGCTCAACAAACCTGGCAGGTCTTTTCATCGAACGATCAACGCCTAATCCGTTTCGTCCCCGTCCAAATCCGCGGCCGAGCCTTTCCACTCCGCCAACGCCTGCCGCACCTGCTCCGCATTGGGGTCTTCGATTTGCTCATAGATGCGCAGGGCAGCCTCGGCGCTCGCGATGGCGTCCGAGCGTTGGCCCAGCCTATCCAGCGCTAGGCTCATGTTGAATAGGGTGGCCCCTTCGCCGGGCCGGTCGCCGATTTCGCGGTCGATGATCAGCGCCTGCTCGTGAAACTCAATCGCGCGGCGGGTCTCGCCCAGGGCGGCGTAGGCGAGGCCCAGGTTGCCCAGGTCGACCCCCTCGCCGCGCCGGTCGCCCATCTCGCGCGCGATGGCCAGGTGTTGCTCAAACAGTTCAATCGCGCGGCGGGTCTCGCCCAGGGCGGCGTAGGCCAGGCCCAGGTTGCCCAGGGCGCTGGCTGCGGCGGACTGGTCGCCGATTTCGCGGTCAACGATCAGCTCCTGCTCGTGATACTCAATCGCGCGGCGGGTCTCGCCCAGGTCGGCGTAGGCCGAGCCCAGGATGCGAAGGCATGCTGCTTCAATTTCCTGGTATTTCAACCGCCGCGCCGCTTTTAGCGCCGCCTCAGTCCAGATGATATCGTCGTGGGGAACTTGGCGTACGTTGCGCAACGCCCAACCCGCTGTCGCGTATGCACAGCACAGCACCGCTGCATCATCGTTCTCCTCCGCGTGCGCCGCCGCCCAGGCCTGCCCCGCCTCGATGTTGGCCCACTCGTGGTTATACAGGTTCAGGCCTTTTGACGCCTTGTCGCCGCCAGCATGGTAGAGGTCGTTGGCGGTGGAGAGCACGTGCATGAAGTACCGCGCGTGCTGATATTCCATGAGTCGGCGCTCAGCGCCCTGCCATCGTTCGCCTGCGGCCCGCCGCGCCAGGTCGTGTAGGTGGTAGCGTTGCGCGGCCCGGTCGTACTCCACGATCGAGAACTTCACCAGTGCATTCAGCGCCTTCCCGGTGATCTCCTTGTCCAGGTGCATCACTTGCGAAACGGTAAAGTGGTTGAAACCGCCTACGAACAAGGTCAACACCTGCCACAAGGTCTGAAGAGTTGCGGGCAGCAGGTCGTAACTCACCGCCAGCGCTGCCCTCACCGGCTCCAGTGACTTCATCCGACCCTGCTCGTCGCGAAGCTTTGCCGCGTAATCGTCTGGGCTTAGTGTAGGGCGCACCGCCAGGGCGGAGGCGGCCAGGCGCAGGGCCAAGGGCGCGTCGCCGCACAGGGCCGCTATCTCATTGGCGTGCGGCTCAATGCGCGGGGCGATGGACAGCAAGAGCTTGATGGCGTCGGGGCGGGGCAGGGGTTGATCGGGCTGGGCCAGGCCGGTCATGGCTGGGGAATCGCAGCCGCGCGCAGGCGCAGCGCCACCCGCCGCGCGGCGCGCAGTTCGGATAGCTCGGCTTCGCGGCCGGTGAAGTCCGCGGGCGGGGAGGGGAGCTGGTGCCGGGCGTCAACGCCGGTGGGCGCGGCTTGTTGAATAATCTTGTCACGGGCAACAAAGTCGCCCTGCGCGACGCTTACCGGGCTCTCGAAGTTAGCACCGCCGCCCGTGTTCGTTTCACGATTGCCGCCAATGTCGCCCATCAATCCCCCGTGGGTGGATGCCTGCCAAGAATATAGCACGAGTCGCGGCGGGCGCGCCCGACCGGCTACTCCATCCCCCCCAGCTCGGCCAGCCGGGCCATGCCCGTCCCCGCCACTGCCGCCACCCGCGCCGCGGCGGCGGTCACCTCCGGGTCGTTGGCCCGCTCGGCCGGGATGCGCGACCGGTACAGGCTGGTGGCATGCGCCCACTGCTTGACATCCGGTTCCGTGGCCAGCGCCTGTGAGCCGCGGGAGCCCAGGACAATCCCCCGCGGCCAGTCGGCGGGCGTGTTCGGGAGCGGGTGCGGCGGGCAGAGCCGGTTCTTCTCGGCGTCGTCGTCGCGGGTCGCTTCCAGGTAGCCGGCGATTGCGGCGCCAAAGATCGGCCCGGCAGCAACGCACTGCAGCGTGATCGCCTCCGGTCCCCAGATCGGCACCAGGGGCGGATATTGCAGGCCCGCGGCGGCGCAGTGCACCACCAGCGCCTTCCGGTCAATCGCGGCCTCCCCGCCCGTGCACACCACCCGCCCCGGCTCCACGTGGCGGATGTGGCCCAGCCGCACCACATGCTCAATCGCCCTCAGCCGGTCCAGCTCCCACTGCGCCAGGGTCGGGGTCTTCGCCATGCTGGGCGTCACCCGCGGATCCACCCGCAGCATCACGCCGGCCGCCTCCAGGCGCAGGAAGAGTTCGTCCGGCGACCTCGCCTCGCAGGCCGCTTCCAGGACATTGGCCACCATGCTCAAATTGATGACTGGATCGGGCTGCACCACCGCGCGGTTGAACATCCACGGGTCGCGCGGGCGCAGCCAGCAGACCGTGCCCGGGTCCACCCCGTTGTCGAGCAGCCAGACGATCGCGTCGGTGGCCGTCTTGCCCGAACCCACGATCACGAACTGGCTGGGCGTCTCAGCCAGCCTCACCAGATCGTTGACCGGGATCACGCGCACGCCGTCGGCCACGCCGAAGGGGGCGGGGGTCTGGGCCGGAATTTCGGGCGCCAGATAGTGGGCGTTGACGACGCGGCAGGCATCCGGCGCCGCGAAAGGCTGTCCCGTCAGCCGCGACCTCCAGCGCCGCCCGCCCAGGTACTCGCAGTTGGGGTAGAAGGTGACCTGGCCGCTGAGGACCATGCCCTCCAGCACCCGGGCATAGTAGGCCACGATGTCGGGCGCGGCCGCCCGCTCGTGCAGGCCCGCCTCCGGGCCGGTGGCCTGCCGCTGGCCTTTGCCCAACGGGGTCGAGGCCACGCCATAGAACTCGGAGGCCTGATGCAGCCGGACGAACGGATAGGCGTCGAGCCAGTGACCGCCCGCGCTATGGCGGCGGTCCAGGATGGCGACGCGGACCTCGGCGTTGTTGTGGATGAGGGCATCCACGAAAGCCATGCCCGCGGCCCCAGCGCCGACCACCAGGTAGTCAGCCTGAACCAGCACCGTCCGGTCCGGAAAGCGGGCCTCCCCGGTTACGATTTCGTGTTTCAGATTTCCCATCTCGCGCTTCTCCTCAGGCCGCGTCGATATCGTCAAGGGGAAATGCCGAGCCGTCTCATCGTGCCCCCAGGCGCGCGGGCGCCGCCTGGAACGGCAGGCGGGGTTGGATCAATGAGTTGGCGGAAGCAGTCGCGCGTGCGCCCCCCGCGGCTGGATGCCTGGAAGGACTATAGCACGAGTCGAAAGAACATCCCTGCGTGCCAATTCGCTTCTATTCGTGTCCATGAGTGGCAAAGGTTTATTCGTCGTCGCGCCAGCGCTTCAGATAGATCCGCGGCCCTGGCCGGGTAGAGGCAAAGGTCAGGGCGGTCTCCACGTAGTCGCGCAGCGAGCGCTTGCTCACCAGCCAGCGGGTGCGCCCACGCCAGCGCGCCTTGCGGCCCCGCAGCACCCCCGCGCGCAGCAGCCGCCGAACCGTGTTCGGGTGCAGCCCGCTCAGGCGCGCGCCCTCCTCCACCTCCACGTAATCCCCGAACGTCACTTGCCTCTCCAGCCCCCAATGCCCCCAGACCTGCCAGGTTTTTGAGCGCACCACCCAGCGCGCCGGATGCCAAACCTGGCAGGTCTCGCGTTGCCCTAGAACGGATATTCTGACATTCGGCCTGAAAAGTCAAGGGTGTTGGGATGTGGCCCTGGCCTTTCCAGAGTCACCCCCTGGCGGCTTCTAACCGCCGGCCACCTCGGCCGCGTCGCTCAGGAAGTAGCGCTGGGCCAGCCCGAACAGCAGCACCGCCGGCACCGTCATCACCACCGCCGCCGCCAGCAGCAGCGGCCAGTTCGTCCGGTCCAACTGCTGGAGATACTGCACCCCCGCCGGCAGGGTGTACAGGTCCGGCGTCTTCAGGTACAGCCACGGGCTGATGACGTCGCCCCAATAGACCAGGAACGCCAGGCAGCCCACCGCCAGCAGCGTGGAGCGCGACAGCGGCAGGGCCACCCGCCGCCAGGCCGTCCAGTGCCCGGCCCCGTCCAGCCGCGCCTGCTCGAACACTTCCCGCGGCACGCGCCGGCAGGCCCAGTAGAACAGCAGCACGAACAGCGGGCTGGTGCCCATCAGCGCCGGGGCGATCAGGGGCACGTAGCTGTCGGTGATGCCAAGCTGGTTGAAGAGCACGAAGCGCGGCAGCCACAACGCCCCCACCGGCACCAGCAGTAGCCCGATGGACGCCGCCACCAGCCGCCCGCGCCACGGCTGCGGCACTTGCGCCAGGGCATACCCGCCCCACGACGCGGTGAGCAGGGTGAGCGGCACCGCCACCGCCGCCACCAGCAGCGAGTTCAGCGCATAGCGCCCCAGCGGCACGATCTCGAAGATGCGCAGGTAGTTGCCCCACGCCAGCGGGTCGGGGAGCCACTCGATGGTGCGGGGCGGGGGCTGGCCCGGCGCGCGCAGCGAGGCCGCCACCGTGAACGCCAGCGGTAATAAGAACAGCGCGGCGGCGAGCAAGGCGAGGAGGTGGCGGGCGACGCGTGTCATGTGTCAGGTGTCGCGTGTCAGGTGACGCGTGTCGGGTGTCGCGTGTCAGGTGTCAAGGATCACGTTTCACATTTCGCGTGTTGCGTGTTGCGTTACAATCTCTTGGGTCGTCGGTCGTCGGTCGTCGGTCGTCGGTCGTCGGTCGTCCGACCAACCTTCGTCCTTCGTCTTTCGTCCTTCGTCCGGCATCATCGCGTCCTTCGTCCAGCCCTTCTTCATCCTTCATACTTCATCCTTCGAAACACGACCGCCAGCGCCGTCACCAACAGCCCGCTGATGAGAAACTGCACCGTCATGATCGCGCCCGACATCCCGTAGCGCAGATTGTCGAACGCTTCCTCGTACACCAGCCACGGCAGGAACAGGGTGCTGTAGTACGGGTCGCCTTGCGTCATCAGCATGGACGGCGCGAAGGTGTATTGGAAGCTCAGGATCACGTCGCGGTAGGTGAGCAGCATCAGCCACGGCGCAATCGCTGGCAGGGTGATGTAGCGCACCAGCGCCAGCCGCCCGGCCCCGTCCACCACGGCGGCGTCGTACAGCGCGCGCGGCACCGACCGCACCCCCACCAGCAGCACCACGAATCCCTCGCCGATTTGCAGCAGCGACATGGCGACGAACACCAGCTTGGCGCTGGCGGGATCGGCCAGCCAGCCGGGGGTGGGCAGGCCCAACGCCGCCAGCACCGCGTTCACCGGCCCATACAGCGGGTTGAACACCCACAGCCACACCAGGGCATAGGCCACGTCGGGGATGACGGTGGGGACGGTGACGGCGGCGCGGTACAGCCCCAGCCCGCGCCGCGCCAGCAGCAGCGCCAGCCCCAGCGCGATGCCCAGCCGCAAGGGCACCGCCAGCGCCGTGAAGTACAGCGAGTTGCGGATGGCGATGGTCTCCAGCGGGTCAATAAAGAAGAAGCGGTAGTTGCGCAGCCCGGCCCACACGGGGCGCGTCAGGCCGTCGTAGTGCATGAAGGCCAGCCCCAGCGAGACGAGCGCGGGGAGGACGATCAGGACGAGCACGCCGCCCAGGTAGGGGGCGAGCATGAGGGCCAGGGGGAGCTTGGAGCGGAACTTCACCACGAAGACACGCAGGGCAAAACCTTTGCCACGAATTTCACGAATTCAGGCGAATCAGCACGAAGGGGATTCTACTCACCGCGGAGCGCGCGGGGGGCGCGGAGAAAGGCATGAACAGGCAGATCATGGTCACGATGGTTTACGGGGCGGCGGCGATTCGTGATGGGTATCAATGAAGCGTCCTGGGCAAGACCTGCCAGAGCCTGCCCTGCCCATAGGGGGCCTTCGGCTCAGTGGAGCGAATGGGTTTGTTGCGCGCACGCCTCCGCGCCCCGCACACCAAACCTGGCAGGTCTGGTCATCGCTCGCCGTGGCGCGCGAAACGTATCAACGATTCTCCACGATGATCCGGCGATATCTTTCGCGCGCCGCCCGTCCCGCTTGTTCCAGCCGCCCGCGTTCGCGCTCAAGATGACAGCGCTGAACATTGCAATGCATCATCGAACATCTCTGTCACGTTGAGCGCGAACGCCAACAAGCCCGTCGTGCCGCCCCCGCCGCGCGCGAAACGTATCAACGACGAATCTGCGACAAGACCTGCCAGGTTTGGCAATTGGGGCGCGGAGGCGTGCGCACAACAAACCTGGCAGGTCTGGATCATCGTTATCATCGCCCCTCGGTGCGCGATGCGTATCAACGCTTCGGCCCGGCCGTATCAACGATATCTTTCGCGCCCACGGTTGCGCGCCACGCCCAGTATCCGTCATTCGCGCTCAAGATGACAGTGATAATCGTCGGCGAAACACAGCGCGTCACTGTCACGTTGAGCGCGAACGGCAGCAAGCCCGTCGTGCCGCCCCCGCCGCGCGCGAAACGTATCAGTGACTCGTCGTCGCTTCATCAACGATATCTTTCGCGCGCGGAAGTGCACCCTTGTTCATAGAGGCCGCATTCGCGCTCAAGATGACAACGGCTCTCATTGCGCGCCAATGGCCTGCGAGCCCCCCGAGTCCCCCGAGTCCCCCGAGTCCCCTGAGTCCCCCGCGTCCCCATCCCCCTCACGGCGCGAAGTATGGAAGAGTCCGGCTCTCCGCCGCCGCGATGGCCTCCGCCAGCGTCGCCTCGCCATAGAAGGCGCGCTCGATCTCCTCCCCGGCCCGGTTCTCGATCTGCACCCAGGTCGCCATGATGGGCGTCGCGCGAATGGAGGGGATGCCATCCAGGAAGGCGGCGCTGTTGGCCGGGCGCTGGCTGGAGTCCAGGAAGGCCGGCGACTGCGCCACGCTCCTCAGCGACGGCACCGTCCGGCCCGAGGCGGCCAGGATCGTCTGCCCTGCGGGCGAGTTGGCGAACTCGATAAAGGTCCAGGCCGCGTCCGGCTCATCGGCGGCGGTGGCCAGGCAGAAGCCATCGGCGTGCAGGATGCCGGCGCGCTGCGCGTCGCGCGGCAGGGCGGCCACGTCCCAGTTGAAGCCCTCGATCTCGCGGTAGGTGGGCACGCCCCGGCGGCTGTTCAGGTACATCGCCGTGCGCCCGTTCAGGAAGCGGTTCTCGCTGCTCTCGGCTTCTTCCTCCACGCGGCTGGGCACGACGTGATGCAGTGTCTGCAACTCGACGAACCATTGCAGGGCGCGGGTCGCTTCGGGCGTGTCCAGGGTCAGGCGCGTCGGATGGTCGCGGTTGTCCACCACGTCGCCGCCCGCCTGCCAGATGAAGGGCGCGGCGCGGAACAGGTTCGCTTCCGTGCCCAGGCCAAACTGGTCCGTGACGCCGTCGCCGTCGGTGTCCAGGGTCAGCGCCTGGGCGGTGCGCAGGAAGTCGGCCCAGGTCCAATCAGCGGCGGGGAAGGGCACGCCCGCCGCGTCGAACAGGCTCTGGTTGTAGTACACCACCAGGCTCGACAGATTCTGCGGGATGCAGGTGACGACACCGTCCCAGCGGAAGGGCTCCAGCGCCTCGGGGAAGAAGTCGCCGGGGCTGATGACGGTGCTGGCGTCCAGGTAGGGCCCCAGGGGCCGCAGCGCACCCGCGGCGGCCAGCTCGGCGTAGCGGCGGTAGTTGATGAGCACCACGTCGGCGGGGGTGCCGGCGGCGAAGTCCGCGGCCAGGCGCTGGCGGTAGTCGTTCTGGCCGGGGATGTGGATCAGCTCGATGTCAACGGCGGGATGCTCGGTCTCGAACGCCGCCACCAGGGACTGATAGGCGGCGTGCTCGGCCGGGTCGCCAAAGACCATGAAGGAGACGGTGGCGCTGGGCGCGGGCGTGGCGGAGCCGCAGGCGGCGGCTAGGAGCAGCAAGGCGGGCAGGACGCGGCGCAGGCGGGTTGGCATGGGGGACATTATAGCGGGGGAGGGGCCGTGGCCTGGCCGGGTACGGGCAGCGGCGCAGCGCCCCCGGCTGCGCAGCAGCGTCGCAATCCAATCACGATTGATTCGAAAGTCAGCGTTCGTTTCGGGCAATAGTGCAGTATATTAATATGCAAGTGCTGTTCAATACCGCAGAGTTGCGGGATAGCACAAGTCCCACGATTCAATCGCCGGGCGGAACACGATCCCGCGCATCCTCGGAACGCTGTAGCTTGCCGCAATATTCGATCATTGATCGGATAAGTCATGGTGAAGGAGATACGCCAATGGTTACAAACGCTGCCAAATCGTCCGTTGCAGCCAGCCAATCAGACAGCCGGTTCGCAGGGCTGCGGCGCTTCAACTTGATCATGGGATTCCTGCACCTAATCCAGGGTATCTTCATGATCTTGGTCAGCAATGATACTACCTACCCCATCTTCACCAACTATTTAAGTTTTGATGCCGCCACCCGCTCCCTGAAACCAGCCACCGAGCTGTTCTATGAAGTTCCGTTTGGGCCGGCCGTTGCGGGCTTCCTGCTCATCTCTGCTGTGGCCCACTTCTACCTGGCAACCATTGCCTATCCAAGTTATGTGCAGAATCTCAAGAAGGGCATGAATCCTGTGCGCTTCTATGAATATGCGCTGAGCTCGTCGCTGATGATTGCCCTCATCGGCATGCTCATTGGGCTGTGGGATCTGGGGGCCCTCATCCTGATCTTTGCCCTGAATGCCACGATGAACCTGTTTGGCATCATGATGGAGCTGCACAATCAGCGCACCGAGAAGACGGACTGGACGGCCTTCATCTATGGCTGCATCGCGGGATTCGTCCCGTGGGTGGTGATTATGCTGTACTTCGTCGGTGCGGTTTCATCCGGTGATGCCGATCCGCCGGCCTTCGTATACGCGATCGTTCCCACGTTGTTTGTCTTCTTCAACATTTTTGCTATCAACATGGTGTTGCAGTACAAGAAGGTGGGACCCTGGAAGGACTACCTGTACGGCGAACGGGTCTACATCATCCTCAGCCTGTTGGCCAAGTCCGCCCTGTGCTGGTTGATTTGGACAGGTACGCTGGCTCCCATCTAAGGCCAATCGCCTGACCAGCACATCAGCCGGCCTCGCTTCGCTCGCGATGCGAGGCGGCTGATGCGCGCCGTTAGCCCGCTGGTTCCACCTAAATGGGATGCTCGATTTCAAACGCCGCCACCAGCGACCGATAGGCGGCGTGCTCGGCGGAATTGCCAAAGACCACGAAGGAGACGGCGGCGCCGGGCACGGGCGTGGCCCCGCCCCAGGCGGCGGCCAGGGCCAGCAGCAGGGCGGGCAGGCCGCGGCGGAGCGCGAGTGACATGGGAGACACTATAGCCGGGCGCTCTACCTCACCCCCGGCCCCTCTCCTGCAAGGAGATGGGAGTCGCGCAATGGGCAAGTGCGGCGGCCTGGCGCGGCGTCATCGTCATGCGGGGTGGCGGGGGGACCATGGCCCCCCGGCTACGGTTAGGCAATGATGGCGGCGGACATCACCCCACCGCCGGCAGCACCTGCTCCGCGAGCAGCTCCAGCCCTTCCTGGTTGTCGGTATCCACCCAGTGCAGCATCAACTCCTCCACGCCCGCCGCTTCCAGCGCCTTGATCTGTTCGACGATCTCGGCGGGGGAGCCGGCCAGCGCGCCCAGCATCTCGCGCAGGGCGGCCAGGGCGTCGGCCAGCGGCAGGGCGGCGATCCCGGGGACGAAGCGCCGGAAGCCCGCCAGCCGCCGCTCGAACTCGGCTTCGTCCCGCGCGCAGATCACAAAGACCGTGTTGGTGCGCTTGACGTCCTCCGGCTGGCGGCCCGCCGCGCGCAGCAGTTCGTCCAGCCGCGCCGAGCGTTCGCGGAACGCCGCTGGTCCCAGGTTGTCGCCGTTCCAGATATCGGCGAAGCGGGCGGCCAGGGGCAGGGTGCGCTTGGGGCCGCTGCCGCCGATCAGCAGGCGCGGGCCGCCGGGGCGCGCCGGGCGCGGGAGCAGCATGGCGTCCTCCAGCCGGAAGAAGCGCCCCGCAAAGCTCACCCGGTCCGGCGAACGTAATAGGCGCGAGACGACCTCCAGCCCTTCTTCGAAGCGGGCGAAGCGTGTGGCCGTGTCGCCCAGCGGGTAGCCGAACAGCCGGTGCTCGCGCTCGTTCCAGCCCGCGCCAATGCCCAGCACCATCCGCCCCGCGCTCAGGTCGTCGATGGCGCTGGCCTGCCGCGCCAGCATCACCGGGTCGCGCATGGAGACGGGGGCGACGAGCGTGCCCAGGCGGATGCGGCGGGTGTGGTCGGCCACATACGCCAGCGAGATCATGGTCTCCAGCGCATCCTGGTCCGGCGGGGCGTCCTGGATGGTGAAGTGGTCGGCGCGGTAGAGCGCGGCGAAGCCCAGGTCTTCGACCAGGCGCGTCAGCCGCTGCCAGCGCGGCCAGGTCATGCCGAATTGCGCTTCGCTTGAAATCGAAATCTCGATCATGTAGGGGTCCTTGTGAGTGGGGGCGTGTCCGCCATTATACCGGCGGGGCGGGGTGGCGCGGGGGCATAAAGCCCCCTGCTACGGACTGTCGTCGGCACCACCCGCGTCGTCAATCCCGCGGATCGGCCCGTGGGCAGGGTACACCGTCGTCGCGCCGCGCGCGCGCAGCATGGCCCAGGTGCTCAGCGCCACCGGGTTATCGTAGGCATACTGCTCCGGCGGCAGGTCGCCGGTGAACACGCGCCCATCGTCCAGCAGCAGCGAGACGCAGTGGTCCGAGTGGCCGGGCGTGGGCAGGATTTCGCCCCTCAGCCCCAGCTTGGCCAGCAGGGCGCGGCTTTGGGCGCAGGTGATGACGACGTTGCCCAGCGGCGTAATGTCCACGTAGCGGTCGGCCGGCTTGATGTGCCGCTTCATCAGCGGGATGGCGGGCGCTTGAAAATCGATCACCAGCAGGGGCACGCCTGCGCGCTTCATTTCCTCGCCCAGCCCGGCGTGATCAATGTGATAGTGGGTGGCCAGCGCATAGCGCAGTTCGCCCAGCGGCACGCCCATCCGCTTGAGCGTCGCCTTCATCGTCCCCAGCGTGCCCGGCCAGCCGATATCCACCAGCAGGCGGCCGCCCTCGCCGCCCACGACCCAGTAGTTGGTCGAGCGGTAGCCGGCGTTGACAATGGTGATTGGCACGGAGGGGGGCATCGTCTGAGGGGGGCGGGTCAACCGGTCGCAGCCTTAGGCTCGGTCAGCGCTGGCGCATGGGCTGCCGGTAATGTATTTGGTGCTGAAGGGAACTCAGGCCAGGCTGATCTCGCGAGCGGACTTGGCCTGAAAAGCTGAGTAGTTGATGATCCGGGCCACGTCGAGAGACCCATTGTCGTGGCTCGATGTGACGGGCTGATACTCCAGGCGTTGGTAACCATCCAG
The DNA here is from genome assembly GCA_964497615.1 of uncultured Anaerolineales bacterium. Classification (GTDB taxonomy): domain Bacteria; phylum Chloroflexota; class Anaerolineae; order Anaerolineales; family UBA6663; genus CAZCEC01. The sequence continues at coordinate 6,043 of CAZCEC010000024.1, read as the reverse complement.
GCGGCTGGCCAATCCCTTGAGCCGCCACATGCCGGCCAATTGCGGGGCGGCGGCCAGGAACACTTCCTGAAACTGCTCAATTGTGAAACCGATAACTTCCTGGTCGTCATCGCGCACCAGGAAGGCCTTATCTTCCGTGACAAAAAACTCAGAGGCCAATACCTTCGGCCCGGGTTCGATCAACCACACCAGCAGTTTGTCAACGGCTGCATCATAGGCGACGGAGATTGGATGGGGCTTGTCGGCAAAACACGCATTTAAGAGACCGAAGCGTAATTCGTCATCCCGGTAGATTGGCGTGTAGTGCGCATTCAGGGCCATACGATCACCTCCCCGCCTGGCCGGCGGGAACACTCGCTCACCGACACGACCGTCCCGACATTGTTTGCGTCAAAGGCAACGACAACCTTGATCTCTGGCCGGCGGCCTGTCAGCGGGCCATAGTAAACGTGGCGATCCGGCCTGGATTTGACGCATAGATGAAGTCGCGTTTCTCGATTGCCCGCCTGGCGTCGGCCTCATGCCCTGCCAGGCTCGGGTGGTGCTTCAGGACGTGACGGTCCCAGTAGTCGCTGCTGCATGTCACCGGATATCCACGCGCATCAACCGCCCTGAAACCATTCGCCATGTGTACGACGGATTGTACACCAACCCCAACCCGGCGATCCGGTTTGGTCGCTTTTTGCGGTTTTTTTGCGCTCGTTCGCTACACTATCCTGAACTGGGCCATCCCGGTCTGCGCGCCCCCCACCGCAGGCCGGGCCGTATCGGCTTGGAGGTTCCGCATGTCCCTCTTTCGCCCCTCCCCGCCCGCTTCCGCGCTGGTCCGCCTGCTGGCGGCCCTGGCGCTGGTCGGCGCCCTCATCCCAGCCGTTGACACCCGGCTGGCCGCCCCGCCCGCGGCCCTGGCCGCCGGCTTCGTCGTCACTTCGGCGGCGGACCCCGGCGACGGCCTATGCGACGACACCTGCACCCTGCGCGACGCCATCCTGAACGCCAATGCGCTCCTCGGCCACGACACCATCACCTTCAGCGCCACCGTCACCACCCCCATCGTGCTGGCCTCGGCCTTGCCCCTCATCAGCCAGGCCCTGACCATCGACGGCACGGGTCAGGCCATCATCGTGGACGGGGCGAGCCTGTACCGGCCGCTGCTGGCCACCGCGCCGCTCACGCTCACGGCCCTCACCATCCAGCATGGCCGGGGCCTCAACGACGGCTTTGGCGGCGGCGGGGCGTACTTCGGCAGCGCGGGCACGCTGTGGGGCGTCAGCTTCATCAGCAACACCAAGCTGGGCACGGGCGGCGGCGGCGCCTACTTTGCCAGTACGGCCGTCATGTCGGGCTCGGTCTTCATCAGCAACACCGTCACCAACGGCCCCGGCGGCGGGGCCTATGTGGCCGGGTCGGCGGTGGTGGCGGAGACCGAATTCCTGACCAACACCACCAACTTCAACGGCGGCGGGCTGTACATCTTTAGCAACGGCCTCCTCACCGCCGCCACCTTCATCAGCAACACCGCCAACTCCGACGGCGGCGGGCTGTATATCTTTGGGACCGCAGTGGTCAGCGGCAGCACCTTCCTCCGCAACCGGGCCGCGGTGGACTTCAACGCCAGCGGGGGCGGCGCGCTGCTGACCGGCGCGGCAACACTGCTCGACACGACCTTCACCGACAATAGCGCCGTCCTGGACGGCGGCGGCGTGCGGTTCTGGGGGGCGGCCAGCATCCGCGACAGCGCGTTCACGGGCAACACGGCGGGCAGCGGCGGCGGCGCCTACCTGGGCGCGGGCGGCGGGCTGACCACCACCCTCTTCATGAGCAACACCGCGCTCGCGGACGGCGGCGGGCTGTACCTGGACGCCTTCGGCGGCGGCGGCAGCGCCCCCATCAGCGGCGCCACCTTCACCGGCAATGCGGCGGGCGGCAGCGGCGGCGGCGCCTACCTGGGCGGGCCAGCGGCCATCGACCAGAGCGAGTTCGGCGGCAACACGGCGGCCACCCATGGCGGCGGCGTGCTCGCCAGCACCCAGGCCACCGTCACCGCTTCGAACTTCTCGAATAATGCGGCCCAGAGCGGCGGCGGCGGCGGCGCGCGCTTTAACGCCGCCGCCACGCTGCTGGACACGGCCTTCACGGGCAACACGGCGCTCGGGAATGGCGGCGGGGCCTACTTCAATGCGAGCACGTCAGTGACCCACACCACCTTCGCTCTCAATCAGACGATCGGCACCAGCGCGCGTGGCGGCGGCGCCTACTTCGGCGCGGCCAGCGTGCTGTCAAACTCCACCTTCATCAGCAACACGGCGCAGAACGGCCACGGCGGCGGGTTATATGGCGCCGTCATCACGGCCACAGATACGATCGTGACCGGCAACCAGGCCCTGTGCGCGGCCGCGCAGCTCGCCCGGCCTGCCAGCGCCGACGGCCCGCCCGCCGAGTGCGGCGACGGCGGCGGCGGGTATTTCAGCGCCGCGCTGGACTGGCTTGGCGGCCTGTTCTCTGACAATCAGGCGCAGCGCAACGGCGGCGGCAGCGCCATCAACTGCGGCATTCAAATTGAATGCGAGATTAACACCAGCACCTTCGACAGCAACGTCGCCGGCGAGCGGGGCGGCGGCGCGTACGTCAGCGTCGCCCAGGCCGCCACCTTCGACCTGGCGACGTTCCGGGAGAATACGGCCGGGGAGAAGGGCGGCGCGATTTATCTAGACGGCGCGGCCGTGACCTTCACCAATCTCACCGTGGCCGATAACGAGTCCCTCGATGAGGCGGCCCTGTTCGTCGACGGCAGCTTCGCCAGGATTCTCAATGCGCAATTTGCCCGCAACGAAGTTACCAACCCGGATGGCGCGGCCGACCTCAGCATGTCCTTTCACGGCTCGTCCCTCGACGCCAAGCACGTCACCTTCGCCCCGCGCTTCACTGGCTTTCAGTTGGCCGTGAGCGTGGGCACGGACATCCCCGACGAGCACGGCCAGCAGGATACGGTGGCGAACCTAAGCAACGTCATCTTCCACGGCTATAAGTTCGGCGTGCAGGGCCAGGCGCCCACCAGCACGGTTTCAATGACGGGCGTGCTGTGGTCCAACGTCACCACGCCCTGGCAGGTGGGGAACTTCAGCCTGGAGGCGGAATACACCGGCCCGGCCGCCTTTGCGGATGAGGGCAGCGGCGACTATCACCTCACCAGCGCCAGCCACGCCATTGACCGCGGGGTGCCGACCAATGTAACGACGGACTTCGACGGCGTGGCCCGGCCCCAGGGCCTAAAGCCGGACCTGGGCGCCTACGAGTTCGTTCAGTTTGGTTTCAGCAAGATCTATCTGCCCTATGTCGCCAAGGGTCAGTAGCGCCGGGGGCCGGGTGGGGATCAACCCCACCCGCTACCCCGCTCCCCGGCGGACAGAAACTCAATTCCCCTGAGTCCCCCGAGCCCCCTCGTGCCCTTTATGCCCTTCCCCCGAGTCCCCTGGGTCCCCTCAGACCCCTTATTCCCCTTATACCCCGTTCCCTAATACACCAACCCCATCCACAAATCATTCACATTCGTCCCCGTCGGGCCGGTGCGCAGCAGCGCGCCTACCCCGGCCAGGAAGGCATAGGCGTTGTTGTCGTCCAGGTAGGTCGGGGCGCTCAGCCCCAGGCTCCCCGCCCGGCTGATCGTCTCGCCGGTAACGATGGCGCCGGCCGCATCCGTCGGGCCGTCCACCCCGTCGGTCGCCAGGGTCGCCACCACCACCGCCGGCAGCCCGGCCAGGGTCAGCGCCGCGGCCAGCGCCGCCTCCTGGTTGCGCCCGCCGCGCCCCTTGCCCCGCACCGTCACCGTCGTCTCGCCGCCCACCACGATGCAGCGCGGGCGCGGCGCCTCGCCGGGCAGGGGCGGCAGGCGGCCGGTGGCCAGCCGCGTCTGCGGCAGGCCGCCGTGCGGCCCGGTGAGCAGCGCCGCGAATGCCCGGCCCATCTCGCGCGCCTCGCCCTGCCAGTCGTCGGCCAGCCAGCGCGCCTCGAACCCCAGCGCCAGCGCCTCGCCCGCCGCCGCCTCGCCCGCCTGCTTGTTGGACCCCACCAGCCGGTTCTCCACCACCGGCAGCGCGCCCAGCCCGCCGGTGGCCGGCTGCGTCAGCCGCGTCATCACCGCCGGGGGCAGTTGGCTGCCTAGCTGGTACTGCTCCACCACCTTCAGCGCCGCGGACGGGTCGGAGCCGCTGGGGACGGTCGGGCCGGAGGCGACGCTGTTCAGGTGGTTGCCCACCACATCCGAGAGGATCAGCCCCAGCACCCGCGCCGGGGCCGCCAGCCGCGCCAGCCCGCCGCCCTTGATGCGCGACAGCCGCGCCCGAATCTGATTGATCTCGTGGATCGCCGCGCCCGACTTGAGCAGCACGTCGTTGGCCGCCTGCAGGTCTTCCAGGGCAATGCCGGGGTAGGGTAGTTCCAGCAGGGCGGAGCCGCCGCCAGAGATGACGGCGATGACGAGGTCGCCTGGCTGGGCGGCCTCCAGCAAGGCGGCGATGGCGCGGCCCGCGTCCAGGCTGCCCTGGGTGGGGTGGGGGTGCCCGCCTTCGAGAAAGGTCAGGCGCGGGTGATCGAGGCCGGGCGTAGGTGTGGCTGGCCCAGAGTACTGGGCTGTGGGCGTGGGGGGCGCGATGTCCGGCTTGTGGGGCACGACGACCAGGCCGGCGGTGAGCCGCTCGCCCAGCAGGTGCGCGACGGCGGCGGCCATGGGCACGCCCGCTTTGCCCGCCCCCACCAGGTAGATGTGCTTGGCGGCGGCCCAATCCGCCGGAGCGAGATAGCGGCGGACGGCCAGGCCGGGGTCCACGGCGGCCAGCGCGGCGCGGCGCATGGCGGCCAGGTGGGCGCGATGGTCTTCATAGCGGGGGAGCGGCACAGGGGGCATTGTAACCATGAAGGCGCGATGGCACAACGGTAGAAAACCTGAGCCACGAATTGTCACGAATTCGGACGAATTAGGGCATCCACCGCGGAGCGCGCAAAGGGCGCGGAGAGGGGGAGAAAGGCGTCACCCCCGAAGGTGCGACAAGCATTCCCCGGAATTGGTTTTCTCAGCGCTCTCCGCGTGCTCCGCGGTGAGCGATGGGGGGTTCAGTCCTCCAGCCGGTCGTGCTTGGCGGGCGGGCGCTTGGCGACGCGGGCCAGGGCGCGCTCGAACTTGGCGCGGGTGCGCCCCTTGGCGCGCTGGGCAAAGAACTCCTCGGTCTTCAGCGCCGCGAGCTTCTCCGCCAGCGCCAGGGTGATGAGCTGGTTGATGGAGATGTCTTCCTCCTGCGCCACTTCGCGGGCGAGGGCGTGGAGGGATTCGGGGAGGCGGAGGCTGAGGGTGCTCATGGCAAGGCTCCAATCTTGGGATATGCTGCTGGCGTCAGCGTTGTGCGAGCCAACCAACAAGCGCCAGGCAGCCGGCTAGGCCCATTCCGAACCCGGCCAGAAGGTAGAAGTATCCCGATCGCCGCACGCGGTCTGCTTGCATCAACGTCGCGCGGTGTCGTGCCGCCGCTGAGGCGCCGCCCACAATCCACATGAGCGCAAGGGAGCCAATCTCCGGAATAGCTAGCAGCACCAGGCTGCTGCCAGGCTGTCTTAGCCGGAGCCAGCCTTGCCACAGCCCATACAGACTGCCCAAAGAGTAAATGAAGGTGATGAACAGCGGATGGTTCACCAGCACCTTCCAATCGTTACCGGAGTCCCATCAAGATACGCCCCAGGGCCGCGGAACATCATTGATCCGTCGCCGACAAGACCTGCCAGGTTTGTTGCTCGCACGCTTGGGATGCCCGCACGCCAAACCTGGCAGGTCTGTTCGTCGCGCCCCTGCGAAATGCCGAGCCATGCAACGCTCAAGCAGCGAGCCGCCTCGCGCGCCACCTTGTTGGTTGGCCCGCTGTCCGTGTGCGGCGCTCGGCGTGACAGGGCTCTCCCCTGTGTCCCTTGAGTCCCCCTGCATCCCCTGCCCCTCATACCCTTCCCCCCCCTCCCCCCCCCCCCCCCCCCCCCCCCCCCCCCCCCCCCCCCCCCCCCC
>CAZCEC010000023.1:3473-85476 GCA_964497615.1 uncultured Anaerolineales bacterium | reverse complement strand
CATCTTCCCTATGTCCAGTAGGATCAGTATACTTGAGTGGGTTGCCCAAGACATAGGTATATTGGACAACCTCGCTATATCGCCCTCACCGACAAGCCCTCGACCTTCCCCAGCCGCGCCCGCATGACGGCCACGGCCTCCGGATTGCTGTCAATCAGGATGAATCGGCGCCCCAGCTCGTGGGCGGCCACGCCGGTGGTGCCGCTGCCGGCGAAGAAATCGAGCACCGTGCCGCCGGGCGGGCTGCTGGCGGCGATGATGCGGCGCAGGATGCCCAGCGGCTTCTGCGTGGGGTAGCCGGTCTTCTCCTTGCCGGTGGGGCTGACGATAGTGTGCCACCAGGTATCGGTGGGGGTCTTGCCGCGCGCCGCCTTCTCCGGCCCCACCAACCCTGGCGCCATGTAGGGGATGCGGTCAATCGCGTCAAGGTTGAAGACGTAGTCGTCCGGGTCCTTCACATACACCAGGATGTTGTCGTGCTTGGGCGGCCACTTTTTCTTCGTCCGCGCGCCGTAGTCGTAGGCCCAGATAATCTCGTTGAGAAAGCACTCACGGCCAAAAATCTGATCCAGTAGCACCTTGCAGTAGTGGACTTCGCGGTAGTCAATGTGAAAGTACAAGCTGCCGTTCGCCGTCAGAAGCCGGTGAGCCTCGCGCAGGCGCGGCTCCAGGAAGGCCAGGTAATCGTCAAACGCATCGCCGTAGGACTGCTCGCCCAGCCGGGTGGTGCGGTAGCGCTGGCCGCCGAACCCGGTCCGGTCGCCGTCGGCGGCGCGCTCGGTGCGGAGGCGCGGGCGCGCCTGGCGCCGGCCGGTGTTGAACGGCGGATCAATGTAGATCAGATCCACGCTCTCCGCCGGCAGGGTTCGGAGGATGGGCAGGTTATCGCCCTGATAGATGTAGTTCATGTGGCTGAGTCCGGCCAATGCTGACAAGCCTCTCGGCGGCGCGCTCCAGGGTCTCCCGGCGCTTGCAGAAGGCGAAGCGCGCCCAGCCCTGGCCCAGGTGCTTGTGCTCGGGGCTATAGAAAGCGCTTGGGGGGATGGCGGCCACGCCCATGCGCGTCGTCAGCCAGCGGCAGAAATCCACGTCGTCGGCAAAGCCCAGCGGCGCGATCTCGGTCATGATGAAGTAGGTGCCGTCGGGCACGCACACGCGCAGGCCGGTCTCGCCCAGCACCCCGGCCAGGAAGTCGCGCCGGGCCTGGTAGTCCGCCTTGAGGGCCTGATAGTAGGCATCGTCTAGGGCCAGGGCCGCCGCCGCCGCGGCCTGGAACGGGGTGGCGGTGGCAAAGGTGACGAACTGGTGCGCGCGGCGCACGGCGCTGGTCAGGTCCGCGCTGGCCAGCACCCAGCCCACCTTCCAGCCGGTGAAGCCAAAGGTCTTGCCGTGGCTGCTCACGGTCAGGGTGCGGTCGTGCATCCCCGGCACCAGGGCCAGCCGCCGGTGCGCCGCGCCCTCATAGACCAGATGCTCGTACACCTCGTCCGTTAGCGCCAGCGCATCCCACCGCTGGCACAGGGCCGCGATCTGGGCTAGCTCCGCTTCGGTGAACACCTTGCCGGTGGGGTTGTGGGGGGTGTTGACGATGATCAGCCGCGTCCGCCGATTGAACGTCCTCGCCAACTCGGCCTCGTCGTAGTGCCAGTCGGCCCGCGTCTCGTCCGGCGGATGGAGGGGCACATAGCGCGGCACGCCGCCCGCCATCAGCACGTCCGGCACATAGCTGTCGTAGAACGGCTCGAAGAGGATGACCTCGTCGCCGGGGTTGACCACGCCCAGAATCGCGGCGCACAGGGCCTCGGTGGCCCCGCTCGTCACCGTGATCTCGGTGTCGGGGTCGAACGCCTGCCCGTAGAAGCGCTGGCTGTGCGCGGCGAGGGCCTGCCGCAGGGCGGGCTGGCCGGAGCTGACGGCGTACTGGTTGTCGCCCGCGCGGATGGCGGCGATGGCGGCCTCCTTCACCGCCTCCGGCCCGTCGAAGTCCGGAAAGCCCTGGCCCAGGTTGATGGCCTGGTGCTGCACCGCCAGCCGCGACATCTCGGCGAAGATGCTGGTGGTAAAGGTGGAGACCCGTTCGGCGTAGACGTTTGGCATTTGGCGATTGTAGTATAAACGGCGAGTAGTGCGCCTCCGCCTCTCGTCCCGCCAACTCGCCGTCCTGGGTCTGCTGAGCGCTGGCGCGTGCGCCGCGTTCGCCGTGCTGGGCCTGGCGCTTGCCGCCGATACGCTGGCCGAACTGCCGCCGCTGCTCGTCGCCGCCGCGCGCCCCACGCTCACCGCCAGCTACACGCCGAGCGCCACCCGCCCGGCCACGATCACGCCTACGGCCAGCGCGTCACCGTCGCACACGCCTTCGGCCACCGTCACCCCAACGCCCACGCCCACCCGCACGCCCAGCCCCAGCCCAACGCCCACCGATACGCCCTCACCCACCTTCACCCCCTCGCCCACGCCTACGCCCACGCCGCTGTGGGCCACCTTTGCCCCCAGCCCGTGGCCGTCGCCCACGCCCTCGCCCACCGGCGCTGCTGGTTCGCGCCCCCCGCCCACCCTGGATGACTTCTGGGCCGGCCTCGCGCACTGGCAGCTTGAGGTCTTCAACGTTGGCCTGCCCATCGGCGAGAGCGACACCCTCATTGGCCCCGACGGCCGGCTGTGGTCCTACCTGCACGCCAGCACCGACTCGTACGGCATTGTGGACCAGTGGGGGCAGACCGTGCCCTTCCCCGGCTGCGTCACCCTGTGGACCAGCGCCGACCGCGGCCTGAGCTTTCGTATCTTCACCTCGTCCTGCCTACTGGCCTGCCGCGGCCAGCCATGCGGCGCCATCGCCGACGACATTGACCAGCAGCAGTACCCGCGCGTGGCGCGCTCTGCGAGCGGGGTGTGGGTGATGGTGTACGAGTGGCGCGGGCAGATCTACCTGCGCACCTCGCTCGACGGGCTGAACTGGACTCGCTCCCGCTGGGTGCGCGGCACGGGCGTGTGGCGGGTTGGCTCCCCCGGCTACGCGGCCTGCGCCGGCCACTATGCCATCGGCCCGCATCCGTTCGTGCCCGCCGAAGCTGAATACGACTGCCTGTCTGGCGCGCCGCCGGGCCTGTACATCGAAGGCGAGCAGATGTACGTCTTCGTGGGCATGGGCAAGAACCCCAGTCACCTGGGCTGCTACACCGGCCCAGTGGCGGAGGGCGCGCCCGGCCTGGTGCCGTGCGCCAACAACCCGCTCTTTGCCGGCGCAGGCGAGTATGGCCCACACGAGGCGGCCGGCGCGGACGCCAACCCCTATTTCGATTTCCGCACCGTGTCGTCAGCCGAGGTGCTGCGCGTGGGGGAGCGTTACTACCTGACCTACGAGGGGGTGCGCGGGCCGGCGCCCGGCGCGTATGGCGACAGCCAGTTCAACCTCGGCTTCGCCCGCAGCCAGGGGCCTGCCATCGACGGCCCGTGGGAGAAGTACCCCGGCAACCCCGTGCTGGGCGACGTGCCCGGCAACGTCGGCCTGGGCCACGCCGACCTGCTGGTGCTGGACGGCCTCACCTACCTGTATACCGCCACTTCAGACCGCACGCGGGGCCGCTTCGTGCTCGGGTGGCGTTAGCGCCCTAGAAGACGCGCTGGTAAACGTAGGCCAGCGTCATCAGCACCAGCCAGATAAAGGCCGCCATCAGCAGTTGGCTGGGGGTGAAGCCCTTGTCGCGGTTGCTGAACAGGATCGAGGCGATGCCAATGGAGAGCACCGTCGCCAGCAGCGCCGCGATGATCATGAACTGGGTGTCCATTCCGCCTCCTTCCCCCGTCAACCGATTGTGGACGTGCCTGCTGGCTCCAGAGTTTACGGCACTCGCCCCGCCCGCACAACTGGCCCCTTCTTCCTAAGGCCTTGTCCTGCCGATCCTCCCCCACGCCTTCTTCATTACCTCGGCGTCATCCTCCATCTTGGGGCTTTCGCACAGCACCCGCCCGGCCGCGCCCGCGTCGTGCAGCGCCCGGAACAGCTCGCGGTATTTGAGATCCGACTCCTTCAGCGGCAGGTGGTGCTTCTCGCCCTTCGGGCCGTACTCGATGCCCGACAGGTGGATGTGGACCGCGCGCAGGGCCTTGGCCCCCAGCCGCTTCTTCACCAGCTTGAGCATGGCCGCCCACTCCGCGTAGGTGTTGGCGCTGCCGTCGCCGGGCCGCGCGTGCAGGTGGGCGAAGTCCAGGCAGGGCAGCACCCCCTCGATCTCTTCCGCCATCGCCAGCGTGTCGTCCAGCGAGCCCAGCATGGCGCTCTTGCCCATCGTCTCGGGCCGCAGGGTGACGGGGTTGCCGGCCTCGCGCAGTTCGCGCACGCAGTCGCGCAGGCGGGGCAGGGCGGTCTCCAGCACGGCGCGCGGCTCTGCGCCAAAGTACGAGCCGGGATGAAAGACGATGTCCGTTGCGCCGGCCAGGTGGCCGTAGTGCGCGGCGTCCATCAGGCGCTTGCGGCTCTTGGGCCACTCGTCCGCGCTGGCGTTCAGGTTGATGAAGTACGGCGCGTGGACCGAGAGCGCCACGCCATGCTCGGCGGCTGTGGCCTTAATCTCGGCGCACTTCGCCTCGCTGACGCGCACGGACTGCACCCAGGCCAGCTCCAGCGCGCCCAGCCCCAGTTCCGCCAGGCGCCGGATGCCGCCGACGGTGCCGCCGGGGTTCTTGGGCGTCGTCAGCGGCGCGCCCACGGTGCCGAAAATCATTGCCGCCTGTGCCATGCTAAGTCCTCCCACCCCCTTGGAACATGTCATTCCGAGCGGAGCGAGGAATCTGTATTCGCAAGCCCGCCCTGAGACAGATTCCTCGCCGCGTAACCCCATCGCGGCTCGGAATGACATGCTTGGCCGGGATGCTCGTTCTCAGGCTCGTGCGCCGGTCTGCCTCGGCCCCTGTCAATCCGAGCGGAGCGAGGAATCTGTAACCCGCCACTCAACGGCCACCAACACGCAGGTCATACCAGCCTGTGCTCAAGTCCCGCCAGTTGGGATTCTCGGCCTCGATCAGCTTCACCTTCTTCTCGCGCCGCCACCCTTTGAGTTCCTTCTCCCGTGCCAACGCGCTCTGCACGGACGCCGTGCTCTCAAAGAACACAAGCCGGTTCACATTGTACTTGGCCGTGAACCCCTCGATCTGCTTCGTCCTGTGCTGATACACGCGCCGCCTTAAGTCATTGGTCACGCCTATGTAGATCGTACGCGAGTAGCTTGCCATGATGTACACGTAATATTGCCGCGCGGCCATGTGTCTCTCCGCCTCATGGTGTCGGTAATCCTACCCGTCCCGGCTCATGTCATTCCGAGCGGAGCGAGGAATCTGTAGTTGCCCGCCCGTCCTGGGACAGATTCCTCGCCGCGTCAACTGCAACGCGGCTCGGAATGACATGCCATGTGTGGCTGCTCAGACCAACACCGGCCATGTCATTCCGAGCGGAGCGAGGAATCTGTAGCCGGCGGGCCGCCCTGAGACAGATTCCTCGCCGCGCCAACTGCAACGCGGCTCGGAATGACATGCCATGTGTGGCTGCTCAGACCATCACCGGCTAGATCATTCCGAGGGCGGCGAGGAATCCTTGCCCGGTGGCCGCCGCAATGCCTCCCGGATTCTCCCCCAGGCAGCCTTGGCGCGGCGGGCCGCCGCTGCCCCCACGGGATGCGCACTGTAGCGGGTCTCCTCAAACGCGTCGGTCAGCGACTGCACCTCGGGCGCGGCCGCCTCCAGCCGGGCCGCTGCCAGCGGCTCATACTCGCGCGGCGTCTGCGATGGCTGGCGGCCAAAGCCCCGCTCGCGCGCCCGCCGCAGCAGGCTCAGGTAATAGAACATCACCTGCTCGCGCGAGGACGCGCCGCCCAAGCGGAAGTACCGCAAGGGCGGCAGGGGCGCGCGCGCCCGCCAGCGTTCGCGCAGCCAGGCCGCCAGGGGCGTGGCCCGCGCCGCCGCCGCCAGCCCGCTCACGCGGTGGCGGAATGCCGCCCACAACTGGCGCAGGCGCCGCCCCAGCGCCAGCTCCCGCATGGCGCGCGTCAGCTCCGGCCGGTCGCGCAGGAACTGCACCACCACGTACAGCACCATACCGATCACCAGCACCCACACCACCACCGTCCGCGCCACTTCCATCCACGGCGGCAGGGCCTGGGGCACCAGCGCCTGCGGCGGCGGCGGGGTGGGCAGGAGGAGGTCGGGCGCGGGCGGCGCTTCACCCCGGCTGAGCAGGCTGAACAAGAAGCCCAACGGAAGCAGGCAGATGCTGGCCGCAATCGCCACCACCGTCCAGGCAATGGCGATGAACAGCACCACCGCATTGCCGATGAAACCCAGCGCCCCCGCCGTGTAACCGGTGGGCAGGGCGAAGGCCGCCAGCGCCGCCAGCCCCAGGAACAGGAAGCTGTAGCGCACCCAGCGCCCGCGCAGTTCGGGTGGCACGCGCACGCCCTGCTCCTGCCAGCGCGCCGTCAGCAGGGACAGCCGCACCTGCCCCAGCAGGACGAACCCCAGCAGGAAGTACACCAGCACGTTCGCCACCAGCCCCGTCACCGGCGGACGTTCCAGGTTGAAGACGTTCGCCAGCCCCACGCGCGCCAGCCCGGAGAGCGCCAGCAGCCACGCGCCGCCCACAAAGAAGCGCCCCGTCAGGCTGTCCAGCGGCGAGACGTACTGCTTGGTGCGCTCGGGCGGTTCGCCCACGCGCGCCAGGTCGCCCAGCACATCCGTCACGCCGACGGCCGCCGCCACGGCCAGCACCATCGCCAGGATCGCTTCCAGGTTGAATAGCCAGGCCAGCGCCGCTTCCCAATCGCCGCGCCACAAGGTTAGTGCTTCCGGCGGCAGGCCTTCCAGCCCGATTTGGGCCGCCTTGACGCCGACGAAGTAAAACCCAAACTCTACGACTCGGAAACGCCACGCGTCTGGCCCGAAGATGAATTTGGTGTGGACCAGGTAGAAGCTGTAGTGCGCCTCCAGCCCCGCCAGCCCGCACACTCCCAACAACAGGAGGCGGCTGATGCCGGGCGCCAGGGTCGTGATCAGATCCACCAGGGGCACGGCCAGGCACAGGGCCATCAGGGTGAGCGTGGCGACGCGCACGAGGGACCCCACGGCCGAGAGGCCGCTGGCCGGGGCGGGAGCGTCAGTCATGCCCATTGCTCCAGGTCGCGCTCGCGCCACACCTGCCGCAGGGGCACGCCGAGGAGCGCAGCCTGCGCCTCGTGGGCGGGGGAGACCAGGGCCTGCACCGCCACCAGCGCCACGGCGAACCCCGCTCGCCGCAACAGCGCCAGGCTGTCGAACAGGTCCTGGTCCACCGTGCCGGTGATGGTGATGAGGGTGGCGCCCCAGGGGAGGCGCGGCTGTTCGGTGCGCAGCAGGGCGGCCAGGGGCGCGCCAGGCGCCACCTGGACGCGGGCCAGGGTCTCCAGCACGGTCATCAGGTGGCCGCGCTCGCGCCGCGCCGGCAGGTAGAAGCGTTGGCGGGCCTCGCTCACCGCGTCCAGGCCCTCGGTCGTCAGCCCCACCGGCAGGCGCTCGCGCACGATGATGTGGTTCGCCAGGGAGGCCGCCGTCACAATCGCCAACTCGCTGGCATCCACGCGCCGCCGCGCCTCGTAGCTGCCCGCGTTCAGGTCAAGGCAGATGATGGTCTCGCGCGAGATGGCGGGCTGATACTGCTTGACCAGCAGGCGGCCGGCGCTGGCGGTGGCGGTCCAGTGGATGCGGCGGGGCGAGTCGCCGCGGGCGTAGTCGCGCACGCCGATCACGCGGGCCGGGTCCTCGAACAGGGGCGTCTGCGCGGCCAGCGCCACCTGCGGCGAGCGGGTGGGCAGCCGCAGCCGGGTCAGGTGCACCACGTTGGGATAGACGATCAGGCGGTCGGCTGGGAACTCAAACTGCTGCTGCGGCTCCAGGCCCAGCAGGTCGCCGCTTTCGGCGGCCAGCGGCCCTACGCGGTACACGCCGCGCCGCCGGCAGAAGAGGGTGTAATCGAAGTGGCGCGCCTCGCCCGCCCGCAGGCTGAACACCTCGCGGTGGAAGGGCGGGGCGATCAAATCCACCGGCAGCGACTCGTGGATGTGCAGCCACGGCACCGGCAGGCGGCCGGTGTTGCGCAATTCCACGCGCACGGGCACCTCGTCGCCCGCAAAGGCCCGGTCGGTGAACACGCGCACGGGCTTGACGCCCTTCAGCCCGCGCCCAATCCAAAACCGCCCGAGCACATACATCAAGAAGAACAGATAGCCGATGGTGAAGAAGAAATCGATCCGCAGGACCGCGGCGATAAGGAAGAGGACGATGAGGAAGGGGAGGTAGCGGCGCACTGGAAGACTGGGGGCTCAGGGGATCAAGGGGACTCGGGGGATCGCATGCGGTGACCTAGCGCGCAGGTCAAAACCAAGATTCCTCGGCAAAAGGCGCCTCGGAATGACAGTTTTGTTTGGCGCCTCGGAGTGACAGTTTTGTAAGGCGCGGTTACTCACTTACATGCTCACATACACACGCGCACACAGGCACAAGGTCGCCGCTGGTCGGTCGTCGGGGCGTGCCTCCCTATGTCTCGCCAACACCCAGCGGCGTCTTGTCCAGAATTTCCGCCAGGACCGCGCCTGCCGTGCGGCCGCGAAGCTGGCTCTCCGGCTTGATGATCAGCCGGTGGGGCAGGGTGAGGGGGGCCATGGCCTTCACGTCGTCGGGGATGACGTAGTCGCGCCCGCGCAGGGCCGCCAGGGCCTGGGCGGTCTTGTAGAGCGCCAGGGTGCCGCGCGTGCTGGCCCCCAGCGCCACGTCCGGGTGGGCGCGCGTCGCCAGCACCAGCGCCAGGCAGTAGCGCTCCACCGTCTCATCCACGTGGATGGCGCTTACCTGGGCCGAGAGGTCCAGCAGTTCCGCGCCCGCCGCCACCGGCTGCACCGCGTCCACCGGGTGGCGCTCGCGCTGGCTGCGCAGGACCGCGATCTCGTCGTCCGGCGCGGGGTAGCCCAGCGAGAGCCGCATCAGGAAGCGGTCCAACTGCGCCTCGGGCAGGGGGAAGGTGCCCTCGAACTCGATGGGGTTCTGCGTGGCCAGCATCAGGAACGGGGCGGCCAGGGCGTGCGTCACGCCATCCACGGTGACTTGCCGCTCCTGCATGGCCTCCAGCAGGGCGGCCTGGGTGCGCGGCGTGGCGCGGTTAATCTCGTCCGCCAGCAGCACGTTGACGAACACCGGGCCGGGCCGGAACTCGAAGCCGCCGGTCTGCTGGTTGAAGACGTTGACGCCGGTGATGTCGTTGGGGAGCAGGTCGGGCGTGCACTGGACGCGCTTGAAGCCCAGGCCGAGGCTGGCCGCCGCCGCGCGGGCCAGCATGGTCTTGCCGGTGCCGGGCACGTCCTCGATGAGCACATGCCCCTGGCACAGCATCGCTACGAGCAGCCACTCGATCTGCGCCCGTTTGCCAACGATGACGGTCTCGACGTTGGCGATCAGGCGCGGCGCGAACTCACTCAGGCTTGTCATCTTTGTCTTTGTCTTCGGTGTCAGCTCCGTCGTCTTCGCGTTCTGTTTCCTTTTCTTTCTCCCATTTCAGCGTCACGTGAAAGCTCGCGTCCGACCCGCCCTTGGCCACCGCCAGCCCGCCCAGGTCGCCGCTGGCCTGGAGCGCGAACGACACCACCATCTCATCCGGCGCGGCGCTCAGGCCGCGAAGCTTGGTCACCAACAAGTCCGCTGAGCGGCGCACGGCCTCGACGGAGGCATCGAAGGACTGGGCCGCCGTGGCCGGCGCGGCCCGCTGGTCCTCGCCGCGCATGAAGCCGGTCGACGTCTTGCCCGGCTCGTCCGCGCTTTCGATGACGATGCTGCCGCCGCCCTCCAGCGGAAACTCCACGTATTTCGCCACGCTGCTCTCCTTGTGCGTTGGTCCAACTAGCCCGCTACAGTGTACCGCGAGTTGACCCAATGCCCTGGACCAACTCCATCGCCACGATCCGGCGGCTGCGGGGCGCATAGTACACGCGGTACTCCCGGTCCGGGACCAGCGCCGCATAGGCCGTGCCCGTCACCGAGAACTGCTCGTTCTTGACGTCAAAGTAGTAGCTGGTGCTTTTGCCGTTGGACCGGAACGAGCGCCGCACCGGGCCGGTCACCTGCTTGACCGACCCGCCGGCCGCGTCGCGCACCAGTTGCTGCGCCAAGTACGCCATCAGCGCCGCCAGGAGCACGCCTAACAGGACGATGATCCCGACCCCCACCCAGGCGTCCTGGTCGCCGTCAACAATCACCCCCCATATCCCCCAGGCGCATGCCCCCGCGATCAGCACCCCAAACAGCCCAAACATCGCCGCCGCGATGGTCAGCCGCCTTTTCTGCCTGGGGCTCATGCGGCCATGGCGGTTGAGCGCCAGGTCGCCGTCATCAAAGCGGTGCACCTGCCGCAGCACTGCCTCGATCATCTGCGCCGCGCCCAGCGTCAGCCCCGGCAGGGCCGCCGCCGACAGCAAGTGCCCCGAGCGCGGCAGGTAGTAGAAGCGGTACATGCCTGGCCCGAGGCCATGGGCCATGTTGGACGCGCCGCGCGGCCGTCCCTCCCAGTTGGCGGCATACCGGCGGCCCGCCCAGCGCACCTCGCCATCCGCCTGTTCGATGCGGCCTTCGCTCAGGTCTTGCTGCAAGCGCAGCACCCCCGCCAGCTTGTACATCGCATACGCCCCAAGCAGCCCGGTGATAACCGCGCCCATGCCGATCAGGACCAGCCCCGCCCACTCCCCCTCCGCCAGCAGGCCAATGCCCAGGAGGGCAAGCGTCGCGCCCATGAAGCCCGGCACCGCCAGCAGGACCACGAACACGATAGCGGTGCCCACCACGCCCGCCGCTTTGCGCTGGGCGGGGGTGATGTGCCCGCGGCGGTTGGCGTCAAGATTCGTTGGGTCATTGAGCAACACCTGTGCCGGCATCAACGCCTCATCCCCACATACTGCGCCAAATCTCCGCTCACGCCATCCGCCTCGAAGACCTCGACCACGCGCAGCCCAGCAGTCGCTGCCAGCGCCCGCGCTTCGGCCTCGTCAATCACATGGACGTGGCGCAGGCCGCGCCGCCCGCCGCGCTCCCATCCCAGCAGAAAATCCCCTGGTTCTACCTGGGTCTCGTCAAGCCCTGCTTCCGCCCAGGGGCGCACCCGCCGCATGAGCCGCTCGCTACGGGTCAACTGCCAGTTCGACATTGCGAGGCGCCCTTCCGTTCCCAGCGACGCTGCCAGCTCCTTCAGTACACGCGCCCGCTGCTCCGTGCCGGGTATGTGGTGCAACACGGCGAAGGCCAGCACCCAATCGAAGTGGCTGAGGGGCAGGGAGGCGGGCCAGCCGGGGTGCGTGATGTCCGCCTGGCAGAATACGAAGGACGAATGACCAAGGACGAAGGCAGATTCACGTGCTGAGTACCGCCTTGCGCGTGCCACCATCGCCTCACTCTCATCCACGCCCACATAGGCGCCGACGCCGGCCCGCCGCAAGGCTCGGCCCACTTTGCCATCGCCGCAGCCCACCTCCAGCACCATTGCCCCAGCGGGGATCTCGGCCAGCACGCGCCGCACGCCCGCCGCCAGCCGCGGGCGCGTGTCCGCGAAGTCCTCCGCGTGCTCGGCGTAGAACTGCCGGTTGATGGCCCGCAGCCGCGCCGCAATTGACTCTTCCATCCCCCGCGATTATATTCCACGCGTCACGTTTCAGGAGCCTCCCATGCCCCCCATCGAACTCATCGTCGCCGCCTTCGATAACCCCGACAAAGCCGCCGAAGCCCTCAAGGACCTGCGCGCCATGCAGCGCGAGGGCCTGGTGGGCATCGTCAATGCCGCCGTTCTCGTCAAGGACGCCGACGGCAAGACCCACCTGCGCGAGACCGAGGATGTGCGCGCTCCTGGCGGCGCGCTCTTCGGCGCGATTGCGGGCGCGCTGGTGGGCCTGCTGGGCGGACCGGCGGGCGCCATCGTCGGCGCGGCGGCGGGGGCGGCGGCGGGCGGGCTCGCGGCCCACAACATTGACATGGGCTTCGACGACGCCATGCTCAAGGACATCCAGTCCGGGCTGCCTGCCAGCTCGTCGGCCATCCTGGCCCTGATCTCGCACGAGTGGGTGGACAAGATCATCGCGGAACTCGAAGCGCTGGAGGCCCGCCTGTACCGCCAGGCCCTCAAGGACGAAGTGCTCTCGCAGCTCCCGCCGGCCAGCGCCCCGGCCGAGAAGCCTGCGCCCGCGGAAAAGCCGGACGCGTGATGCGTGAAACGTGACCCGTGCGGCGTGAACTCGAACCCACGCACCACGGAACACGCACCACGAACCACTCCCCATTCCTCCCTCGACTCTCGGCCTCCTCTCCGCCCTCGCCTCCGCCCTGATCTGGGGCAGCGGCGATTTCACCGGCGGCCTTGCCGCGCGCCGCAGCAGCCAGTATCAGGTGCTGGCGCTGGCGGCCGTCTCCGGCTCGGTGCTGCTGGCGGTCCTGATGCTGGTGCGGGGCGAGAGCTTCCCCACCGGCCTCAGCCTGTTCTGGGCAGCGGCGGCGGGCGTGTCCGGGTCGTTGGGCATAGCCGCGCTCTATCGCGGGCTGGCGGTGGGCCGCGCTGCCATTGTCGCGCCGGTGGCGGCAGTTGTCAGTGCCCTGGTGCCCGTCATCGTCAGCGCCTTCTGGGATGGCTTGCCCGGCGTGCCGCGGGTCGTTGGTTTTGCGGTGGCGCTGGCGGGCCTGTGGCTCGTCTCGCAGTCGGCGGCCGGGGGCGGGGGGCTGGCGCGGCACAGCCTGACCCTGGCGTTGGGGGCGGGGGCGGGCTTTGCGGGCTTCTTCATCTTCATCGCCCTCGTCGAGGGCGACGGCGTATTTGCGCCGCTGCTGGTCGCCCGCTTGATGTATGTCGTCATGGCCCTGATTCTGCTGGCTGGCCGGCGCGCGGCCTGGCCCGCCCTCAGCAGCAACCCCGCCGCGCTGCTGGCGGGCGCGCTCGACGTGGGCGGTAACGTCTTCTACGTCATCGCACAGCAGCTTGCGCGTCTGGACGTCGCCGCCGTCCTGTCCTCGCTCTACCCCGCCGCCACCGTGCTGCTGTCGTGGATCATTCTCAAGGAGCGCATCTCCGGCGCGCAGTGGCTCGGCGCGGGGCTGTGCCTCCTAGCGGTCGTCCTCATCGCGCTTTAGGTGCCCACCGCATGCCAACCGACCTGACCCGCCTCCCCTTGGCCCGCCGCTGGCGCGAACAGCCCTTCCCCGTTCCCGCGGTCCTCGCCCTCATCCGCCGCGAAGTAAACGGCGAGTCTGCCTGCCTGCTCATCCGCCGCCTCAAGGACCCTTATGCCGGCTTCTGGGGTCTTGTCGGCGGGCGCTGGGAGTTTGGCGAACCGCTGGCGGAGGCCATCACCCGCGAGGTGCGCGAGGAGACCGGCCTTGAGACCGCCTTCATCGGCCTGCGCGGCTTTGTGGACGAGCGCCTCTTTCCGCTTACCGATGACGATCAGGGCGCGCACTACGCCGCCTTCGTGTGCGAGGTCCACGCCCCCACCGGCGAGCCGGTTGAGCAGGACGAGGGCGAACTGGCGTGGTTCACTCCTGCCCAACTGGACGAACTCCGCCGGGCCGAGCGCCTCGTCCCCACCGACGCCCTCATCCTCGATGCCTTTCTTCCGCCAGCGCCGCCGGTGCCCTATATCGAAGCCGAGGTTGTGACGCGCGGGCTGGGCCAAGGCGATACCGTCGTGCGCCGGTTTGAGAAGATTGCCTGACCAGTTCGCGCGGCAGCCGAAAGCCATTCGCGCCACCTGGGCCGCGCGCTCGTCAGGGCCGCCAAGCGTAGTAGCGAATTCATTCGCCTCTGCTGTGGTGCCTTGGCCCGGTGCGAATGAACTCGCTACTACAAGAGTCTGTTACACTTAGTCTTTCTCCGCGCTCTTTGCGTGCTCCGCGGTGAATTGATCGATGCGCACACCCGACCGCTACGCCCGCCGCGCCCGCCTCTCCCCGGGCGATGACGCCCAGCTTCTGCGGTTGATTCAGGAGGCGGCTGGCTTGTCGCCCTTTGGCCCGGAGGACATGACTCGCCTGCTGCGCCGCTACCCGCACGCGCGCGGGCAGTTTGCCAAGGACCAGATCGTGGCCGCCTACCGCCGGTTTTGCGAGGCGGGCACGCTGACCTTCGACCGCGAGACCCTGCGGCGCTTGCAGATGAAGCCGGTGCGCACGCTCTCCGGCGTCGCCACGGTCACGGTGCTCACCAAGCCGTTCCCCTGCCCTGGCGAGTGCATCTTCTGCCCCACCGATGTGCGGATGCCCAAGAGCTACCTGGCCGACGAGCCAGGCGCCATCCGCGCCGAGTACCATCACTTCGACCCGTACGCCACCACGTTCAGCCGCCTCCAGGCCCTCGAGAACATCGGCCACCCCACCGATAAGGTTGAGCTGCTCATCCTGGGCGGCACCTGGAGCTACTACCCCGCCGACTACCAGGAGTGGTTCATCCAGCGCTGCTTTGATGCCCTCAACGGCGAGGACTCCACCAGCCTGGAGGACGCCCAGCACCGCAACGAAAGCGCCCTGCGCCGTAACGTCGGCCTCGTCATCGAGACCCGGCCCGATTACGTGGACGCAGCCGAGGTCCAGCGCCTGCGCCGCTACGGCGTCACCAAGGTGCAGCTTGGGGCGCAGAGCCTGGACGACCAAATCCTCGACCTCAACCGGCGCGGCCACAGCGTGGAGCAGACCCGCGCCGCCGTGGCCCTGCTGCGCGCCGCCGGTTTCAAGCTGCATCTGCACTGGATGCCCAACCTGCTGGGCGCCACGCCCGCGAGCGATCTGGACGACTATGGCCGGTTGTGGGATGACCCCGGCCTGCGCCCGGATGAACTAAAGATTTATCCCTGTTCGCTGGTGCGCGAAGCCGAACTGGTGCGGTGGTGGGAGCGGGGCGAGTACCGCCCCTACACAGATGACGAACTGGTGACCCTCATCGCCGAGTGCAAGACGCGTACCCCGCGTTACGTGCGCCTTAACCGCATCATCCGCGACATCCCCGCGGGGCACGTCGTCGCCGGCAGCATCGCGTCCAACCTGCGCGAAGTGGTCCAGCGCCGCCTGCACGAAGAGGGCCGCCGCTGCCCGTGCATCCGCTGCCGCGAGGTCAAGGGCCAGAAGGTGTTGGGGGACCTGACACTTGAGACGGACGCCTATGCCACCACCGGTGGCGAGGAGCGCTTTCTGAGCGTGAACACGCCTGAAGACCGGCTGGCGGGCTTCCTGCGCCTCTCACTGCCTACGCCCGCTGCCACTGACCTCACCGGCCTGCCCGAGCTAGACGGGGCGGCCATCATCCGCGAGGTCCATGTATACGGCCCGGTGGTGCGCCTGGGCGAGCAGGCGGAGGGTGAAGCGCAGCACCTGGGCTTGGGCGGGCGTCTGATCGCCGAGGCCGAGCGGCAGGCCCGCGCTGCCGGTTACCCGCGGCTGGCCGTCATCGCGGCGGTGGGCACGCGCGAGTATTACCGCAAGCACGGCTTCGAGGTGGATGGTCTTTACATGACCCGGACCATTGACTGACCAACCGCCTGTATACTAAGCGCCGATGGACAAGGCAACCTTCATGGCCCAACTCCACGCCGAGCGCGCCGCCTGGGGCACGCTGCTGACGACGGTGGACCCGGCCCGCCTCGAAGCGCCTGGCCTGATGGGCAACTGGACGCTCAAAGACGTCATCGCGCACATCGCCTGGCACGAGCGCGAGATGGTAAACGTCATCAAGGAACGCGCCCTAGCCGGCTCGGAGTGGTGGAACCTGCCTTACGACGAGCGCAACGCCCGCATCTATGCCCAGCACAAGGACCAGCCGCTGGCCGAGGTGCTGGCCGAGGCCGAAACCAGCTACCGCGATTTTCTGGCCACCTTTGAGGCCGTGAGCGACGCGGACCTGAACGACGCGGCCCGCTGGGACAAGATGCCGCCGGAGTGGGAGCCCTGGCGCGTGTTCAGTTCCAACACCTTCGAGCACTATCACGATCACACCGCCGACCTGCGCGCCGCGCTGGCAGGCCCGTAACCCCAAAAGGGGCGCTTCGCAGAGGGCCGGACTACGCCGACCCGAGCCGGCCCGTAAAGGGCCGGACTACGCTGACCCGAGCGGCACCTGCGCGCCGCGCTGGCGGCAGGCTAAGCCGGCCAATGCTTCGCCCTGGCGCGGGGTAATGTGCGCGTCCATGGAGATAAATCATGCCGCCTTTTGTTCCTCGCCGCATCGCCAACGCCCTCGGCGCCATCCAGGGGCTGTATGAGTTCTTTCTGGAGTCGGACTTTGCCCAGCGCGGCCATTTGCCGGGCGCCAACCTGCTGGTCGTCGGCGACCCGCAGGAACTGGCGCTGCCGGGCTTCGTGGCCGCGCTGCGCGGCCAGCTTGAGCCGCAGAACCCCCAGTGGTATGCCTACAAGCTCGATGAGCGCCCGGCCCAGGAGGCCGCCGCCGCCGGTCTGAGGCAACGCACCGGCATCGACTTTTTGCCCGAGGACGTGCACCTGACCAACGGCGCGTTCGCGGCCCTGACCGTCGCCATCAAGCTCATGGGCGATCCCGGCGACGAGATCATCTTCCTCAGCCCGCCGTGGTTTTTCTACGAAGCCATCATCCTGGCCGAGGGGCTGACCCCGGTGCGCGTCAAGGTCAACCCCGCCACCTTCGACCCCGACCTGGAGGCGATTGCGGCGGCCATCACGCCCCGCACCCGCGCCATCATCATCAATTCGCCCAACAACCCCACCGGCCACATCTACTCGCCGGAAGTGTTGCGGGGCCTGGCCGAGGTGCTCACCGCTGCCAGCCGCCAACATGGCCGCGACATCACCCTCATCTCCGACGAGTCGTACAGCCGCATCCTCTTCGACGGCAACCGCCACCATTCGCCCGCCGCCTATTACCCCAACACTTTTGTCGTTTATACGTATGGCAAGACCCTGCTGACTCCAGGCCAGCGCATGGGCTACCTCGCCCTGCCACCGAATATGCCCGACCGTGAAGCCTGGCGGCCCTTCCTGATCGCGGGCCGCCACCTCACCGGCTACGCCTATCCCAACGCCCTCCTGCAATACGCCTTGCCCGACCTGGAAAAGCTGAGCATTGACCTGGAAGCGCTCCAGGCCCGCCGCGACCGGCTCGTCTCCGCGCTACGCGATATGGGCTACGAACTGCACGTGCCCCAAGGCACCTTCTACCTGCTGCCGCGCGCGCCGATGGCGGATGATGCGGCCTTCGTCAAGCGCCTGGCCGCGGGCAATGTCTTCGTCCTCCCCGGCGCCGCCGTCGAGATGCCTGGCTACTTCCGCATCTCGCTCACCGCGAACGACGACATGGTCGAGCGGGCGCTGCCGGTTTTCGCGGAGGCCATCCGCACCGCCTGATCGCGCCGAGGCCGCCCATGCCTATCGAAACCGTCCGCGCCGATTGGCTGCATGACCGCGTCTTCCGCCTGACCGATCATCAAGGCTATACGATCCGCATGACCCAGCCGGATGGGGTGGCCGGCGCCGACCTGCTGCCCCTCAGCCTCATCGGCTGCGCCCTGTGGGATGTGCAGGCCATCCTGCACAAGCAGCGCGCCGAGATCAACACCCTCCAGGCCACCGCCGAGTGCCTCCGGGCCGACGGTCCGCCCTATGACTTCCAGCGCATCCACATTCACTATGCCGTCGCCGGGCGCGGCCTCACCCCGGCCCAGGTCAGCCGCGCGATCAGCCTGAGCGAATCCAAATACTGCTCCACCTACGCCACGCTGGCCCCGGCCGTCACCATCACCAGCGACTTTGAAGTCCTCCCTGCCTCCAGCCCTCAACCGCGGGCCGCGGCCGCCGAGGCTGGCGCAGTGGTGGCCGGCTTCGTGGCGGCCTTCAACGCGGGCGATGTGGACGGCTTGCTGAACTGCCTCGCGCCGGACGCGGTGCTGGAGCACGGCTTTCCCCAGCCTGCGGGCGCACGCAGTGAAGGCCTGGCCGCGGCCCGCGCCTTTTGGGAACAACTCTTTGCGCAAGCGGGCGCGCTCCATTTGGAACCGGAGGACGTTCTGGCCTGCGGCGACCGCTGTGTGCTGCGCTATGCCTGCACCTGGCGCGGACCGGCGGGCGAGCCGCGCCGTGTTCAGGGCGTGGACGTGTTTCACTTGCGAAATGGATTGATCGCGGAGAAGTTGGCTTATACAAAGGGGTAACAACACATGACCGCTTTGCCCAGCCAGCCGCCCGCCGCCCCGGCGCAGACCAGCCCCGCCGCGCTCATCAGCCTGATCCTGGGCATCCTGGGCTGGGTGTCCTTGCCCGTCGGGTGGTTCCTGTTTCCCCTCATCTGCATCCCGGTGTTGCTGGGTATTGCGGCCGTCGTCAGCGGCCACGTGGCGCTGCCCCAAATCGCCCGCTCCGGCGGGGCGATCACGGGGCGGGGGCTGGCCGTGACTGGCCTGGTGTTGGGCTATGCGCTGTTGTTTGTGGCGGTGGTGCTGCCCATCTGCGGGGCGATGCTGCTATTCGTGCTGGCGCTGCTGGGGCCAGCGATTGGTGACGTCTTCTCCAATATCGTGCTGAACATCTAGCGGGATCCACAGCCCGGCATGCTCGGGCTGCATCACCTCCCCCACCGCCGTCAGCAGGGTGGCGCGCAGGTGCGCCAGGTCCACGTCGTCGCGCAGGTTGGCCCCAAACTCGGCCAGGGTGCGGGCCGCGTCGTATTTGCGCCGGAAGAAGCGCCGGTCGATGAAGCCCTGCACCATCGCCCGCAGAGGCATGAACAGGGCGGCGATCAGCAGGGTGGACAGGACCGTCACCAGCGCGGAGCCGCGCCGGCCCGTCAGCGCCATCGCGCCCGCCTGGAGCGCCACCACGCTGGCAAAGTACGCCGCCGTCAGCAGCGCCGTCAGCACGCCATAGACCAGGGTGCGCTGGATGACAACGTCAATGTCCCACAGCCGGTAGCGCAGGATCGCCGCGCCGATGGTCACCGGGACGAGCATCTGCGTCCCCGCGTCCAGCACGGTGCTGAGGATCTCATACCCCGCGCCGGTGAGCGCAGGCAAGCCCAGCACCGGCTGGGCCACCTCGCTGTACAGCGCCCACACCGTCTCGGACCCGATCAGCACCGCGAACCCCGCCACCACCCACTTGGTCTGCTGGCGCTGCACGCCGGTGGAGACGCGCCGGTAGCGGTAGATTTGCGCCAGCCCGCCCAGCCCGAAGATGCCCACCGTCAGCAGGATCAGCCCGGTCCAGTACCAGTCTGGCGGCTGCTCGCGGGTCGCCAGCACCCACCCCACCGCCAGCGCCAGCCACGCCCCCCACGGCACGAAGGCCCAGCGCGTCCAGCGCGGCACGAACCGCCCGTCGGGGAATACGTACAGCAGGTTGACCAGCGCCACGAACCACACCAGCAGTAATAGCGTGAACAGCCAGTTCCATCCCCCGGCCAGGCTGTCGCTGCTGAACACCGACGTGGCCCCTTGCGCCGTGAGGGCCGCCGCCGCCAGCAGCGCCACCGGCTCGGCGGGCCGGCGCCACGCCAGCACGCCCGCCACGGCCCAACTCACCAGCGCCAGCGCCAGGTAGAGCGTGAGGGTGAAGGCGGCATACGCCTCCAGTGACAGGCCCAGGCCGCGCAGCCGCGCCGCGTCCGCGGCCTGCAATTGCCCCCCCGCGCACTCCGCCGCCGCACAGAGCGTGGATAGCTCCGCGTAGCGGGCCGCCAGATTAAACACCACCAGGCTCACCGCCGCCGCGGCCAACAGGGCCAGGGCCAGGAGGCGCGCGAGGCGCCAGAAGGGTTGTCTGCGTGTCACACCCTTACTCTACCGTATCCTGCACGCGCGCGAGTTGGCGCTGCCTAGTACAGGAACATCGGTTTCCCCAGCATGTCGCGCACCTTGGGCCGGTAGTTCGCCGAGTCGTATAGGGCGGTCACGTCCACGCGCTTTTTGCCGGCCACCACCAGGTCCAGGGGCACGGTGGTGTAGATGCCCTGCTGGAGGGCCACCATGCGCCCGGTGTGGCCCATCGCCACCTGGTCGAGCGCCAGGTTGCCGAACGACACCGCCACCATCCGGTCGAGCGAGTCGGGCGCGCCGGCCCGCATGATATAGGCCAACTGCAGGTACATGATGTTGATGCCGGTGCGGCCCTTGATCTCTTCCGAGACGAGCTGCCCCACGCCGCCCAGTTTCTTGTGCCCGTAGGCGTCGGCCTCGCCGGTCTCCATCACGCCGCCGCCTTTGGGGTGCGCGCCTTCCGACACCGTCACGATGGCGTAGTTCGAGGGGTTGTGGGCGCGGTCCTCGACGATGAACTTGCACACCCGGTCCAGGTCGAACGGCACTTCCGAGATCAGCGCCCGGTCCACGTCGGCCAGGTAGGCCACGAACAGCGACGTCTCGCCTGAGTTGCGCCCAAACAGCTCCACCACGCCGATGCGCTCGTGCGAGCCGACGTTGGTGCGGAAGGCGGTGATGGCCTCCACCGAGCGCGTGACCGCCGTCGAGAAGCCGATGCAGTAGTCGGTGCCAAAGACGTCGTTGTCCATCGTCTTGGGGATGGCGACGACCTGGAAGCCCTCGGTGTGCAGCCGCTGGCCGTAGCTCAGGGTGTCGTCGCCGCCGATGGGGATGATGGCTTCCAGCCCCAGCCACTCCAGCACGCGCAGGCTGTGCTTGGTGCAGTCAATCGTGCCCTTGGCGTTTGGCCCCTGGTCCTCGGCGCGCACGTGCGCCGGCACCTCGCCCGGCTTCACGTTGCCGGGGTTGGTGCGCGAGGTGTGCAGGATCGTGCCGCCCGTGCGGTCAATGGTCCGCACCCGGTCCACGTTGAGGGGCATGGTCCACTGCTCCAGCGTGGCGGGGTCGTCCGGGTTCAGCCCCATCAGGCTGCCCCAGCCGCGCCGCAGCCCCACGATTTCGATTTCCTGGTTGCGGGCCCGCATCACCACCGACTTGATGGCGACGTTCAGCCCGGGCACATCACCCCCGCCCGTCAAAATACCGATCTTGCGCTTTGCCATGCCGCACTCCTTAGGCCATCAACTGAATCTGGATCCCTCGGCAACTGCGCCTTGGAATGACAATCATATCAGGCACGCTTAGTGAAGCGTGCGCCGCGCCATCACCGCTGCCCCCACCACGCCCGCGGCGTCCTTCAAAGCCGCCGGCACGATCTTTACGCCCCGCGCATTGTGCTTATTAATCAAATTGGCATACGCCACGCGCCGGATGGGCGCCAGGAACCGTTCCCCCAGCCGTTCAGTCACCCCGCCGCCAAAGACGATCATCTGCGGGTCGAGGGTGTTGATCAGGTTGGCGGCCAGCACGCCCAGGGTGTGCTGGGCCGTCCGCAGCGCCTCCTGCATCACCGCGTCTTGCTGGCGCAACGCCGCCGCGATCACGCTGCTGGTCAGCCGCCCGCCGCCAAGAGTGTCCATCAGCCCCGGCACAATCGTCTCGCGGCCCTGCGCTGCCGCCTGGCGCACGTAGCGCTCCATGCCCGTCCGGCTGGCGAGGGGCTCCACCGTGCCGGGCTGGCCCGTTTTGCCCACCACCTCGTTGCAGTGGTTGATGACGGTGTGGCCCACCTCGCCGGCGCTGCCCCGCCAGCCGGCCCGCAGTTCGCCGCCCAACACCAGCCCGCCGCCGATGCCGGTGCCCACGAACACCGCCACCATGTCGTCCAGGCCCTGGCCTGCGCCGTGGGTGTGCTCACCCAGCGCGCCCACGCGCACGTCATTGTCGAGCGCCACTGGCAGGTCCAGCCGGTCCTGCAGCGCCTCCGCCAACCGCAAATTGGTCCAGCTTGGCCCCAGGTTCACGGCCAGGCGCACCAGGCCGGCCTCGCGGTCAATCGGCCCTGGCACGCCCACGCCCAGGCCGCCCACCTGGCGCGCCTTGACCCCGGCCGCCTTCATCGCCCGCTTGGCGGCCTCTGCCATCCGGTCCAGCACCCCCTGGGCGCCCAGCTCCGGCTTGGTCTTGCGCTTCTCCAGGCCCAGCACGGCGCCGTCGCGCGCCACGACGCCGGCCCGCAGGCTCGTCCCGCCGAGGTCGATACCGATGTAGGCTGTGTTTTTTTTCGGCATGTTCGCTTCCTCAATCCGAGCCTTCTTCAACCAGCATCCGCCGCAGCACTTTCCCCATGAAGTTCTTCGGCAGCTCTTTCACGAATTCGATCTTCCACGGCACGGCATAGGCCTCCAGCCGCCGCTTGCACAGCGCCACCAACTCGGCCTCGCTCACGGTGACGCCCTCGCTCAGCACCACGTACGCCTTCACCCGCTGGAACGGCCATTTGGGCGGCTGCACCCCCACCACCGCCACCTCTTTCACCTTCGGGTTCTCGTACAGCACTTCTTCCACATCCCGGGGATAGACCTGATATTCCCCGGCCAGGATCATCTCGCGCTTGCGGGCGACCACCTCGAAGTAGCCGTCATCGTCCATGCGCCCTACGTCGCCGGTGAGCAGCCAGCCATCCTTGGTGATGAATTCGCGCGCCTTGCTGCCCGTGTTCCAATAGCCCAGCATCACCTGCGGCCCGCGCACTGCCAGCTCGCCCAGTTGCCCTGGCGGCAGGTCGCGGCCGTTGCTCAGGTCCACGACCTTGGCTTCGGTGGAGGGCAGGGGGATGCCGATGGAGCCGAGCTTGCGCAGTCCTTCCAGGGGATTGCCGTGGGTGGCGGTGGTGGCCTCGGTCAGTCCATAGCCTTCGACCAGCCGCCCGCGCGTCAGCTTCTCGAAAGCCTCCTGCACCTCCACCGGCAGGGGCGCCGCGCCCGACAGGCAGGCCTTGATGCTGTCAATGCCGTAGCGCCGCACCCCTGGGAAATTGTTGATCGCCATATACATGGTTGGCACGCCGGGGAAGATTGTCGGACGGTAGCGCTTGATGGCCTTGAGCACGTCCTCGGTGACGAAGGTCGGCAGGATGATGCAGGCCGCCGCCAGCGCCACGGGCACATTCAGCGCCAGCGTCATGCCATAGACGTGCGAGAACGGCACCACCGAGAGAAAGACTTCCTTGCCCTCCTTCAAGCCGGGGATCCAGTGGCGGGTTTGCAGGATGTTGGCCACCAGGTTGCGGTGCGACAGCATCACGCCCTTGGGCTGGGCGGTGGTGCCGGAGGTGTACTGGATGAGGGCCACCTCGTCCTGCGCCACCTCGATCTCGGGGGCGTGCGGGCTGTACTTGTACAACTCCGCCGACATCAGGTGCACACCCGCCGGCAGGGGCTGCTTCAGTTGGTGCCCTTCGCGGGCCTCGCGCGTGAGGGAGAACAGGGTGCGCTTGGGCTCGGGGAGGTAATCCTTGACGTTGGTGAGGATGACGTGCTCAAGCTGGGTCTGTGCCATCACTTCCTGCGCCATCGCGGCATGCCGGGTGAAGGTCACCAGCACCCGCGCCCCGGAGTCGCGCACCTGGCGCGCCAACTCCACCGGCTCCGAGAGCGGCGTGGTGAACACGATCACGCCGGCCGCCTTCAGGATGCCGAAATAGACGATGACGGTCTGGGGCAGGTTGGGGAGCAGGACCAGCACCCGGTCGCCGGGGTTCAGGCCCAGGCCGCGCAGCAGGTTGGCAAAGCGGGACGACTCGCGGTTCAGACGGCGGTAGGTGAGCCGGCCGCCCTCGAACAGGATGGCCGGGTGCAGCGGGTAGCGCCGCGCCGCCGAGCGCAGGATGCGATGCATGGTGGCTGGCGGCACGCCGATGGTGTAGGGCACGCCGTTGTCGTAGTGGTCCAGCCAGATGCGCTCCTTGCGCAGTTGGCGCTGCTCATCCACCTCGCCCAGGCCGCGCCGGCCGCGCCCGCCCTCCACGAAGCGCTCGATAGCGCGGTTCACCGCTTCGCGCCGTTCCAGCATCACCATGTGGGCGCTGACCCCGACGTCCACTTCCTCCACATCCGGAATGGCGCGGGCAATGTCGAAGGCGGCCGCATCCAGCACCCGGTCGCGGTTCCCACGGATGACCAGGGTCGGCATGGTCAGCCCGCGCAGCAGGCTCCAGCCGTTCCAGTTGCGCATGGTGTTGCGGTACATGGTCCGCAGCGCATACGGCGAGGCTGAGATGAACTTCTTGAAATACAGGCCCATCGCCACGTCGAGCACCATCTGCGGCAGGCGCAGGGCGAACCGGAGCCTTGGCTCGATGCGGTACTCGCCCGCGCTGGCCACCAGCACCAGCCGCCCCACGCGCTCGGCATAGCGGGTGGCGAACTCGGTGACCACCGCGCCCCCAAAGGAGTGCCCCGCCAGCACGATCGGTTCTTTCACTCCCAACTCATCCAGGGCGGCGGCGATGTCGGCGCAGATGGAGGCCATGTCGTAGCTGGTCTGCGGCTTGTCCGACTGCCCGTGGCCGCGCAGGTCGAGCGCGATGACGCGCGAATCATCGGAGAAGTGCCGGAGCTGATACTGCCACTGGCGCGCGTTCCCGCCGAAACCGTGGATGAAGACCATGGTACGCTGAGGGCGGTCGGGGGCAATGTCAATCGCGCTGAGCCGCACCAGCGGTTGAGCTGAGATCCGCACCTCGCGGCGATAGAGCTCGATATCTACATCCATGGGCGCCGGATTATAGACCCAGAAGTGTGGAAAGCCGCTCCCACAGCGGCGGCCCCAACACCAGCAGCCCCACCAGCACCGCCGTCACCGCGCCCACCAGCACGGCCGCCGCGGCCACGTCCTTGCCCACCTTGGCCAGCGGGTGCAGGTCCGGCGAGGCCAGGTCCACCACCGCCTCCAGCGCGGTGTTGACGAACTCTGCCATCCACACCAGCGCCACAACCAGCAGGAGGATGGCCCACTCCAGCCGCCCCAACCCCAGCCACAGGCCCAGCGCGAACACCGCCGTCGAGATGACGGCGTGGATCCAGGCATTGCGCTGGGTGCGCAGCATGTACCACCACCCGGCGAACGCATAGCGGAAGGATGCCAGCCGCGAGGCCGCCCGGCGCGGGGCAGGGGGCTTTCTCCACGCCTTGTGGGTTTCCGTCATCCCTTCATTCTATCCCTAATCTGTGCACTCCCAAACGCCGTGCGGTGGTGTTAGGAGACGGCGGAGCCAGGCGCACCAAGATTCCTCGCCTGCACGCCGGCTGCGCCGGGCCATCCGGGCTGCGGCCGGCTCGGAATGACGCGGCGAGACGGAATGGTGTATGATTCGGCCCCATGACCCGCTCCTCCCCGCCGCCCGCCGCGCGCCCCGCCTCGCTGCTCAATGCCCTGGGCGAGGCCCTGCGCCACATCGGCGTCGTCATGGCCGTCGGCATCGCCCTGGCGACGGTCTTCACCGCCTGGACCCCGTCCTCCTTACTGCCCGGCAACGTCGCCGAGGAGATTGCGGCCGTCATCGCCACCAGCACCGGCCCCGAGTCTACGCCCACCGCGCTGCCCGTCGTCGCCACCCTGGAGCCGCCCAAACCCAAGATCGGCATCGTCGCCGGCCACAACGGCCCGCAGAACGACCCCGGCGCCATCTGCCCGAGCGGCGTGACCGAGGCCCAGGTTAACCACGACATCGCTATTCGCGTGCAGGCCGGGCTGGAGGCCAATGGCTTTGCCGTTGACTTGCTGGACGAGTTCGACTCGCGGCTGGAAGGCTACCAGGCCCTGGCGGTCGTGTCCATCCACAATGACTCGTGCGAGTACATCAACGAGCTGGCGACCGGGTTCAAGGTGGCCGGGGCACTGGACACCGGCGCCCCCGACGAGGCCACGCGGCTCGTCGCCTGCCTGACCGACCGCTACGCCGCCCGCACCGGCCTGTCGTTCCATGCCAATACCATCACGCCCGACATGACCTCCTACCACACCTTCTACGAGGTCAATGCCACCACGCCTATCGCCATCATCGAGACCGGCTTCCTAAATCTTGACTACAAGCTTCTCACTGAAGAGCCGCAGCGCGTGGCCCAAGGCGTCATCGAAGGCATCCTGTGCTATACCCTGAACGAGCCGGTCGGCCCCACTGCCACCCCGCCGGCCGCGCCCTAGCCCCTGGCAGAGGTTACGATGTCCGACAAAACCCTGATCATGTATTCCCGCACCATCCCCTGCCCGGACTGCTTCCGCGCCCGGCAGTTGCTCGAGGAACATGCGATTCCGTTCCAAGAAGTGATGATCGACCTTGACCCGGACGCCCGCGCCCTCGTGGAGGAGTTGACGGGCTTTCGGGCTGTGCCAACCCTGGTGGTTGCCCGCCCCGGCGAAGCCACCCCGATCGTCGAGCCCCGCCCGCTGGAGCCTGGCCGCTCGCCGCGCGGCATCGATCGCGGCCCCGTCATCACCGAGCCAGACATGGTCGCCCTGCGACGCTGGCTCCTCGGTCACGGCTTCATCGCCGGCTGATCTCTTTCTTGATCTTTGTCTCTTTCTATTTCTCTTTCTTTTTCTCTCTATTACTCGCCATGCTCCACCTAGGCGCCCCCATGTGGGCCAACAAGGCCTGGGTGGGCACGTTCTTCCCGGCGGGGGCCCGCCAGAAAGACTTCCTCAGCCTATACAGCCGGCGCCTGAACACGGTCGAGGCAACACTACCTTCTACGCCACCCCGGCCCCCGAAGTCGTGGACCGGTGGTACAACGAGACGCCGCCCGGTTTCAAGTTCTGCCTGAAATTTCCGCAGGCCATCAGCCACCACAAGCGCCTGCGCGGCGCCGAAGCCGAGACCGCCGCCTTTGTGGAGTGCCTCACCGCCCTGGCCGACCGCTGCGGCCCGAGCTTTCTCCAATTGCCGCCCAGCTTTGGCGTGCGCCAGTTGCCGGCCTTGGCCATCTACCTCGCCGCGCTGCCGCCTCTGCCCGGCGGCCTGGCCGTCGAGGTCCGCCACCGCGACTTCTTTGACGAAGCCGCCGAGGCCGACCTGCACGCCCTTCTGCGCGAGCGCGGCGCGGCCCGCGTGCTTTACGACCAGCGCGGCCTGCGCAGCGCCGCCCCGCTGGACGAGGGCACCCGCGTGGCTCAGGCCCGCAAGCCCGATGTGCCCGTCCGCTTCGACCGCACCGCCCCCTTCGCTTTCGTCCGCTACATTTCCCATCCCGACCTGCCCAGCAACGAACCGCTGTTCGACGAATGGGCCGGCCACGTGGCGGAATGGCTGGCCGCCGGAGACGACGTTTTCTTCTTCTGCCACCACAAGCAGGATTATTACGCGCCCGCCCTGGCCCGCGAGTTCCACGCGCGCGTGGCCCGCCTCCACCGGCTGCCGCCGCTCCCCGAGTGGGACGCCGCCGACCCGCCCGCCATGACACAAGGGAGTCTGTTCTAAGTGGGCGGCCCCATCATCGAGATCATCCTCATCCTGGCGCTCATTCTGGCCAATGGGGTCTTTGCCCTGGCCGAGATCGCCGTGGTCTCTGCCCGCCGGGCCCGCCTCCAGCATCGCGCCGAACAGGGCGACCTGGGCGCGAAAACGGCGCTCGAACTGGCCCGCGAACCGGCGCGCTTCCTCTCCACGGTGCAGATCGGCATAACGCTGGTGGGCATCCTGGCCGGCGCGTTCAGCGGCGCCACCCTGGCGGAGGCCATCGCCGAGCGGGTGGCGCGGACCCCAGCTTTGGCTCCGTATGCCGAGGCCATCGCGCTGGTCGCCGTCGTGCTGCCGGTGACGTACTTCTCACTGGTGCTGGGGGAGCTCCTGCCCAAGCAGATTGCCCTGCGCGACCCGGAGGGCATGGCGGCCCGCATGGCGCGGCCCATGCTGGCCCTCTCGCGCCTGGCGGGGCCAGTCGTCCGTTTTCTCAGCCTGTCTACCGACGTCTTGCAGCGGCTGCTCGGCCTGTCCGCCGTCGCGGAAAGCCCGGTCTCCGCCGAAGAAATCAACATCCTCGTGGATCAGGGCCGCCGCGTCGGCGTCTTCGATCCCGGCGAGCAGAATATCGTCGAGAGTGCGCTCACCCTGGGCGACCGGCGCGTTAGCAGCGTCCTCACCCCACGGACCCAGCTCATCTGGATTGACCGGGACGCGCCCGAGGAGACCATTCGCTATACGGTGCTGAACCATCCGCACGTCATGTTCCCCGTGGCGCAGGGCAGCCTGGACAATGTCGTGGGGATGCTGCGCGGGCGCGACTATCTGGGCCAACTCGCGACGGGGCAGCCCGCCGCGCTGGAGGCGCTGATGAGCCCGCCGCTCGTCGTGCCCGAGTCGCAGTCCATTCTCGATGTGCTGGAACTGCTCAAGCGGACCCGCGAGCATGCCGCGCTGGTGATCGACGAGTTCGGCGGGCTGCACGGCATGGTCACCCGCGCCGATATCCTGGAGGCCCTGGTGGGCGACATGCCCTCCTACCACCAGCCAGCCGAAGAGACCGTGCACCGCCCCGATGGCTCGTGGCTGCTGGATGGCCGGCTGTCGGTGGCCGAGTTCACGAACCTGCTCGGCCTGCGCAGCCTGTCCGCTGAAGCGCACGGCGACTTTGAAACACTGGGCGGTTTCGTGATGACTGTTCTGGGGCGCGTGCCGGCCGCCGGGCAGACCTTCGACTATGAAGACTGGCGCTTTGAGGTGATGGACATGGACGCCCGCCGCGTGGACCGCATCCTGGTTACGCCCCTCTCTCCGCCACCTACTGCTGGCGAATTCAACCCGTCAGGGCCAGCGAATGGCCCCTACACTTAGTTCCGGGGTGCTTCGCAAAATCCGCGCCTGAAGGCGGCGCGATGAACCTGCGCTTTCGGCCACCGCGTCCCCAGCCCGTTGGGCCGCCATGGTCTACAGGGACGCAGGACGCTTCGCTAATTCGCAAGCGGTATCCATACCTTGATACCCCCCGCACGCACGCTCTTTCTTTGCGCTCATTGCGTCCTTTGCAGTAAAAGCATTACTCCACCGGACGTCCCAACCCCTGCCGGAACCGCCGCGCAAACGCCTCCGCCTCCTGCCGCGGGTCTGCCGCGTTCTCCAGCGCCTTCACACACGCCGACCCCACGATAATCCCGTCCGCTACCCGCCCCACCGCCCCGGCCTGCTCCGGCGTTGAGATGCCAAACCCCACGCACAGGGGCACGCCCGCCGCGATCGCCCGCGTCCGCGCCACAAACGCCTCCAGCCCCGCCGCCACCTCACTGCGCGCCCCGGTCACGCCGGTCAGCGAGACCAGATAGACGAAGCCCGTGGCCCCCGCCAGCACCCGCGCCGCGCGCTCCGGCGGGGTGGTGGGCGCCAGCATCCGCACCAGGGGCAGGCCGTGCTCCCCCAGCGCCGCTTCCATCTCACTGGCCTCCTCGGGCGGCAGGTCCGGCACGATGAAGCCATCCGCGCCGGCCTGCGCCGCCTCCGCCGCCAGCCGCCTCAGCCCATAGGCCAGCATGGGGTTGTAGTAACCCATCAGCACCAGCGGAATCGTGACGCCCCGCTGGCGCAGTTCGGCCACTGCCCTCAGCCCCTTCGCCAGCGTCATCCCATTCTGCAGCGCCACCTGCGTCGCGCGCTGGATCACCGGGCCGTCCGCCAGCGGGTCTGAGAATGGCAGCCCCACTTCAATCAAGTCCGCGCCGCCGCGCGCCAGCCCCTCGATCACATCCACTGACACCTCCGGCGTGGGGAATCCAAGGGGGAAGTATGGCATGAACGCCGGCCGGCTCCTGAATGCTTCCTCAATTCGACCCATGGCTTGTCAAGGGTCCAAAGGGTAATAGGGGGTATGAAGGGCACGCCTCGCCCTTAATACCCCTTATGCCCTTTATGCCCTTCCCAATTCTCGGTTGACTGTATCCAGGTCCTTATCCCCTCTTCCCGACAAATTCACCAGCAGCACTGCATCGGGCCGCATCGTTGGCGCGCGGCGGATGGCCTCGGCTACCGCGTGCGCCGACTCGAGCGCGGGGATGATGCCCTCCGTCTCGCACAGCATCTGAAAGGCGTTCAGGGCCTCCTCGTCAGTGGCCGAGGTGTAGTAGGCGCGCTCCTGGTCGCGCAGGTAGGCGTGCTCCGGCCCCACCGCCGCGTAGTCCAGCCCGGCCGACACCGAGTGCGTCTCGGCGATCTGCCCGTCGGCGTCTTGCAGCACGAAGGTCCGCGTGCCGTGGATCACGCCCAGCCGCCCGCGCTCCGGGTCGCCAAAGCGGGCGGCGTGCTTGCCGGTCGCCAGCCCGTTCCCCCCGGCCTCCACACCGATCAGTTCCACCGCCTCGTCATCCCGGAACGCGTGGAACAGCCCAATCGAGTTGGACCCGCC
This sequence comes from uncultured Anaerolineales bacterium, assembly GCA_964497615.1. GTDB lineage: Bacteria > Chloroflexota > Anaerolineae > Anaerolineales > UBA6663 > CAZCEC01. Next base: position 55,277 of record CAZCEC010000023.1, on the reverse strand, counting down.
GCCGACGCAGGCCACGCACGCCTCCGGCAATTTCCCCGCCGCAGCCAGGATCTGCGCCCGTGCCTCGCGGCCGATGACGCTCTGGAAGTCGCGGACCATCGTGGGGTAGGGGTGCGGCCCCAGGGCGCTGCCCAGCAGATAGTGCGTGTCGCGCACGTTCGTCACCCAGTCGCGGATGGCCTCGTTGATGGCATCCTTCAGGGTCTGCGAGCCGCTGCTCACCGGCCGCACCTCCGCGCCCAGCAGTTTCATACGGAAGACGTTGGGCTGCTGGCGCGCGATGTCCACCGTGCCCATGTACACCACGCACTCCAGCCCCAGCAGCGCCGCCACCGTGGCGGAGGCCACGCCGTGCTGGCCCGCGCCTGTCTCGGCCACGATGCGGCGCTTGCCCATGCGCTTGACCAGCAGGCCTTGCCCCAGCGCATTGTTGATCTTGTGCGCGCCGGTGTGCGCCAGGTCCTCGCGCTTAAGGTAGATGCGCGCCCCGCCCAGCCGCTCGGTCAGCCGCGCCGCGTAGCTCACCGGCGTGGGCCGGCCGACGTAGGTTGCCAGCAGGCCCTCGAACTCCGCCGCGAAGGCCGGGTCCTCGCGCGCGGCGCAATAGACGCGCTCCAACTCGTCCAGCGCCGGCATCAGGGTCTCGGGCACAAATTGCCCCCCATACGGGCCAAACTTCTGCGGTAGACGTGACATGGTGGTTGTTCCTCTACCCCTTTGCCCGTTCGACAAACTCTCTCACGCGCTCGTGGTCCTTCACGCCTGGCGCGCGCTCCACGCCGCTGGCCACATCCACGCCCCAGGGCTGCACCGCCGCAACCGCCGCGCCCACGTTGTCCGGCGTTAGCCCGCCCGCCAGGAAGATGGGATACTGCCGCGCCACGTCCGCCGCGCGCTCCCAATCGCCCGTCACGCCGGTGCCGCCGAACTCCCCCGGCACATAGGCATCCATCAAAAACGCTGGCGCCCCTGGCCCAAACGCCGCCAGCGCCGGATAGTCCGCGGCCTCCCCCGCCTTCTCGCGCACGGCGGCGAACGCCCGCCCCCGCAACGCCGCAAACTGCGCCAACCGCTCGGCCCCGTGCAGTTGCGCCAGGTCCAGCCCGCAGACCGCCATCAGCCGTGCTACCTCATCCGGCGGGTGATCCACGAAGATGCCCACCGTCTTGGCGCCGCTGCCCTGCACCGCCCGCACCAGCCGCGCGCACTGCTCCGCCGTGACCACCCGCGGGCTGCGCGCGTAGAAGTTGAAGCCCAAATAGTCCGCGCCGGCCTGCACCGCCGCCAACGTATCGGCCTCGTTCGTCAGCCCGCAGATCTTGACGTGCATCCGGCACTCACATGCCTTGGTCAATGTCACTTCGACGGGCCGTAATTGCCCGGAGAAATCTCCTGACCCGTCGCCCGGCGCTCATCCCGAGCCTGAAGATTCCTCACCGCGCCAACCCCGCGCGGTTCGGAATGACATTGCCAACGGGGTTGTCGTTGCTCCGCGTCCAACCCGAGCCTGGAGATTCCTCACCGCGCCAACCCCGCGCGGTTCGGAATGACATTGCCAATCGGGTTGTCGTCGCTCCCCGCCAACTCACGCACCTTTCCGTCCACGTCAACGGCTGTGACTAGCGCCTCGCCCACCAGCACCGCCTGCACCCCCGCCGCCTTCAGCCGCGCCACGTCCGAACGGGTGAAGATGCCGCTCTCCGCCACCACTGCCACGCCGGGCGGGATCAATGGCCGCAGCCGCTCCGTCGTCTCCAGGGTCACAGTGAACGTGCCCAGGTCGCGGTTGTTGATCCCCACCAGCCGCAGGCCCGGCAGCCGGAGCACCCGTTCCACCTCCGCCTGCGTGTGCACTTCCACCAGCGGCGTCAGCCCCAGCCCCAGCGCCAGCGCGTGCAGGCCGGCCAGTTCGCCATCGTCCGGCAGGGCAGCCGCGATCAGCAGCATCGCATCGGCCCCCGCCGCGCGCGTCTCGTACACCTGCGCCCGCGTCAGGATGAAGTCCTTGCGCAGCAGCGGCAGGGCGATCCCCGCGGCGCGGATGGCGTGCAGGGTCTCCAGCTTGCCCAGGAAGAACTTCTCATCCGTGAGCACCGAGATGGCCGCCGCGCCATTGGCCGCGTACACCCGCGCGATCTCCACCTCGTCCATGTTCGGCGCCAACACCCCCCGCGAGGGCGATGCCCGCTTTACCTCCGCGATCAGCCGTGGCCAGGCCGTGCCATCCGGGGCCAGGAAATCTCGGGGCCGCGCCGAAGCTTCCGCCGCCCGCCTCAACGCGGCCTCGTCCAGCCCCGCTACTTCCTCCCGCTTGTGCGCCAGAATCCGGTCCAACATCCGTTTACCTTGTCCGTTCCATATGAGCGAATTCCCAGATGACTTACGCCAGCCAGGCCCAGACGAGTTCGGCGGCAAATGCGGCCGCCGTCGCGGGAGATGAACCACCCGCGCTACGAGGGCGTAAGTCACAGCCGGCACCGCGCTCGTTTCCCAGGTAGGGCCCCGTGCGGGGACTGTTGGCGATGGCTTTTCCTTGTGGCGCCTCACTCCACAGGCGGTGGTGGGCTAACCCGCGCGCTATACGCCAGGAGGGCCTCCAGCTTGCCCAGCGCCGCCCCGCTTGCCAAGGCCTCTCCGGCCTCTGCCACGGCTGCGCCCAAATCGCCGCTCTCGGCTGCGATGGCCGCCGCCGCGTTCAGCACCACGGCGTTGCGCATGGCCCCGTTCACCCTGCCGCCCAACACCTCGCGCATTAGCGCTGCGTTGTCGTCCGGGCCGCCGCCCTTCAAGTCACTCACCTGCGCCCGCTCAAAGCCCAGCCCCTCGGGGTCCAGGTCGAAAGACCGCACCGCGCCGTCCTTCAAGTGGCTCACCCGGTTCACCCCGCACGGGTTCAGCTCATCCGTGCCGCCGTGACCGTGGATCACAAACGCTGCCCGTGAGCCCAGCCCCGCCAGCACGTAGGCCAGCGGCTCCGTCAGCGCCGGGTCATACACGCCGATCACCTGCACGTCCGCGCCGGCTGGGTTCGTCAGCGGCCCCAGCAGGTTGAAGATCGTGCGCTGGCCGATCTCCTTGCGCGGCCCGATGGCGTGGCGCATGGCGGGGTGAAACTTGGGCGCGAACATGAAGCCAATGCCCACCTCGTCCACGGCCTGGCCCACCTGCTCGGGCGTCAGGTCCAGGTTCAGCCCCAGCGCCGCCAGCACATCCGCACTGCCGCAGGCCGACGAAGCCGCGCGGTTGCCGTGCTTGGCCACCCGCCGCCCTGTGCCGGCCACCACAAAGGCTGCCGCGGTGGAGATGTTGAAGGTGTGCGCGCCGTCGCCGCCGGTGCCGGCGGTGTCGTACACCGCGCCGCCCGGCGCCACGCTCACGCGCACGGCGTTGGCCCGCATGGCCCGCGCCGACCCGGTGATCTCGTCCACCGTCTCGCCCTTCATGCGCAGTGCCACCAGGTAAGCGCCGATCTGCGCCTGCGTGGCCTGCCCGGTCATGATGATGTTCATGGCCGCCTCGGCTTCGTCGGCGGTCAGGTCCGCGCGCCCCAGCGCCTTGGCAATGTATGGTTTCAACATGTCGGCCTCACATTTCCAAGAAGTTCTGCAAGATCAGCTTGCCATGCTGCGTCAGGATCGACTCGGGGTGGAACTGCACCCCAAAGGTTTTGTGCTCACGGTGCTTCAGCCCCATGATCTCGCCCTCGCTGGTGAAGGCCGTCACCTCCAGGGCGCTGGGCACCGGCTCCTCCACGATCAGGCTGTGATAGCGCGTGGCCTCGAAGGGCGAGGGCACGTTGGCGAACAGGTCCGTGCCGTGGTGGTGGATGCGGCTGGTTTTGCCGTGCATCAGCCGCGGCGCGCGCCGCACGGCCCCGCCAAACGCGGCGCCCAGGCACTGGTGCCCCAGGCATACGCCCAGGATGGGAATGCGGCCGCTCAGCGCCAGGATGGCGTCGTTGGAGATGCCGCCGTCGGCTGGGTCGCCCGGCCCTGGTGAGATCACGAGCCGCGTCGGCCCCAGCGCCTCCAACTGCCCCAGGGTCAGCGCGTCGTTCCGATACACCTGCGGCGCGGCCCCGAGTTCGCCCAGGTACTGCACCAGGTTGTAGGTGAATGAGTCGTAGTTATCTATGACGATTAGCATGATCTTTCGAAGTCGGAGGTCGGAAGTCAGACGTCGGAGATCGAGATCAACGTTCTGACCTCTGACCTCCGACCTCTGACATCTATCCTGCCGCCTCGGCCATCTCCACTGCCCGCAGCACGGCCCGCGCCTTGTTCATCGTCTCCACGTACTCGCGCGCCGGCTCCGAGTCCGCCACGATGCCGGCCCCGGCCTGCACGCTGAGGGTGCGGCCGTGCCCCACCAGCGAGCGGATGGCCAGGCAGGTGTCCATCGCGCCGTCGAAGCCGAAGTAGCCCACCGCGCCCGCGTACGGCCCGCGCGGCCCCGGCTCCAGCGCGCCGATGATCTCCATGGCCCGCACTTTTGGCGCGCCGCTCACCGTCCCGGCGGGGAATGAGGCCCGCACCAGGTCGAAGGCGGTCAGCTCTGGCCGCAGTTCGCCCTCCACGTGCGACACAATGTGCATCACGTGCGAATACTTCTCCACGGTGAAGAACTCGGACACCTTCACCGTGCCATAGGCGCTTACCCGCCCCAGGTCGTTGCGGCCCAGGTCCACCAGCATCACGTGCTCGGCGCGCTCCTTGGGGTCGGCCAGCAGTTCCGTTGCCAGGGCCGCGTCCTCGGCCGCCGTCGCGCCGCGGTGGCGCGTCCCAGCGATGGGCCGCAGGCTGGCGCGTCGCCCCTCCAGCCGGACAAACATCTCCGGCGAGGCCCCCAGGAGGTAGAACGGGTCGCCGCCGACGTCGCCAAAGTCGAAGAAGAACATGTAGGGCGACGGGTTCAGCCGCCGCAGCGCCCGGTAGATGTCGAAGGGCCGGGCGTTGGACTGCCGGGCCAGCCGCTGCGACAACACCACCTGGAAGATGTCGCCCGCCGCGATGTGCTCTTTGGCAGCCCGTACCATCGTCTCGTACTCAGCCTGCGCCAGGTTCGATGTCACCGCGCCGTGCCCGTTGGGCGACACCGCTGGCAGTTGGGGTAAAGGGCCGGCCAGCCGCGCCTCCAGCGCATCGAGGCGGCGCTGGGCGGCGTCCAAGTCCCCGTCAAAGGCGTGGGCGATCAGGAACAGGCTGCGCTTGACGTGGTCAAATGCCACCAGGGTGTCGGCCAGCAGGAAGATGCCTTCCGGCAGCGCGTCGCTTACCGGCAGGGGGTGCAGCTTGGGCTCGAACTGCCGCACCACCTCGTAGCCCAGATAGCCCACCAGCCCGCCGACGAAGCGCGGCAGCCCGTCCACGTGCTCGGCCTGAAAGCGGCTCAACTCGGCTTGCAACACGTGCAGAGTGTCGCGGCCCTCCGGCACCGGCAAGCGCTCCGTCCCCGCCGTGCCAGTGCGCTCCACGGCGCCTGGGTACAACCGGTATTGCTGGCTTGGCTCCACGCCAATGAAGGAGTAGCGCGCCACGCGCTCGCCGCCCTCCACCGACTCCAGCAGGAAAGATGGCCCGCGCCCGGCCAGCTTCAGGTACACGCTGGTCGGCGTCTCCAGGTCCGCTGGCAGTTCACGCACCACTGGCTGCCGCGCCGCCGCGCCTACCGCTGCCTCAATCGTTGCTTCCGCCATGCCTCAGCTCCAATCTCTACAATGCGTTCCGTGATGACGTACGCCCGTCATTCCGTCCCGAACAAGTCAATCGTGTCCGCATATAGATCCGCCGAATAGCGCAGACCGCTGGCTTCGCGCGCCAGCCGCATGGTCTCGCGCGCCTCGGCCTGCATCCGGCGGATGCCCTGTGCCAGCACGTCCTGCACCAGCAGGGGGTGGGCCACGAAATGCGCGCGGCGCTCCCGGATCGGTTCCAGGAAGGCGTTGAGCGCCCGCGCCAGCCGGTCCTTCACCTCTACGTCGCCCACCGTGCCGGCGCGGTAGCGCTCCTTCAACTCAGACACTTCCGCCTGGTCGGGGTTGAAGGCGTCGTGGAAGGTGAAGACCGGGTTGCCCTCCACCGTGCCGGGGTCGGTGGCGCGCAGGCGCTTGGGATCGGTGTACATGCCCTTCACCTTGGCCGTCACCGTCTCGGCATCATCGGACAGGAAGATGGCGTTGCCCGCCGACTTGCTCATCTTGGCTGTGCCGTCGGTGCCCGGCAGGGTGGGCACGTCGCCCACCAGCACTTCCGGCTCCGGAAACACCGGCCCATACAGCAGGTTGAAGCGGCGCGCGATCTCGCGCGTCAGCTCCACGTGCGCCTGGTTGTCGCGCCCCACCGGCACCAGGGTGGCGCGCGGCAGGAGGATATCCACCGCCTGGAGCACCGGGTAGCCCAGCAGGCCAAAGGGCATGGTGTCCAGGTGCGCGTCGCGGGCCATGTCCTTGAGCGACGGCAGGCGTTCCAGCCGCGGTACCGTCACCAGCATCTCCAGGATCAGGTTCAGCTCGTACGTTTCCGGGATGGCCGACTGCACAAAGATCGTGGCCGCCTCCGGGTCGATGCCCACCGCCAGGTAGTCAATCACGATCTCCCGCACGAAGGTGGGGATGTTCAGGATATGCTCGCGCTCGGGCCGGGTCGTCAGGGTGTGCAGGTCGGCGATGATGAAGAACGCCTCGCACTCGTGCTGGAGCTTGAGCCGGTTAGCCAGGCTGCCCACGTAGTGGCCCAGGTGCAGCCGCCCGGTGGGGCGGTCGCCCGTCAGCAGACGCGGGCGCGCCGCCGCGCTGGGCGCCTGGTCCGCTGCTGCTGTTGTCTCGATTGCGGTTCCCATGTTCGTTCCTCGCTTAAAGCAAAATCCCCTCCGTCCGCAGGGACGAGAGGGGACTCTCGTGGTGCCACCCAGTTTCGAGACCTGCCCCAACAAAAAAACCTGCCGGTGATTGCGACAGGTTTCGGAAAGGGCCAGCCTCACTCTTGCGGGTACGCTCGGATTGGGCCGCGTGGGCGGAACCGATTAATACCCTCCGCCCTGGTAACGGTGGCGGCTCCGGCGCGGGCTACTGGGCCACTGCTGGCCGTTTGCCCCTGCAACTCCGAGGTCCATTCCGCTTCCGCGCCCGGACCAGGCTCGCACCACCCGCCGCCTGGCTCTCTGACCGCCGCTCTGAAGCGTACTCGTCCTCTTCAGCGTCTTTCAGTTATGTGGTTGGGAGAAGGTATATCACATGTTGCGCCCAGGAGTCAATACTTGACTAGCTCCTGGATCATCTCCCGCGTCAGGCGGGCCTCCAGGTGCTTGGGGCCGCTGGCATCCGCCGTCAGGAACGGCAGCGAGATATCGGCCGCCGGTTCCTTTTTCAACTGCTCGACGGCCTTCTGCGCCGCCGTCACGATCCGGTCATAGGCCAGCCGGTCGTCGGCCACGCGGATGCCGGTCTGCTCGAACGCCTGGCTCAGCAGCCAGTTCACCACCACGTTCACTTCGCGGTCCGGCGTGGCCTCGGCCACCACCACCCGGCGGCCCGGCAGCAGTGCGCCCTCCAGCGGGCGGTCATCCTGCCGGCGGCGCAGGTACACCCCCAACGCATAGGCGCCCACCACCACCGCCAGCACCACCACAACCACGATCAGCGCGATTTGCACGGCCATTGCGTCCATCCTCTACCGTTTCAGTCCACAATAAGTGTACGGCAAAGTGGGCCTTTGCGCCAAGTGAGCTACCCCGCCAGCGCCAGCCGCAGTTCCTCCGCTGCCTCGGCGTCTGATTCCCGCGCCAGCGCCGCCTCCAGCGCCGCCCTGGTCCCCGCGCCTCCCAGCCGCCCCAGCGCCCAGGCCGCATGGCCGCGCACCACCGCGTCGGCGTCGCCCAGCAGCCGCTCCAGCAGAGGGCTCAACTGGGCCTGCCCTCCGTTGGCCGCCGCGAGGCAGGCATTCCGCACCAACTGCGCCCGCCCTGCGCGCTCCACCGCCGAGCCGCCGAACCGCGCCTGAAATCCTGCCTCGCTCAACTCCAGCAGGTCCCTCAGCGGGGGCGCGGCGCGCTCCGGGCTGGCGGGGTAGAACTCGCTCTCCAGCGATTTGACGGCGAAGCGCTGCCACGGGCACACCTCCTGGCACAGATCGCACCCAAATACCCAGTTGCCCAGCTTGGGCCGCAGCGCCCGGTCGATCCAGCCCGCGTGCTCAATGGTCAGATAGCTGATGCACCGCCGCGCATCCAGTACGTACGGCTTCGGAAAGGCATCGGTGGGGCAGGCTGCCAGGCAGCGCGTGCAGGACCCGCACAGGCTGGCGCGCTCAGGCGCGTCGTAGAGGTCGAACTCCGCCGTGGTCAGCACTTCCCCCAGGAAGAAGTCGCTGCCCCGCCGCCGGTGGATGAGCATCGTGTTCTTGCCCGTGAAGCCCAGCCCGGCCTGCTGCGCGTGGCTGCGCTCCAGCACCGCGCCTGTATCCACATAGGCCCGGCTGTGGGCGCCCGCGCCGCTTTCTGCCTGCAGCCAATCAGCCAGCGCCCGCAGGCGCGGCAGCATCAGGTCGTGATAGTCCTGGCCCCAGGCATAGGCCGCGATGCGCCCGCGGGATGGATCGTTGAGCAGGGCGGGGGGCAGCCGCAGGCTGTGATAATCCAGCCCCGCGATCAGCAGCGACCGCACCCCCGGCAGGATGACGTTCAGGTCCGCGCGCCGCGCCTGCCGGTCGGGCCGGGCCATGTAGGCCATCGTGCCGTGCTGGCCGGCGGCCACCCAATCGAGATAGGCTTGCAGGTGAGGCGAGGGCGCGGCCCGCGTAATGCCGGCCAGGTTGAAGCCCAGGGCCTGGGCCTGCGCCTTAGCGCGCTGGGCTGAAAGGAGGGTCGTCACGCGTGGGCGACAGGTCGAACTCGGCTTCGGTCATGAGGATGACCTGATAGGTCAGCGCCTCCAGCGGCAGCTTGCGCCAGGCGTCGGCCGGCAGCCCCAGCTTCTCGCACAGCATCCCCAAGAAGCGCTCGGGCTCAGGCGCGTGCTCCCACACCTGCGGGAGAAACGTGGCCTTGCGCCCGCCCTGCTGGAGCACCACCCCGTCCACGCCCGGCCGCAGTTGCGCCGCCAGATCGTCCGGCGAGGTGTACGCCAGCGGCAAGGGTGTGGTCAACACTGAGACTTCGATCTCGATGCCGGCCAACTCGTCAGGTCTCACCGGTGAAAAGCGATAGTCGCGCAGGCCCGATTGTGCGGCCCGGAGCTGCACATCTTCATACAGCGGGCGCTCTGCGGCCAGCCCGCCGATGCAGCCCCGCAGCCGCCCGCCAATTGTCAGGGTCACAAAGCAGCTTGCCCGCCACGTCAGGGCCGCCGGCAGCGCGCTCCGGTCCACCGGCGGCGGATCGTCACCGCGCACCGCCGCTTCCAACGCTTCCCGCGCCAGCCGCAATAACCAGCGCTTGTCGTCCATCGAGAGGGTGTCGTTCATCCTCGCCTCCCGCTTGTCCCTCGCGCCTGCCATGTCATTCCGAGGCCGCGCCCTTGGCGGCCCAGGAATCTGCCGCCCCCTCCGTGCACTACCCCATCTTCCGATAATCCCGGTTGAAATACAAGAGCGGCTTCGCGGGCGGGCCGCCATCCGCGCCGGCCCCCTCGTCGCCCAGCACCAGCCCGGCCGTGCCCGGCCCGGCCGCCGCCACCGCCGCGACGAAGAGGGTGTGACTGGCCGCCGGGTAAGCGGCCGTGACGCGGCAATCCAGATAGCCAATGTTGTCGGCCAGGATCGGCGCGCCGGTTGCGGCGGTGAAGGTGGGCAGGCCCTCAAACCGGTCCGAATTCTCCGTTTCGCGCCCCGCAAACCGGTCCGAGATCCACGCCTGCTCCGCCCGCAGAAACGACACGGCGAACACGCCCGACCGCTCCACCAGCGCGTGGGTGCGGACCGCCTGCTCCAGGCTCACCAGCACCAGCGGCGGGTCCAGCGACACCGAACAGAACGAGTTCACCGTCATCCCGTGCGCCACGCCCGCATGGCGCGCCGACAGGATCGCCACGCCGGTGGCCCAATGCCGCATCACCCCGCGCAGCAGTTCCGGGTCAATCGTCACGCCAGCCTGACCCGCCGCACTGGCCGCGGGCTGGGCGCGGCTCTCGTCGTCCGTCGTCACCTGCCTCATCCTTTCGGGGGTGTGTCTGCCGTCCCGCCATCCGCCGGCCGCCCGTCGACGCCCAGGTAGCGCTCAATCGCCCAGGCCAACCCGGTTAGGTCCCGCAGCCCATCGAATGCTTGCCGCTGCGCGCCCACCACGATGGTCGGCACCGGGTTGAGCGTGTGATGGCTGTGGTCCAGCGCCTCCATGTTGCCGTGGTCGGAGGAGATGACGATCAGGCCGGCCTCGTCGTCCCAGGCCTCCAGCAGCCCGTCCAGCACGCCATCGAACCGGCTCAGCACTTTCTGGGCCTCGCTCATGTCGGCCCAATGCCCGACGTAATCCGTGATCCAGTGTTCAAAGAATGAAAAGGCATGCTCATCGGCGATCTCGGCCAGCCGGCGGCCCGCGGCGCGCGGAGTCAGCGCCTCGGGTGCGCCATCCGGCCAGCCCTCGCCCGTGAAGTCCGCGCTCATCGCCCGCCCGGCGCGCAGGTCGTCAGTGTTGAAGAGGGAGATGCCCGCCGCCGTCACCGCCAGGGGGATGGCGGAGTAACTGCGCCGGCCGGAGGCCACCGAGTCGAAGTATCGCTGGGGATAGGCGTTCATCAGCGCCGCCGCCTTGCCCGCCGCCCTCACCCGGCTGAACGTGGTGCCCTGGCGGATGATGGTCGCCACGGCCGCGTTGGGCTTTGGCCCCCAATGCCCGCCGATCTCGCGCGACACATTGCGCCCGGTCACAATCGCCGCCTGCCCGGTGGCGGACTGGGGCGGTCCGTCCACGCCCAGCCGCGCATCGGTGGGGATGAAAAGCGCCCGCCCATAGTCCCCGGCGGGCGTGCTCCCCAGCAGCCGCTGGCCGCCCAGCAGTCCGTGCAGCGCCGGCAGGTCCGCCGTCGCAAATGGGTTATGCGCCGCTGTGTCCTCCCCCAACCCAATCCCATCCAGAAAGATAAACAACACCCGCCGGCTCAAGCGACTTCATCCTTCATACTTCGTCCTTCATCCTTCTCAAAGTAGTACCACGCGCTTGGCCGACCCGCGCCCTGCTCATAACCTGCCGGCCGCAGATGCGGCGCGAACGCCGCCTCCACCTCGGCCCGCGTCAGCCCGGCCTGGCTCCCCTCCGCCGGCTGAAACGCATACAGCAAGTACACTGCCCCCGGCACTAACACCCGCGCCAGCCCGGCCGCGTACCGCTCGCGCCCCGCCTCTGGCAGGGAATGAAAGCAGCCCATGTCCAGTGCCAGGTCGTACGGCCCGCGCAGGGGCAGCCGCTCCAGGCGGGTCACATCGCCCACGAGCAATTGCGCGTCGCGCCCCTTCAGCTTGCGCCGCGCCTGCGCGATGGCCCGCCCCACAAAGTCCACCCCCGTCACCTGCCAGCCCTGCTCGGCCAGGTACAGCACGTTCGTCCCGGTGCCGCACCCCAGGTCAATGGCGCGGCCCGGCGCCCGCCCCGCAACCACCCGCACCAGTTCCGGCGCCGGCACCCCCGAATCCCACGGCGGCCGGCCCCAATAGCGCCGGTAGAACGCCCACCACTGCCGCACGCCGGTGAACGGACCGCGCACCACGGCTCGCGCCCTACGGCGATATCGTCTGCTGATCCAGCCAATACAACACCCGCGCCCGGTCCAGCACCAGGGTGTACTCCTCTTCCTTCGACCCGTTCGAGTTGAACAGCATGAATGTTGGCGTGAACGTCACCGCATACCGGTCGGCCAATTGTGCCCCCACCGGCTCCTTCACATCCACCCGCAGCACCTGCAATCGGTGCTGGGCATCCTGCTCCAGCCGGTCCATCACTGGGCGCATGGTCATGCACACGCCGCAGTTGTCGGAATAGAACTCCACCAGGGTGGGGCGGGGGCCGCGCAGTACCTCGTCGAAGGCCGCCAGCGCATCGAACTGCGCCAACTGCTGGCGGGGCGTCTTCCATACTTGATAGCCCACATAGGCCGCCACCGCGTACACGGCCAGTCCCGCCCACTCCAGCGGCGTCAGCCCGCCGGCTGCCAGCGCCGGCGCCAGGACCGCGCCCACCGCCAGCGCCACCCACACATATGAGTTGTATGAGAACAGCCGGATCAGGCTCTTCATAGCTGCTCCAACAGCCCCTGCACAAACCGCACCTCATCCCCGTTCACGGTGTGTAATAAGTTGCGGTACAGCCGCATGGTCACCGCGCCCCCCAGACCCTCCAGGACCGCCGCGCTGTGCGCCACCCGCTCCTTAGGGATGTGCGGGTCCACATCGCTGCACCCCAGGAAGACCGGCGTGCCCGCCAGCGACCCGGCGTAGTCGCGCGGCGTCCCATCCGGGCCGATCAGCCCACCGCTCAGCCCCACCAGGGCGCCGTAGCGCCGTGCGTGGCGCGCCGCATACTCCAGCGCCAGGCAGGCCCCCTGCGAGAATCCCAGCAGCACCGTCCGCTCCGGCGGGATGCCCGCCGCGCCGACCTCCGCCAGCACCGCCCCCACCTTCGCCAGGGCGGCCGTCAGCCAGGGCTCATTGGTCTCCAGCGGCTCCATAAACCGGTTGGGATACCAGGTGTTCCCGGCTGCCTGCGGCGCCCAATAGGCGAAGTCGTCGCGCCGGAACTCGCGCGCCAGGGCCAGGATGTCCTCGGCCGAGGCCCCGCGCCCATGCACCAGCACCATCGCGCCCTGCGCCGCCTCCGGCCGCGCCCCCGCCGTCAGCACCGGCATCCCTGCGTGTGGATCAGTCTGCTCAATCATTCCGCCAACTCGCTCATAATCCCTTCAAAATCCAGCGCGTCGTTCACCATCCGCAATTCGCCCTCGGGCGTGCGCGGCCACTGCTCCGGCGGCCGGTCGCGGTACAGCTCGATGCCGTTGCCGTCCGGGTCGCGTAGATAGACGGCCTCGCTCACCCCGTGATCGGCGGCGCCATCCAGCGGCCAGCCGTGCTCGCCCAGGCGCTTCAGCGCCTGCGCCAACTCGCGCCGGCTGGGCAATAAGATGGCGAAGTGATACAGCCCGGTCGTCCCCGGCGCGGGCGCGTCCCCGCCGCGGCTCTCCCAGGTGTTCAGCCCAATGTGGTGGTGATAGCCGCCCGCCGACAGGAACGCGGCGCTGCCGCCCCAACGCTGCATCACCTCGAACCCCAGCACCTCGGTATAGAACTGGACGGCCCGCTCCAAGTCGGCCACCTTCAGGTGCACGTGCCCAATCCCCGTTTGCGGATGAATGGCTGGTGTCATGTCAATCCTCCCAAATCTTGTCCATTATATCCCCGCCCTACCCACATACGCACATTCCACTTGCGCACGCTGACATCCACGCGCGCCCGTGCAATGATTGACAACCCTTCCCCCCCATGCTACCATCCCCGTCCCCACTGACGATGCATAAGCCACGGAGAAAGCGCACCCTATGAAAGAGTACGGAACCGAGTTGATCCGCAATGTCGCGCTCGTTGGCCACAGTGGCTCCGGCAAAACCTCGCTCACCGAGGGCTTCCTGTTCAACACCGGGGTCACCACCCGACTGGGCCGCGTTGAGGACGGCACCGCTGCCGCCGATTTTGAAGACGAAGAGAAACGCCGCCGCATCTCCATCTCCACCGCCGTCATCCCCATCGAGTATCAGGACCACAAGATCAATTTCATTGACACCCCCGGCTTCACCGACTTCTTGGGCGAGGTCAAGTCGGCCCTGCACGTGGCCGACGCCGCCATCGTGGTGGTGGATGCCGTTTCCGGCGTGGAAGTGGGCACCGAGCTGACCTGGCAGTATTGCGACGACCGCAAGCTCCCGCGCTTCGTCGTCATCAACAAGATGGACCGGGAGAACGCCAACTTCCAGAAGACCCTGGAAGGCGTCCAGGCGGCGTTTAAGGCCAAGCTCATCCCCGTGCAACTGCCGTGGGGCGAACAGGCCAATTTCAAGGGCGTCATCGGCCTGCTCTCGATGATGGCCCGCCCCGGCAAGGGCGACGAGCAAGTGGCCATTCCCGCCGACTACGCCGCCGCCGCGGAGGCCGCGCGCGTCAACCTGGTGGAGGCCGCCGCCGAGGGCGACGATGCCCTGCTGGAGAAGTACCTGGGCGGCGAAGAGCTGACCCCGCAGGAGGTCATTCACGGCTTTCACCAAGCGGTGCTGGCCGGCTCCTTTGTCCCGGTCTTCGTCGCCTCGGCCACGGCCGACGTGGGTATCAACCCGATCCTGGACGGCATCGTGCGCTACTTCCCGGCGCCCACCGAAGAACCCCCCATGCACGCCCACGGCGCCGCGGGCGACGAGGACGTGGCGATCTCGGATACGAGCCCGCTGTGCGCCTACGTGTGGAAGACCACCGCCGACCCGTTCGTCGGCAAGCTCACCTATGTCCGGGTTTACTCGGGCGTGCTGTCGTCTGACACCCGCATTTGGAATCACAGCCGGAGCGCAGAGGAGCGCATCGGCACCGTCTATCTGCCGCGCGGCAAGGAGCAGATCGGCATCCGCAACCTGCATGCCGGCGACCTGGGCGCCCTCACCAAATTGACTGTCACCGCCACCGGCGACTCGCTCGGCGACCGCACCCACCCGCTCATCATGGATGCCCCCAAGTATCCGGCCGCCACCTATGCCGTGGCCGTCAGCCCGCGCACCCAGGCCGATTCCACCAAGATGGGCCCGGCCCTCACCCGCCTGTGCGAAGAAGATCCCACCCTGCACTGGCGGCAGGAATCGTCCACCAAGCAAACGATCCTCGAAGGCATGGGCGACCAGCACATTGATGTGGCGGTCCGGCGCGCCGAAAGCAAGTTCAGCGTCGGCCTGAACGTCGAGGCGCCCAAGGTGCCTTATCGCGAGAGCATCACCCGCAAGGCCGAGGCCATGCACCGCCACAAGAAGCAGACCGGCGGCGCGGGGCAGTTCGGCGAGGTGACTATGCGCGTCGAGCCCTCGCCTGACGGAGAGTATGCGTTTGAGGATGAACTGGTGGGCATGAACCTGTCGCGCGGCTACCTGGGCCCGATCGAGAAGGGCGTCAAGAGCGTCATGGAGCAGGGGGTGGTGGCTGGCTACCCGGTCGTCGGCGTCAACGTCTTCGTCACCGACGGCAAGGAGCACCCGGTCGATTCCAAGCCCATCGCCTTCGAGGTGGCCGGGCGCGAGGCCTTCAAGAAGGCCTTCGAGGCCGGCAACCCTGTGCTGCTGGAGCCGATTGTGGCGCTGCGCGTCGTCGTCCCTGAGAGCAACATGGGCGACGTGCTCGGCGACCTCAACACCCGGCGCGCTCGCGTACAGGGGATGGACCAGGACGCCGGCAAGAGCATCATCACCGCCGAGGTGCCCCAGGCCGAGGTGCAGCGCTACGCCACCGAACTGCGCTCCATCACCGGCGGGCGCGGCGTCTACTCGATGGACTTCTTGCGCTACGACGTCGTCCCCACCCACCTGGCGCAAGGCATCATCGCCGCTCACAAGCGTGAAGCCAAGGGCGACGAGACAGGCGAGTAGCCGCGGCCCTCGCGCCAATCTGAATCAAGAGCCCCCAAGCTGGAACCGCCGCTCGGGGGCTTTTTTGTGCCCTGGTTGGCTGCTCATGCAGACAATTCTCAGGGACAAGATTCCTCGGCAAAAACCGCCTCGGAATGACAATGACAGGCGGGCGTTCCTGGTCAGTTGGCGATCGCCCTGCGCTCTCCGTCGTCGGTCGTCAGTCGTCGGTGGTCGGTCGTTGTGCGCTACGCCGCCCGCTTGCGCGCCGCCCGCTTCCCCCGGTACGGCCCCACCTTCAACACATGCACCTGGCACAGCTCGGTGTGGAAGATGCGCGACTTGATGCGCGGGTCCAACTCCTTGTCCGAGGCCGCCGTCGTCAGCACCGTGGGCAGTTGCGCGTCGAAGCGGTAGTTGAACACCTGGAAAAACTTCTCGCGGAAGTAGCCCACCGTCCCCACCAGGCTGCTGACGTCGTCAATCACCAGGAACTCCGCGCCCTTCACCTGCTGCACCAGCTTGGCGTTGCGGTCGTCGTTCTCGCGGTTGCTCGAAGTGCGGAACAGGTCGCTCAGGTCCTGATAGGTGACGAAGATCACTGGCAGCCCCTGCTGCGCCCGGTGGTTGGCAATCGCCGCCGCCAGGTGTGTCTTGCCCGACCCGTAGTCGCCGGTCAGCACGAACCAGCCGCGCGGCTCGTCGGCGTAGTCGCGCGCCGCCTGGATGGCCTTGTGGAACATCTGTCGCGCCTCGCCCGTCAGGTCCCCCCGGTGGTCAAAGGTCTCAAATGTCTGCTGGGCGTGGATCGCCAGGGTGGAAATGTCCGAGGTCAGGCTCAAGTGTCCTGCTCGGAAGTCCGGCGCGCGGATCGTCAGCGCGCTCACGATCTCCGCGTCGGTGAGCCGGCTGGCCACGCGCGGCTCAATGTCCTTCAGATCGCGGTTGGTGGTGATGACCGTCGGCAGGTGCGCGTTGTAGCGGTAGTTGAGTATCTGATACAGCTTCTCTACCGCCCAGGCCGTCGGGCTCTCCGTCCCCAGGTCGTCCAGGATCAGGATGGGCGCGGTGCGAATCTCTTCAAAGCGGGTGGCGAAGGTGTCGTCGGCGCTGGGTGCGAAGCCGGCCCGCAGCCGGTCCAGCAGGTCGGGCGTGTTCAGGAACAGCACCGGCTTGCCCGTGGCTACGCAGCGGTTGGCTATCGCCGCGGCCAGATGCGTTTTGCCGCAGCCGTAGGTCCCGCTCAGCAGCAGCCACTTCTCCGGCTTCTCTGCGAACGCCCGGCAGCGCTCAAACGCCGACCGCACGGTCGCCCGCACCGCGGGGTCCGGGCTGACCCCTTCCGGAAGAAAGTTGTCGAAGGTCTTGCCCGCCAGGGTCTCGGTGTTGCTGTCGCGCCGCAGCTTGTCGGCGTGGGTGGCCGCCATCGAGTCCATCTGGCACACGCACGGCACCAGCTTGCCGAAGTTGGGGTGCCCCGGCGGCACGTCTTCGCGCAGGTACCCTAGACCGTGGCAGTGCGGGCAGTCCGGGTCGCCCACGCCGTCGTAGAAGCGCGGTGGCTCGCCCGCGCCCGGCACCAATAGCGGCGGCTGGGCGGCGGGGCGCTCGCCGGCCCCGTTCTCGGCGCTGAGCGGCCTTTCCGCGCCGCGCGGGTTTTCTGCGCCGTTGCCTGATCTGCTATCCGGCGGCATCTGATCCGGCTTCTGGCTCGGTCTGGCTGGGTTCGCCATTGGGCTCGTCCGTTTCGATGTAGCGGAGGTAGCCGTCGTATCGGCTGAGATCAGGCTCTTGATCGTCACCGGGCGCTTGCTCATACCGTCCCTCGCTCCGCATCCGTTCCAGCACCGCCAGCACATACTTCAGCCGGCGCACGTTGTTCTTCACCGCGATCCGGATGGCGTCCTCGATCCAGGCCTGCGGGTAGGTTGCCGCCAGGTCGCGCAGTTCCTCGCTGATCATGGGCGTCAGCGCGCCCATGTTCTGTTCCCACAGCTTGTAGATATTGGACCGGATATGGCTGAGGGTGACGCTGGCTTCCTCAAAGCCCTCCGGCCGCCACTCGCCGTGCGTCAGCTTGTCCAGCGCCTCGCGGCCCTTCTCCGTGTTCATGAAGTACAGGTGCCGCTCGGCCTGCGCGTCTTCCACTACCACCCGCAGCAAGGTGCCGCGCGCCTCGGCCCGCTCCAGCGCATCGTCCAGCGCCTCGTCCGCTTGCCGCGGCGACGCCGACAGCCCGCTCATGAATAGCTCGTCCTCGGCGAAGTCACTGCGCTGCAAGAAGCGGTAGATGCCGGTCTTGGTCCCCAGCCGCCAGAACGCGTAGAGCGTCACCTTGAGCTCGCCGGTGTGGTCCACCAGCGGCAGCAGGTCGGAGAAGAACGGCTCCGGCACGCCGACCGACTTCAGCTTGCCGTCTGGAAAACCAGAGAAGCCTTTCACCCTAGACCTGCCGCAAGTCCACGTGCCGCGTCTCGGCGTTTTCGAACTTGGTCAGCGCCCCGCGGAACACAAGCTGCACGTCCGCCGTGGGGCCGTTGCGGTGCTTGGCGACGATGATCGTAGCGATGTTCGTCTTGCCGCCTTCTTTTTCGTACATGTCGGGGCGGTCGATGAACATGACGATATCGCTGTCCTGTTCCAGGCTGTTGTGGACCACAATGCCGTTCGCGATGAAGTTGTGCGTGCCCGGCACCGTCATGTCGTACACGTCGGCCTCGCCGTCGGGCTCGATGCCGGCAATCGTATCCCAGTAGACGTCTGCCTCGGCAACGGCCTGGAGCGTCGGCTCTTCCAGCAGGGCCGCGTAGTGACCGAGCGTCTGTCGGGTTGGGGAAAAGCCAAAGTGGGCATCGCCGCCGTAGGCCGTGCCCCGCATCGCCGCCATCTGGCGCTGGCTGATCCCGCGCGAACGCATGTGGCCCTTGACCTGGTCCCAAATCTCTCGCGGGACCGTATCTCGATTGGGGTTAGGCTCGATCGTTGAGAGATACTCAACGACTCGGGCAAGCGCCTCGCCACGCTCGCCAAACCCTCCGATTAACTGCGCGAAGCGCAATTGGTCGATCTGGCCGGTCACATGCACCTGATAGCCGGGGCGGTAGTTGCCCTTGCGCGTGGTCAAGATGCGGGCCGGAATGCTCAATCGCGCCAGCAAGTGCTGCACGTCGCGCGCCAGGCGCTCGCTGGCCGTGGCATAGTAGATGGTGCCGGCCTGCCCGTGCGTAGTCTTGCGCAAGTAGATGCTGCCGTCCGTGCTCCAGAGGTGACGCAGGAATAGGGCGATCTGTTCACCGGCCAATTGAAATATCTCGGCCGGCATGAACTTCTCCGGCGACCGTTGGCCGTCAATGCCCAAGTCGCGCAACCACAACCGCGCTGGGTTGGGATGCCACTTATTGGCGCCAGCCGACAAATACAGGTGATGCCAGTTTTCCTGTTTGACCCTCTTCACGATAATGCCAAAGGCCGAAGCTGTTGCTTGGGCAACCGCCTCCAGGTTCGCCGCGGATGCGCTCGTGTAGTGAAGTGGGTTCCGGCTGGCATAGCATCCGTCTCCAATTAGATGTGCCAGCAGGATCAACCGATCCTCGGGCCAGGCAGCCGGCGCATCCGGTTCAGGGTAGTGACGGGGCAGGGCGATCCGATCCCCAACCGCCAATTCGTCCAACCGCCGCCAGCCGTCTAGGACGCGAAACGGATGATTGGCGGTCGCCCGAACAATGCGGCCCATGCGCGTGGTCAGCTTGAGGATGGGCTTGTGCCCCGTCAGCCACACGCGGCTGGCCTTACCATTGGTTACCCGCCACCCATCCAGCGTGACCACATCGGGTGTCGTGCCCACCAACTCCCGGATCGGGCGCCGCTCGCCATTCGCCAGTGCCACCAACGTGTCGCCCGTCAGACAGCCGCTCTCCCGTAAGTCCGACAGCACCGGCCGCTTGTCCTGGCGCTGCTCCACCGCGCGCGAAAGCTGCGCCCCGGCCAGCACGGGTACGTTGAGCTCGCGCGCCAACTGCTTGAGCCCGCGCGAGATGGCCGACACCTCCTGCACCCGGTTCTCCGTGCGGCTCTCACCCTGCATGAGTTGCAGGTAGTCCACGATCACCAGGTCCAGCCCGTATTCCTGGTCCAGCCGGCGGCACTTGGACCGTAGTTGGTTAGGCGTCAGGGCGGGCGTGTCGTCCAGGAAGATTTGCGCGTCGCTCAGGACGTTCGCGGCCTGCACGAACAACGGCCACTCGTGGTCGTGGATGTCGCCCAGCCGCAGGCGCTGGGAGTCGATGCCCGTCTCCTGCGCGATCAGCCGCTGCACCAGTTGGTCGTTCGACATCTCCAGTGAGAACACCGCCACATGCTTCTTGTACGTCAGCGCCGCGTTCTTGGCGATATTGAGCATCAGCCCGGTCTTGCCGCTGCCCGGCCGCCCGGCGATGATCAGCAGGTCCGACTGCTGCAAGCCGCCCAACAGCTTGTCCAGGTCAATAAAGCCCGTCGGCACCCCCAGCAGTTCGTCGCGGTGCTCGAACAGATACTTGATGCGGTCGTAATATTGGCTGATGGCCTCCTTGATGGGGGCCAGTTCCTTGTTCAGCCGGCGCTCGCTCACCGCGAACACCGCCGCCTCGGCGTCGTTGATCACCTCGCCGATCTCGCGCCCCTCGGCGTAGGCCAGCTTGGCCACCTCGGTGGCGGCCTCGATCAGCCGCCGCCGCATGGCCTCGCGCTCCACCAGCCGCCCGTAGGCCTCGGCGTGCAGCGAGGTCGGCACGGTGTTGATCAGGCGCGTCAGATAGGCCGCGCCGCCCACCTCGCCCAGTTGGCCGTGGCGCTCCAGCTCTTCGGTGACGGTGATGATGTCAATCGGCAGGCGCTGTTCGTGCAGGGCCACAAAGGCATCCCACACCCAGCGGTGCTTATGCAGATAGAAGTCTTCAGGTTTGAGGAAAGCGCTGACGTCGAAGTAGGCGTCGGGGTTAATCAAGACGCACCCCAGCACCGCCTCCTCGGCCTCCACGGCATGCGGCGCCGCACGGTTGGGGCCGTAATCGGCGGTGACTTCGGTCATGGGGTTGTCGGGTGGGGCGGGTTACTTCTCTTCGTCGCCTTCGTCCGTGTCCAGGTCTTCCAGGTCCAGCGATTCGACGAAATCCTTGAACGCGTCCAGCCGCGTCTCTTCGCCCGCCGCGGTCTCCGTTTCCATTTCTTCTTCGGGCAGCACCGCGGCCTTGTCCATCACCGGCTCTTCGATGTAGACCGGCACGTGCAGCCGCACCGCCAGCGCCAGCGCGTCCGACGGCCGCGAGTCAATCTCCAGCCGCTTGCCGTTCAGGCCCATCACGATGCGCGCGAAGAAGACGTCGTTGCGCAGGTCCGCGATGACGATGTACTCCACCTCGCCCCCCATCTCGCCGATGACGTTCTTCAGCAGGTCATGCGTCAGGGGTCGCGAGACTTCCATCTCTTGCAGGGTGACCGTGATCGCGTCCGCCTCGCACGGCCCAATCCAGATTGGCAGATACCGGTCGCTGTCCACGTCCTTCAGAATCACCACGCGATGCTGCGACATCAAGCTTACGCGGATGCTGTCGATCGTCACTTCTACCATATGCCGGCCTCCACAGGGGACATTCTGCGATTCTAGCACAACGATAGGCCGGAGGCAATCTTAAGCCCCGAAGCCTGCATGTTATAATCCCGCCAACCTGTGCTCGTTCCGCGCGCGCTGCCCGCCGTATGCCCGCCATCGCGACTGAAACGTATGTCCTCTGGATCACTATTCTCCTGCTGGTCGGGTTTGCCCTGGCGGCCACAGCGGGGGCCCTGACCCTATCGCGCGCGCGCCGGATGCGCTATTTCCAGGTCCGGCGCGACGCCGTCCTGCGCGGCTGGCAGCTTGTTATGTCTGGGTTGGGCCTGCTGCTGGCGGCCGGCCTGGCCTTCACCATGGGCGTCCCCCTGATGAGCCTGGCCCTGCCGCCCACGCCCACCCTCACCGCCACCCGCCCGCCCACTGCCACCCAGCCGCCGCCCACGTTCACTGCCTCCGTGGCTCCCAGCCCCACCGACACGGGCACGCCCACCGAAGGCCCCAGCCCCACCCCCACCGCCAGCGACACGCCCACCGTCTCGCCCACGCCGGTGCTGCCCGAGGCCTTCATCACGCCCATCATCTCGGCCACCGTCACCCCGCCGGCCTCGGCCGTCGCGGGCGAGGTGCGCATTTCCGTCCGCGACAACTGCACCATCACTGCCAGCCAGGACCTCCTCGATCAACTGCCCAAGACGATCTATGCCCACTTCTACTACGATAGCTGGCTGCCCGGCGTCCAGTGGTCGGGCGTGTGGCTGCGCGATGGCGAAGTGGTGTATGTGGAAACCAGCTTGTGGGATGGCAGCACCGGCGGCTGCGGCTTTACCGATTGGGACAATGCCAAGAACTGGTGGCCGGCGGGCGCGTACGAGGTGCAGATCTTTGTTGGCGCGCAATGGCTGGCCTCGGGCTTGTTCCAGATTGGCGGCACAGCGCCCACCGCGACGCACACGCTCACCGGCGGGCCAGCCACGACCCTCAATACCCCGAACGTCACGCCCACGCGCACGCCGCGCACGCCAACGCTGACGCCGACGGCCACCGCCACCCGCACCCCGCGCACGCCGACGCTAACGCCGACGGCCACCGCCACCCGCACGCCGCGCACGCCGACACTGACGCCAACGGCCACCGCCACCCGCACCCCACGCCCGCCGACGCTCACCCCCAGCGTCACGCCCACGCGCACGCCCTCGCGCACGCCCACCCGCACCCCCACGCGCACCCCCACCATCTACCCGCCCGGCGTCTTTGGGTACGCCATCGTCGAGCTGACGGGGGCGGCCACCAACGCCCGCGTGCGCGCCTCCCCGCCCGACGGCGCTGTCATCGCCCTGGTGTACGAAGGCGAACAAGTAACGGTCTTTGTCGAAGCTGAACTGATCGAGGGCATCCTGTGGCGCCGCATCGGCCTCGCCAGCGGCCATGAAGGCTGGATCGGCGACCATCTCCTCCGCCACCTCGATCCCACGCCTTGATCTCGCCACGCCCGCCCCCGATATTTCGGGAGGAATCTCCACGCCAGTGGGCCAGAAGATTCCTCGGCGCAAAGTGCGCGCCTCGGAATTACATGGCCTGGAGGAGGCGAAAGCCGGCCCCGAGTTGAAACGCACCCCCTTTCTTGCCTTCCAAACAAGACGGCGGCGGCTTGCGCCCTCGCCCCTGCCTGGCTCACCAAACAAAAGCGGCCCTCCGGCCGCCTCCTGCTGTCCATCATCCTCCGTCGCGCTCAGCATTCACCCTTCATCCTTTGTCGTTCGTCCTTGGTCCTCCGTCCTTCGTCGTCCGTCGCCTACCCCCGTGTTCGGTCGTCGGTCGTCGGTCGTCGCGCTTATCCCGGCCGGTGCACATGCACATGGCTCAACGCCACGGCCACCTCCGCCGCCACCCGCGCGTTGTTCGCCAGCAGTGCCAGGTTGGCCTCCAGGCTGTGTCCTTCGCTTAGCGCCGCCACCCGCTCCAGCAGGAATGGCGTCACCGCGTTCCCGCGCACCCCGCGCTCGGCCGCCTCCCGCAGCGCCTGCCCGATGGCGGCTTCCATCTCCGCCGCGGGGCGCGCCGCCTCCGCCGGGCAGGGCACGCACACCAGCGCCCCCTGCGCCAGGTCCAGGTCCCACATCGTCTTCACCACGGCCGCCGCCTCGGCCGCGCTGTCCACCCGCGCCGCCAGCGTCAAGCCGCTCTCGCGCGAGTAGAAGGCCGGGAACTCGTTCGTCCCATAGCCCAGCACCGGCACCCCGTGCGTTTCCAGCCACTCCAAGGTGGCCGGCAAGTCGAGGATCGCCTTGGCGCCCGCGCACACCACCACCACCGGCGTGCGCGCCAGTTCCGGCAGGTCCGCCGAAACGTCCAGCGGCGCGCCCGGCATCTGCCGGTGCACCCCGCCAATGCCGCCCGTCGCAAAGACGGGAATCCCCGCCCAGTGCGCGGCCATTATCGTTCCGGCCACCGTGGTCCCGCCATCGCGCCGCTGCGCCACGGCCACCGCGTAGTCGCGGCGGCTCACCTTCATCACCCCCTTGGCCTGCGCCAGGTGCGCCAGTTCGTCGGCCGTCAGCCCCACTTTCACTTCCCCATTCAGCACCGCGATGGTCGCCGGGGTGGCGCCGCCCGTGCGCACGTTGGCCTCCATGCGCTGCGCCAATTCCAGGTTGCGGGGCCAGGGCAGGCCGTGCGTGATGACGGTGCTCTCCAACGCCACGATGGGGCGGTTGGTCTGCAGCGCGTCGCGCACTTCCGGCGTCAGGGTGGGGAGGGGGTAGGGCAAGGCTAACTCCAGGGGTTCAGCAGCGGGATGCCAGCCGCTTCAAAGTCGGTCACGTTGCGCGTGACCAGGGTCAAGCCGTGATGCAACGCTGAAGCCGCAAGCAGGCTGTCAATCGAAGGCAGTTTGCGGCCAGCCGATTCCAGCCGCGCATAGAGTGTGCCCCAGGTCAACATCACCGCGGCGTCCAACGACAGCATCCGTCCCGAAAACCGTTGGATGATATCGTTGGCCAGCCATTGTTCCAAGGCCAAGCGGCGCGGTGTTGTCGGCAGCCTTTCAATGCCGCGCTGCAGTTCGCCAAGTGTTACAACACTGAGCCAAGTTTCTTGCTCGGGCGTCTGCCAGACCCAGTTTTTCAAGCCCGTGTTGGGTGCCGGCCTCATCAGCTCAGACACCACGCAGGTATCCAGCAGATAACTCACGGCAAGTCAGGCTCGCGCGGCAGGCTTTTGTCCCGCTCGAGATCCAACTCAATTCCAGCCAGCGGGGATGATTGGAAAAACTCAACCAGGCTGTTCTCCGGTGGTCGAATGCGGGTATAGTCGGAAAACGAAATCACGACTGCAACCTGCTCTCCATGCCGCGTGATCACCTGCGGACCTCGGCTGATGGCGTCGTTAATGACTTCGCTGAATTTGTTCTTTGCGTCCTGCAACTGCCAAGTTTTTTCCATAGCGTACCGCCTTGATTTAATCTAGACTGTCTAGATTTTATCACTCCATTGTCTTCAAGGCAAGGGCCAATCTATTCCCCCGTCTTTGCTTCCTTTGGGTAGCCTGTTTCCAACAAGCTCGTGGCGGCCAGCAGCCGCTGTAACTGGCTTGACCCGGCTTCGCCGCCCCCGGCCCGCCGCTCACCGGCCACATACTCTACCAGCCGCTCGGCCAGCACGTCGTCCATCGGCAGGCCGTCGGCCCGCGCCTCGCGCAGCCCGCGCGTCAGCGCCAGGATCAACTCGCACTCCGCCTCTGCCCGCGCCGTGTCGTTCAGCCAGCGTGCGTAGGCCCGCGCGTCGGCGATCTCGTCCTGCGCCCGCGCCGCGTGCGTGGCCTTCCAGGTGTCAATCAACTGCCGGTGAATCTTGTCGCGCCCGGTCGGGTCCGCGTCCGGCTTCAGGTCCGGGTCCACGTCCGGGTCCGGGCGGATGTGGCCCACGCTCACCCAAATGACCTCGGCCCCCAGGTCGGCGAACTTGGCGCGGCTGCCCTTGGTGTTGAACAGATCGTGAAGGGCCTTGCGGTAGGGCGCGTGCGCGGTCTCGGGCTGGTTGCCGTCGCGCGGCGGAGGAATCACCTCATCCATCCGGTGGCGCGCGATCCAGTCGGCGATCGTGCCGCGCACCGCGCCGGTGACCATGTCCGGCCATTGCTCCAGCCCATTGGCCGTCACCTTGCGGCTGTAGGCCGCCCGCCGGATGGCGCCCGTCATCACAGGGAACGGGTTGGCCTCGGTGCGCGCGTGCCGCGCCCGGATGCGGAACCGCACCCGCATCTCGTTGATGACGATGGGCAGCCCGTCCTTCGTCATCAGCTTGACGTCGTTCTTGACCCGCTCCACTTCGCGCAGGTCGTAGGCTTCTCGCAGGGTCTCGTGCCGCCGCAGGAAGTGCGTGCCCGCCCCCAGCACCGACGACGGTCCCACCACGCGCTCAAACAGCGCCGCGTTGCCGATCTTGATGTCCACCCAGCCCGGCCCGCCGATCCGCAGCATCGGGTTGATCTCTGGCTCGGCCACGGTGGCCTGCCCCGCGTTCACGCTCATGCGCGGGTAGTTGTTGCCGAACAGGGTCGCCGTCAGGTACTTCAGGGCCTGCTGAAGGTTGGGCAGTTCCAGCAGGTCCTTCAGATAGGCGGTCCCGAAGTAGAGCGCAATCCCCACCCCCAGCGCGGGCGGGATGGCGTGGCGCAGCACCTGCCGCGTGAAGAAGGAGGCGAAGAACGCGCCCAGGGTGATCACGCTGTCCGGCAGGTATTCGCGCAGGAACAACTGCTCCACCAGCCAGTCGTACAGGGGCAGCGCCCCAATCGGCTCGAACAGCCGGCTGATCATGACGAACAGGGCCGCAATCACCAGGGCCACCGTCAGCCGCATCTGGCCCCAGTTGTGGTCGCCCTCCACAAAGTGGTAGAGATAATAGGCGGCCTGCCAGCGCAGTTGGTCCATCGCCCGCCGCAGCGTGTCCGGCGGCTCCGCCCCGCCCCGGCCGTTCCAGCCGTTGGCTGTCATGTTGGTTTCCCTGGCTGGGCGGTGCTCACGAGGGTTCTCCCTCCAGCCCTTCCAGTGCCCGCACGGTCTCGGCGGGCAGCCGCGCGCGGTGTGCCGGGCTGGCCGCCGCCCGCCGCAGGGCCTTTTGCAGCATCAGGCTCAGCGCCCGCCGCGCCAGCGCGTCATCGGTGGCGCCCAGCAGGGCCTGGATGTCGCGGAAGATCAACTGCTGGGCGTCGGTTTGCCAGCGGCTCTGCGTGCGCAGGGCTTGCGTATCGCCCGCCGCTTCCTGCTGGATGGTGGCTTTCTGCCAGCGCGCCTGCCACGACCGCACCCGCTGATTGATCACCTCGCGCGGCAGGGTCAGCCCGCCCACGCTCACGCCATACACCGCCACCCCCCGGTCGTGCAGCAGGGGCGCTTCCTTCGTCGCCGTGTTCACCCGGTCGCGAAAGATGTTGAACGGGTAGACTTCCGGCTTGGTCGGCTGGAACAGTTCGTCGAGGCTGTACTCGGCCAGCACATCGCGGAAGCGCTCGGTCGCCACGGTCAGGGGCAGGTCAGTCCATTCCACAGGCTGTTTCTCGCCCTGCGCCACGCCATAGACCGCCCGGAAGGCGCTGGTGCGGTTGAACAGGTAGGCTGGCTGGTTGTGCTCCACCCGCACCGCGGGCTGATCGGGCTTGCCCACCCGCTCCGGGTCTGGGTCCAGGCCAAACGTCACGGAGATGTGGGCTGTCACTTCAATGCCGTCGCGCGTCAGCCCCTTGGCCGGCGCGCCGCGCGACTGCCGGCGCAGGTCCAGGGTCGCCACCACGCGCTCGCCCGGCTGGATGAACACGATGCCGGGCCCGGCCGCCCGTACAATCGGCGGGCCCTCGTGCGCCGTCTGCGCGGGGCCGCCATCGCCGCTCTCCGCGACGGAGGCGGGGAACCACGTCCGGTAGGCTGCCGCGCGCTCAAAGACGATCGCGCTCACCGGGTCCACCAGCGCCACACCGTGGCCGTAGCGCTTGAGCTCTTCCTTGCGGCCCACCAGCTTGCCGTCCTTCACAAACACAACCGGCCCGGCGTTGCCGCTGACATAATTCATAAAGTGGTCAAACGCCGCGCGCCGCTCGCCGCGCGTCTGCACCGGCAGCACGATCTGCGAGATGATCAGCAATCCGCCCACCAGGGTGATCGTCAGCGCCAGGATGTCAAAGACGAAGTTGAGCGGGGAGGGGTAGGGGGGGAAGGCATAGGCGGCCACGGCCAGCGCCGCGGCGACCAGCAGCCCCGCGCCCAGCCAGAATCGGCGCTTGCGCAGCACTTCCATGCCCACGATTATATGTTAAAACCCCAATCGGCCCCGGGTTCCCGTGGTCTCCGGCCCGCCCTGCGCCGGGCGATGCCGCCGGGGCAGGCGCGCCGGAACCAATTTCGGCCTACCCGCGTTATAATCTGTGGCGGCCCAGCACCGCCCCCTTTCGTTTACTCACGGCCCCCCCGGACCCACCATGACACCTGCCGCCAACGCTACCGTCCCGCTCGAACGCCCGCGCCGCTTTCACTTCGACCTGCTGCTGCCGGCCCTGTTCAAACCGCGCGCCACCTTTGCTCGGCTGGCCGCCCAAAACCGCCCGGCCTGGTTTACCCCTTTGCTAGTCCTCACTCTCACCGGCCTCCTGGCCGTGCTGGTGGCTGGCCCCGTCAAGGTCACGCTGGCCCAAAGCGGCCAGGTGGAGCTGCCCATCGGTTTCGAGTTTTGGACCCCCGAGCAACAGGCGCAGTATTTCCAGGCCCAGCAGGCGTCCTCCGGCCCGGTCTTCGTCTACGTCTTCCCCGCCATCCTGCTTCTGCTGCGCGTCTGGTTTGGCTGGCTGGTGACGGGCGGGGTGCTGCACCTGGTCCTGACCATGCTCGGCGGGCGCGACACCACCGGCGGCGCGCTCAACGTCGTCGCCTGGGCCAGCCTGCCCTTCGCCTTGCGCGACTTGGTGCAGGCCGGCTTCATGCTGGTGGAGAAGCAGTTGGTGAACAGCGGCGTGGAGGGCTTCGCGCCCGTCGGCGAGGGCCTCGTGCCCGCCATCGCGGCGGAGGTGCTGGCCCGCGTCACGCTGTACGGGCTGTGGTACTTCGGGCTGCTCATCCTCGGCGTGCGCGCCACCAGCAGCCTGCCGCTGGGCAAGGCCCTCACCGGCGTCCTGATCGCCCTGGTGGTCGCCATCCTGCTGGGCATCCTGCCAGGGGTCATCATTCGTCAGGTCGGCGCCCTGGAAGTCACCCGGCCGTTCTTGTTCTAGCGCGGCTGGCGCTTCCGTATCGGTTGATCCACCGCCCCACTCGTTGACGCCTGATGTCCGAGCCTTTCATCACCGTTCGCGGCCTGCAAAAGTCCTTTGCCATGGGCCATGAAACCGTCCACGCCCTGGCCGGCACGGACCTCACCGTCGAGCCGCACACCTTCTCGGCCGTCGTCGGCCCGTCCGGCTCCGGCAAGAGCACGCTGCTCTACCTGCTGGGCGGGCTGGACCGACCCACCGCGGGCACCATCATCGTCAACGGACAGGCGATTGACCAGCTCGATGAGAACGAGCTGGCCCGCTACCGCCGCCGCACGGTGGGCTTTATCTTTCAGTCCTTCAACCTCATCGCCAGCATGACGGCGCTGGAGAACGTCGCCTTCCCCATGCGCTTTACCCGCACCCGGCGCGGCGACCGACTCGAACGCGCCCGCGAACTGCTGCGCCAGGTGGGCCTCGGAGACCGCATCTACCACCGCCCCACCGAGCTGTCCGGCGGCCAGCAGCAGCGCGTCGCCATTGCCCGCGCCCTGGTCAACGACCCCCAGCTTATCCTGGCCGACGAGCCAACCGGCAACCTCGACACCACCAGCGGGGCCGCCATCATCAAGGTGCTGGCCGACCTGCACGCCCAGGGCCGCACCGTCCTGATGGTCACGCACGACCCGCGCCTGACAGTCTTTGCCACCCACACTATTCGCCTCATTGACGGCCGCGTTGTCACCGAAGCCGAGTACGATCAGGCCCTGGCCCTCGCCGCCGCCCAACTGGCCGAAGCCTGATCCATTACCCAGGTGAATCCCACATGACCTCCCGTACCCCCACCGCCCTCCATGCCCTCCTGCTGGTCAGTTTGCTGGCCGCGGTCGTCTTTGCCTGGCCCGGCACGGCCGCCGCCCAACAGACCATCACCAGCGTGGAGCCGAATACCGTTTCCAACACCGCCTCCACCAACCTGGTTGTGCGCGGGAGCGGCTTCGATGCCACCGCCGTCGTCGTGGTCGGCGGGGCGGGGGCCTTATCCACCACGTTCATTGGCCCATCCACCCTCACCGCGGTTCTGCCCGCTGGACTGGCGCCAGGTGTCTTTGATGTCACCGTAGTCATGTCCGGCACCGCCGATGCGACCCTGGACAACGGCCTGACCATTATCGGCCCCACCAACACACCGGAGCCGACCAACACCCCGGCCGCCACCGCCTTCGTGCGCCCGCTGCTCACCGTCCAGTCCTATGGCGCTTCGTCCGCCGCCATTGTCCCCGGCAGCAACCTCGACTTTGAGATGACGTTCCTCAACTCCGGCCAGGGCACGGCCACCAACATCGTCGCCACGTTCGTCACCGGCGACTTCGCTCCCCGTGTCACGGGCGGCGTGCGCGCCGTGCGCCCCCTCAACCCCGGCGAAACCGAAAAGGTCTATCAGCCGCTGCGGGCCGCCTCCGGCCTTTCCGGCAGCGCCTCGCTTGAAGTCCAGGTCAGCTACACCGACCCCAACGGCACGTCCTATACCGAGACGTTCATCCTCACCTTCCCCGTCCAGCCGCCCGCGCAGGGGCCGTTCTCCACCAGCACCCCCACGCCCACGGCCACCCCCACCGCCACCACCGCGCCGGTGCGCCGCCCGCAGTTGCTGATCACCGCCTACAGCACCGATGTCGAACAGTTGGAGCCTGGCACCCGTTTTACGCTCCATCTCGATATTGAGAACCTGGGCGTGGGCGAGGCCCGGCGCATCACCATGATCGCAGGCGGCGGCACAGCCGGCGACGGCGGCACGCCGGGGCCAGGCGGCGTCTCCGGCGGCGGCGGCGACTTTAGCAAGTTCGCCCCCGTCGGCTCGTCCAACGTCCAGTCGCTGGGCGACCTGGCCGCGGGCGGCTCGCTGTCGGCTGAACAGTCCTTCATCGTCAACGCCAGCACCGAGGCCGGCGCCTACCCGATGGAGTTCTCCTTCATCTACGCCTCCGACAGCGGCACCTACACCGACAACCAGGTCATCACCTTGTTAGTCTACAAGCTGCCGCGCGTCGATATCAGCCTCTACCGCGATGCCGGGCAGTTTTTCACCTTCCAGCCCAACATCCTGCCGCTCCAGATCGTGAACCTGGGCCGCTCCACCACCACCCTCGGCAACATGCGCGTGAGCGCCGAAGGCGTGCAGTTGTCCAACAATGTGATCCTGATCGGCAACCTGGACCCCGGCGGCTTCTTCACCCTCGATGCCACCGTGATCCCTGAGTTCGCCGGCCCGCTGGAGCTCGTCGTCACGGTGGATTACAACGACGACTTCAACCAGCCGCGCACCATCACCCAGGTCATCACCGTCGAGGTCATCGAAATTCCGCCCTTCGAGCCGGGCGACGGCAATGGCGGCCCCATTGAGCCGCCCCCGCCCGAGCCGGAGACGTTGTGGCAGAAGATCATCCGCTTCATCCGCGGCCTGCTCGGCCTCGACACCGGCGAATCCACCGGCGGCGATGACGGCGGCGTCATCATTGACCCCGGCTTCGACCAGGGCCCGGCCGAAGAGGGCGATGGCATCGTCGTCCCGCTGAAATAGAATGACCGCTGAGGTCAAACTCCACACCGGCACGCCCACCCTCTTCCTGGATGGGCGTCCGGCGTTTAACGGCCTGATGTGGGGCTCGGCCCCTCGGCCGGACAAATATTCGCTGGCCGAATGCGCCCGCCTGTATGGCGAGGCCGGTATCCACCTATTCACGTTCGATATCGGCAGCCAGGGTGAGCCGCCGGAGTGGGCCGGGCCGGGGCAAGGCCGGGAGGGGCACTTCGACTTTTCTACCCTCCAGGCCCGCTTCCAGCACGTCCTTGACGCCGACCCGCAGGCCCGCTTCCACCTGCGCGTCCACCTGGAACTGCCCGACTGGTGGCAGAAGCTCTACCCCGAGGAGTGCGAGCTGCTCTCGGATGGCCGGCTCATGCGCCAGTCGTTCGCCTCGGCCCTCTGGCGCTCGCAAGCCAAGAACTTCCTGCGCGCTCTCGTCGCCCACATCCGCGCCATCGGCCTGTTCGACCGCGTCATCGCCTATCAGGTGGGCGCGGGTGACACCGGCGAGTGGGTGAAGGGCCACGGCGCTATGGCCGCCGCCTGCGGCGACTTCAGCGCCCCCATGCGCGAGCACTTCCGGGCCTGGCTCCGCCGCCGCTACCAGGACGACGAAGCCGCGTTCCAGCGCGCCTGGGCCGACCCCGCCGCTAGCTTTGCCCTGGCCGAGGTCCCCTCCGCCGAACGGCAGCTTGCCTCCGCCACGCATACCTTCCGCGACCCGCGCCGCGAGCAAGCCGTCATTGACTACTATCGCTGTCTCGCCGAATTATGCGGCGATCTTGTGACCGACTTCTGCGCCACGGTCAAGGAGGCCACCCAGGGCCAGGCGCTGGCCGGCGCGTTCTTCGGCTATCTGATGGAGTTGGCCTGGAACTCGGCCTTCTTCGGCGAGCGCGACGAGTACACCAACAGCCACTACGCCACCTACCAGCGCAGCGGCCACCTGGGGCTGGCGCAGGTGCTGGCCTCGCCGCAGGTGGATTTCCTGGTCAGTCCGTATTCCTACGGTTTTCGCGGCCTGGGCGGCGAGGGGCCGAGCATGCTGCCGTCCGAGTCCGTCCGGCTGCACGGCAAGCTGTACCTGTTCGAGGACGACACCCGCACGCACCTCACCTGGCACGACCATCCCAACTACGGCAAGGCCGATACGCTTCAGGACAGCGTCGCGATCCTCAAGCGCAACTTCGCCTACGTCATCACCCACGGGCAGGGCATCTGGTGGCTGGCGGGCGGGTTGCCCACCACCCCGCATATCGAGCTGTCGCAGCAGCCTGCCTTTCGCCCTTTGCTCAAGCGTTTCCAGGAACTGGGCGAGTTCTCGCAGCACCTCGACCGCGCGCCCAGCGCCGAGATCGCTGTGCTGCTGGACGACGAGAGCTTCTACTACGAGTCCCTGCGCAATGAGCTGGACCTGCCCCTCATCTTCCAACAGCGGCTGTGGGGTCTGCCGCGCCTGGGCGCGCCCTTCGACACCTATCTGCTGCAAGACTTCATTGACGACCGCCTGCCGCCCTACAAGCTCTACCTCTTCCTGAACGCCTTCCGGCTGGATGGGGCCCGCCGCCAGGCGCTCAAGCGCCAAATCCAGCGCGACCGGCGGGTGGTGGTGTGGGTGTACGCCCCCGGCTATGTGCAGGATGATCTTTCCGTGGCGCACATGACCGACCTCACCGGTTTTCAGTTCGGCGAGAGCGAAATCCCCTGGGGGCCGTTGATGTACCTCACCGACTATCAGCACCCCATCACGCGCGGGCTGCCGCAGGACCTGACCTGGGGCACCAACAGCCGCCTCGGCCCCGTCTTCCACATCGAAGACCCCGGCGCGACCATCCTGGGCAACGCCGTCTTCGCGCGCGGCCGCTGCCGGCCCGGCTTTGGCGTCAAGGTCTTTACGGGCTGGACCTCGATTTACGCCGCCGCGCCCAACCTCCCCGCGCCCATCCTGCGCGGGCTGGCCCGGTATGCGGGCGTCCACCTCTACAACGACCAGGGCGACGTGCTCTATGCCACGCCGCACCTGCTGGCCGTCCACACCCTTTCCGGCGGCGAGCGCACATTCAGCCTTCCGCGGCCGGTCGAGACTGTCCTCGACCTATTTTCCGGCCAAACGGTGGCCGCCTCCACGCATCAGTTCCAGGTGTCGCTGCCGCCGGCCTCGACCACCCTTTTCTACACCGGTCCCACCGCCCTGCTTGCCCGCCTGACCTAGGGTTTGGAACAACCCTGCCCTTCGCGCCGTTTTACAAATAGAGTACAATATTGATTGTCTCTAACCAAAAACTCACGTTTCCCGTCTCCCTGTCCCAAAAGACCTGAACTGGTGGGCGTGCCATGCACATTTCCGACCTCGTCGCCCTGATCTTCGAAAACCTCAACCGCCGCAAGGCCCGAGTGGCGCTCACCGCTGTCGGCGTCGTCATCGGCACCGCCGCCGTCGTCATCCTGGTTTCCCTGGGTTTTGGCCTTCAGCGCAACGCCAACGAGCAGCTTGGCAACATCGGCGACCTGACGCGCATCGACGTCAACCCCATCTACGGCGAAGGCCCAATTGTATCTTTCGGCGGGGGCGGGGGCGGCGGTTTCAACCCCGGCATCCAGCAGCCCATCAACGACGACGCCCTGGCGCAGTTTGCGGCCTTGCCCGGCGTCTCGGCCGTCATCGCCCGCGACTACCTCAACGGCGGCCTGTTGATCAACTACGGCCGGCTGGAAGGCTGGGGCCAAATTCTCGGCCTGGGCGCTGAGGACGTGTCCGCGCTCGGCGTCACGGCGCAGGGCGGCACCCTGGCCCTGGCTCGCGGCACCGCCGTCATCGGCTACAGCGTCCCGCAGCAGTTCTACGACCCCCGCCCGCGCCCCGGCCAGGAAACCCCGCCGCCGCCCGAACTGCTCGATCAGACGCTTAAGCTCACCCTGATCAAGTATTCCAACGACGGCGTCGAAATCCGCAAGACCGTCCTGGTCAAGGTTGTCGGCGTCATGGCCGAGTCGCGCGGCGAGTCCGACTGGTCCATCTACATGTCGCTGGACGACGTGACCGCCTTCAACGAGTGGTTCTTGGGCAAGCGCATTAACCGCGACGTGGACGGCTACACCTCAGCCATCGTCAAGGTGGGCGACGTGAGCGACGTGCTGGAGGTGGCCGATCAGATCAACACCCTCGGCTTCCAGGCCTACACCCCGCAGTCGTTCGTCGAAGGCATCAACGGCTTCTACGTCGTCCTGCAATTCGTCTTCGGCGGCGTGGGCGCCATTGCCCTGCTCGTGGCCGCCATCGGCATCGCCAACACCATGACCATGGCGATCTTGGAGCGCACGCGCGAGATCGGTCTGATGAAGGCGGTGGGCGCCACCAACCGCGACGTGCTGAGCGTCTTCCTGGGCGAGGCGGCCGGCATCGGCTTCCTGGGCGGCCTGGGCGGTGTGGCCGTCGGCTGGAGCCTGGGGCAGATCATCAACGTCCTGGTGGTGGCCTACCTGGCCGGGCAAGCCCTCCAGAATGGCACCCCGCCGCCCACCGATGCCGTCTTTACGCCGGCCTGGCTGCCTGTGTTCTCGATTGTCTTTGCCACCTTGATCGGCCTGATCTCGGGCCTGTATCCGGCCCTGCGCGCCGCTACCCTGGTCCCGGTTTCGGCGCTCAAGTACGAATGACCGGCGCTTGAACCCGATCACTCCGCGCTTCCGCCTTCCCGACGAATGGACCGGCCGGGGCCGCTGTCCAGTCTGCCAGGTGCACGGGCGGCTCACGGTTGTCCATCAGGCCATCATCCCCGACCATCTCCGCTGCGGCGCCTGCGCCTCCGCGTTCGAAGTTGAGGCCGGCGGCAGCAACATCCGGCTGATCAAGCTGCCCCCTAGCCTCGGCCCGGCGCATCCCGCGCTCCTGGGCGTCTGGCTTCTCCCCGCCGACCTGCCCGCCATCGTGGAGGCGGCCCTGGCGCCGGCCGCTGCCGCGCCTGCCCCTGAACCGTCCCTCCCGGATGAACCCGCACCTGCCCCGGACCTTTCGCCGGAACTCACGGTGGAGATGCCCGCCCCACCCGCCGCGGAGAGCGAACCCGCGACAACCACGCCAGCCGCCAGCCACCTGCCCAGCGAGCCGGCCAATGGCGCTGCCGCGGCCGGGCCTGAGCCGGCCCCTCCATCCAGCGCGTCCGAACCGGCCCGCAGAGTGGGAACGCGGCCTCTACGCCGGCCGGACTCTCCCGTTGAACCTGCGCCCGCAGCGCCCGCGCCGGTCAAACGAAAAGTTACCTGGCCCTTGCGCAACCCGGACGCCCCCCGCGATCAGGCGTCCGCCACCCCGGTGCCCGCTGAGCCGCCGCGACCCCTGGCGGCAGAAGCCGAAGCTGCCGGCCCAGAACAATCCGACGGCGCCGAGTCTGCCGACCTGTTCGCCGAACTGGAGGCCGTCGCGCCTCGCGCCTCCGGCGATGTGGACGCAGTGGCCCAACTTCTACTCGGCCTCGTCCCCGCCGAGGCGGAATCGGCAGCATCTGAACCCGCGCCCGCCGTAGCCGGGGCATTCACTGCCCCGCCGCCCAAGCCTGTGACCGCCGCGCTGGAACCTGAACCGCCGCCCTCCCCGCCCGCAAATGCGGCCTTCACTGCCCCGCCGTCCGATCTCGCGCCAGCCGAGCGCGAACCCGCGCCCACCGCAGCCGGGGCATTCACTGCCTCGCCTCCTGCCGGCCCCAACGCCCCGGCCGACCTGCCGCCATCCATTCAGGCCCTGCTCTATGGCGAGCCGGAAATCGACGAGCCTGCCAACCCCGCCGCGGCGGAAATGCGCGCCGAAGAGCCTGCCGCGCCAGGGCTGGCTGCGGCCCAGGCCGAGGTCGAACCCCCGCCCGCCGCCCCCGCCAGCGGGGCTACGACCGCCCCATCAACCCGGGCCGACGACCTCGCCGCCCGCGCCCTCCAACTCTATGAGCTTGGCAATCCGCTGCCCCTCATTCGCGCGACCCTGGAGCGCACCGGCGCCTCGGCGGCCGAGGTTACTGCTGCCGTCGCCTCTATCCAGGCCGAGGAAGACCACCGCCGCCAGCGGCATCGCCGCGCCTTCATCATGGTGGGCGGAGGCGGCTTCCTGCTCGTGGCGCTGATCATCCTGGGCGGCTGGATCATCTCTTCGGCGGGGGCACTGACGCCGGTTGATCCAGCGGCGCTCACCGCCGCGGTGTCCGGTCCCACCGTCACCCCCGGCGGGCCCACGCTCACGCCCACGCGCCGTTACAGCGTCATCATTGACATCATCAACCGCATCGTCCCCGGCGATATCGAATTCGCCAACGGCTCTACCCCCACGCCCGGGCCCACCTCGGAGTTGTATGGCGTGCTGTTCCCGCCCACCGCCACCCTGGAACCCGCCGCGGTCCAGGCCACCGCCGACGCCCGCGCCACCCAGGGCCTGCCGCCCGATGGCCTGCCGGACTGGGCCCGCGACCTGGTGCCAGATGGGCTGACTGTCCTGAATGTCCCCACGCCCAGCGTCTCCAACGAGGGGCCGCCGGCCGCCAGTTGCCCCGAAACGCCGGGCGAAGCGGTGGAGCTGTTTGGCGGCGCGCTGGAAGACTGGACAATCGATCGCGAGAACAATGGCTGGGTGCTCATCGTCGTCGGCTCGCCTGTCACGCTGCGGCTGCCCGCCAATATGTCCGCCGGCTATATGGTGTTTGCCGACACCCTGGAAATGCGGTCGGCTTTCGGCCCGGCCACCATCAGCAACGTCAACTTCGCCGCCGTCGCGTGCGGCCTATAGCTCCCCGCCGAACAATATTCGGCCGCCTCCCCTCCCCAGCCCCCATCCCTCGGTGGTACAATCGGAGTCGGCAACACCGAATTCTCTCGTTTTAACGCGCCGTTCTATCCGCGCGGCGCGCAGGAGGCTGATTCATGGAACAAGATAAGCAGGTTGGAACCGTCGCCCTCAAGCGCGGGCTGGCGCAAATGCTCAAGGGCGGCGTCATCATGGATGTCGTCACCGCCGAGCAGGCCCGCATTGCCGAAGATGCCGGCGCCGTCGCCGTCATGGCCCTGGAGCGCGTCCCGGCCGACATTCGCGCCCACGGCGGCGTGGCCCGCATGAGCGACCCCGAGGTCATCAGCGCCATCATCGAGGCCGTCACCATCCCGGTCATGGCCAAGTGCCGTATCGGCCACTTCGTCGAAGCCCAAATCCTGGAAGCCCTCGGCGTGGACTACATTGACGAGTCCGAAGTCCTCACCCCCGCCGACGAAGAGCACCACGTGGACAAGCACAACTTCAAGGTGCCGTTCGTCTGCGGCTGCCGCAACCTGGGCGAGGCTTTGCGCCGCGTCGGCGAAGGCGCCGCCATGATCCGCACCAAGGGCGAGGCCGGTACCGGCGACGTGGTCGAAGCCGTGCGCCACGCCCGCTCGGTCCTGGGCGAAATCCGCCGCCTGACCACGATGGACGACGCCGAGTTGATGGCTTACGCCAAGGACATCCAGGCCCCCTATGAGCTGGTCCGGGAGACCAAGTCCCTGGGCCGCCTGCCTGTCGTCAACTTCGCTGCCGGCGGCATCGCCACGCCCGCCGACGCCGCGCTGATGATGCAGTTGGGCGTGGACGGCGTCTTCGTCGGCTCCGGCATCTTCAAGTCCGGCGACCCTGCGCGCCGCGCCAAGGCCATTGTCGAGGCCACCACCCACTTCCGCGACGCCAAGCTGCTGGCCGAAGTGAGCCGCAACCTGGGCGAGCCGATGGTGGGCCGCTCGGCCGCCAGCCTGCCGGAGACGGAGATGCTGGCTGTGCGGGGCTGGTAGTTCGCGAACGTCCTAACGTTGTAGCGTTTCAACGTTCTGATGAACTTTGGCGTCCTCGCCCTCCAGGGCGACTTTGCCGAGCACGCCGCTGTGCTGCGCCGCCTGGGGCATACCGCCGTCGAGGTCCGCTGGCCGCGCGACCTTGACGGCGTGGATGGCCTGATCATCCCGGGGGGCGAATCCACCACCATTGGCAAGCTGGCGGTCAAGTACGATCTGCTGGACCCGATTCGCGAACTGGCCCAGCGCCGGCCCATCTGGGGCACCTGCGCCGGCGCCATCCTCCTCTCGCGCGACGCCCGGCGCGACCAGCCCCTGCTCGGGCTGATGGACCTGACTGTCGAGCGCAACGCCTTTGGCCGCCAGGTGGATAGCTTTGAAACGGACCTGGACGTGCCCGCACTGCCCGGTGAGCGGCCGTTTCACGCCGTCTTCATCCGTGCCCCGCTCATCGAGAGTGCCGGCCCTGGCGTCGCGGTGTTGGCCCGTTTGCCCGATGGCCGCATCGTCGCCGCCCAGCAGGGCCGGCTGTTGGCCACTTCATTTCATCCCGAGCTGACCGGGGATGACCGCTTCCACGCTTACTTCGCCGGCCTCGCCCGCGAATGATCTGCGCTTCGCTCCCCCTTCCCTGGCAGGCCATGGCCCCCGCAGCGAAGCGGAGTGGGGGCAGGGGGCAGAGGGGGGGGTAGGTCGGCCCCTGTCCTTTCGTCCAATCCCCCCTCGGCGTCAAACTTGGTATACTAGCCAGGCTGTCCGAGGCCGGCCGGGTCTCTTCTCCCGGCCGTCGTCTTTGTAACCACCGTGGCCATTCTGCTCAAACACGCCCAGCAACTTGACGCCCTGCGCGCCTCCGGGCAGCTCGTCGCCCGCGCCTTCGCCATGCTCGACGAGCACGTCCGGCCCGGCGTTTCCCTGCGCGAGCTGGATGATTTGGTGGCTGGCTTCCTGGCGGCGGAGGGCGCTCAGCCCCTGTATAAAGGCTATCGTGGCCGCCCGCCCACCCATCCGCCGTTCCCGGGCGTCATCTGCGCCTCGGTCAACAACGAGATTTGCCACGGCTTTCCCAACCAGCGCGTTTTGCGCGAGGGCGACATCGTGGGCATTGATATTGGCCTCACCTACAAAGGCTGGTGCGGCGACTCGTGCGTGACCTACGCCGTCGGCACGCCGTCGTCGGCCGCCGCCCGCCTGCTGGAGGTGGCCCAGGGCGCCCGTGCCGAAGGCATCGCCGCCGCCCAGGTGGGCCGGCATTTATCGGATGTCGGCGCCGCCATCCAGGCGTACGCCGAGCGCCATGGGTGCAGCGTGGTCTACGATTGGGGCGGGCACGGGATTGGCCGCTCCCTGCACGAGGACCCCTCCGTCCCGCATCGCGGCCCCGCCGGGCGCGGCCCCAAGCTCCGCCCCGGTATGGTCTTCACGGTCGAGCCGATGATCAACGCGGGCGGGCCGGACTGGGTGCTGCTGCGCGACGGCTGGACGGTGGTCACCCGCGACGGCGCGCTCTCGGCCCAATTCGAGCACACCATCGCCATCACGCCCGACGGGCCAGAGATACTTTCCAAGCTGTAATGGCTGCGACCGAATTCCAGGTCTCCAACGTCTTCACCGGCAACCGCCGCTCGCCGCTGCGCTGGGTGCTGTCGCACATGCTGCGCCACACCTGGCCCCTGTTCTGGCTGTTCTCGGGCGCCTTCACCAACGCCGCCTTTGCCGCCTCGGTCCCGCTCTACATCGGCCAGGCCTTTACCGCCATTCTGGCCACCCCGCCCGACTATGGGGGCCTGGTGCGGGCCGCGCTGGGCATCGTCATCACCCAGTTCATCCGCTCCGCCTGGCAGATGGGCCGCAACTTCGGCTCGGAAGTCATCGGCCAGCGGCTGGAGCGCGACGTCCGCGCCGAGCTGTACGCCAGCCTGCTGGGCAAGAGCATGACCTTCCACAGCCTGCGCCCGGTCGGCGAGGTGATGGCCCGCGCCACCAACGACGTGCGCGAGCTGGGCCTGATGCTCAACCCCGGCGTCAACCTCATCGTCGGCTCGGCCATGTTCGTCATCATGCCCCTGTTCATCGGCCCCACGCTCCACCCGTCCCTCATCCTGGTGCCGATCCTGTTCACCATCGGTTACGTCCTGGCCCTCCGCCGCTTGATCCGGGAGTTGGGTCCCATCACCCAGGGCGCCCGGCGGCGGTTTGGCCGCATGAACGCCCGGCTGGCCGAGGCCATCGAGGGCATCGAGACCGTCAAGGGCGCGGCCCGCGAGGCAGAGGAGGCCGCCGAGTTCGAGCGCAATGCCGGTGCCTACCGCGACGCCTACGTGGCCCAGGGCGCGGCCGAGTCGCGCTCGCTCACTCTGCTATTACTTCCGATCACCCTCACGCTTGGCTTCGGCCATGCCCTGTACCTGTTCACCCAGGGCGCGCTCACCGTGCCGCAGGTGATCACCTACAACTCGCTGCTCTGGCTCTATGGCTTTCCGTCCCACATCTCAATCTTTGCCTACTCGCAGGTCTCGCTGGGCCTGGCGAGCGCCCGCCGCATCCTGGAGCTGATCAACACCGAAACCGAGCTCGACCACAATCCCCAGGGTGTGGACCGCCCCATCCAGGGCGCCATCGCTTTCAGGGACGTTAGCTTCGGCTATGCCGGGGGCGCGCCCGTCTTGGACGACATCGCCTTCACCGTCCAGCCCGGCCAGACTGTCGCCATCGTTGGGCAGACCGGCGCGGGCAAGACCACCCTGGTGCGCCTCGTCAGCCGCATCTACGACGTGACGCAGGGCGCGGTGCTGGTGGATGGGGTGGACGTGCGCGACTGGAACCTGGCCTCCCTGCGCCAGCAAATCTCCATCATCGAGCAGGACCTGTTCCTCTTCTCGCGCACCATCGCCGAGAACATCGCCTTTGGCAAGCCCGGCGCAACGCAAGCCGAGATCGAAGCCGCCGCGCGCGCCGCCCAGGCCCACGACTTCATCCTCGGCTTCAAGGACGGCTACCAGACCGTCGTCGGCGAGCGCGGCGTGACCCTCTCCGGCGGCCAGCGCCAGCGCCTGGCCCTGGCCCGCGCCTTCCTCACCAACCCGCGCATCCTTATCCTGGACGACTCGACTTCCGCCATCGACAGCGCCACCGAGGACCAGATTCAGAAGGCCATCTTCCGCGCGGCCGAGGGCCGCACCACCCTGCTCATCACCCACCGGCTGTCTCAAATCCGCTGGGCCGATCAGATCGTCGTCCTGCGCCAGGGCCGCATCGCCGCCGTGGGGACCCATGATGATTTGCTGGCCCGGTCGCCCGCCTATCAGGCGATATTTGCCCGCAAGGAGCGGCTGCGGCTCCAGCCTCAGCCCGTTGCCAACTGACCGATGGCCTTCTTTGGTAATCTAGACCCCGAAGCCTACGACCGCACCTACACCGACCGGCAGTTGCTGGCCCGGCTCGGCACCTACTTCCGGCCGCACGGCCGCGCCCTGGCGCTGGTGGCGGGCGGCCTGGCCCTCACCGGCGCGCTGGATGTGGTTTTCCCGCTCGCCATTTCGCGGGGCATCAACGCCCTGGCCGAGGCGCCCCGCCCCAACCTGCTGATTGGCCTGCTGGTGCTGGTGCTCGTCACGGGCGTGCTGGGCTGGATCGTCCACTTCCTGCGCCGCCGCCTCACCGCCCGCGTCATCGGCGATATCGTCTTTGCGCTGCGGCGCGACGCCTTCCGCGCCACGATGGCCCACGACCTATCGTTCTACGACGAGTTCCGCTCGGGCCGCGTCGTCAGCCGCATCACCTCCGACACTCAGGAGTTTGCCAACGTCAGCACCCTGGTGGTGGATACGGTCAGCCAGATGACCGTCATCGTGCTGCTCACCGCCGTGCTGTTCAGCATCGAGTGGCGCCTGACCCTGGCCCTGCTCGCCACCACCCCCCTGGTGGTCCTCGGTGCCAATCTCTTCCGGCGGCTGGCCCGCTACGTCACCCGCCAGGGCAACCGCGCCACCGCCAACGTCAACGCGGCTGTCCAGGAGACCATCGCCGGCATCGCCGTCGCCAAGAACTTCCGGCAGGAGGCCGTGATCTTCAACGAGTTCACCGGCGTCAACCGGCAGCTCTACACCATCAACGTCCGCCGCGGCTTCGTCATCTCCAACGTGTTCCCGGTGCTCAACCTCATCTCCGGCGCCGCCATTGCCATGCTCGTCTATCTGGGCGGTCTGGTGGCGGGCGCGGGCGCTATCTCCCCCGGCTCTTGGTATCTCTTCCTCCAGAGTGTGGACCGCTTCTA
Source organism: uncultured Anaerolineales bacterium (assembly GCA_964497615.1). Classification (GTDB taxonomy): domain Bacteria; phylum Chloroflexota; class Anaerolineae; order Anaerolineales; family UBA6663; genus CAZCEC01. The sequence goes on along the minus strand of CAZCEC010000023.1, from coordinate 13,219 downwards.
CTTCCCCTTCCTCCAATTGGCGTCCTTCTGGAGCCAGTTGCAGGCGGGCCTGTCGGCCACCGAGCGCGTCTTCGCCCTCATCGACGCCCAGCCGGTCGTCAAGCAGATCGCCGCCGAGCCTGTCACCGCGCTGAGCGGCGAGATCGAGTTCCAGGACCTGGGCTTCCGCTACTCCGAGCAGGAGACCGTCCTCAGCGGCTTCAACCTCCACATCCAGCCCGGCGAGACGGTGGCCCTGGTGGGGCACACCGGCGCGGGCAAGAGCTCGCTCGCCAAGCTCATCGCGCGCTTCTACGAGTACCAGTCTGGCCGGCTGCTGATTGACGGCCGTGACATCCGCACTTTCAACCTGCGCGACTACCGCAGCCGGCTGGGCATTGTCTCGCAGATGCCGTTTCTATTTGCCGGCACCGTGGCCGACAACATCCGCTATGCCCGGCCCGCCACCACCGACGCGGAGATCGAAGCCCTGGCCCGGCAGATCGGCCGCGGCGACTGGCTGGCCACCCTGCCCAACGGCCTGGCCACCGACGTCGGCGAGCGCGGCGGCCGCCTATCCATGGGCCAGCGCCAACTCGTCGCCCTGATGCGAGTCCTGGTTCAGAAGCCCCCTATCTTCATCCTGGACGAAGCCACCGCCAGCGTGGACCCCTTCACCGAGGAGCAGATTCAGGAAGCGCTCGACCTGATCCTCGGGCAGAGCACCGCCATCATCATCGCCCACCGCCTGTCCACCGTGCGCAACGCCCACCGCATCATCGTCCTGCGCCAGGGGCGCATCATCGAGCAGGGCAGCCATCAGGACCTGCTGGCCCAGGGCGGCCACTACGCCGAGCTGTACAACACGTACTTCCGCCACCAATCGCTTGAAGCCATCGCCGAGTACGGGCAACTGCGCGCCGCCGTGTCCGCCGGCTAGTCGTTCGCCCCTCAGTCTTCCATCGTCGCAGCGCGCCCCCCAAACCGGTGATCTTGGCGGCCGCCGCATGCCGCCCTATCGGGCCGGGTGGGGGGCTGTTCCAATTTGCCCGGTCAGCGCAGTCTTGAGAAACAAGACGAACTAGCTCAGTTTCAGTCAGACTTGAAACCGCGCCCCGCCAGGCGTACGATAGGAGGTGACACCGCCCTCCGCGGTATCCCGGCCTGCCGTGCCACGCCGGGTGGAACGGCTGGCCGAGGAGGCCGACGTGTCTGTACTACCGTTCCTCACCGTCGCGGCATACGCTCTGCAGCTTGCGTGCAGGTTTGCTTCCTCCTTTGCCGCAACTTCAACCCAATTGAGTCGTCCGGGTTTTCATACTGGCCGGCCAGTGCTGCGGGCGCGGGACTGCGCCGCGCGTTCGCCCTTCTGCCGAAGGAACACCCCATGAACACGAAACAGGGCTGGCGATTGGTCGCATTGGCAGGGGCACTAACATTGGGCGCCGTCAGCGCGGCCCGCTCTGGCCCTTCACCGGCAGATGTCAAGTCGGCGGCGGCGTTCGTGCCAGAAGCGGCTGAGGCCGTGACGGCCATCGTGAGCTGGGAATATGACCAGGTTCGCCCCGCGCTGGCCTTCAGCCCAGTCAGGCAGGAATACCTGGCTGTGTGGGAAGACCACCACTGGGGCAATGGCGCCGATTGGGACATCTACGCCCGCCGCATTGGGGCCGATGGCGTGCCAATCGGCGTCCAGTTCGGCATCTCTTGGGATGGCAGCAACCATCGGCTGGCGCCGGCCATTGCCTACAACTCCGTGCGAGATGAATACCTGGTGGTCTGGGAGTATGAGTACGCCTCCAACGACCATGATCTGTATGCCCAGCGTGTCTCCGGCGCGGGCAGCCTGACTGGCAGCCAGATCGCAGTGAGCCTCCCCATCGCGTACGACAGCAGCCCAGCCGTCGCCTACAACGCGGCCGCCGACGAGTACTTGATCGTCTGGGTGCGGCGCATGGGCGCCGATGAGTTTGTCCACGGTGACCTCTACGCCCAACGGATCGCGGGCGATGGCGCCCTGGCCGGTGGGCCTTTCGCGATTGCGGCCAGTTCGCTGGACGAGGCCAATCCCGTGGCTGCCTTTGGCTCTGCTGCCGGCCAGTATCTGGTGACCTGGCAGGCCAAACAGGCCGACACGGGTGAGTACGACATCCTGGCTCAGCGCGTGGCCGCCAACGGCAGCCTGACGGGCGGCGTCATTGGCATCTCCACCTGGCAGTATGATCAGATTCGACCTCGTCTGGCCTATTGCCCCGCGGGCGACGTGTTCCTCATTGTTTGGGAAGATCATCACTGGGCCTGGGGCGCCGACGCCGACATCTATGGCCAGCGGGTGAGTGGCACAGGGAGCCTGGTGGGCAGCAACTTCGGCATCAGTTGGGACGGCAGTCAGCGCCGGCTCAGCCCCAACGTGGCGTTTCAGCCGGCGCCGGGCGAGTTCATGGTAACTTGGGAATACGAGGCGAGCGCCAGCGATCACGACATCTACCGCCGGCGCGTCGCCGCCAATGGAACTCTGCTGCAGGGCGAGGTCATTGTCACCAATGCGCTCCCCGAAGAGCAGCGGCCAGCCATCGCGGCGGGCGCGGCCGATACGTACTTCGTCGCCTGGGAAGATGGCCGCAACAGCGCTGCCCTGGGCACCGACATTTACGGAAGCCTGGCGCGCCTGTGGGTGCTGTCGGGCCAGGTGTATGTTGGCGTCGTGGGCGACCTGGGCACGCCCCTGACCGGCGTGACCGTGCAGCTCTACTGTTCCAACAGCGCTGGCGATTTGGGTAGCCTGATAGACAGCACGCTCACCAACCCAAGCGGGGTGTACACGCTGAGGGCAGGCGTCACTTGTGAGTACTACCACCTGCGGCAAGTAGATTTGCCTGGCTATAGCTCCCAAGGCGCCACCAGCCTGGGCGGCACAGTGGTGGATGCCAACTGGATTCGCTACAGCTACCCGCTTGAAGGAAAAACGCTCTCAGGCAACCTGTTTTGGGACCAAGGCGGCACGACACCGCCCACCCCGACCCGCACCGCAACGGCCACCGCCACGCCTACGCGCACGCGCACCTCGACACCCACAGTCACGCCGACTCGCACCGCAACGTCCACGGCCACGCCGACGCGCACCTCGACACCCACAGTCACGCTGACCCGCACCTCGACCGCCATCGCCACCCCGACTCGCACCTCGACCGCCACGCCCACGCGCACCGCGACGGCGACATCCTCCCCCACGCCCGCCATCACCTACATGACCCTGTGCGCCGTGGCCGATGTGACGATCATGCAAGAGGCGAGCACGCTGAACCTGGGCGGCGGGCCTCAACTGCGCGCGGCTTACGCGATCGGGCCCGACTCGTTCCACAACCGCGCCCTCGTCAGATTCGACCTGTCGCTGATCCCGCTGGGCACCACTGTCCAAAGCGCCTCCTTTGAGGCCTACCTCACCATGTCTGGCGGCACATCGCCGATTACGCTGGATGCCTACCGGGTGACGGGCGCCTGGGGCGAGTACAGCGTGACCTGGGACAGCCAGCCGGCCGTTGCCGCTGCGCCGGAAGCCTCCATTCCCGTCGGCACCCTGACCGGCTACAAGGCCTGGAATGTGACTACCCTGGTGCAAGCCTGGGTGAACGGTAGCCTGCCCAACAATGGCCTGCAGGTGCGCGGGCCGGCGGCGGGCTACTACTCGCGCAGTTTCAGCAGCCGGGAAGGGAGCCAGTGTCCGCGCTTGGTGCTGGCGCTCCAGGCGGCGGCGCCCATTACCCAGCCCACCCCAACGTTCACCCCAAGCCCGACCCTCACGCCCACGCAGCCGCCCCCGCCGGTCGTGCGCAGCATCGCCATCACGGGCTTCGAAATCAACCAGTCCGTCCAGGATCTGTACGCGTCTGTGCCGCTCGTGGCCGGCAAGCGCACCGTGGTGCGGATTCACCTGCGGGTCTCCGATGGCCTGGGCAGCCTGGCCGGCGTGCACGGCTACTTGTACTACCCGTATCCGGGCGGCGGCGTGTACTCGCCCATCAACCCTGGCGGTTCGGTGACGGCGCTGGATCACCCCGATCGGGGGCAGCTCAACCAGTCGTTGAACTTTCTGCTGCCCGAGAGCGCGGCTACCGGCAGTGGCACCATGTTCATTCGGGTGCTGCCGCCCTATGGCGTTGAGTTTCCGGGGCTGGGTGAACTGCAGGATGCGCATTCGGTGAGCTTTGGCGTTGTGCCGGCCATCAACCTGCGGACTGTCGGTATCACCATTGTGACGAACACCGTCACCTACACCGTGCGCACGCTGGACTATGCGCGTCTGGAGGCCTGGGTGCGCGCCGTCTACCCAATCGGCACCCTCAACACTTCGCGGGCCACGGTGCTGTGGACCGGCGCGGCGCTGCCCGACTGCGGCACGGCCAACACGCTCCTGGCGACCATCAAGGCGATGGATATCATCAATGGCACGGCGACGGCCGCCACGCGCTACTACGGCATGGTCTTGGAAGCGCCGCCGGCGAACTACTTCATGCAAGGTTGCTGCTGCGCCTCGGGCACCATGTCGGGGCCAACGGGCGCCAACACGTTTGGCTGGGACACCGACGGCTCCTTCGGCGACTGGTACGGCGGCCACGAACTGGGTCACGCCTATGGCGTGTGTCACCCCGGTTTTTGCCGGGGCCAGGCCGAAGGTACGAGTCCGCACTGCGTCACCTATCCCTACCCCAGCGGCCGCATTGGCGGCCCCACGACCGACCCAAGCCGCTACTACGGACTTGACACCAACCTGATGCAGGTGTATGGGCCGGACTCATTGGACATGATGACTTACTGTAACAACCTGTGGATTTCAGACTTCAATTACAGGCGCATCCGCAACGGTCTGCTGGGGACCCAGACTGGGGCCGGTTCCGCACAGCTTGAGCAGGCGCAGAGCGTGGAGCGCCTGCTAGTGCGCGGCGTGCTCGATCCGCTGACCGACGCGGTGACGCTCGACCCGTTCCTCCGCTTCCCAGATGCCCCGGAGGCAATCGAGCGCGAGGCCGGTGACTATTCAATCGTGCTGGCCAACAGCCAGGGATCGCTGTTGGCGCAGTATCCGTTCACTCCGCGCACCCAGGCGGTTGAAACCTACTCCGGCCCCAGCGGGTGTACCGCGGCCCAGGCCAACCAGGCGGCCAGCGTCGGCAGTATCATCTTCGAGCTCGTGCCCTGGGCGACGGGCGCCACCCAGGTTGGCATTTGGCACGGCGACCAGGTGCTTGTCACCCGCACCGTGAGCGCCCATGCGCCCACGGTCCAAGTGCTGGCGCCCAACGGGGGCGGGGTGGTCAGCGGTACAACCATCCCGGTGAGTTGGAGCGCCTCCGACCTCGATGGCGACCCGCTCACCTTTAGCGTGCTTTACAGCGCCGATGGCGGCGGAACGTGGACCACCGTGGCCACCGGCTTGGCTGGGGCTGCCTTCAACGTGGATGCCGCTCTCTTGGCCGGGTCGTCATCGGCCCTGATCCGGGTCATGGCCTCCGATGGGATTAACACCACGTCCGACGAGTCCGACGCGCCCTTCACCGTGCCGGGGAAGGCGCCGCACGTCGCGATTGTCTCCCCAGCCGACCAGACGCGTATCGCGCCCGGAGAACTACTCACCCTGCTGGGCAGCGCCTACGATCCGGAGGCGGGCACCCTCAGTGGCGCGGGTCTGGTTTGGGAGTCCGACCGGGACGGCCAACTGGGCACTGGCGAGATCCTTATCCTTGCCCTCCGCGAACTAAGCCCTGGGCCGCACACCCTCACGCTGCGTGCGACTGACCCGTCTGGAATGACTGGCACAGCGACCATACATCTAACCTTGCCGCAGCGCCTGTACCTGCCGATGGCTTCACGCCAGTGAGCACGTTCACCGGGGCCTTATGCCGCCTTGAGCGGGGGCGGGTGCCTGCTCCACCACCGGCGGAATATCGCGCCAGCCCTGCCGCAGCCCCTTGAGCCTCCCCGGACCGGCCCCTTAAACCAGCAGCGGGCGCCTCTCGACGCCCGCCGTCTCATCCCCTCTCAACTGCTTGTAAGCTACGTCAGGTAGTCCCGCAGTTGCCGCGACCGGCGTGGATGGCGCAGGCGGCGCAGCGCCTTGCCCTCGATCTGACGGATGCGCTCGCGTGTCAGCCCAAACTTCTGCCCCACCTCTTCCAGGGTGTACGAGCGCCCATTCTGCAAGCCGAAGCGCAGGCGCAGGATGCGGGCCTCGCGCGGGGTCAGGGTCGCCAGGACCTCTTCGACCTTTTCCTTCAGCAAATTCTGATAGGCGCTCTGGGTGGGGGTGGGGGTGGTGTCGTCCTCGATGAAGGCCCCAAACTCGGTGTCTTCCTCTTCGCCCACCGGGCGCTCCAGCGAGAGCGGCCGCCAGCTCACCTTGAGCATCCACTGCACCTTGCGCGGCTCCAGGTTCAGTTCGTGCGCGATCTCCTCCGGCGTGGGCTTGCGGCCGTAGGTCTGCTCCAACTGGCGCGCCGCCTTGTACAGCCGGCGGATGCGGTCGCTCATGTGCACCGGCACGCGGATCGTGCGGCCCTGGTCGGCGATGGCGCGCGTGATTGTCTGCCGGATCCACCAGGTGGCATAGGTGCTGAAGCGGAACCCGCGCCGGTAATCAAACTTTTCCACCGCCTTCATCAGGCCCAAATTGCCCTCCTGGATCAGGTCCAGGAACGGCACCCCCCGGCCAATGTACTTCTTGGCGATGGACACGACCAGCCGCGTATTGGCCTTGATTAGGTGCTCACGCGCGCCGCGCCCATCCTCCACGTGCCCTTCCAGCAGGGCGCGCCGCTTGTATCCGGTGGACCCGTTCAGCCGGTCGAGCTTCTTCTGCGAGTTCAGCCCGCGCTCCACGCGCTTAGCCAGGTCCACCTCCTGCTCGGTCGTCAGCAGGGGCACCCGCGCCATCTCCTTCAAATACAAGCCCACCGTGTCGTCGGTGGAAATGGTGCTCAGATCGAACTCTTCTTCTTCGGGGCGGCGCGGCTTGGTGTGCGCCTTGGCAGGGACTTCGGCCCGGTCGTCATAGACATCCACGCCGGCGCCGTTCAAAAACGCGAACAGCTCTTCGAGTTGTTCGTTGGCCTCTTCGGCCTTGGGAAAGGCTTCAATAATGTCGTCGGTCAACAAGTAACCTTGCGCATAAGCCTTATCCATCAAAACGGCCAGTGTTTCGGCATCCTTACCAGAGTCGTCTGTGTACTTCATCCCACTCACCCTCTCTCTGCGATAGACTGGGTTGCGGCAGGTACGACGATAACAAGAACAAGCTTAGTGCGGTGTCATGAACATGGGCGTTGGCGGGCGGTGTCAGTCAGTCGGCGGCTCCTTCAGCAAGTCGGCCAGCCCGGCCCAGCGCGGATCGATCGCCTCGGTCGGGCAGTCGCACGGCCCCTCATTCCAGTCCGCCCCGCATTCGGGGCACAACCCCTTGCAGTCGGGCTTGCACAGCGCCTGGATGGGCACCGACAGCAGCAAATCCTCCCGCACCAGGGGGGTCAGGTCCAGGTGGTGGTCGTCGCTTACTTTCAAGGCTTCCAGGGGGGCGTTCTCGGGGGGATAGTGGTACAACTCGGCCAGGCGGGCGCTCACCGGCTGGCGCATGTCCACCAGGCAGCGGCTGCACTGGTGGTCCACCACCCCGCGCAGGCGGCCCTGCGCGTACAGCCCTTGTGGCGTGCGGGTGAGATTGATGGCGCCGCGCAGATCGTGCACCGTCAACTCGTCGCCAAAGGCCACCACCGGCTCGTCGAAGTCGAAATCTCGACTGTAGCCAATGCCTTCCTTCAGCAGGAACCCTACGTTCAGCCGCAGCACGCGGCTTGCCGGTTTCGTCAGGTCAACGCTCACAAGGTTGGAATTTTGGGGAATAACTGCGCCATTATAGCACGCTTAATTTTAATTAGTCAAGAATATGCCAAAAATCTGCCGACATAAAATAGAAACTATGTGCGCCTATTACCCACATCTGGCGTCATTGTCCGATAACCCCCCACATTTGGACCGTTTCCCGCTTCGCATAGCGGCCCAGTCCCCCCGTTGGGCCGCTCCTTCCAACCCTCCTCCAACGAAACCCGCCCTCGTCTCTGCCAAATATCATCCATTCAGTCCACTTTGGTTGTCTGCTCCTCGGCCTCAGCGGCATGGGCAATGCCCTCGACCTGCGGCTCCGTTGCGCGCCCCGCTCCCTGTGCTAGAATGCGGCCGGGGCGGCCAAGCCCCTGAAATCCGCTATCACTACATTCCAGCGACTTGCTTCTGACGATCCCAGTGCCTCTCCTCCTCGCTACCCTCAACCCCGGCAAGCGCCGCGAGTTCCTCGCCCTGTTGGCTGATCTCCCCGCCGATCAGTTCCGGCTGCCCGCCGACCTGGGCCTGGACCTGGACGTCCCCGAGACCGGCCAAACCTTCGCCGAAAACGCCCGCCTGAAGGCCGCTGCTTACGCCCATGCCAGCGGCCTGCCCACCCTGGCCGACGACTCCGGCCTCGAAGTGGACGCGCTCGACGGCGCGCCCGGCCTATATTCCGCCCGCTACGCCGGCCCCGGCGCCAGCGACGCCGACCGCCGCCGCAAGCTCTTGCACGATCTGCGCCAAGTGCCGCCCCCGCGGCCGGCGCGCTTCGTGTGCGCCGTCGCCGTCGCGCAGCCCTTGCCTTATGGGCGCGTCGAGGTCGTTGAGTTCTCTGGTGAAGTGCTGGGTGAAATCGCCCTGACCGAGCGCGGGGAGAACGGCTTCGGCTACGACCCTCTCTTCTATATCCCCGACCGCGGCGCCACCCTGGCCGAGCTGCCCGACTCAATCAAGAACCAGATCAGCCACCGCGCCCGCGCCTTCCAATCCGCGCTCCCCCACTTGCAGTCCCTTCTCGCCGCGAACGCCGATCCCCCAATCCCTACTCCCTAGGGTCCACCCCCCGCACCCATTCGCCCAGCACCTGCGCCACGGCCTCCGGCCGCTCCAGCATCACCATATGCCCCGCGCCCGCCTCCACGTGCAGCCGCGCCGCGGGCAGGCTTTCGGCCAGAAATCGCGCATACTTCTCGGGCGTCATCACATCCGCCGAGCCGGTTACTACCAGGCACGGCGCCGCGATCTCTCCCAGGCGCTCGCGCACGTCGAACGCATTGCAGGCATCCCAATCCGCCCGCAGGACCCGCGCGTCCACTTCCAGCATGCGTTTCAGGGCCAGCGCTTTCAGCCGTTCGGGGGCCTGGGGCCCAAACATCCGCTCCACGATGGCGGCCACCGTGCCCGCGAAGTCCCGCGTCAGCCCGTCCAGGATTTCCGGCGCCACCCGCAGCCGCGCTCCCGTCCCCACCAGGCCCAGACCGGCCACGCGCTCTGGCCGCGCCAGCGCCAATGCCAGCGCTATCGCTCCGCCCATTGAATGTCCCACCACCACCGCCCGCGCGATCCCTAAAGCATCGAGCACCGCCAGCACGGCGCTTGCCTTCACCTCGATGCTGCTCGCCGCCTGGGTGGCCGCGTCGGCTGCGGCTGATTGACCGTGCCCCGGCAAGTCCAGGGCCAGCACGCGCGCGCCCGCCAGGCGCCGCACCTGCGGCGGCCAATGCAAATGCGTGCCGCCCGCCCCGTGCACCAGCACCACCGGCGGCCGGCCCGCGGCTGCATCCCCATAGGCGGCATAAAAAAGCGGCTGGCCTGCCCATGCCATCACCGGCATCTTCAGGCCAACCGCCTTTCACTGCTCACCGATCGCATCCCAGCTTCACCCCCACATGCCA
>CAZCEC010000023.1:0-3463 GCA_964497615.1 uncultured Anaerolineales bacterium | reverse complement strand
CCTCTAGCTGCTGATCTCACCTTGCTGGTCCGCCACCGACTCCAGATACCGTTCCACCGAGATGGCCGCCATGCAGCCTTGCCCCGCCGACGAGATGGCCTGCTTGTAGATCGGGTCCATCACCTCGCCGGCCGCGTACACCCCCGGCACCGAGGTCTGCATGTACTTATCCACGATCAGGAAGTTCTGCTCGTCCATGTCCAGTTGGCCCTGGAACAACTGCGTGTTCGGGAAGTGTCCAATGAACACAAACACGCCGTCGGTGGACCATTGCTCGGCCGCGCCCGTGCGCAGGTTGCGGGTGTTCACCCCTGTCACCTTCCCGTTGCCCTGGATGTCTTCCAGCACGGTGTCCCAGACGAATTCGATCTTGTCGTTGGCGTTGGCCCGGTGGATCAGGATGTCGCCCGCGCGCAGGTCATGACGCCGGTGGACAATCCGCACGCGTTTGGCATACTTGGTCAGGAAGATGCCTTCCTGCAGCGCCGAGTCGCCGCCGCCCACCACCAGCACATCCTTCTCCTTGAAGAAGAACCCGTCGCAGGTGGCGCAATAGCTCACGCCGCGGCCGATGAACTCGTCCTCGCCGGGGATGCCCAGCCGCCGCGCGGAGGCGCCCGTGGCGATGATCACTGACGCGGCCTGATACTCCTGCCCGTAGGTTTTGAGATAGAACGGCGGCCCCTTGGTGAAGTCAACTTCCAGCACCTCGTCGGACTCGAATCGGGTGCCGAAGCGCTCGGCTTGCGCCCGCATCTTCTCGGTCAGCTCCGGGCCCAAGATGCTGTCGAACCCGGGGAAGTTCTCGACTTCGTTGGTGATGGCGATTTGTCCGCCCATCTGGTTGCCCGCGATGAGCAGCGGGTCCAGGTTGGCGCGTGCGGCGTAGATGGCGGCCGTGAGGCCTGCCGGTCCTGAACCAATAATGATGAGCTTCTCTGTCTGCATACCTGCTCTCCACAGCCGATACCGGCCTTAATTGTAAACGCAGCCTGGGCGGGCGGCAATGCCTAGCCGCGGAGCCGTTCGCGCGCCGCCTCGGTCAGCGGCACATACACCATGACGCGCGTCCCGCGCCCTTCGGCCGAGTCGATCCGCACAATGCCGTTGATCATCTCGGCGCGCTCGCGCATGTTGACCATGCCCAGGCTGCCGCGGCGGTCGTAGTTGGTGTCCACGGCTCCCACATTGAAGCCCACGCCGTCGTCCTGGATATCGACCCCCAACACGTCGTTGTGGATCTTCAGCCGGACCCAGATGTGCCCGGCCTGCGCGTGTTTGCGGGCGTTGTTGACTGCCTCTTCCACGATGTAGAACAAGACGCCCTGGTGGTTCATCTCCAGCCGGTCGTCAATGTTTGGCTGCGCTTCCACGATCACGTTCTGGCCGTGGGTCTCCTTGACCTTCTCGGCCAACTGCACCAGCGCCGCCGTCAGGCCCTGGCTTTCCAGCACCAATGGGCGCAAGGTAAACAGCATGTGCCGGATTTCTTTGGTCGTCTTGCGGGCCAGGTCTTCCATCTTGAACAGCTCGTCGCCGGCCGCCTTGGCATCGCGCTCCACCAGCCGGCGCACGAAGTTGGCGCGCATGGCCAGCGCCGCCACGGCCTGGGTGGGACCGTCGTGCAGGTCGCGGGCCAGCTTCTTCTGGGCTTCCTCCTGCACTTCGATCAGCCGCTCCTTTTCCTGCCGCAGGCTGCGGTAGAGCTGCGCATTCTGGAGCGCGACGATGGCCTGGTTCACCACCGCGATCAGCAGGGCCCGCTGGTCGTCGTCGAAGAAATCGGGCTGGACGTGCCCATAGAGCACCACGCCGTAGGTCTCATAGCCGGCGCGCAAGGGCAGGGCCATCAGCGACCGGCAGGCCTGAAAGCTGGCATACTGCATCAACTCCGGGTCGTGCGCGGGATCGCGCGTGATGGCGGGCTCGCCGGTGCGGATGACGTCGCCCAGGATGCCGGCCCGTCCGGGGCTGACCACGCGGTGATCGGCCTGGGTGAGCCGGCGCGCCGACGACACGTGGAGCTGGTCGTCCTCGAAGAACAGGACGGCGGCCACCAGCGCCGAGGAGGACGGGGACCCGCCCTCCGCGCCCAGCGCCCCGAAGTTGAGGGCCGCCTCCAGCACCTGCTTGTAGTTGAGCGTGGCCGACAGCATGGACGACATCTCGTAGATGGCGCGCGCATGCTGCCGCAGCACTTGCGACCGCTGGGTTTCGTCGGAATAGGCGCGATTGACGGTGCGCTGGATGTGGGCGCGGAGCTGCTGGGCGAAGAAGGTGGCGCCCACGCTGAGCGGGATGAGGATCGCTACGGCCAGCCCCAAGGCTCCTAAGCCGGGCAGGTCGCCGGGGGCCAGCGCGCCCTGGACCAGGAATTGCAGCGCCAGGAAGGCAGCCATCACCAGCACTGCGCCGGTGCGCTCGAAGCGCAGGGTGGCCGTCAGGCCGGGGATGAGGCCAATCCAAATCAGGCGGCCGCCGGCCAGGCCGGTGGCGGCGAACAAGCCCAGGCAGAAGATGAAGTCGAGGACGAGCGTGGTCCAGATGAGCCAGCGCCGGCCGGGGTCGGCGAATTCCACCAGGGTTAAGACGAAGTTATACAGCCCGGCGCCGCCCAGCAGCAGCAGCGATGCGCCGCTGGGCGCTTCGGGCGCGGAGAAGACCATGACCACGGCGGCAATGATCAGCAGCCAGCGCAGGTTGTAGGCCAGCCAGCCGGCCCGCTGCGCTACGCGGGTGCTTTGTTCAGACATGGCGTAATGATACCGGGATTGGGCAGTCGCGACTAGGCTGGGGCAGGCTCACATAACGCGGCCGGGGCCGCCGGCCGCCATGGCGGCCGGCGGCCCCGGCCGGTGTGTGTTCCTGATGGGCGCTAGCGGCTGCTACCGGCGGCCAGCGCGTTTGCCGGCGGCCTTCTTGGCGGTGCGCTTGGCGGCGGGCCGTTTGGCGGCGCGGCGGGCGGCCTTGACGCGTTTGAACACCAGGCCCTCGCCGCCGGTGATGCCCGTGTTCATGTCGTCAATGAGCTCCCAGCCGTCGGACCCCAGCAAGTCCAGGATGGCCGGCAGAACGGGATACACCTTGGCGGCGTGCAGTTCGTCGAAGCGCTGGTTGTACTTGCGAAATTGGGGGGCCGTGGCTTCTTCCGGCAGGGCGTTTTCGGAGTGCTGATATACCTTATTCAGATACCATTTGGTGTCCAGGCCGGCGCTCAGGCGAGTGAGGATGCAGTATTCCCAGTTTGGCATGATTGGCGTCTCCTTTGGCGCGTGAGTGAGGGTGCGCGTCGCCTAATAAGATACGGTCAATTTGGCATTTGGTCAAACAATCGCCAGCGGGATTAACGACCACCGCCCACCGGCGCAGAGCGCGGGTGGGCGGTGAGGGCTGAGCCTGGAACGGCTCAGCAGGGCACAGAGCAGTTGGCGGTGACCTACTCTCCCAGGCCGTCGCCGGCCAA
>CAZCEC010000022.1:56402-87516 GCA_964497615.1 uncultured Anaerolineales bacterium | reverse complement strand
GGTCGCGCCGATCAGGGCCAGCTCGTAATCGTGAATGGGGCCGGAGCCGTTCATGGCGATGCCCTGCAAGATGCCGCGCTCCATCAGGTCAATCACCAGCCGGCCCAGGCCCATCTTAACGACGTGGCCGCCGGCCATCAGAAACGTGGGAGCGCCGCTGCGGTGGGCAGCCACCACGCGCTCGGCCACGCGGTGCAGGTGCGCGTCGTCGCTCCGCACAGGCGGGCCAGCCGGGTCGAGCATCTCGGCGCGGGTCATGTCGTGGACGCGCTCGCCCAGGGGGCGCATTGTGAGTTGAGAGCGGTCAAACTGGGGATAGGGCATGGGTCAGTCGTCCTCGGCGAACAGATAGCGGGTCAGGGCCGCGTGGGCGCTGAAGTCGGGCACAATCAATTGCGCCCCGGCCGCGATGAGCCGGTCGCGCTTCCAGGCGTTGACGGGGCCGCGTACCGCCTCGTCGCTGGCGACGCCAATGGCCACGCCCCCGGCAGCGCGGGCATACTCGATCTCCGCCGGGCCGTCGCCGCAGCTAATCCACTCGCCGGGAGAGAGATTGTGCTCGCGGACGATGTGCTCCACGGCGGCCTGCTTGATGGGCTGGCCCTGGCCGGGGAGCGCGCCCCAGATGCGGGCCATATGCGAGGCCAGCCCCAGCAGGGCGGCCTCAGCTTTGACGAATGGTTCATCAGTACCGGAGGCGAGGTAGCAAATGACGCCCCGGGCGCGAAGGGCCTCCACGAACTCCAGCGCGCCGGGGACGCACAGCTCGGCCGTCGTGATGGCGCCCGCTTGGAGCGCGGCCAGGCGGCCGTCCACCTGCACGGCCAGGCGCTCGACGTACTCGGCTTTGAAGGCCTCCGGGTCGAGGCGGCCGCCGCGGCGGGCGATCTCGTCAGCGAGTCGATTGAATTGCACGATGGTCTGCTGGCCGGTGAGAGCGCGGACGAATTCAGTGACCAGCGCGGTGATGGCGTCGTCGCCCTCGGCCTGGGGGGCGGCGCGCAGGGCGCCCACCATCATCGGGATCATCACGTTCTCCCACCCGGCGCGGACGAGGGACAGGGTGCCGTCAAAGTCAAACAAGGCCACGCGCGGCGGGCGGCGTGGGGCCGCCGGATGGATCAGTTCAATGTTGAATCCGTTGAGATAGGGCATGGGGCATGGCGCGGCGCGTGAATGAGGACGGCATTATACACGCCGCGCGGACGGGCGCGATGCGGGTGCGCCTCGGTTGTGACCACCCCGCGGCGGGCCTATACTAGGCGCACCCGCCGCGCACCGGGCGCGGCCATTCAACAACCCTTGAAACCGAGGCATGCCGTGGACACATTAAAACCCCTCAGTCACATCATCACCGACGGGCCGAGCCGCGCCGGGGCGCGCTCGATGCTCAAGGCGGTGGGCTTCACCGACGACGATTTGCGCAAGCCCATCATCGGCGTCGCCAACACCTGGATCGAGATCGGGCCGTGCAACTTTCACCTGCGGCGGCTGGCAGCCAAGGTGAAGGAGGGCATCCGCGCGGCGGGCGGCACGCCGATGGAGTTCAACACTGTCTCGATCTCGGACGGCATCACCATGGGCACCGAGGGCATGAAGGCCTCGCTCATCAGCCGCGAGGTGATCGCCGACTCGGTGGAGCTGGTGGCGCGCGGCAACCACTTCGACGCCATCGTGGGGCTGGCGGCCTGCGACAAGACCAACCCCGGCATGGTAATGGCGCTGGCGCGGCTGAACGTCCCCAGCCTGGTGCTGTATGGCGGCTCCATCGCCCCCGGCAGCTACGAGGGGCGGGACGTGACCATCCAAGACGTGTACGAGGCCATCGGCGCGTATGGGCAGGGCAAGCTCTCCGACGCGCAGCTCAAGGCCATCGAGGACGCGGCCTGCCCGGCGGCGGGCGCGTGCGGCGGGCAGTTCACCGCCAACACCATGTCCACTGTGATGGAGTTCCTGGGCATCTCGCCCATGGGCCGCAACGGCATCCCGGCGACGATTGCGGAGAAGGACCAGGCGGCCTTCGACGCGGGCAAGCTGGTGATGGACCTGCTGCGTCGCGACCTGCGGCCCAGCCAGATCATCACGCGCCAGGCCATCGAGAACGCCATCGTCTCCGTGGCGGCCACAGGCGGCAGCACCAACGCAGTCCTTCACCTGCTGGCCATCGCCCGCGAGATGGGGATCGAGTTGGACATCGACGATTTCGACACGATCAGTGCCCGCACGCCCCTGATCGCCGACCTCAAGCCGGCAGGGCGGTTCGTGGCGACGGACCTGCACAAGGCGGGCGGTATTCAACTGGTGGCCCAGCGGCTGCTGGAGGGCGGGTACCTGGACGGCAGCGCTCCGACGGTGACGGGCCGCACCCTGGCTGAGGAAGCCGCTCTCGCCGTTGAGACGCCGGGGCAGGAAGTGGTGCGGACGCTGGACAATCCCATCAAGCCGACGGGCGGGCTGGTGATCCTGCACGGCAACCTGGCGCCGGAGGGGGCGGTGATCAAGGTGGCGACGGCGGGTCAGTATTCGCACCGGGGCCCGGCGCGCGTGTTCGACGGCGAGGAAGCGGCCTTCGCGGCAGTGCAGGGCGGCGAGATCAAGGCCGGGGATATCGTGGTGATCCGCTACGAGGGGCCGAAGGGCGGGCCCGGAATGCGGGAGATGCTGCAAGTCACGGCCGCCATCGTGGGCGCGGGGCTGGGCGAGAGCGTGTCCATGGTGACGGACGGGCGCTTCTCCGGGGCGACGCGCGGGGCGATG
Organism: uncultured Anaerolineales bacterium; assembly: GCA_964497615.1. Classification (GTDB taxonomy): domain Bacteria; phylum Chloroflexota; class Anaerolineae; order Anaerolineales; family UBA6663; genus CAZCEC01. The sequence continues at coordinate 84,759 of CAZCEC010000022.1, read as the reverse complement.
GTGGGGCACGTGGCGCCCGAGGCGGCGCGCGGCGGGCCGATTGCGGCCGTGCGCGACGGGGACATGGTGGAGATTGACGTGCACGGGCGGCAGCTCAAGATCGAAATCTCCGACGCCGAGCTATCCGCCCGCCTCGCCGCCTGGCAGGCGCCGGAGCCGCGCTACAAGAGCGGGGTGATGGCGAAGTACGCGAACAGTGTGTCGTCGGCGGCGGTGGGGGCGGTGACGATCTGAGCGTGTGGGCGCGTGGACGAGAGTGCAAGTGGCATGTGTGCGGATGGCGCGGAATGAGCACACATAATCCGTGGAGGCGGTAACTATGAAGAAATCTCTCGTCGCCGCCTGGGTGGAGGATTACCGGCGCGCATGGGAGAGCAACGACCCGGCGGAGATCGGGCGGCTGTTTGCGAAGAAAGCGGTGTACTACCATACCCCTTTCGCCGAGCCGTGGGAGGGGCGCGAGGCCATCGTGGCGCAGTGGCTGGCCCGCAAGGACGAGCCGGGCACGACGACGTTTCGCTACGAGGTCATCGCTGCCAAAGGCGACACGGGCGTGGTGCAGGGGTGGACGACGTACCTGGAGACCAACAACGAGTACAGCAATATCTGGGTGATGCGCTTCAACAAGCGCGGGCGCTGCCGCGAGTTTACGGAGTGGTGGGTGCAGCGGCCGAGCGAATAACCGAGGCTGAGCAAGGACAAGACCTGCCAGGTTTGGTGATTGACGCTTTTGGCCGCGCGAACGGCAAACCTGGCAGGTCTTCGCCTCGGATCGCGTCGAACCTCAACGAAGGATTTCACCTTGAATCGCATGATGGGCATTGGGCTCGTCGCCCTGTCGGCGGCGGCGTTCGGCACGCTCGCCATCTTCGGGCGGCAGGCGTACGCGGCGGGGATGAACACCTTCACCATCCTGTTCCTGCGCTTTGGGCTGGCGGCGGTGCTGATGCTGGGCCTGTTGGCGCTGCGGCGGGAGCGCCTGCCGCGCGGCACGGTGCTGGCTCGGCTGGCCGGGATGGGGGCGCTGGGCTACATTGGGCAGTCTTTCTCGTATCTGACGGCGCTCAAGTACGCCTCGGCTGGGCTGGTGGCGCTGCTGCTCTATCTGTACCCGGTCTTTGTGGCGCTGCTGGCGGTTCTCTTCCTGCGGGAGCGGCTGACGCGCGGCAAGGTCATTGCCCTGGCGCTGGCGGTGGGGGGCGCGGCGCTGACGGTGAACCCGGAGGGCGGGCAGCCGCTTGGCATCGCGCTGGCCATCGCCGCCGCCGCCATCTACTCGATCTATATCATCGTCGGCACGGGCGTGATGAAGCACGTCTCGGCGGTGCAGTCGTCCACCGTGATCTTCGCCTCGGCAGGGCTGGCGGCGGGCGCGCTGATGCTGATCGAGGGGCCGCGCCTGCCCGCGACTGGGGCGGGGTGGGGGGTAATGGCCGGGATCGTGCTCGTGGCTACGGTGATCCCGGTGGTGACGTTCCTGGCCGGGCTGGACCGCATCGGCCCGACGAACGCCGCGATGCTCTCCACCCTGGAGCCGGTGGTGACGGTGCTGCTGGCGGCGTGGCTGCTCGATGAGACGCTTCAGCCGGCGGCGCTGCTGGGCGGCGGGCTGATCCTGCTGGCGGTGATCGTCGTGACGAAGGGGGAGATGAAATCTACAACCTCGGCTGGTCCGTCTTCACGCTCATCCCCCCATCCACGCGATAATTCGCGCCGCTGACGAAGCTGGATTGATCTGACGCCAGGAAGACGAAGACGCTGGCGACTTCGTCAATCGTGCCCACGCGCCCGCGCGGCTGGATGTCGTCGAAGGCCTGCCGCGTGGCGGCGGGGTTCTGCGTGGCCGCGACGGCGTTGTGCAGCATGGGCGAGTCGATGGTGCCGGGCGAGACGCTGTTGACGTGGATGTTGTCGCGGGCGTGGTCAATCGCCATGGCGCGGGCGAGGGCGATGAGGGCGCCCTTGGTGGCCGAGTAGGCGGCCAGGCCGGGCAGGCCATTCACGCCCGTGATGGAGGCCATGAAGATGATGGACCCGCCGCCCGCCTGCCGCATCAAGGGGATCACCTCGCGGCTGGTCAGGTATGCGCCCTTGACGTTGATGGCAAAGACGCGGTCCCAATCGGCCTCGGTAGTCGTCTCGATAGTGGCCTCGGGCATGATGGCGGCGTTGTGAACGAGCACGGTGGGCGGCCCAAACGCCGCTGCCAGCGCTGCCACCGCCTCGCGCACGGGCGCGGCCTGGGCCACGTCCGCGGGCAGGGCCACTGCTCGCCCCCCCGCGCCCGCGATCTCGCCTGCCACCGCCGCGCAGCCGGCGGCGTCCACATCCAATACACCCACCGCCGCGCCCTCGGCCGCGAAGCGCAGGGCAATGCCGCGCCCGATGCCGTTCCCCGCCCCCGTCACCAGCGCGACCTTACCCTCCAGCATTTCTGTCATCGGTCCTCCGCCAACGTGACCCTTGACACCTGAAACGTGACACGTCTTCTACCAATCTAACACCGCCCCATCGTGATCGACCGCCGTCGTCGCGTGGATGATCTCCTGCGCGAAGGGCCGTTTGGCGGCCGCGGCTTCGTCAATCTCGATGCCCAGCCCGGGCGCGGTGGCGGGGAGCCAGTAGCCGTTCTCGGTCTTCAGCGAGTGCTTCACCACCTCCCAGCGCCAGGGTACGTCCGTCAGCATGTCTTCCTGGATGAGGAAGTTGGGCGTGCTGAGGGCGAAGTGCAGGGCGGCCGCGTTCGCCACCGGCCCCAGTGGGTTGTGCGGGGCGACGCCGACGTAATAGGCCTCGGCCATGGCCGCAATCTTTTTGGCTTCCCACAGTCCGCCGCAGTGGCACAAGTCGGGTTGGATGATGTGGGCGGCCTGCTTCTCCAGCACCGGCCGGAAGTCGAAGCGGGTGAGCAGGCGCTCGCCGGTGGCGATGGGCACCGGGCTGGCGCGGCGCACCTCCGCCATCGCGTCCACGTTCTCCGGCGGCACTGGCTCCTCGATGAAGTAAGGGCGGTAGGGGGCCAGCACCCGGCAGAACTCGATGGCGTTGCCGGGGAAGTGGCGGCCGTGGCAGTCCACCATGATGTCCACGTCGTCGCCCACCGCCTCGCGCATGGCGGCCAGGGCGCGCTCGGCGCTCTTGTAGGCGGCGATGCTGTTGAGGGCATGGGTGGGCGGGGTGATGAGCACCTTCATGGCCGTGTAGCCGCGCGCGACGACCTCCAGGGCGCGGTCCACGAACATCTTGGGATCCTGCATGTCCACCGTCTCGTAGACGGCTTTCATGTCGCCGCCGCCCAGGTGGGTGTACATGCGCACCCGGTCGCGCACCTGTCCTCCCAGCAGCTCGTACACGGGCTGGCCCAGCCACTTGCCCTTGATGTCCCACAGGGCCTGCTCGATGCCGGAGATGGCCGACATCCCGATGGCCCCCACGCGCCAGAAGGATTGGCGGTACATCTTCTGATAGAGGTGTTCGATGCGGCGCGGGTCCTCGCCCAGCAGCATGGGGACGAAGTCGGCCACGGCGCCGACGACGGCGCGGGTCTTCCACTCCAGCGAGGCCTCGCCCCAGCCATACAGTCCGGGCTGGTCGGTCTCCACGCGCACAAACACCCAGTTGCGCATAACGGCGTTGACGACGGTGGTTTTGACGGCAGTGATTTTCATAGGTCTGTCCCAGTCTAGGTGGGTTCTTCTCGGATGGCGATGATAATCCCAAAGTGTATTGCCTGCTTCGAGCCGGAGTGTTATCATTTGCTCGAATCTGTTATCATGTTGCGTGACAGGAGGAACAATGGTTAGGACCCAGATTCAGCTCAGCGAACAGCAGGCCGCAGTCCTCAAGGATCTGGCGGCCCAGCGTGGTGCCAGCATGGCGGAACTGATCCGCCGGGCAATTGACCTGTGGATCGAGGCCGAGGGCGCGGTCACGCGTGAAGAGCGCAAGCGTCGGGCGCTGGCGGCGGTGGGTCAGTTTCGTTCCGGCCTCAAGGATCTGTCCGAGAACCACGACAAGTACCTGGCCGAGGCCTACGAGGCGTGAGCATCTTTGTTGATACATCCGCCTTTCTGGCCCTGCTGGGCGCGGATGACCCACACCACGAGGCTGCCAAGGCGGTCTGGCGGGACTTGATCCGGCGCGATGAGACCCTGTTCTGCACGAATTATGTGCTAGTCGAGACCTTTGCGCTGGCGCAGCAACGCTTTGGCCTGGCCGCTGTCAGGACGATTCAGGCCAACTACACGCCCATCTTGCGCATCGCGTGGCTGGACGCTGAGGGTCACAACCGTGCAGTCATGGCCTTGCTCGCGGCCGGACGCCGGCAGCTTAGTCTGGTGGACTGTGCCAGCTTCGATGCCATGCACAGCTTGGGCCTCACCACGGCCTTTGCGACGGACCGGCACTTTCGTGAACAGGGCTTCAAGACCTTGCCTCGATAGCGCTGCGCGGTCATTGGGGCTGAGGCGCCTCACTGGCAGTCCTTCTGGTTTGACTGAGCCCGGATGCCAAGCTATCTCGAACGAGCGCCAGAAATACAACGCTGCGAGTCAAGGATGGCAAAGTCAGGTATCGTATTCTGCATGACGTTGGTCAGCCTTGTGGGAAGTGTGGCTGTGGCCGGCTGCCGGTCTACCATTGCAGCTGCCACTGCTAGCCCCACAGCGCTGCCAGTCACAGCGCCGGCAACCGTTACCCTGCCCGCAGCAACTGCATCCCCTAAGCCGAGTCCCACCGCTACGCCATTTCTCCCGACCACGACGCCGTCGGTTACCCCTTCGGCAACGCCCACCGGCTTTGCTCCGCACACCATTGGCACGCTCCTGCCGCCTTCATCGCAAGTCATCGGCTTGGACAACATCGAGCAGTTGGTGGAATTTGGGCGCTGGGGGCAGGGACGGGTGGGCACGGTGCTGCATTCACCCGACGGCCAATTCCTGGCCATCTCGGGCCCTCTTGGAGTATGGGTTTACACGGCTGACACGCTGCAGTTGTTGCAACGCTTGGACGTGGGCATCGATGTGGGTCAAATTGCGTTTTCGCCTGACGGAACGCTCTTGGCGCTTCCAACCCAGGCCGGTCTCATTCTGGTGCGCACCACTGATTGGGCGACGTTGCGCGTCATCGATACCAGTGCCACCGTGGCAGCCTTTTCGCCCGATGGCGTCATTGTTGCCAGCGACGATTTCAGCAATGGCCATGATGCGGTGGTGCAGCTGTGGCGTGTCACTGATGGCCAATTGCAGGTGTCGTTGGTTGGCGCACTCGGGTGGACCGACGGCCTGAGCTTTTCTCCGCAGGGCGACACCCTGGCGGCGGCCGCGGCGAATCTGGCAGTCTGGACTCTGCCGGACGGCCAACTGCTGCGCTCATGGTCGAATCTGGTCAGCGGCGGACGGTACAACGCCGTTTCATATTCGCTAGATGGCAACCTGATTGCTGCCGCTGGCGATGGGGGCCTGGCCAACTATCAAGTGAGCACAGGCCGGCGCGTAGATTGGCAGGAGGTCCATGCCGGCATCTTGGAGGACGTTGCCTTCTCACCTGACGGCACATTCGTTGCGGGTGTCGGGAACGGGATATACATATGGGAGGTCACCGGTGTCTTCGTTGGGGAAGTCTGGCGGAAACCATCGCAACTTTACTCCAGTGTTTCCTGGTCAATGGATGGAGAGAATGTTGTCGTCGCCACCTGGAACGATACCGTCGAACAATGGGGTGTGAGCGATCGGCTTGCAGGACCCGCCATCTCTGGTTTCACGAGCGAAGTCAGTGCTTTGGCTTGGTTGCCTGATGGCAGCGCTTTGGCAGCAGGTTATGGTGATGGAACAACTCGTTTGCAGCGTGTAGTGGATGGATCGCCATTGCAGTCGCTCGACGCAGGTTTGGGAGGGGTTGCGAGTCTAGCTGTGTCGCCGGACGGCAAGCAGGTAGCCGCCACGTACGAAGGAAACCAGGTGATCCTATGGGATATAGTTGATGGCAGTGTGCGGCATCCAATCTCCGAAGTTGGATACAGCCGCCCAAGCGTTGCATTTTCCCCGCTGTCTGACGTTGTGGCACTCAAGTGGTTCGATACCATTCAGCTATGGGACCCTGAAAGTTGGGAGCTCCACCAAGAATTGACTCGGCCGAATACCGTATTTGCTGGACTGGCAATTTCGGACGATGGCCAATACCTCGCTACGGGAGAATACTATGGCCGAGTCATTGTATGGGAAGTAGCTACCGGTGAGACGGTGTGGGCTCTTGGCACTAACAGCCGGGACCTACTGATGAGCGTTGCCTTCTCACCCAATGGCAAGTGGGTAGCGGCAGCGGAGCTGTTCGAGACCATATACATATGGGATTTGTCGGATGGACGGCGGGTGATGCGCGTTTCCGAAGAGCCAGGGCGTCGGCTCATCTCTGCTGACTCAACCGAGGACGAGCTCTCCTGGTCCCCCGACAGCCACCTGCTCGCCTCCGGCGCGTCGGACGGCTCAATCTGCATCTGGTCCGTACCCGACGGCGCCCTCGTCCGCCGCATCCAGGCCCACACGGGTTGGGTCACCGCCCTGGCGTTCTCGCCCGACGGTACGTGGCTTGCGTCGGGGTCGCTCGATGGCACAATCCGGCTATGGGGAATTCAGTGACGCTTGACTTGGCACCCCCTTCCCTACAAGGGAAGGGGGCAGGGGGTTAGGTCGGCCTCAGCCCCACATACCTCGCATACGCCTCGTCCCACCGTTCCTGCGCCCGCGGCTCAAACACGTGTGTGGGGAACGAGCGCCGCACCAAGGCGCGGCCCTCGGCCAGCGATCCAAGCTGGCCCTCGGCCATCGCCTGCACCAGCACATTGCCCAGAGCGGTGGCCTCCACCGGCCCCGCGACGACCGTCCGCCCCGTGGCGTCGGCGGTGAACTGATTCAGCAGGGCGTTCTGCGACCCGCCGCCGATGATGTGGATCGTCTCCGCCCGCCACCCAGTCAGCTCGTCCAGCCGCTCGGCCACCCACCGATACTCCAAGGCCAGGCTCTCCAGCACGCAGCGCGCCAGCGCCCCCATGCTTTCCGGCGCGGGCTGGCCGGTTTCGCTCAGGTAGGCCCGCAGCCGCGCGGGCATGTCGCCGGGAGGCAGCCAGCGGTCGTCGTTCATGGCGGCCAGTGGGCCGAAGGCGGGCGCGGCCTCGGCCAGGGCCACCAACTGCGGATAGCCAATGTCGTGGCCCTGGGCGGCCCAGGCGCGGCGGCACTCCTGCACCACCCACAAGCCCATGATGTTCTTGAGCAGGCGGAATGTGCCGCCCACGCCGCCCTCGTTAGTGAAGTTGTAGGCCAGGCTCTGGGCGTTGATAACGGGCTGGGGAAGCTCGACGCCCATCAACGACCAAGTGCCTGAGCTGAGGTAGATGGCGTGGGGATCGTCGAAGGGCACCGCCGCCACCGCCGAGCCGGTGTCGTGCGTGGCCGGTGCGACGACCTGTGCTTCGCCCAAGCCCAACTGGGCGGTGAGAGCGGGGCGCACCGGCCCCAGGCGCGTGCCCGGTGGGACGATGCGCCCAAACAAGTGCTTGGGCAGTTCCAGCCGGTCCAGCAGGCCCCAGGCCCAATCACCAGCGCGGGGATCGTAGCACTGGGTGGTGGTGGCGTTAGAGAACTCGTTGGCCTGCTCGCCCGAGAGCCAGTAGTTGAACAGGTCCGGCATGGTCAGAAAGCGGCCGGCGGCGTCGAGCAAGGCCGAGCCGCTCAGCCTCATTGCCAGCAGTTGGTACAGGCTGTTGATGGGCATGAACTGGATGCCGGTGGCCTCGAAAATCTCGGCGCGAGGCACGCGCTGGCAGGCTTCTTCCACCATCCCCTGCGTGCGGGTGTCGCGGTAGTGAACGGGATTGCCCAGCAGTTGCCCGTCGCGGCCCAGCAGCGCAAAGTCCAGCCCCCAGGTGTCCACGCCGATGCTGGTCAGCGGGCCGCCGGCCTGCCGCGCCGCCGCGCCCAGCCCGTGCTGGATGTCGTCCCATAGGCGCAGCACGTCCCAATGCAGGGTGGGCCCAACGCGTACCGGCACATTGGCGAAGCGGTGAATCTCCTCGAGCGACAGGCGGTCGCTGTCGAAGCGGGCCAGCATCACGCGCCCGCTCTCGGCCCCCAGGTCCACCGCCGCGAAGTTGAGGCTGGCCGCCACGGCCTTACTCCAGGTAGAAGACCTGCTCCAGCACTTCCATCATCTTGTCGGCGTGGGTGCCGCTCACGCTCTCAAAAAACGGCGCCATGAAGTCCTGCCACTTGGTGTTGATTTCTTCCTGCGCCATGCCGTCGAGCGCGGCCTGGAAGGTGTCGGGCACTTCGACGTAGCCGAACAGGGTGCCATCCGGGCGCATGAACAGGGAGTAGTTGTGCCAGCCGGTGCGCCGCAGGGCAGCCTGCATCTCCGGCCAGACGTTTTGGTGGTGCAGTTTGTACTCCTCGATCCTTTCCGGCCGGACCTTGAGCATGAAGCCAACGCGCTGCATAGTTGTTTCTCCTTATCTCAAGAATGCTTCCGCCAGGCCGCCATCCACGCTGATGATCTGCCCGGTGGTTTTGGCGAATTTGGAACTGGACAGCAGATAGGCCACCTCGGCCTGGTCGGCCAGGGTGATGGGACGTTTGATCAGGGTGCGTTGCGCGTAGAACGCGGCCAGCCTGTCGCGCAGGGCCTCCGTGCTTTCCCCCTCGTCGAAGGCCACATTGTACTTGTGGAGGGAGCTGATCACCCGGTCGCGCGGGAACATGCTGCTGCCCTCCACCACGGTGGCCGGGGCCAGGCCGTTGACGCGCACCAGGGGCGCCAGCTCAATCGCCAGCTCGCGCACCAGGTGGTTCGCCGCCGCTTTGCTGGTGTCGTAGGCCACCGAGCCGCGCTTGGCGACAGCCGCATTGACGCTCGTCGTCAGCACCAGACTCCCGGGCATGCCCTGCGCCCGCCAGAGTCGGGCCGCCTCGTCGGCCACCAGGTAGCCCCCAGTGACGTTGATGGCAAACGTCCGCGCCCACAACTCGTCGGCGATGTGGCCGTCCTTATCCGGCGGCGCGAAGATGCCGGCGGTGACGATGACGTTGTCCACCCCGCCGTAGGCCAGCACCACCTGCTCGAACAGCGCGCGGACGCTGGCCCGCTCGGTGATGTCCGCTCCCAGCCCGATGGCGGGGCCGCAGCCTGATATCCCTGTGCCCGCCACGCCGATGCCCAACCCGTACTTGCCAACCAACTCCTGGGCGGTGGCTTGGGCGGCCTCAGGCGAGAGGTCGGCGCAGACGACGTGCGCTCCCTCCTGCGCCACGCGGTGGGCGGCGGCCTTGCCGATGCCGCTGCCCGCGCCGATAACCACCACCACGCTGCGGGCCAACTCCTTCTCCGGCGGCATGCGCTTGAGCTTGGCCTCTTCGAGCAACCAGTATTCGATGTCGAAGGCTTCCTGGCGCGGCAGGCCCTGGTAGCGGCTGATGGCCTCCGCGGCGCGCATGACTTCGATGGCGAGCGAGTAGAACTCGGCGGTGACGCGGCTCTCGCTCTTGGTCTTGCCCCAGGCGATAAGGCCCAGGCCGGGGATGAGGATGACGGTCGGGTTCGGGTCGCGCATCGCGGGCGAGTCCGGCCGCTTGCAGGCCTCGTAGTAGGCGGCGTAGTCGGCGCGGTAGGCGGCCAGTCCAGATTGGAGCTTGCCCATCAGCGCATCAAAGTCCTCGGCGTGCGGGTTCCAATCCACGTACAGGGGCTTGATCTTGGTCCGCAGGAAGTGGTCGGGGCAGGAGGTGCCCAACTCGGCCAGCCGCGGGGCGTCGTGGCTGTTGACGAATTCCAGCACCCGGTCGGTGACGTGCACGGTGCCGATGAAGCGATTTTGCTGCGACACCAGCCCGCGCAGCTTGGGCAGCAACTGGAGCAGGGTGCGGGTGCGGGCGGCCTCGTCCAGCGGCGCGCACTTCTGTCCGCCAAACGTGGCCGCGCCCTTGTCCTTGGTCTCGATATAGCGAGCGGCCTTCTCGATCAGGGACAGAGTCAGCTCGTAACATTCCTTGTCGTCGCCGGCCCAGTTGATCAGGCCGTGCTGGCCCATGATGAGGCCGCGCAGGCTGGGGTTGGCGCGGGCGCACTGCCCCATGACGAGGCCCAGGTCGAAGCCGGGGCGCTGCCACGGCACCCAGCCCACATCGTCGCCGTACACCTCGCGCGTCAATCGCTCCTGGTCGGCGCTGGCGGCGATGGCGATGGCGCTGATGGGGTGCATGTGGTCCACATGCCGGGCGGGGATAAAGCCGTGCAGGGGGGTGTCAATCGAGGAGGCGGTGGGGTTGAGGCCGAAGGTGGCGTGGCGGTACATCTCCACCATGCGGTCCTCGATCTCGGTCTTCACGCCCTTGACCTCGGCCCGGTCGTACATGTCCTTCAGGCGGAGGAGCTTGCGCATGTAAAGGGAGGCGAAGTTGGCGCGGGTGGCGGTGCGCAGGTCGCCGCCAGAGCCTTTGACCCACAGCACTTCCTCAGCCTCGCCGGTGAGCGGGTCGGTCTCGGCGATCTTGGACGAGGTGTTGCCGCCGCCGGTGTTGGTGATGCGCTGATCGGCGCCGAGCAGGTTGCTGCGGTAGCGCAGGCGCTCCACCGGGTCGAGGGCAGCGGCGACGGCGTCGTCCCACAGGTAGGTAACGTGCTTGAATTCGTTCGGTCGCGTACTCATGATGTCCTGTTCCATCGGCGGCTAGCCGCGCTTGGCGAGTTCCTTGTGCTCGTAGGCGCGGACCTCGCTCATGAGCCCGCGGCCGGCGGGCGCTTCGTGCTTCAAGCAGAAGTAGTCCCAAACCGCACCCACGGGCAGGGTTTTGATCTCTTCCAGCAGGGCGAGGCGGCCGGTGTAGTCCTCGGCCTGCTCCAGGGTGCGGAGTTCGTCAATCGGCTCCAGCAGGGCAGCCAGCAGGGCGCGCTGGGTGTTGCGGGCGCCGATGGCCCACGCCGCGACGCGGTTGATGCTGGCGTCAAAATAGTCCAGGCCGATGTGCACCCGGCCCAGGTAGCCGCCGCGCACGATCTCCTGGGCGATGGCGTGCAAATCGTCGTTCAGGATGACCACATGGTCGCTATCCCAGCGCACGCCGCGGCTGACGTGCAGCAGGATCTCGGGCAGATACAGCAGCACCGACGAAATCTTGTCGGAGATGGTCTCGGTGGGGTGAAAATGCCCGGCATCCAGGCAGAGGAGAATTTGGCGGCTGGCGGCGTAGCCGAGGTAGAACTCGGCCGAGCCGGCGACATAGCTTTCGGAGCCCAACCCAAACAGCTTGGGCTCCACAGCGTCGCGGTTGAGGGCTGGGTCAATCGCTTCGGCCAGGATAGTATCGAGCGACTCCATGAGCCGCTGGCGTGGGGCGGCGCGGTCAACCGGCGTGTCCTTGTACCCGTCCGGGATCCAAATGTTTGTGATGCAGGGCGTACCCAATTCGCGGCCAAAGTGCGCGCCGATGCGGCGGCTCGCGATGCAGTGCTCAATCCAGAACTGGCGGATGCCGGGGTCGGCGCTGGCGAGGGTGAAACCGCTGGCCGACTTGGGGTGCGAGAAGCAGGTGGGGTTGAAGTCCAGCCCGTGATTGTTCGCCCTGGCCCAGTCGGTCCAGGCGGCGAAATGCTCGGGCCGCAGGGCGTCGCGATCCACGCGCCCGCCGCCGGTCTCGGCGTACATGGCGTGCAGGCTGAGGCGGTGCCGGCCGGGGATCAGGCTGAAGGTCTGGTCCAGGTCGCGGCGCAACTCGTCGGGGGTGCGGGCTTTGCCGGGGTAGTTGCCGGTGGTGGCGATGCCGCCACTGAGGGCCTCGCCCGTGTTCTCGAACCCGCCCACATCGTCTCCCTGCCAGCAGTGCAGGCTGAGGGCGACGCTCGCCAGGGTTTCCAGCGCCTGGTGGGTGTCCACGCCCAGCCCGGCGTAGCGCTCCTGGGCGACGGTGTAGGCGGCTTGAATGTGGTGATCGTTGTGGGTCATGTCTGCTCCTTCTGAGCCGCGCCCTGGCTGGCGAATGGCCCCTTCAAGTTGTTCCGGGGTGCTTCGCAAATTTCGCGCCTGCGGGCCTGTGGCCGCCGCGTCCACCTGCGTGGACGCAGGTAGCACTATTGCAGGGTTGCCAACCACGCGCGCATCGCCTTAGGGTCCTCGCCAAACATCAACGAGCCGGGCACGATCAGGTCCACGCCCGCCGCCGCCATGAGGGGCACGGTGTTGCGGCGGATGCCGCCGTCGGCCTCGACCTCGACGCTCAGGCCGCGCTGCTGGGTGATGGTCTTGGCGGCGCGAATCTTGTCCGGCACGCCCGCATCCATCGAGGCGCCCTTGATGCCCAGCGCCGTGCCGATGATGACCACGGTGTCCAGCATTGCCCAATAGGGCTCCAGCACGTCCACCGGCTCCTCGATGCGGATGGCGAGGCCGGCGCGTTTGCCCAGCGACTTGATGGCGCGGATGGCCTCCGCCGGTTCCTTGAGCGCATCATACTGCAAGAGCAGGCTGTCCGCGCCGGCCTCGGCGAAGGGTTCCAGCCACGCCAGGGGGTCGGTGACCATCAGGTGGACCTCGAAGGGCAGCGCAGTGTGCTTGCGCACGGCCTTGACCAGGTCGGGGAAGAACAGCAGGCTGGGGACGTAGTGCCCGTCGGCCACGTCCAGGTGAAAGCGCTCGGAGTACGGCTCGACACGCTTGATCTCGGCAGCCAGGTTGCTCAGGTCGGCCGACCATAGGGAAGTCGCACACTGCACCATCAATCTGCCCTTTCTCACTCGCCGAAGCGAGCACTTAGAAACGCGGTGAGCTGCCCCTGCACGTCCAGCCGGTATTGCTCCTTGCTCACCGACTTGGGTGTGATCTCGTCGAAGAGCGCGCCGGGGATGGCGGCGGCCAGGGTCTCGCCGTACTCGTAGGGATGCACCGGGTCCATCTTGTTCGCCAGCACCAGGGTTGGGGCGCGGATCGCCGCCCACTCGGCCCGGCGGCGGTTGGGGGCGTCATTCGGCATCTGCTCCAGCCGCGCCACGGCTTCGGCGGCGCGCGGCTCGGTGAACTGGCCGGCCAGCGAGTCGGCCACGTCCGGCGAGACGGCGCGCACCTCGTCCAGCGCGCCCGTGGCCCTGAAGCGTTCCAACCCTTCGGCCGGGCCATATTGCCGGATCAGCCGCGCCATCACTGGGTAATGCCGCAAGTTGGCAGGCATGGGCTGATCGAGCCAGGCGGGCCGGACGAGCACCAGGCCCTGCGTGCTCTCTGGGTAGCGCAGCGCAAAGTTCAGTGCCACGCCGGCACCCATCGAGATGCCGCCCACCACCGCCTGCCGCTCGCCCAGGTGCGTGAGCAGCGCCAACGCGTCATCGGCGAAGGTGTTGAAGCTCCATGCCGCCGGGTCGCCCAGGGGGCGCGTCTCGCCGTGGCCGCGGCTGTCGAGCGCCAGGAAGCGGATGCCGGGCACAGGCGCAAAGAGGTCGGCCGGCTGCTGCACCGTTCCGCCCAGCCCATGCTGAAATATGAAGGGTGTGCCCTGGCCCTGGTCGAGGTAGTGACAACGCAGTCCGTGGCGCTCAAACCAGGGCATTGCTCAGCTTATCCTGCAAGAAGGCCACCGCCGCGTTCACCTGACTCTCCTCCAGCCCATGCAGTACCAGCGGGCCACTGTAGCCGTGATGGCGCAGGAGCTTCAGATACAGATCATAATCCAGCACGCCAGTCCCCGCCGCCTGGTGGCCGGCCTCGCCGTCGCGGCTAAGGTCCTTGGCGTGAGCCAGCACAATGTCGTTGCCGAGGAGATCAAAGGCCCCGCCCAGCACGTCCGGCATCCGGGCCAGGTCCCCGGCCCGGAACAGGTTGGCGGCATCAAAAACCACCTTCAGGCGCGGGGACCGCATCTCGTCCAGCAGCCGCCGCCCCTTCTCGGCCGTGTCAATCACGTTCGCCACTTCCGGCTCGAAGCCCAGGGTGACATCGTGCTGCTCGGCAAGGGCAAGAGCGCGCTCCAGGCCGGCTGTCAGGTCGCGCCAGGCGTCGGGCAGGTCGTTGTCTGGATGTCGCCGCCACATATCCTGCCGGTCGCGCGAGCCGGTGCAAAGGGTGATAAGCCCAGTGCCCATCGCCCGCGCCGCGCCTGCCAGCACCCCCAGCCGCCGCAGCCCGGCCTCCCGTACCGCCGGGTCCGGGTGAATCATGTTGAAAGTGCCGGACACGGCCGCCATTTCGATGCCGCGCGCGGCGTCGGCGGCGCGGATGCGGTCCGCCAGTTCGAGGCTGATCTCGTCGGGCATGGACGGCAGGCCGGCGCAAGCCATGTTGAACTGGACCCTGGAGATGCCGTGCGCGGCGACGGCGTCGAGCGTGTCTTCTAGGGTCTTTCGGGCGAATGTTTTGGCGAAGATTCCGATCTTCATTGGCAACGGATTTGGCAGCGGATGTAGCGGATGTTCACTTTCCAGCGCAGGCGGCTGGATTATCCTCGTCCATGGGATGCCGTCGTGGGTCGTCATACATTATCGTTTGTCCTCATTCGTCCTTCGTCCTTCGTCGTCGGTCGTCGGTCGTCGACAGACTCACACTCCCCCCGTCACCTCATCCAGCCGGACGGGCGCGCCGCGCTCCACCGAGCGGGCAATGGCGACCATGGCGCGGACGCCTTCCAGACCGTCATCCACTGTTGCGCCAGTCTGGCTGGCGGGATTACGGATGGCTTCGACGAAGCTCTCAATCTGGCGCTTGTAGCTGTGCGCGTCCTCGCCCAGGGGGCGGCGGATGATGCGGTCGGTGGTGGAGAAACACTCCACCTCGGCGGTCTTATGGTACCAGGGCAGGTGCACCTTGCCGATGACACTGCCCTTCTCGCCATAGACGTGGAAGCCCTCGGACCAGTCGCCGCGCACTGCTACGGTCAGGTCCAGGTGCCCAAGGCTCCCATCGGCGAACTCCACGGCGATGAACCAGCAGTAGGCCCCGGCCTTCTCCACCAGCCGCCCGTGGACACTCTTCATCTCGCCGCCCAGGGCGCGGGCGCTGTCCACCAGGTGGCTGCCGTGGGTGAGCATGAAGTAGCGGCGCTTGTCGGCCTTGGGGTTGCCGCCGGGGCGCAGGGCGTTGGCGCTGGCGTAGGGGATCGGCTGGAGGTTGTCAGTCATGGTATAGCGGTAGGCCGAGTCGCGATACCAGGCCGTGTAGGACAGGCGCTCGCCTAGCTCCTCGCGGATGAAGTTGCGGGCGTACTCGATGCCGGGGTCAAAGCGCTTCATGTAGCCCACCTGCAGCACGGCCCCCGTTTCGCGCACCAGGTCGCGCAGCTCCAGGCACTCCTCCACGCTCACACCCATCGGCTTTTCCACCAGCACCGGCTTGCCGGCGGCGATGGCCTGCCTGCACAGCGGCACATGGAACTGGTCGGCGGTGGCGATGATGACGGCGTCCAGCTTCGGGTCGGCCAGCATCGCGGCGAAGTCGCTGTAGGTGGTGGCGGGCCGGTGCACGAGGGCCATGCGTTCCAGCAGGTCAGGCGCGCGGTCGCAGATCGCATATAGCTCGGCGCTGCGGGCCTTGCGGATGGCGTCGAAATGAGCGAACTGGGCGATGGGGCCGCAGCCCAGCACGCCGATCCGCAGCTTTTCTTCGGTGGACATGAGGTCAGGGTCTCCAGGGTGGGGGGATAGCCGGCCAGCGAGCCGCCGATACAATCTAATTCTATAAGCAAATTGGTGCAAGGCCATTGTGTATTCTGCACACGGTGACGAAAATCACCTGCAAGCGCCGTCTCGGGTGCCGGGTTGGCCGCTGAGGCCGGGCCGTTCGTGGCGTCGGGGGCCCAATCCCCAGGGGATGGGGCAGTCTGCCGTTGTCTCAGTTCCCTGCAGATCGGCAGCCCCCCCGGTGACAAACGTCACCTTGACACACCACAAACCTGCGGTAAAATCGCACTAATAGCCCCACCCCCACCGGGGGGGGATATGCCAGGAGGTCGTTATGTCCGATGCCAAAGACGAAGCCCTGAGGCGCATGAAGAGCATCGCCGGCCACGTGAAGGGCATCGAGCGGATGCTGGAGAGCGACCAGTACTGCATCGACGTCATCAAGCAGATCCAGGCCGTCGAGGCGGCCCTAAGCAAGGTCAGCACCCTTCTGCTGGATGGTCACCTGCACTCGTGCGTCATCACTGCCATCCAGGGCGAAGACGTGCGCGAGCGCGAACGCGTCCTGTCCGAAATCAGCCAGGTCTTCTCGACTTCAACTAAGGTCTAGTTCACCCCACTTTTCCCAAGGAGCCACTCCCATGAATACCGTTACCCTGCACGTCCCCAACATCTCCTGCGGCCATTGTGTCCACACCATCCAGACCGAGGTGTCTGAAGTGCCCGGCGTCAAGACCGTCCAGGCTGACCAGCAGACCAAGAACGTCACCGTCGTCTTTGATGCGCCGGCCGACCAGGCCGCCATCGAGGCCAAGCTGGTGGAGATCGAGTATCCCGCGGAGAAACTGCTCGCGCTGTAGAGCCATGAAGACCGTCACCCTCCCCATCACCGGCATGACGTGTGCCAACTGCGTTGGCACGGTTGAGCGCAATCTGAAGAAGCTCGACGGCGTGCAGACGGCGTCGGTCAACCTGGCGACGGAACGCGCCGCCGTCGAGTTCGACCCGGCCCGCGTGACGCAGCAGGACCTGATCGCGCGCGTGGAGCGCGCCGGGTATGGGGTGGCGGTGGGCGAAGCGGTACTGCCCCTGCGGCGGCTGTCCGACGACAACGATGCCCGCCGGCTGGAGAAGGCGCTGGCTGCGCTGGAGGGCGTCACTGCCGCGCGCGTCAGTTTTGCGGCCGAGCAGGCCGTGGTCACCTATATCCCCACCCTGGTCAGCCAGGCCGACCTGCGCCGGGCGGTGAGCGCGGCGGGCTTCGAGGCCATTCAGGCGGAGGGCAGCGCCGAGGACGCGGAGCAGGCCGCCCGCGACGCGGAGATCGCCCGCCAGCGCCGGCTGCTGCTGCTGGGGCTGCTCTTCACCGTGCCCCTGTTCGTGCTCTCGATGTCGCGCGATATCGTCCACAACGTGCAGGACCTGCACAACTTCCTGCCGTGGCTCTATCACTGGCCGTACCTGGATTGGGTGTTCTTCGCCCTGGCGACCCCGGTGCAGTTCGTCGTCGGCTGGCAGTACTACGTGGGTGCCTACAAAGCGCTGCGCAACCGGGCCGCCAACATGGACGTACTGATCGCGCTTGGCTCCAGCGTGGCCTACCTGTACAGCGTGGCCGTGCTGCTGCTGAACGAGTTCGCCAACTACGCGCTGGGGCACCAATACTTCGAGACCTCGGCCGTCATCATCACCCTCATCGTCCTGGGCAAGTTCCTGGAGGCGCGCGCCAAGGGCCGCACCTCCGGCGCCATCAAGAAACTCATGGGCCTGCAAGCCCGCACCGCGCTGGTGGTGCGCCAGGGCCAGGAGCACGAAATCCCGGTGGATGACGTGCGCGTGGGCGACGTGGTGGTGGTGCGGCCCGGCGGCAAGTTCCCGGTGGATGGCGTGGTGATCGAGGGCCGCTCCACCGTGGACGAGTCCATGCTCACCGGGGAGAGCCGCCCGGTGGAGAAGCACCCCGGAGACAAGGTGGTGGGCGCGACCCTCAACAAGCAGGGCCTGCTCAAGTTCGAGGCCACCAAGGTGGGCCGCGAGACCGCCCTGGCGCAGATCGTCCGGCTGGTGCAGGAGGCGCAGGGCAGCAAGGCGCCGGTACAGCGCCTGGCGGATCAGGTGTCGGCCGTCTTCGTGCCGGCCGTCATCCTGGCCGCGACCG
Organism: uncultured Anaerolineales bacterium; assembly: GCA_964497615.1. Lineage (GTDB taxonomy): Bacteria > Chloroflexota > Anaerolineae > Anaerolineales > UBA6663 > CAZCEC01. The sequence goes on along the minus strand of CAZCEC010000022.1, from coordinate 66,956 downwards.
TCACCTTTCTGGGCTGGCTCTTCTTCAGCGGCGACTATGCCTGGAGCTTCCTGCTCCAGCGCGCCCTGATCAACGCCGTCGCGGTGCTGGTCATCGCCTGCCCGTGCGCCCTGGGGCTGGCGACGCCCACGGCCGTGATGGTGGGCATGGGACGGGGGGCGGAAAGCGGGCTGTTGTTCAAGAACAGCGAAGCGCTGGAGCGGGCCGGCCACATTGGCGTGGTGGTGCTGGATAAGACCGGGACGATCACGAAGGGGCAGCCGGCGGTGACGGATGTGGAGGTGGGAAGCTGGCGGTTGGGGGCCGGACAAACCGGCGAACTCCCGGCGGCGGCCAGCTTGCTAAGACTGGTTGCGTCTGCCGAGCGCGGCTCCGAGCATCCGTTGGGCGAGGCGCTGGTGGCCGAGGCCGGCGCCCGCGGGCTGGCCCTGGCGCCGCCTGAATCCTTCCAGGCCGAGGCCGGGCACGGCATCGTGGCGCAGGTGGAGGGCCACACCGTGCTGGCCGGCAACGCCCGCTTGCTGGCCGCGCATGGGCTGGGGCTCGATGGGCTGGCGCCGGCCGTGGCGCGCCTGGAAGCTGAGGCCAAGACGGCGATCCTGGCTGCCGTGGACGGGCAGGTGGCGGGCGTCATCGGCGTGGCGGACACCCTCAAGGAAGGCTCGGTCGAAGCGATTGCTGAACTGCGGCAGATGGGGCTGCGGGTGGTGATGCTCACCGGCGACAATCGCCCCACCGCCGAAGCGATTGGCCGCGCGGCTGGGGTGGATGAGGTCATCGCCGAGGTGCTGCCGGGCGAGAAGGCGAGGGTGATCAAGCGCCTGCAAAGCGAAAACCACAGCCGCGGAATTGTCGCCATGGTCGGCGACGGCCTCAACGATGCGCCGGCCCTGGCGCAGGCCGACGTGGGCATCGCCATTGGCACCGGCACGGATGTGGCGATGGCCGCCGCCCCAGTGACGCTCATCAGCGGTGACCTGCGCGGCGTGCCGCGGGCGATCCGCCTTTCGCGCCGCACGATGCGCACCATCCGTCAGAACCTGTTTTGGGCATTTTTCTACAACGTCATCCTCATCCCGGCTGCGGCGCTGGGTTTTCTCAACCCCATCCTGGCCGCCGGGGCGATGGCGTTCAGCTCGATCTTCGTCGTCAGCAACAGCCTGCGCCTGCGGCGCCAGCCGCGATCGGCGAGCTAGGGGCCGGTCAGCGCGGTGCGGCGCCGCAAAATTTAAGCTTCGTGGGTGGATATTCGGCATAAAATCAAACCAAGCAATCCCGGTCCGAATTAGCCGCTTATCCACCCAGGAGGTTCCATGCCCACACCGATTCCCAAGATACCGGCCGATTGGAGAGATGACAAGGTCGTTCCGGCGAAGACCAAGTCGCAGGCGGACGTCAAGGCGCTCATGACGCTCGCCAAGTTGAGCCGCACGCCAGCCGTCCTGGCGTCCGCGAACAAGCTCAACCAAAAGTATGGCAACTGGCTGGCGTTCGAGACGAAGGGCAAGAACGACCTGAAGGCTAAGATCGCGCCCGAGGTAATCAAGCTCTACCGCGCGGCCCTGGCTGCCGTCAAACGGGCCCCGCTGCCTACCGGCAAGTACAAGGTGGCCCTGACCAACTACACCCGCCCCAAGTTCATGCACAACGCCACGCAGGCCGGCACCCTGCCTACCTGGACCTTCGAATTCTGCGACGAGGGCCAGCCCCATATCCGCAAGTCGTTCACCATTACCATGACCAACAACATGTACGGTGACGAGAACCACCAGGCCGAGCAGATGAGCGACGCCGCCGTTGCGACGATCAAGCGTGTCACCAAGGCAACCGTGGTGAAAGTTGTGAAGGATCTCTAGACCATCGCCGTCTCGCGGCGCTCACGCCCCCTTCCCCCCTCGGGGAAGGGGGTTTCTGCTTAAGGCCCCAATCGCCTCGTGGGGCACATGACAGGGAGGCGGTGAGGGGAGAGGCGCGCCGTTCCAGCTTCGGCGGCTCTGGGCCGCGCTGCACCGCACGCAGTACACGGTGTCGGGCAGAATCTCCTGCCGCTCCTCGCGGATGGGGTGGCTGCACTCGATGCAGATGCCATATTGGCCGCTGTCCAGCCGGCCCGGCGCGGCTTCCACCTGTTCCAGGATACTGGTCAACCGGTGATGCAGGGCGGTGCGCCGCCGACGATGGGCCTCGTCCGCGACAATAACCAAGCCTCAGGGCGTTCTCAAAAACACCGCCGATGTTTGACTCTCCTAAGCCGGTATGCTACGGTGGTAGAAAGGAGCAATGATGACAACCCAGAGAGTAATTGACAATCAACCTTATGCTGACAGTCGGACCGAAGACCGGGAAGCCTTTGCGCGCCGCCTCGCTGCTTGGCTGGTTGCGCCTCCGCGGCGGGGCGAAATCCGCACCGGGACAGTCCTGCAACTCGACGACAGCGGCTGGCTGGTGGACGTCGGCGCGAAGCGCGACGCCATCATCCCGGCCAGCGACCTGCGCCGTGTGAACAGTGAAACCCTGGCCGACGTATCCGTGGGTGACGAATTGCCCTTGCGGGTCGTGCAGCCGCTCAACAACGACGACGACCTGATCGTCTCGCTGTGCGAGGGGTTGGCGCATCAAGCCTGGCAGCGGGCCGCCGAGCGCATGGACCAGGGGGAGATCCTCACTGGCCGGGTGACCGGGCACAATCGCGGCGGTCTGTTGGTGGAGGTGGACGGCCTGGAGGCCTTTCTGCCAAACTCGCTGTGCAGCCAACTGCCGCGCGGCGGCGGTGACCTGACACAGGCCAAGTCGGCGCTGCTGGGCCAGCCCATATCCGTCAAGGTCATCGAAGTGCAACCTGACCGGCGGCGGCTGGTCGTTTCTGAACGGGCCGCCCGGCGCGAGGCGCGCGAGCAACTGCTGGCCGACTTGCGCCCTGGCTTGGTCCGCGCCGGCCGCGTGACCGGGCTCACCAAGTTCGGCGCCTTTGTGGACGTGGGCGGCGTCGATGGATTGGTGCACATCTCGGAGCTAGACTGGCGGTTTGTGGATCACCCGTCCGAGGTGGTCAACATTGACGACCAGGTTGAGGTGGAGGTGTTGAACGTGGACACCGAGCGTGGCCGCATCAGCCTGAGCCGCAAGCGCTGCCTGCCTGACCCGTGGGTGGACGTAGAGCTGCGCTATCAGGTTGGGCAAGTGGTTGCCGGGCGGGTGAAGGCGCGGGCCGGCGTGGGCCTGGTCGTGGTGTTGACCGATGGCGTGGAGGGGTTGGTGCCGCCCGAGGCATTGAAGCCGGCCGAAGCCGCCGACCCGCAGGCAGTGGGCGAGACCGGCCAGTGGGCATCCCTGCGCATCGAGGGCTTTGATCACGGCCAGCGCCGGCTGCGGCTGAGCCTGGCGTTGAAGACCAGCTAGAACTAGAGCCTGGCGGCACTGCCGACGCCTGCGGCCGCTGCCCGGCTGGCCAGCCAGGCGGCCCCCGCGCACACCACGGGCGCGGCCAGCAGCCCCACCGCGCCAGTTTGCAGCGCGGCTGGGAGCGACCGCAGCGCCGCCGCCCACGGCTCGTAACCCCCAACGCCCATCGCATTGCCGCCGTAAACGGTCGCCAGCACGACCACGATGCCGGCGCCCGCCAGCAGGCCGAGCGCCGCCCCCGTGAGCCCCACCAGCGCCGCCTCGCCCACCACGATGGCGGAGATCTGCCCGCGCGTGGCGCCCAGCGCCCGCAACTGCCAGAATTCGCGCCGCCGCTCCGTCACGCTCAGCACGGTGGTGTTGATGACGCCTAGCGCCGCTGTGAGCACCGCCAGCAGCAGCAGCCCGCTGAACAGCGCCGGGATCTGGTCGAACGCTTGCTCCTGCAATGAGGTCAGGCGTCCCACGCTCAGCAGGTACAGACCCTGCTCCGCGGCCAGGCGCTCCAGATCGCGCTCCAGGTCCCCCGGGTCGCGGCCCGTGCGCGGGGAAACGAACAGCGCGAAGGCTTCCCCGACGATGAACTGCTCGCGGGCGGCGCTGCTGATGAGCGACGCGCCGACAAACGGCTGGCCAATGCCGGCTACCGTGCACAGCACCGGTCCGTCCCGGCCCGTCAGGGTCATCTGCTCCCCCAGGCTCACGTTATTCTTGCGTGCCACGGCGGGCGCGATCAGCACCGCGCACCCGGCCTCCAGTTGGGGCAGGGCGCTCCCCCAATCGCCCTCGGTGAACTCGAAGTAGAAACCGCTGGCTGGCAGTATCACGGGGTCGAGCATCATGCTGAAGTAGGCGTCGTAGAAATACGACAACTCGGGGACGATGACGAAGTCGGTGGCCGAGACCAGGGCGCGGTCGCCCACCGCGGCCCGTGCCGCCTCGAGCGCGCCGGCCGGAAGGCGCAAGGTCTCCAGACTCGCGTAGGCGGCCACGCCCTCCTCTGCCGGAAAGGTCATCAGGGTCCAGCCGCCAGCCGCCTGCGCCGCGCGAAACGTGGGACCAAAGATCTCGTTGAAGTAGAAGCGGAAGAAGCCCGCCGTCAGCACGATCAGCGCCAGCCCAATCGCCAGGGTGGCGGTGTTGAGCACCACCCGCATCCGGCTGCGCTGGAAGTTGTCGGCCACCAGGGGCGCCACCGCCCCGCGCCGGCCGCGGAGGCCCCGCCGCAGCGCAGCGCCCGCCGCGCCCACTGCCGCCGGCAGCAGCAACGCCAACGCGGCCAGCCAGCCCAGGCCCACCGCCAGCGCCACTGCAATGTCCGCAGGCGGCCGCACCCAATCTGCCGGAGGCGCAACGATGATCCAGGCTCCCAACCCTAATGCCAGGGCCGTCCCTGCGGCCGCTGGGCGGCCCCACCCGCGCTCAATGGTTCCTGGCAATTCGGCCGCCAGGGCGGTCAGTGGCGTCACCCGCAGCGCCGCTCTTGCTGGCAGCAGGGCAGCCAGCAGGGTCACGGCCAGCCCTAGCCCGGCGGCCAGGGCCAGCGTTTCGCCTCCCGGCGGCTCTTCGATAAAGGCGCCCAGCACGGGCGAGTCCAGCGACTTCAGGATGACGATGAGGCCGCGCCCCAGCGCTGGCCCGGCGGCCAGCCCCAGCGCCACGCCCGCTCCGCCGATGAGCGCTGCCTCGGCCAGCACCACGCCCAGCACCTGCCCGCGCGTGATGCCCAGCGTGCGCAGCAGGCCCAACTGCTGCCGCCGCTGGGTGAGTGACATCCCAAAGGCGTTGAAGATTATGAAGCCCGCCGCGGCGCTGACAGCCGCGCCGATGCCCTTCAGCACCGGGTCGATCTGGCCGAACAATCCCTCAGCGATGGCGCGCACGTCCTCGGCCTGGGTCACGGCGCGCACGATGGCCTCAGACACCACGTCACCCGCGATGAAGGTCGCCACGCCCAGCGCCACGGCCAAGGCGCTCAGCGCCGCGCGCAACCGATGCTGCGTCACCGCCCGCCACACCAACAGCCTCGCCAGATGGAATGCGGCACTCACTTGCATCGCCATGCGTCACATGTTACAACTTTTCCCCGGAATCCATTCTGATGCTGGCTGCCCGGCCCGCGCCTGGCCGCTCGAGGCGGCTGGCGCCGACGTTTCGGGGCCTCACCGCCTGGGGATAGCTATGCCGAATGAAACACCGCGCCTCTCAGCTACCGACGACGAATTGGCCGCCGCCGTGGAGGGCAACTTGCACGCCCTGTTTCGGAGCTTCGCGGCGGCGCTCCCCGGCGCGGAACTGGCGGAGGGGGCGCACTACAGTCGCCACCACGCCTCGCCCGCCAACCCGATGTTCAAGGGCGTGTGGTCCACGCGCCTCCCGCCCGAAGCCGCCGATGCCGCCATCGATGAGATGGTCGCGTGGTACCGCGCCCGCCAGGCGCCGTTCATGTTCTGGTGGCACACGAACCGCACCCAGCCCAGCGATCTAGGAACGCGGCTGGAGGCGCATGGCTTCCAACAGTTCAGCCTTGCTGACCCCGGCATGGCCGTGGACCTGGGCGACCTGCCGCCAATGCCGGCCACGCCGCCCGGCTTCTCCATCGTGCGCGCTCTCGACCAGCGGACGCTTGAAGACTGGCGCGACGCGTTCCTTTCCGCGTTTGAGCTGGCGCACGTGCCCATGGCGGGGCAGGCCTGGGTGGACGCCACGCTGGCCGCCGGCCCCGCCGCCGCGCCGTGGCAGCTTTACCTCGGCTACCTCGACGGCCAGCCGGTGGCGACCAACATGCTCGTCCTGGGCGATGGGGTGGCGGGCCTGTACGCGGTTGGCACCGTGCCTGCCGCCCGCCGAAAGGGTATTGGCGCCGCCATCACGCTCCAGCCTTTGCACGATGCCCGCGCCCAAGGCTATCGCTACGGTGTCCTCTTCGCCACCGAAATGGGCTTGCCCCTTTACAAGCGCCTGGGCTACCGCGAGGTGAACAGCCGCATTGGGCGGCACTTGCTATTTCTGTAGCCCTTGCTTCTAGAACAATTGTTTGTTACAACTATGGCATGACCCTCCTGCTTGGCGGCCCCCTCACCGGCAAGTCCACGCGCCTCGTGGAGGCCTACCGCCAGCACCTCGCCGCCGGCCGCTCCCCGCGCGAGATTCTGTGCCTGTCTTTCTTCCCGGCTAACGCCAACCTGTTGCGCCGTGAACTGCGACCACAGGCCGGCGACTTCCTGCCGTGGGTCACAACGCTCCAGCGCTTTGAGACCCTGCTCCTGCGGCAATATCACCGGCACGCCCGGCTGCCGCGCCGTGTCCGGGAGATACCGGCTGCGAGCCGCGTGCTGATTCTCCGGCAGGCTTGGGAGCAAAGCGGCGGCGATCTGTGGCGCGCCTATGGCGAGTCGCCCGGCGCGCTGGCCGAGTTTGCTCGCGTGGCGGACTGGCTGTCCGCGCACCGCGCCGGCTTCGCCGTGCGGCCCGCTGAATTGGGTGACCACGAACTCGTCCGCGCCTACGCTGCCTATATTGCGCTGTGCGAACGCCATCAACTGCTCACCTTTCAAGAAGCGTCACTGCGCTGTCTCGATCTGCTGGCGCTGCCCGAAATTGCCGCAGACGTGCGCCGCCGCTTCCCGATCCTCCTGGTGGATGACGTCCACCTGGCCCGCCCGGACCAACTGCGGCTGCTCGACCGGCTGCGTCCGCTGGCTGCCGAGACCCTCATCACCGCCTGGCTCGATCCCCCCCACCACGCGCCTGAGCTTCAGACCGCCTGGGAGACGCTTCAGGCCTGGGGGCCGGTCGAACACCTCGCACCGCCGCCCGCCGTCAATCCAGCCGTCCGCGAGGTGGGGGTGCGCGTGACGGTTCCGCCTGGCCCGAGCAGTCACAGCGCGGCTCTCGATGGGACGGGGCGCATCAGCATCGTGCAGGCTTCCACGGTTGAGGACGAGGCGCGCGCCGCCGCGGACGCGATTGCGCAGATGCTCGCTGCCGATCCGGCCCTGGCGCACGAGGACGTGGCCGTGATCGCACCTGAGGATGTGCTGCGCTTTGCCGAGCGCGTCCTGGCAGGGCGCGGGTTGCCCGTTGCGCCGCGGCCAATGCCCGCCGGGCACACGCCCCTCATCCGCGCCGCCCGGCTGGCGGTACGCTGGGCGCGCCACCCGCGCCAGCGCGTGGACATCGAGCCGCAGTTGCTGGACCTGCCGCTCGTTGCGCTGGACCCGCTGGACCGTCACGCACTGCTGCGGGCCGCGGCCCTGCACGACAAGCCGCCGCTTTCGCTCGCGGCGGACCAACACGCCGTGAAGCTCTCCGCGCCCGCCCGCGCCGCGCTGGTGCAGTTGGCTGAGTCGCTGTCGGCGCTCGACCCTGCCCAGCCGATCTCGACGCTCGCGGATGCCGCGCTGGCTGCCCTGAATGCCCCAGCCTGGCTTCAGACGGACCAGGTGTTCACCCCGGCCGAGCGCACCGGCTGGGAGCAAGCCTTTGCCGATTGGCGCCGGCTCGTCCGTGAGTTGGAGGCCTTCATTGCCCGCGGTCTGCCCGCGCCGGACGACTGGGAAGCGCACCTGGACGAACTCGCCGAACAGGTCGGGCACGGCGCGGCGAATGGCGGGTTGCGCCTCGTTCCCTTGCACCTCGTCAACGGGGTGCGCGCCCGTCACGCCTTCGTGCTGGGCCTCTCGGAAAGTGCCGCTCCGCGCCGGCCGCCAGAGATGCAGCTTGTGGCGGAAGCGCAATTGCCGGACTTGCTGGCTGCGCCGCCGCCTCTTGCGCGCCATCACCGCGCCTGGATCGAACGGGAGGCCCGCGCCCTCGCCGCCGCACTCACGCGCGGGGTCGAGACCCTCTGGATCTCCACCAGCCGCCACGCCGCCACGGGCGACGCCCAATTGCCCTCACCGTTCTTCGAGCGGCTGCTGGGGCAAGACGGCGCGATTGACCGGGAGGGCGGATTGGTGCTGAACAGCAAGAGAGGCGAAGGAACGACGCAAGACGAAGGACGAAAGACGAAGGAGGGCAGACTACCGCGGGCAGAAGTGGGCGGAGGACCGGAAGCCGACGACGGACGAGCGCAAGAGGAGAGCGGGGATGGCGAAGCGCCATTCATGGAGCACGCGCCACGAATCGCGCCCAGGGAGCCGCCGGCCCGCACCCTGGCCTACGCCAGCGCCTCGCAGTTGCGCGCCTACTTGACGTGCCCGCTGCAATACTATTACCAGCGCATCCTGGGCCTGGAGACCGAAGGCTCGGCGGCGCTGGACCGGGGCGGGCTGATCCACGAGCTATTGTGCGTGGCGGCGGGCGATGGGGGCACCCGTGCCGTCCAACTGTGGGACCGTCCGCGCCCGGCGTGGCTCAACTCGTCCGCCAGCCTGAACGAGCGCGCCCTGGCTGCGCTGGAGGCGGCCTGGCGGGGCGAAGCCGTCAATCTGCCAGGCGGGGGAGCTTACACGCCCGCCTTCCCCTGGGGACCGCGCTTCGGGCCTGAACTTCAGCGCCAGGCCGTGCGGCGGTGGGTGGAGCGCATGCTGGCGCTCTGGGCTGATTACGAGACGGGCGCGCTGGCCGGTCCACGGCGGCCAGTGCTGCTGGAGACGGAGTTCGAGTTTGAGCTTGGCCCTTATCGGCTGCGCGGACGCATCGACCGCATTGACGAGGTCCAGACCGAGAACGGCCCGGAATACGAGGTGCTTGACTACAAGACTGGAGCCAGCTACACGGTATCCAGGGTGATGAGCGCCTTCCTCCCGCCGGAAGGCGAACCACCGTCCGACTTCCAACTGCCCATTTACGCGCTGGCGTTGATGCGGGGCAATGTCCTGCGCACACCGGCCGCCCCGCGCTGCCTGCACTTGCTGCATCTGGAGAACATGGAGCCAGGCAAGCGCGGCTTCTCCGCGACCGCGCGACGCACGGTGGAGTTGACGCCGGCCGGCGAAGTGGACGCGAAGCAAGGCTTCGTGCCGGTGGATACGCTCAACGAAACGGTTGTGCCCGCCATTCGATCCACGCTTGACCGGATGGCGCGCCCGCCCTGGCCGGCTCAGCCCGGCCGCCATTGCGAGAATTGCTCCTTCCGGGCCGCCTGCGATCGGGGGCAGGAGGCTGAGGCCGCATGACCAGCGAGCAGCCATTCATCCCTAATGCGGGTCAGGCGCAGGCCATCGCCGCGCCTGCCAATTTGCCGGTGCGGGTAGTGGCTGGCGCTGGCACCGGCAAGACCGAAGTCATTGCCCGGCGATACTTGCATTTGCTCGGCCAGGGATTGCGCCCCGACGAAATCCTGGTCCTCACCTTTAGCGAGAAAGCGGCCGCCGAGATGCGGGCCCGCATCCTGCGCGCGGTCACCGCCCGCGCCGCCGCCGGCCCAGCCCTGGAACGCCTCGACCTCGCCGCCGCTCCGATCAGCACCTTTCACAGCTTCTGCGCCCGCCTGCTGGCCGACCACAGCCTGCGCGCCGGGGTGGACTCGGCCTTGCCCCTGCTCACCGAGGCGGAGGCAGCCGAACTGCTCGAAGCCGCGCAGGAAGCGTTTCTGGCAGAGGGCTTCCGCGCCGCATATGGCGATTTCGATCCCCTCACGGTGGATGACTACGACTGGCACAAGGGCGGCCCCTTTGAGCACGCCTTGGGCGTCGTGAACCAGCTTCGCAATCAGGCCATCGGGTGGGACGAGTTCCGGAAGGCTAGCACCAGGGGGGCACGGCGCGACCGCTACGGCGTGATCGCCCCGCTGGCCGGCTGGTTGTACGCCGAATATGCCCTGACCCTGGCCCGGCGCGGCCAGCTCGATTTCGACCGGCTGATCATGGAAGCGGCCGCGTTGCTGGAACGGGATGCCGCCCTGCGCGCCGCGCATCAGGCGCGTTTCTGTGCGCTGCTGGTGGACGAGTATCAAGACACCAACTTCGCCCAGGAGCGTCTGCTCCGCGCGCTGGCGGCCGAGAGCGCCGCCAATGTCACCGTCGTGGGCGATCCCCGGCAGGCCATCTACGTATGGCGCGAGGCGCGGGTAGAGAACATCGCCCGCTTTCCGGGCGCGGGCCGGCCGCGCTTCGAGGCGCCGCTCACCGAGAACCGCAGGTCACTCAGCCCGATCCTGGCCGCCGCTAACCGCGCCATCGCGGGGTACGAGTTAGGCGAACCGAG
>CAZCEC010000022.1:0-56384 GCA_964497615.1 uncultured Anaerolineales bacterium | reverse complement strand
CTGCTCCCCTTTGTGGACCATCAGCAATTCACCGGCGAGGTCGTCCACCTGCACGCGCTCCCCGACCGTGACCAGGAGGCCCTGGCTGTGGCGGAATGGGTGCAGCGCGCCCGCGCCGAGGGCTTTGCATACCGCGACATCGCGCTCCTCATCCGCGCGCGCACCTACCTGCCGCACTATCTCGCTGCGCTCCAGGCCGGCGGCATCCCGTACGCCATTTCGGCCGGTGACGCCTTTTACACCCGGCCCGAAATCCTGGATGCCATCCATCTGCTCAACTTCTGCCTCGACCCCGCCGACGATCTTTCACTGGTGCGTGTGCTGGCAGGGCCGGCCGCGGGCCTCACGCAGGCCGAGGTGGCGGCCTTGCGCCCGGCGGAGGGCGACCGGCGGCTGTGGCCGGCCGTGCTGGCCGCCACGGATGCCCGCCTCGCCGGCCTCGCCGCCTACTGGCGCGCCGCCCAGGCCCAGCGCTGGCGGCTGCCGCCGGATGCATTCGTGGCGTGGGCGCTGCGCGCGGGCGGCCTGCTCGAACCGGAGGCGGAGGCGCTGGGAAGCGCGGGAACGCCCGGTCCGCGTGCGTCCGCACTCGCTAAGCTGCTCGCCGTCGCGCATACCTATGCGCTGGCAAACCCCGCTCACGGCCCGCGCGAGCTGGTCGGGCATCTGCGCCGGCTGCTGGCTAGCGATGAACGCCTCAAAGCGCCGGAGTTGAACAGCCAGGCCGACGCCGTGCAGGTGATGACCATCCATGCCGCCAAGGGGCTGGAGTTTCCCTTCGTCATCGCCGCTGACAGCCGGCACAAAGTCAGCCCCAACCGCGATTTCAGCCCGTTCCACGACCCCGAGGCCGGGTTGGTGCTGCCAAAACGCGGCGAGGATGAAAACCACCCGGCCTTCGTTGAACGCACCCGCCGTGCCCGCAACGAGGCACGCTGCCTGTGGTATGTTGCCCTCACTCGCGCGCGGCGGCGCCTTGTCATCACGGCCGCGAATGACAACGAGCTCGAGGCCGGCCGTTATCCGATTGTCAAAACGCTGTTTGAAGAATTGTGGAACAGCCTGGCCGACGAGCCCGCGCCAGGGGTGGTGCTAAGGCCGCCGGCCTAACCGCCGGGCTGAACGCCGGCCATTAGCAGCCCCAGTTCGGCGGGAGTGGCTTGCCCGCGGGGGAGGATGGCCATGATGCGCCCCTCGTAGATGACGGCGATGCGGTCCGACAGGGCCATGATCTCGTCCAGGTCCTCCGAGATGAGCAGGATGGCGGTGCCGGCCGCGCGCTGCGCCAGCAGTTGCTGGTGGATATACTCGGTGGCGCCAATGTCTACCCCGCGCGTGGGCTGCGCGGCGATGAGCACCCGAGGCTGGCGCGCCAGCTCGCGCGCCAGGATCAGCTTCTGGATATTGCCGCCGGACAGGTTCTTCAGCGGCGTGTCCAGCCCCGGCGTCTTCACGTTGAAGCGCGCCACCAGGGCATTGGCCTGGGCCCGCATCGCCGCGGAATTCAGAAATCCCCAGCGGGCATACTCCGGCGCGGTGTGGTCGTGCAGGAACACGTTTTCCTGGACGGTGAAGCTCTTGACGGCGCCGTCGCGCATGCGCTCCTCGGGGATATAGGCCTGGCCGGCCTGGCGGCGCTCATGCGGCGAGGCGTGCGTCACGTCCCGGCCCGCCAGCCGCACCCGCCCGGCCGTCACCTTGCGCAGCCCGCCCAGGCACTCGGCCAGTTCGCGCTGCCCGTTTCCGGATACGCCCGCCAGACCCACGATCTCGCCCGCGTGAATGTCCATGCTCACGCCGCGCAATCCTTCGGTGCCGCGGTCGCTGGCGGCCCGCACTGCCTCCAGGCTCAACTGCACGTCGCCGGCCTGCATGGGTTGGGCCGGTATCGGCTTGAGCGCGCGCCCCACCATCAGCTCAGCCAGCTCGGCTCGGGTGACGTTAGCCGTGGCGCGCTCGCCCACCACGTGGCCGTCGCGCAGCACGGTGATGCGCTGGCTGATCGCCAGCACCTCGTGCAGCTTGTGCGAGATAAAGATCAGCGCGTGCCCCTCGCTGGCCATGCGCCGCAGGGTAACGAACAGCCCATCGACTTCCTGCGGCGTCAGCACCGCCGTGGGCTCATCCAGGATGATGAGGCTCGCGCCGCGGTACAGCGCTTTGAGAATCTCCACCCGCTGCTGCTCGCCCACTGCCAACTGCCAGACATAGGCGTCGGGGTCCACCTTGAGGCCGTACGCCTCGGCCAGGGTCCGCAGGCGGGCCGCCACCAGGTTCAGGTCCAGCAGTGGTTCGCGCGACGAGCGCAGCCCAAGGGCCACGTTCTCTGCGACGGTCAGCGTGGGGACCAGCATGAAATGCTGATGGATCATGCCGATGCCGGCGCGGATGGCATCCGCCGGCGATTGGAACACGCGCGGCTCGCCGTTGACCAGGATGTCGCCCTGATTGGGCCGGTACAGCCCATAGAGTTGGCGCATGAGCGTGCTCTTGCCGGCGCCATTCTCGCCCAGCAGAGCGTGCACCTCGCCTGCGTTCACGTCGAAGTTGACCCCGGCATTCGCCAGCACGCCCGGGAAGCGCTTGACGATGCCGCGCATTTCCACGCGCTGCACGTGGACGCGCTGCGGGATTGCGGGAGCGGAGGGCGGATGGGTAGTCATGACCGCGGGCGACCTGCCAGGTTTCGCCGGAGAGTCCGTCCGGCGGGTGAGACCGGTCGAAACCTGGCAGGTCGGGTGGCTAACCGTGGGTTAGTTGCCTAGGGCAACGGGTCGATGCTCCCATTCTTGATGCCCGTGATGGCGGCTTCGGCCGCGGCCATGACTTCGGCGGGCAGGCTGTAGCCGCTGCCATAGGCGACCTTCAGCCCATCGTTCGACAGGTGCAGGGTGAAGGCTTCGCCGCCCAGGGTGCCGGCCTTGTGCTTGGCGATCAGGTCCTTGATGAGGCCGGTCCAGTCATAGACCTGGCTGGCGACGACCAGTTCGGGGGCCAGCGACGCCTGGTCGGCCTGGGTGCCAAACCACAGCACGCCGCCCGCATCCTTGGCCGCGCCGATGGACCCGACCACGGACTGGGACGAGCCGGTCAGGATATCGGCGCCAGCGGCGATGTGCGTATTCGCGGCTTCCGTCATCAGGGCCACGTCCGAGAACGATCCGGTCCAGGTCGAGTTGACGGTGATGCCGGGATCGGTGGCGGCCACGCCGTTCTTGAAGCCGTCAATATAGGTCTTGGCATCGCCCACTTCCACCGGGCCGGTGACGCCGATGATGCCGCTCTGGCTGAGCAGCGCAGCCATGACGCCGTTCACGTAGCCGCCCTCTTCCGCCGCCGCGGTGTAGGCGAACACATTGGGCAGCCCAAAGGTATCCACGTTGGTGCCCCAGGCAAAGCTGGTCTCGGGGAAGTCGGGCGCGACTTCCTGCACGGATGCGCCGTACTGCGAGCCGTGCGCGATCACCAGATCATAGCCCTGGGTGGCGTAGTCGCGGATGGCGGCGGCGGCGTCGGGCACATTGAACATGCCTTCTGAGAACGCGATTTCCATCGCTTCCTCGCCGCCCATTTCCTCCTGCACGGCCTTGAGGGCCTGGAACATGGACTGGCTAAAGGCCATGTCGGTGGTGGCGCTGGGCATGACGACGGCCACCCGGAAAGCGCCTTCCTGGGCGGCGCCGCCTCCGCAGGCCGCCGCCAGCAAGGCCACAACTGCCAGTAACAACGGTAATCGGCTTAGGTGATTGCGCATTTTCTTCATTCTCCTTTTTTCAATTCGCGGACAACGAGTCATCGAACACGGGTTGAAGCGGCGGGCGCTTACGCCTCGCCGCGCTCGAACGGTTTGGCCAGCGCCGCCGGCTGGCGCGTGCGGTTCACCGCCACTGCCAGGGCGGCGATGGTGAGCAGGTAGGGCAGCATCACCGCCACGCCTGGCGGAATGTTCACGCCCAGCACCTGCACCCACAACTGGAAGGCGTTTACGAAGCTAAAGAGCAAGGCGCCGCCCAGCACGCCCTGGGGTTTCCAGCCGCCAAAATACACCAGCGCCACGGCGATGAAGCCCTGGCCGCTGGTCAGGTTTTCCTGGAACAGGTTGGTCAGGGCAATCGAAAGGGAAGCTCCAGCGATGCCGGCCAGCACCCCGCCCGCAATCGTGCAAGCGTAGCGCACGGCAGTGACGTTCACGCCCAGCGAGTCGGCCGCCGCCGGATACTGGCCCACCGCGCGGATCTTCAAGCCCCAGTTGGTCTTCTCGATGATGAACCAGGCCACCGGCACCAGCAGGAAGGCGCCATACACCAGCACGCTGTGCTGGAAGAAAATCTCGCCTACGATGGGCAGGTCGCCCAACAGGGGCAGCTTGACGGGCTGAAATCCGACGATGGTCTTGACCGTGCCGACCATGGTGCGGAACAGCAGACTCGACAGGCCCAGCCCAAACAGATACAGCCCGATACCGCTGATGCCCTGCTCGGCTTTGAGGGTAATGCTGATGACTGCCATGAGCAGTCCCATGAGCGCGCCAACGATGGCCGCGGCGCCCAGCCCAAGCCACAAGTTGCCGGTGTTCAGCGCCAGGTAAAAGGCCGTGAAGGCTCCCATGAGCATGATGCCATCCACGCCCAGATTGAGCACTCCCGAGCGCTGGGCAAACGTCTCGCCGAGGGCGGCATACAGGTAGGGCGTGGCCAGCCGGATGCCGGAGAAGGCCATGCCCATCAGCACCGGCAGCGTGAACAGCTCAGCCATGGCCGTCCTCCCCCGCGGCGCGGGCAGCAGCGCGACGGGCAGCCTGTCGCTGGGCGATGTAGTCGGAGCCGACGACGAACAGCACGATGAGCCCCAGCAGGGTGCCGACCAGCGACGACGGCACTTGCACGGCCCGCTGCATCTTGTCGGCCCCCACCAGCAGGCTGCCAAACAGGAAGGAGGCCGGGATGGCGCCCAGCGGGTGCAGCTTGCCAAACAGGGCCGCGACGATGCCGGAGAAGCCATAGCCGCTGGTAATACCCTCCAGCAGCCGGTGATGGACGCCCAACACCTCCACCACGCCCGCCAGCCCCGCAAAGCCGCCCGCCAGAGTCAGCGACAGCATCTGGTAGAAGGGCACGGGGATACCGGCATAGCGCGCCGCTTCCGGGCTTTGGCCCACTGCCCGAATGCGGTACCCCACGGTAGTGCGCCACAGGAAGAAATACACCGCGATGGCCAGCACCACCGCCACGATCGCCCCAGCGTGCAGCAGGGTCTGAGGCACCAGCCGCGCCAGCCAGGCGTGCTGGGGAAGGCGCTCGGACTGGGCGATGAAGGTGCCCGCCAGCACCTCGGCCGGGTCAATCAGCGGACCACTCAGGAGCACGTTCATCAATTGCAGCGCCACAGCGTTCATCATCACTGTGCTGAGAATCTCATTGACGCCCAGCCGCGCCTTGAGCAGCCCCGGCACAAAACCCCAGGCCGCACCGGCCACGAACCCGGCCAAAAGGGTGGCTGATACCAACAGCCACCCCGGCCACGCCCGAAAGGTCAGCGCGAACCAGGTAGCCATCAGCGCTCCGGCGATGATCTGCCCCTCCGCGCCGATGTTGATGACGTTGGCTCGGAACGCGATGATGATGCCCAGCGCCACGAGCAGCAGGGGGGTGGCCTTGACAGCGGATTGGATGAGGCCGGCGGAGGTGCCCAGTGCGCCGCCGAACATCGCGGCGTAGGCCTCCAGGGGGTTGGCTCGCAGCAGCAAGAGGACGACCGCCCCCAGGCTCACGGCGGCGGCCACGGCCAGCAGCGGCCAGCCCACGGAAACAGCCAGATCCCCCCAGCGGGAGGGAGGGCGGGACAAGCCGGGACGGTTGAGTTCGGTGGGCTGCGCCATAGGGGGTTTGATTTGGGGTATTTTGGACGCCCCAACCTAATTCGGACAGTAACGGGTATCTTACCTTACCCGGACGAATGTCACCAATTGTGCTGCTCAGCGGGGTAATTCGCCGCCGCCGGGTAGACTATGGTCCGACTTGCCGCGCGGGACCTTCCTGTCCCGCGTGGCCGGCTGTTCATTTGTCCGAACCTTGAAGGGTATCTGCGCCGCTGCTAGCACCACCCCGCCACCCGGCACGGCTCGCGCGCGGCCTCGGGCGGGGCGACTTCTGCCACGGTGTTGCCCACGATCAGCAGGTACACTGTGGCGGAATTGTTCGTGTAGTCCAGTTCGCGCAGCCGGCCATCGGGGTTGGCCGTCGAAGTGAGCGCGTAGAGCCCATCCGGCAGTCCGGTGATGTCCAGTGACTGTCCATCCAGGAAGGAGTCGTACTCGTCGCCCCAGCCCGGCGAGAGGCCCTGAAGAGTCCGGCCGCAGCCGAGGTAGCGCCGCCGGTCCTCGTAAGCCGGGTTGTCCGGGTCAATCGAGTCTGTGTCGATCACGCAATAGGAGAGCTTGGCGCTGGTGGCCGCCACCCAGGCGCGCGTGTCGCCTTCCGTCAGCGCCCACAGGTCGTAGCGGGCAAAGCTCTCGATGTGAAAGTGATCGTGGCCGAGGTGGAAGATGAACTCGCCGACCGGGATCAGGGTCACGTCGCCCCCAGCGGAGTAGAGCCGCTGGTCCACGGCCGTGCGCCCGGTCTCGCGATTGAAGCTGCCTTCCAGCTCCAGCGGGCCCAGGCCGCTGTTCCACACCGTGTTCGCCAGCCGCAGCATCCGCCGGTTGCCGGCCACTAGCCGAATGTCGAACTTGTGAGGGGGCAGGGTTTGCAGGTCGGGCAGTAGCAAGGCGGCCGGGTCCACGTACTCGGCGCGCGCCTTGGTGGCCGGCATTGGAACTCCGTCGGGCTGCGCGCTCGGCGCTTCGCCATGCACCTTCTCAATGGGCGGGTTCGCGCCTTGGGCCGCGGGTGCCGCCGACGCGGCGCCGGCCGGCCACGCCGCCAGGCAGGCCGCTGCCACCAGCACGCGCCACCACCATATTGTTTTACGCCGCTTGCTCAATGGCCTGGCCGCTCCACCAAGGTCTCGCCTCCGGGCTGTCTCCTTGCTCTCCGCCCATGACATCACATTTGTGTGAGAAGCCGCTGAGAATGCCTCAACTCACCGTCTGGTAGTAATCCGCTGGCAGCCGCTCCATGTGGCGCTCGGGGTAGCGCAGCGCCGTCCATCCAAACCGCGCGTACAGCGCCTGCCCGTCGCGGGTGGTGAGCCCGAAGCGCCGCAGCCCGGCCAGGTCCGGATGAGCAACAACGCATTCCAGCAGCCACCGGCCCAGCCCCTGGCCGCGATGGTCACCCAGCACAAACACGTCGTTCAGGTAGCCATACGTTGCGTAATCGGTGATGACTCTGGCAAATCCAATCTGGTTCCGGTTGGCGTACAACCCGAAGCACAGCGAGTGCGCGACGGCCCTCTCCACCACGGTGAGCGGAATCCCTTTGGCCCAGTAGGACTCCTCCGCCAGGAACTGATGAATCACCCCGATGGTTAGCCGCGCCGGATCGGTCGAAATCACGTACCCCTCGCGCGTCCATTCGTGATACATTTCAGCCTCATCTTTCCGCTCACGCGCCCGCACACACCTATGCTCGCCTCTGCCGTCCTCTGGGACCTCGATGGGATTTTGATTGACACCGGCCCGCTGCACTACGAATCCTGGGTGGATACCCTGTCCGCTGCCGGACACGCTTTCGCGCCCGACACTTTTCGCTCGACCTTTGGCATGAACAACCGGGGCGTGCTGTCGGTGGTGTTAGGCCGCGAGCCCACCGCCGTCGAATTGCGCGACCTGGGCGACCGCAAGGAGGCGCTGTTCCGCGAACGGATCGCCGGCCCGGTGGAGCCCCTGCCCGGCGTGCGCCACTGGCTGACCCGGCTGCAAACCGCGGGCTGGCGGCAGGCGGTGGCCTCCTCCGCCCCCGCCGCTAACATCTCGGTGATGGTGGATGCAGGCGGCTTGCGGCCCTTCTTCGATGCGTTGGTCTCGGGCGAGAAAATGCCAGGCAAGCCTAACCCGGACGTCTTTCTGGAAGCCGCCCGCCAGGTGGGCGTGCCGCCCGACCGGTGCCTGGTGGTGGAGGACGCCGTGGCGGGCGTGGCCGCTGCAAAGGCCGCCGGGATGCGCTGCCTGGCCGTCACCAACACCAATCCCGCCGAGCGCCTCGCCGCCGCCGATCTGATCGTGGACAGCCTGGCCGATCTGCCGGCGGATGCGTTTGACCGCTTGTTATCAATGTAACGAGGCCATCGCACCTGCAAGGCGCTCCTACGATGATGGGGGGGGGGCTGGCCTCTTGGAGATCACGTCGACATACTGCTGCGCCCAACGGGGACCGGCGCCGGTCTTGTCCCGCAGCAAGCGCACCGCCTCGTCGCGCTTGCCGGCCGCCAGCAGCGCCCGCGCCTCGCGCTCCGTTTCCCATTCCAGGCGGCGCTTGGGCAGCCCAAAGAACCACTGCCAGGCCCGCCCAACCACCGCCACGAGCGCGAAGGCCAGCACCACAAAGATCGCGAAGTAGACCGCCCACATCACCGCGAATGGCCGCGCCCCCGCAAGCGTGCCCTGACCGGCGGCGTCCACGCAATACACCACCTGGCGCGTCTCCGGCGGATCCACTTCGATGTCCAGCACTTCGAGGACTTCCAGGTGCTGGCCGGCGGGGCACGCCAATCCCTCGAACCACCTCATCGTCGCCGGAACCGCCAGCGGCCCCGCGCACATGACAGCCACGAACGCCGCCGCGACGATGGGCAGGATGATGCGCAGCCAGCGCTTGGCCTGCGCGGCGCGATTGAGTTCAGCCTGAGTGGCCGCCTGCCAGTCGTTGTCCATCGCGCTTACTGCCGTCCGGCTCTGGCCTTCACAATCTCGGCCATGATGGATAGGGCGATCTCTTCGGGCGTGCTCGCCCCCAGGTCCAGCCCGATGGGACCGTAGAGCCGGTCCAGCGCCGCCTCGCTAACGCCCGCCTCGAGCAGCCGCGCCCGCCGTTTGGCTTGCGTGGTCTTGCTGCCCAGCGCGCCCACGTAGAACGCCGGGCTGGGCAGGGCCAGCTTGAGCGCAGGGTCGTCCAGCTTGGGATCGTGGGTCAGCATCGCCACGGCCGTGCCACGCGTGAGGCCGATTTCGGTCAGGGCCTCGTCGGGCCAGGCCTGCACCAACCGGTCCACGGTGCCGGGCGGGAAGCGCATCTCGTTGCCAAACGCCTTGCGCGGGTCCACCACAATGGTGCGGTAACCCATGGTCTTCGCCAGCGCCGCCAGCGCGATGGTGATGTGGACGCCGCCCACGGCGATCAGGGTGGGGGGCGGCAAAACTACCTCCACAAACACTTCCACCTCGTCGCTCACTGCGCCGCGCCGCGACTTGCCCTGGGCGAGGGCCGCATGCGCCAGTTCCGCTGCCGCCGCGCTCACCTCGGTGCTCATGCCGGTCCAGCGCACACCATCCGCGTCCAGCAGCAGCGCCTTGCCCAACTGCTCGGGTGCGCCTTTGACAATCGTCGCCGTCGCAAACTCGCCGCCCGCCTCCAGCGCGGCCCGCGCCTGGCGATAGTGATCGCCGGTCAGCGGCTGCACAAAGACATCGATGCTGCCGCCGCAGGCCAACCCCACCTCCCAGGCAGTCTCGTCGGCCACGCCGAAGTGCAGCAACCGCGCCTGCCCGGTCTTGAGCGCCTCCACCCCCTCTTCGTACACAGCGCCTTCGACGCACCCCCCGCTCACCGAGCCGGCCAGGCCCTGGTCGCTGCCGCTGGTCTCCGGCGTGAGCGCCATCTTGGCCCCAGCCTGGCGCGGCGAGGACCCCCAGGTCTGCACCACCGTCGCCAGCGCCACCGGCCGCCCGGCGGCCTGCCAGGCTTCAATCGCCGCCAAGACGTCGCGCATGGTCATCGCCTCCGCTTGCCGTCCAGCCGCGCCAGGTGCTCCGCCAAATCCTCCAGGCTTGCCAGGTTGTGGACTGGCATGAAGTCGTCCACGTGGGGCAGGGCAGCCTGGATGCCGCGGGTGAGCGGCTCGTACTGCGGCGCGCCCAACAGCGGGTTGAGCCAGATGAGGCGGTAGGCGCTGCGCCGCAGCCGCGCCATTTCGTCTGCCAGCACGGCCGGGTCGCCCCGGTCCCAGCCATCGCTGATGATGATGACGACGGCGCCGCGCCCGAGCACGCGGCGGCACCAGTGATAGTTGAAGGTTTTGAGGGCGTCGCCGATGCGGGTGCCGCCCGACCAGTCGGGCACGGCCTGGGACACCTCGCGCAGGGCGCGCTCCACATTCTTGACCCGTAACTGCCGTGTGATGCGCGTCAGCCGGGTGCCGAAGACAAACGTCTCCACCGGCTGGCCGAGGCCGCGCGTGAGCCCATACAGGAAGTGCAGCAGGAGGCGCGTGTAGCGTTCCATGGAGCCGCTGATATCAGCCAGCAGCACCACCGGCCGCGGCTTGAGCTTGGCCTCGCGCAGCGACCACTGCAGCACGGTGCCGCCATGCTTGAGGCTGCGCCGCAGGGTGCGGCGCATGTCCAGCCGCGGGCCGCCGCCCGGCTGCTGGCGGCGCGTCCGGCGTTCGCCCAGCGCCCAGGTGAGTTCGGCCATGAGCGCCTTGATGGCGGCGTACTCGTCTGGAGTTAGCAGGGCGAAGTCCTTGCGCCGCAGCGCCTCGGCGGCGCTGTAGGTCTTGGTGACCTCGATGATCGGTTCGGTGTTCTGTCCCTGGGGGTTGTTCCCGTCCTCGGGCGGTGGCTCCTGCGCCCCGAGCGGGGGCGGCACGGCGCGAGGGGGCTTGCGGCGGCGGGTGCGCCCGGTGGGGATGAGGCCTGCGCGCCCCTCGCGTGGCGTCCGCCAGAACAAGTTAAAGGCTTCGTCGAACAGGGGCAAGTCCTCGCGCCGGTGAACGAGGAGGCTGCGCGTGGCGTGGTAGAAATCCCCGCGGCGGCCCACCTCAATGTGACCCAGCGCGGCGGTCAGGTCCATCATCCGGCCCAGGTTCACATCCAGGCCCAGCCCGTG
Source organism: uncultured Anaerolineales bacterium (assembly GCA_964497615.1). Classification (GTDB taxonomy): domain Bacteria; phylum Chloroflexota; class Anaerolineae; order Anaerolineales; family UBA6663; genus CAZCEC01. The sequence goes on along the minus strand of CAZCEC010000022.1, from coordinate 45,396 downwards.
CAGCACCCGCCCAAACAGCAGCAGGTTGTGGACAAACTGGCCGGCTGGTTTCACGTCTTCCTGGTTCATCGCTACTTGTCCGTGTCCGCCGTAGTCGCGATTTCAATCGCGCCACCTGGAAGTTTCGAGCGGGTGCGACTGAAGTCGCTGCTACCAATGCGCTTCGCGGTCGCCGATCTGCGGCTGAACTCAGCCGCGTCGTCGGTCGTCGCGGAACCCATCTCACGCGCTCAGGGCCGCAGTCCCCGTCTGGGCATGCTCACACGCGCACGCGCTCTACAATCGCCCGCGCGTGCTCGCCCTTCACCTTCTCCACATCGTCCTGGTACTTCAAGATGACGCCCAGGGTTTCATCAACCACCTCGGGGTCGAGCGCCGTCTGGTCGAGCGCCACCAGCGCCGTGGTCCAGTCCAGGGTTTCGGCCACGCCCGGCAGCTTGTATAGGTCGGCCTGGCGCAGGTCCTGCACAAAGGCCGTGATCTGGCGTGTGAGGGCCTCGGGCGCGCCTGGCAGCCGCGCGCGGACGATCTCCAGTTCCTTCTCGAAGCTGGGGTAGTCAATCCAGAAGTACAGGCAGCGGCGCTTGAGGGCGTCGTGCACCTCGCGGGTGCGGTTGGAGGTGAGCACCACTACGGGCGGCTGCTCCGCTTTGAGCGTGCCGATCTCAGGGATCGTGACCTGGAAGTCCGAGAGCACCTCCAACAGGAAGGCCTCGAACTCCTCATCGCTGCGGTCCAGCTCGTCCACCAGCAGCACCGGCGGCCGGTCGCGGCTGGTCTCGATGGCCTGGAGCAGGGGGCGCTTGAGCAGGAACTGCGGCCCAAAGAGTTCGCTCTCCTCGGGGCGCTCGCCGCGCGCCTCCAGCAGCCGGATGTGCATCATCTGTCGGGCGAAGTTCCACTCGTAGACCGCCTGGTTCACGTCCAGCCCTTCGTAGCATTGGAGGCGGATCAGGTCGGTTTCGAGCAGGGTTGCCAGCACCTTGGCGACTTCGGTCTTGCCCACGCCGGCCTCGCCCTCCAGGAACAGCGGCCGGCGCAGCTTGAGGGCCAGATAGATGGCCGTTGCCAGACCCCGGTCGGCCACATAGTCGTGGCCGCGCAGGGCAGTTTGCAGTTCATCAACAGAGTTGAAGATCAATGGCTTCACCCTTGGTCGCCCAATACTATTGCGATTCTACCCCGAAGACTGCATTCTGCAATGGGTCGCCCGCACACACCGCCAGCCACCTCACACTACCACATTACATACCTTCACACTTACACACTCACGCACGTTCCACGTTTCTCACGGCCGGCGTCATCCACCCCACCGCCCCCGCCGCCATCATCATCACGCCTGTCGCGGCCAGCAGCAGCGCCATCCCCGCGCCCGGTCCGGTGCCCACAAGCCAACCGAAGGTCTTCGCCAGAGCACCTTCGGCCCGCATCCCTGGCTCCAGCACAAAGTCGGCCAGCGGGCCGGCGATGAGGGGCGCCAGGGGAAAGGTGATCCAGGCGATCAGCATGCGCGTGGAGAAGACGCGGCCCTGCAATTCGGGCGGCACCTTAGTTTGCCACAGGGCCTGATTGGACGAGTCGATCAGGGGTGTTGCGGCCTGCCGGGCGAACATGCCCGCCATCCACGCGCCCGGTCCGCGCCCCAACCCCAGCCCGAACAGGGTTGCCAGGCCGTCCAGCGCAAAGCCGCCCATGACGCCGATGGTCCGGCGCTTGAACCCGCCCCAGGCGCTCATCACGATCCCGCCTGCCACGCCGCCCGCCGCGCCGATCCCCAGCACCAGGCCCAGGGTCGTCTCGTTCTGGCCGGTGCGGGTAAGCACCATCGGCGCCAGGACCGTGAAGCCCATAGCCGAGGCCAGGTTGCCGAACAGGAACACCAACTGGATTGCCAGAAGTCCTGGCCGCGCCAGGATGTAGCGCAGGCCAAAGAGCAATTGAGTCCGTAGTCCGCCCTCTTCCTTGTGCTCTCCTTCGGCCTTGGCAGGCTGGGGCACGCGCACCACCGCCAGCACGCCGACTGCCACTACAAATGTCACCACGTCTATCAGGAGGATGCCGGTGAGTGAGATGAGGGGCAGGAGCGCGCCCGCCAGCAGCGGCGCCAACACGCCCGGCCCGCTATCCACCAGGGACATCATGCCGTTCGCCCGGCCCAAATGCTCCTCCGGCACCATAAGGCTGATGCTGGCGGAGAAGGCGGGCCACTGGAAGCACGCGCATGCCCCGGTCACAGCCGCCGCGACGTAAAGGTGCCACACCTCCAGGATGCCCCCCGCGTGGAGCGCCAGTACGCCCACCGTCGCCGCGCCCGCGCCCAGGTCGCTCACCATCATCATCAGCTTACGGTTGTGGCGGTCCACCAGCACGCCGGCCAGCGGCGTCATCAGCAGGAAGGGCGTGATGTAGAACGCCTCCTGCAGGCCCAGCGCCGTCACGCTGCCGGTGCGCTGATAGACCCAGATGACCAGCGCAAAGGCCGTCATCTGCGTGGCCAGCACCGAGACGACCTGCCCAGCCCACACAAGCGCAAAGCCAGTCAGGCCCGGATGCCCGCGACTGTTATTCATCACCGTTCAAACGCTCGTCCCATAAAGACGGAGGCCCCCTCGTCGCCGAAGAGGCCTCCGTGTTGTGTATCTCTGCGCCAGTCAGAGCGCCCGTTGAGACGCCGTCGATGTCCTTTGCGCGCCGCCTTGGCGTGACGGCGATAGGGCGGGAGACGGGCTCAGGACGGCAGATCGCGCGTCAGGCCCCTGCCTTCTTGGCTGCCTTGGTGATGGCCTTCTTTGCCAGCACCGTCGCCAGGTGGATGCGGTACTCGGCGGAGGCATAGTGATCGCCGATGGGGTCTACAACGGCCTCGGCGACCAGCGCGGCCGCGGCGGCAATAGTGGCTTCGTCCAGTGCCTTGCCCATCAGCGCGTCCTCGGCGGCGGGCGCAGGTGCGGGCTTGGCCGACGCGCCGCCCACGGCGATGCGGGCGCCGCTGCACTTGCCGTCGGCGACCATGACCATCGCCGCTACGCCCACCACGGCATAGCCGGAGGCCGGATGCTCGTGCTTCTTGTAGGCGCCACCGGCCGACGTGCCATAGGCTGGCACGCTTATGCGCGTCAGCACTTCATCGTCGTGCAGCATCGTGGTGAATAGGTCGGTGCAGAAGTCCATGCACGCCAGTTCGCGGCTGCCGTTGGGCCCGACGGCGGTCAGGGTGCCGCCCAGCGCCATCAGCACGGTGGGCAGGTCGGCGGCCGGGTCGGCGTGGGCCAGCGAGCCGCCGATGGTGCCGCGGTTGCGCACTTGCTGGTCGCCGATGAGTCCGGCGGTGTGGGCCAGCACGGCGCAGTGCTCCTTCACCAGGTCGGAGGTGGCAACGGTGTTGTGCGTGGTCATGGCGCCGATGTGGAGCTTGCCGTCGGCGTGGGTGATGCCCTTCAGCTCATCCACCCGGCCGAGGTCGATTAGGGCAGGGGGCTGGGCCACGCGCAGCTTCATTTGCGGGAGCAGGCTGTGGCCGCCCGCCAGCAGTTTGGCGCCGGGATGGGCGCTGAGCAGGCTCACGGCCTCAGCCACGCTGTTGGCGCGGTAGTAGTCGAAGTTCGCGGAATACATAGCTCAAGCTCCCTTCATGGCCCGCCACACGCGCTCGGGCGTCAGCGGCATGTCGATGTGGCGGATCCCCAGCGGCGCCAGGGCATCCATCACGGCGTTGACGGCGGCTGGAGTCGACGCAATTGAGCCGGTCTCGCCAGCGCCCTTGACGCCCAGCGGATTGACCGGGCTGGGCGTCTCCGTGTGCCCGAGTTCATACGAGGGCAGATAGCTGGCCTTGGGCACGGCATAGTCCATCATCGAACCGGTCAGCAGTTGCCCGTTGTCGTCGTACACCGCACCCTCCCACAGGGCCTGTGCTACGCCCTGCGTGATGCCGCCGTGGATCTGCCCGTCCACGATCATCGGGTTGATCTGCCGCCCTACGTCGTCCACCGCAATGTAGCGCTTGAGGGCCACCTGACCGGTGTCCTTGTTGATCTCCACCACGGCGATGTGCGTGCCGAAGGGATAGGTGCAGTTCGGCGGGTCATAGTAGGCGGTGTCGTCCAGGAATGGCTCCATGCCGCGCGGCAGGCTGTAGCCCAGCGCCGCTTGCGCCGCCAGGTCGCCAATCGTCTTGGCCTTGTCGGGGGAGCCTTTCACATAGGCCTTGCCGCCTTCAAACACCACGTCGTCCGGATCGGCTTCCAACAGGTGGGCAGCCAGCCGGCGGGCCTTGTCCTTCACGCGCTGGAGGCTGTTGTAAAGGGCTATGCCGCCTACCGCCGTGCTGCGGCTGCCATACGTGCCGTAGCCAAACGGCGTACCCTGGGTGTCGCTATGTTGAATGAGCACATCATCCACTGAGACGCCCAACTCGTCTGCCACGATCTGCGCGAATGTGGTCTCCAGCCCCTGACCGTGCGACTGCGAGCCTGTGGTCACCACCACCTTGCCGGTCAGGTGGACGCGCACGTTGGCGCTCTCCCACAGGCCCGCGCCCCAGCCCTGGCCCGGCAGACCAATCCAGGCCGATGGCGCGACACCGCAGATTTCGATATACGACGATATCCCGATGCCCAGGTAGCGACCTTCCTTGCGCGCGGCCTCCTGCTCCTTCCGCAGGCCGGCGTAACCGGCCTTGTCCAGCGCCAGGTCGAGCGCCTTCTCGTAATCGCCGCTGTCGTACTTCAACCCGGAGAGAATGCCCACCGGGTCATAGGGGAAGTCCGCCGGCTGGATGAAGTTCTTGCGCCGGATCTCGGCCGGGTCCATGCCCAGTTCTCGCGCCACCAAGTCAACGGCTCGTTCCACCACGTAGGTGGCCTCGGGCCGGCCCGCACCGCGATAGGCATCCACCATGCTGGTGTTGGTGTACGTGCCGACCACGTTGCAGTAGATGTGGGGGATCTTGTACGCGCCGCTGAGCAGCCGCCCGTACAGGGTAGTGGGGATGCCGGGCGCGATGGTGGACAGGATGCCGCCCATGTTGGCGTAAGTCTTCACCTTCAGCGCCGTGATCGTCCCATCCTTCTTGGCGCCCACCTCGATGTCGGTCACGTGATCGCGGCCATGCGTGGTGGCGACGTAGTTCTCGCGGCGGGTCTCCTGCCACTTCACCGGCCGGCCCACCCTCTTAGACAGCGCCGTCACCAGCACGTACTCCGGATACAGGAAAATCTTGCTGCCGAAACCGCCGCCGATCTGCGGCGAGACGACGCGCATCTTGTGCTCGGGGATGCCAAAGACAAAGGCCGTCATCAGCAAGCGCATCACGTGGGGCGCCTGCGACGTCATGTACACCGTGTACTCTTCCGACATCGGCGAGTACACGGCCAGGCAGCCGCGCGTTTCCATCGAGTTGGGGATGAGCCGCTGGTTGACGACCGATTGGCGGACCACCACCTCCGCTCCACTCAGCGCGGCGTCGGCGCCGTCCTTGTCGCCGCACTGCCAGTCGAAGCAGATGTTGTTGGCGGCGTTCTCGTGCAGTTGCGGCGCGCCGGCCTCGGTGGCTTTCTTGGCATCCACCACCGTAGGCAGCGGCTCATAGTCCACCTCGATCAGGTGCAGGGCATCCTCGGCCTGGTAGCGGCTCTCGGCCACAACCACGGCGATGCCGGCGCCGGTGAACGTCACCCTGTCCATCTCCAATGCGCGCGGCGTGTTCAGATGGTTGGGCGTGCGCCCCGCGTCGGCCTGCCACGCGCAGGGAAGGGCATTCAGGTCTTTGAAATCATGCCCGGTAAAGACGCCCACCACACCCGGCGCCGCCGCGGCCTTCTCGGTGTTGATGTTCTTGATGCGGGCGTGCGCGTACGGGCTGCGCAGGATGGCGGCGTGCAGCATCCCCGGCGCGCTCAAGTCGTCCAGGTACTTGCCCTCGCCGGTGATCAGGCGCGGGTCTTCCTTGCGCTTAATGCTGGCTCCAAAGGCTTTGACAGACATTTCGGCCTCCTACCCGCCCGCTTCGGCGGCATGCTTGACCGCGGCGACGATGTTGTGATAGCCCGTGCAGCGGCACAGGTTGCCTTCCAGCCCGTGCCGGATCTCATCCTCCGTGGGGTGGGGGTTACGCTGGAGCAGGTCGGTGGCGGCCATGATCATGCCCGGCGTGCAGAACCCGCACTGCAATCCGTGCTTTTCCCAGAAGCTGTGCTGCATCGGGTGCAGTTGGCCGTCTTTCGCCAGCCCTTCGATGGTGGTGATACTGCTCCCGTCCGCCTGCACGACCAGCACCGTGCACGATTTGACCGCGACGCCGTCCATGTGAACCGTACAGGCCCCGCACTGGCTGGTGTCGCAGCCGATATTGGTGCCGGTGAGCCCCACCCCCTCCCGAATAAAATCCACCAGCAGTAGGCGGGGCTCCACCTCCTGGGTGTGCGCCCTCCCATTCACGGTAATCGTTACGGATTGTTTCATTCCGGACCTCCTTTGTCGGGCGGGTGTGCCAGTACGACTGGCCTTTGGGGAACAAAAAACTCCAGCGCCCTATCGGGCTGCTGGAGTTGGATAAACCGTGGTCAGGTCTGGCACACGCCCAGGCCAGCACAAAGCTGGAGCTCACAAGCTCCACGCTCCGCCAAGCCCACATTTTGGCTGACCATGCGCGCCATTCGGCCCTCACTGTTTCGGTGCTTTCGACCGCCTCAAAATATAGCTAAGTGGGGCGGGGAAGTCAAATTAAGGGCCCCAGTGGTTCAGCCTTCCCTCGGCATAGGGCGCTCTGGCGCCTCTTCCAGCAGTCCCCCATGCCCCAGCGCGTTGATGTCCGCCCGCGTCAGCCGGTCCCCCGCCAGCAGGCGGGGCAGCACCCAGTCCACGATATTGATCTTGCGGCTGCGGGCACAGCCGGGCGCCCCCACCACCGCCGCTGCACCCAGGTAGGCCACCATCAGCAGGTTGCCAGGGTCCACCGGCGCGCCCAGGGCCTCCACGTGCCCGCCCGCCCGTTCCACTGCCCGTGGCACAATATCGTGCTGATCCATAATGGCCGTCTCTCCGGCCAGCACGATCAGGTCGCTCCCCTCGTCGCGGCGCTGACCCAGCAGGCGGGCCAACTGCGCTTCGCCCGTCTCGTCCTCCAGCGGCACAAAGTCCACGCTGGCGATACGCGCGCCCAGCGCCTCCAGCCGGTCGGTCAGCGGCGCGAAGTCGGCGGTCAGGCGCTCGCGCAGGGCGGGCGAGCCGGAGAACACGAGACTCACGGCGCGCGGCGGTAGCGCATCCACCCGGAGCAGGGGGCTGCCCTCAGCGGCGATCGCCTCGGCTGTGGTCACGACAGCTTCCGGGACTGCAAACGGGATAATTTTGACTGTGGCGGCGATCTGCCCCGGCCGCACGGGTGTGTGCGCTGACAGGGTTGCCACCGTCAGCCCGTCGCCAGTGTTCAAGCGCGCCAGACGCTCCGCGTCCACGCGCAGGATGCCCAGCCGCGCCGCCAGCGCATTCGCCCGCCCTGAGGCGGCCCCCGGCAGTCTCAGCCCTTCGCCTGCCAGGGCCCGCGCCACCCGCCGGGCGGCGTCATTCTCGTTGACATCCCCCGGCTCAAGCTCGGCCACGTACACCGACTGCCGCCCCAGCGCACTCAGTGCTGCCACATCGTCTGGCGTCAAGGGCCGGCCCTTGCGCAGGAGCCGCCTGCCGTCCGCCCCGGCGATGTTGTGGCCAAGGATTTTGCCCGCGGCCTGGGCGAGGGGGACGGGGCCGAATTTCATGCTGGACCGAGGGCGACTGAACCCGCAGGGGGGCGTGCCTGCGACCGGCCCAGCCAGGGGGCGCACCCTCGACCGATCCCGCCAGCGGGTGTACCTGCGGCCGGCGACGAACGACTATCAGCCGAAGACATGCCGCGCACCACGCCGCCGTTAGGCGCTCGGCTCTGCTGCTGCGGCTGGCGCCTGGCTCGGCGCCGCCTCGATCTTCTTGCGCACGCAGTCGAAGAACGCCGCCGTCAGCTTCTGAGACACGGTCCCCATCAGCCGCGCCGCCAGCCCGGCCAGTTGGCCGACGATGGTCACATCGGCGGTCCAGTTGAGCTGCGTGCCCCCGTTAGGTCCGTCGCTCAGCTTCATTTCGCTCACCACATCGGCCGCGCTGCCGGGCGCGTTGCCGTGCGCCTTCATCTTGGCGCGATCAGGCGCTTCCAGTTCCAGCCATTCCACATCGCCCGCGAAACGCGCCTTCACTGAGCCGAACCCCACCGCTGCGATGGCGCGGAACTTCTTGTCCGGCTCGACGATCTCAACCGATTCCACCCCTGGCGCGCACTGGCTCACCTGATGGGGGTCGGTTAGAAAGTCCCAAACGCGCGCCCGGTTGGCGTTGATGGTTACAGTGCCTTCGAGATGCATGGCTGCCTCCTGGCAATTCGGTCGTTGTTTACCGTTTTAGCATGCTTTGCCATCGCGGCGCAAATCCATGCCCAGGCCCCATTCGCCGCGCCCCCAAGTGTCCTCCAGTTTTCAGCCTTAGTCAGGCGCCGAAGTCACGGTCTGCTCCCATCTCACCCGCACCCGTGTCCCCGCACCCGGCGCCGACAAGAGTTCCAGCCGCGCGCCCACCGCCCGTGCTCGTTCGTGCATGCCCGCCAGCCCGAAATGTCCCTGACCCAGCAGCCATCCCAGCTCCAGTGTCTTGCCCGTGTCGAAGCCCCAGCCGTCGTCGCCAAACGTCAGGTCAATGCAGCCCGGCGCCAGCTCACCGGCGATGGTGATGGTGCGCGCGTGCGCATGCCGAGTGGCATTGTGCCCGGCCTGCTGGGCAATGCGGTATATGTGCAGTTCCACCTGGGGATCGTAGCGCTCCGCGCTGGGCGGCACGTCCAGCACGATGTCGGTCTCCGGCTCCGTCCGCGCCTTCAGGTCGAGGGCCAGGCTGCGCAGCGCCGCGTGCAGCCCGAAGTCCAGGGCGGGTGGACGCAGCCCGGAGGCCGTGCGTCGCAGGCTGGCGATCACCTCCTGGATGCCCTGCCTCACGTCCGCCGGGGTGTCTGGCGGCAGCCGCTGGAGTTGCAGCGATAGGCGGCTCAGCGGGCCATCGTGCAGTTCGCGCGCCAGGCTGCCGCGCTCCGCCTCGCTCACGCTCATGGTGTGCTGGTTCAGGTCGCGCAATTGCTGAGTCAGCGCGATGTGGCTCAGCACCACCGCTATCTGCTGGGCCAGGGTGCCAATCTGGTCAAGTTCAGCCTGATCGTAGTAGTCGTCGGGGTCGCGCCGGCCCAGGAGCAGCAGACCCACGAGTTGCTCGTTGGCGCGGAGGGCAAAGGCCACCCTGACCCACGGGCAAGACAGGCTGGCGCTCCCCTCCGGCGCGTGGTACCGGCCGGACTCAGCCACTAGCACGGCTCTATCGGCAGAGCTGGGCACGTTGCTATCGTCCACGCCGAGGACCAGAATCGGTGCGGCCTGCCCGCGCTCGTCCAATTGCAGCAAGAGTGCTTCGCGCACCAGCAGGCTGGGCAGCACGTCGCGCGCCAGAAACGCCGTAAGGCTCTCGACGGTCAGGCTGCTGGCGATACGGGTCGAGTATGCACCGAGCACCGTGTCCGGCGGCAGCCGCATGCCCAGGAACCGGCGTTGAAACCAGCGCTCAAAAGGACGTTGCAGACCGCTGGTGACGATAGCGGTTGACAGGCCCGCCATCAGGCCTACCAGCAAAGCCCCGCTCGGGTCCTGCGTCGAGGCACTGGCCAGCGGCGTTACCACCAGTCCCACCGTGGCCAGCAGGATGAAGAACGCCATTCGGCTGAGCGCCTGGTTGACCCGAAACTGCATATCGCCCAATTGCCGGAGCAGAATTGCCACGACATAGGCATAGGGCAGCGCCAGCATGAATAGCACGGCGTACGCGGCGTTGACGCGGAGACCAATCAACCGAGCCAACGCGACCCCCAAAATGGGCGTAATCGTGAGGCCCATCAATAGGGCCAACAGCCCAACCTGCCGCCGCCGGCTGGGATGGCGCACGATCTGAACCAGCAGCAGTCCCAGGCTTATCAGCAGCATAGCGAGCAGTGCTGCCTGATAGAGCGGCGGCGGCAGCACCCGAAACCACTCTGCAACCGCGCACAGCGCCGCTAACCCGTATAGCGCGGCCCACACAGGCCATGGCAAGCGGGCAAGAGGCGCCGGGATGTGCCAGTGCAGATGCACCGCGACAGGGACCGTCAGCCAGATTGCCGACCGCATCAAGAATGGGGTGAACAAGGCATGACTGGGAGATGCGGCGCTGGCGGTCAGCCAGACGGCGGTCAGGCACAGGAAGGCGATGAGGAGTTGACGCCGCAGGTCTCGCGGCCGAGCGAATACCGCGCCGACTGCGGCCGCGCCAAACACCGCCACCCCGGCCAGCCAGTTGCCGAACAGGCGCTCCCAGATTTCGCGGCGCGTTGGACCAGGAATCACCCACTCGATCGTCTCCGGTCCGCCCGCGCGCTGAACGACAATGGGGACCACCTCGCCCGGCTGCACGTCCTCGAAGAACTGGCGGCGCAAGTCGGCGTTGAACTGGTCCATGGTCACCGGACCGATGCTCACAATCGTGTCGCCTGCAAATAGGTCCTGGCTCGGGACGTACACCAGCACGACAGTCCCCGCTGAAGGCAGATAGCTGAAGCCCACGTAGGGGCGCGCGAACAGGTGGGCATAGGACAGGATGAGCAGCATCAAGCCCGTGGCCAGCGGCATCGCATAGTCGGCCGCCCAACGGCGGCGATCTGCAATGACGGTCATGGCGTGTCACCCATCGCTGGCTCCATCAATTCGATCAGGGCAGGGAGAGCGGCAGCATTATATGAGAAGATCGTGGTCCGCGCCGCGCTTGACAGAAGAACGTATGTTCTGATATGCTTGCTGTGTACTGGCAAATCCTGCGATAATACCCCGCCTTGAGCGCCCGTCTCGCACCCACGCCCGGCACCGCCCCTGGCCGCGCCGCCTTCCAGATCGACCTCGCCCTGACCACCCGCGCGGCCCGCGACGTGTTGGGCTTGGTGAACGGCAGCTCGCCTGCCGCCGAGGGCGCCGACGCCGAGACGCGCGACCGGGCGGCCCAGTCCCTGACCGGCTTGCTGCGCCCGCGCGCCGCCTACGGCGTCTATCTGCGCAATGGCGGCACGGGCAGCGACAATGAGCAGGTCGTCGAAATTCGCATTGCCAGCGATCTCGATCTGGCGCCCAACGCCGCCCTCCTCCAGGCGCTCAATGGCAAATCCCTCGTGCTCGTGGGTACGGAGAAGGAAGACCGCTACTCGGGCGAGAACCAATTTCTGGTCTTTAGCATGCGCGCCGTGCCCGAAGTCTGGGGCGGCAGGGACGCCAACAGCCTCCCAGCACAACTCACCTTTTCTGTCGGCGGCGCGGCTGGGCAGGGTGAGTCTGGTTTTCCAATGCGGCTGCTGGCCGCGATCACCCGGCTGCCAGAAGCCCGCGCCCAGCGCGAGACCGTGGGCCGCCGCCTCGCGGATTGGCACCGCTATCTCGGAGTCCTGGAGCGGACCGCCAAGGCCCGCCAGTTCGCCGTCAGTTACAAGGCCTTCCGGCGCGGAGCCTCCACCAACCTGTTGATCTTCACGCTCGACCCGGGCCGCACGCCCATCCCCTGGGACAAGCTCGGTGCGGTGCTAGACGAGCCGCTCGAAGTGCGCGAACGCCGTGGACTGGCCCGCACGGCCAAGGGCACGCCCGAGGACGAAGACGACTCCGACGATTGGTTGTTGGGAGTCGTCGTGGGCAGCGACCAGACCAAGAACGAGCTTACCATTGCCCTGGATGAAGATGTCGAGAAGCTCCTTGAGCATCGCACCCTGTCGCTCCCGCGCGCGGCCGCGCTGATCTACAAAGCCAGCGGCGATCTGGCTCAAATCCGCCGGCTCAAGTTTGGCCTGGAGTTGCTGGAGCAGGGGTATGGGCAGAACCCCAAACTCGCCGAATTCATCTTCGATGCGCGGCAGGCCCGCCAGCCGGACCCGGCCGGCCCGGCCCGCATCACGCTCGACCGATCGCAACTGCTCCAGCCGCGGCTGAACGAGGGCCAGCGCGCCGCCGTCGAGGGCGCCCTCAATGCGCCCGACCTGTTCCTCATTCAAGGCCCGCCCGGCACCGGCAAGACCACCGTCATCGCCGAGATCTGCTACCAGAACGCCTTGCGCGGCCAGCGCACCCTGATCGCCTCGCAGGCCAACCTGGCCGTGGACCATGCCCTCAGCCGCCTCGTGCACCATCCCAGCCTGCGTGCTCTGCGCCGCGGCCGCGCCGACCGGGTGGAGGTGGAAGGCGCCGTTTTCCTGGAGGACCGTGTCGTTGGCACCTGGCTGGCGCAGACCGCCCAGCACTGCGAGGCCGACCTCGCCGCCCGGCGTGATCGCATCCGCAAGTTTGAGTCCTTGCTGCAGAACCGCGCGCGGGTGGAGGCGTTGGCCGTTGCCATCGAGCGCCACCAGGCCGAACGTCCCAAGCACGCCGCGGCCCTGGGCACCCTCGAGGCCAAGTTGCAGCCCCTCCAGCAGCACGCCGAGCAGGTGGCGCGCGCGCTGGACCGCCGCCGCGAAGTGGCCGACTACTTCTCCCGCCTCCGGGCTGCGCTCGAGTCGCCCAGCGCCGCCCCCGACGCGGTGCCGGAACTGCCCGCCGTTGAGCGGCTGCCCCTGCATGAGCATGCCGCCCTCCAACTCCTCCGCGACCGCGTGGCCGATCTGGAAGCCGCCCTGGCCGCCTGGGAACCGTCCGACGAACCTGCGGGCGAGATGGCCGCCGACGCCGCTGCCGTAGTGGCAGAATCGCCCACCACCCTCCACGGTCTGCTCCGCGCCGCGGCCGCCGCCCGCCAGCGGGCCAAGACCACCCGCGCCCGTCTCGCCGACCAGCGGGCACGCCTGGAGGCATTGGCTGGCATCGCGCTCGATTGGTATGCCGCGCGCGACGAGGGCGAGCGCCTGACCCGCGAACGCGAACAACTGCTGGGCCAGGAGGCGGCCCTGGCAAACCGCCGCGCCGCCCTGGAAAGCGACCTGGCCGGACTGCAAGCCGCCGCCGACGAGGCGGCCGTCTTCGATGCGCAAAAAACGCACGCTGCCGTCCCAGCGGTGCTGGCCGCCTGGGCCGAGCGCTTTGCCGAGGCTGAGGCGGGCGGCAGCCTGGCCGACCCGCCGCCCGAGTTTGCCAGCCGCCTGGGCCGCGACATATGGGCGGCGGTGGTAGAGCAGGCCCAGCTCTATCGCCTCGGGGCGCTGGCCCTGGAGGTCCGCACGGCCCGCGCCGAGGCCCGCCGCCTGGCCGAGCTGGGCGCGCGCCTTTCCGAAGCCCTCGCCGTCGTTCAGGCCGACCTCGCGCCGGCCGCGCCCTCGGGTCTCGAAGCTTCCATCGCCAATCTTCCGCTCGATCTCACGCCTCGCCGCGCGCGCCGGGCCGCCTTGCGCACGGCCTCGTGGAAACACACGCCACTGCGGGCGCTGGCCGCCTTCGACTCGCACGGCGCTTTGCATCCGGCCCACGACGCCGAAAGCACCTGGGCCCGCCTGCAATACCAGCTAGAAGAGTTGCGGCCACGCCCCACCGGCTGGCGCGCTCGCCTGGGTGGTGAGCAGGCTCGCCGTCAGGCGCTGGCCGGCTGGGCGCATGCCCTGGCCGCCGCGGCCGAGGACTTCGCCCACCGCCGCGCGGATCTCGAAGCCGCGGTTCGCCACAAATCGGCCCGGCTGCACGAGCGCGCCGCCGCCGCCGCCGAGGCCGCGCAGGCGGCCGTCCTCGACGCTGCGCGCACGCTCGGTCCGCAAGCCGCTGAACGCCTGGCCGCCGCGCAGGCCGAGCTGGACGAAGTCGTTCGCGTGCAGCCGCCGGTCTCGGCCCGCCTGGCCGACATCGAGCCGCCTCTGGCCGCCCTGGCGGACGCGCAAGCCTGGCGAGAGAATGACCTCCAGATCGGGCGTGACTCGCTCGGCGATGCACGCCGCACCCGCGCCTTCCAGAACCTGCTGCGTGCCGTGCACACCGGCCGCCGTGCCGCGCCCGACTGGCGCACCGCCTGGGACACGGCCCTGGCCAGCTTCGACAAGTCGCTGGCCGATCTCGACGAAAGCATCAGCTTGGTGGACCCGCTGGCGGCGCTGGCCGCGCTGGAGACGGACTTGGCCGATGACCTCATCCGCCAAGAGCGAAACCTGGAGCAATTGCGCCAGTCGCGCCGCACCGCCGAACAGGAGGCGCAGACCGCCCGCGAGCGCCTGCGCGCGCTCGACGAGCGCCACCGGCAAGAACTGGACTGGTGGACGTCGATGCTGGCCGCCCTGCCGGAGCGCCTGCGCGGGCGGGACGACCTCTCGCCCGATTCGCCAGAATACGTTGGCGCCATGCTGGCCCTGAGCGCCGGCTGGGAGAGCGCCCTGCGGGAGGAGCAGGCCTATCTCGACCGCGCCGAGAAGCTGGTCACCGATTGGGCCGCCCGCCTGCGCGCCGGCAACGCCCGCGATTCCGCCGACCTGCGCCAGATCTATATAGACAACGCCAACGTCATCGGCATCACGTGCGTCCAGGCCGGGGCCTATCGCTTTTCGCGCGAGTACCGCAATTTCGACTGCGTCATCATTGACGAGGTGAGCAAGGCCACCCCGCCTGAATTGCTATTGCCCATGCTCAAGGGTGCGCGCGTCGTCCTGGTAGGCGATCACAAGCAACTGCCGCCGATGATCGGCCCCGAATCGCTGGCCGACCTCGCCGCCGAGCTCAACGTGCCCCAGGGCGAACTGGATCACATCGAGCGCTCGCTGTTCAAGGAGTTGTTCGAGGCCGCGCCGACCGCGCTGCGCGTCATGCTCACCGAGCAGTACCGCATGCACCCGCAAATCATGCAGGCCATCAACCAGTTCTATGCCGAGCAGCTTGCCGCCGGCCTGCCAGACCCGGACCGTCAGCGCGCCCACGGTTTCGACCTCCCCTGGCTGCGTCCAAATCAGCACCTGTTGTGGATCAATACACCCGGCGAGGGCCCCTTCGTCGAGCAGCGCGCCGGCACGTCGTATTACAACGCGGGCGAACTGGATGTCATCCTGCGGTTAGTGAAGGAATTGGACACCGCCTGGGCGCCCCGCGTGGCGCAGGGCGAACCGCGCAAGGAGGTGGGCGTCATCACCTTCTATGGCGCGCAGGTGCGCCAGCTAAAGAGCCGGCTGGTCGAGCGGTCGGGCCAGTTTCGGAACCTGCGCCTGCGCGTGGGTACGGTCGACCGCTTCCAGGGCATGGAGCGCGCCATCATCATTTGCAGCCTGGTGCGTAACAACCCGAACGGTACGGTCGGCTTCGCCCGCAAGCCGGAGCGTGTCAACGTCGCCTTCTCCCGGGCGCAGGAATTGCTGGTCATCGTCGGGTCGCGTGAGTTGTTCACGGCCCAGGCGCGCGACAGCGCTGCCACCGCCATTTATCGCCGGGTGGCCGAGGTCGTCCAGGCCTCCGGTGGGCTGCGCCGCACCAACGAAGTTTCCGCGGCTTACAAACGCTGATGTTCCCCCCGCCGCCTGACCTTGACCCTCGCCTGGAAGACGCGGTTGAAGTGCTCGAAGACGCCAACCCGGCCCTGCGCGTCGTCGCGGCCCGCGTCTACCGGCTACCCGTCGCGCGGCTGAGCGCCCGCGTTGCGCTTCAGCAGCCGCGCCGCTTCAACATCCTGGAGGAGTTTGTGCTGCGCGCCGCGGGCGAGCTCACCCCGCCGCCCACGCCTGCCGAGCTGGCCGCACTCCTGGGGCTCGATCAACTCTTTATCGACAGCACGCTCACCCAGCTTGCGGCCCTCAAGGCGGTTTCCAAAGGGGCGGCCAAAGGGGACGCGGATACGGGCGCGGCCATCACCCTCACGGCCCAGGGCAGGCAGTTTGCCGCTCAAGGCCAGGCGCTTCAGCCGCCCGAGCATAAGACCCTGCACTTTACCTATCGCGCCGGCCTGGATGATCTGGCGCTCGCGGACCCCGACAGCCCGCCGCCGGCTGCCGCGCTCGACTTGCCCATCCTGCCCGGCCTCGGCGACGACGCCCGCGAGCGGCTGACCGCGCAGGCTCAGGCGGCCGTCAAGCTCAAGCGTGTGCTTGCAGCCGCCGAGACCGCCGGCCTCGATTTGCACCGTCCGGATGAGGGCCGGCTGCTCACCACCGTGGACCAAGTTGCGGTAGACGACATCGGCTTTGCGCCGGTGGGTCTGCTCGTCGTTCACGACGCGCTCGCGGGCAGTCTGTCGCTCCGCGCGGTTGACGCCTCCCGGCCAGCTTCAAGAGAGCAGGGTGCGTCCGGCCTCCAGCCATTCCTGGACGCGTTGTTGGAAGGCGGCCGGCTGCGCTTGGCCGACCTGCTGCCGGCCGCGCCGCCCGCGCCCGAGCCTGACCCCGCCGCACCCAACTACGCGGATCGCTACCGGGAGGCGCTCGTCGCCTACGCTCAAGATGACACTCAGCCGCTTGAGATCGAGTTGCTGCGCGCCTCCACCGCCAAACACCGAGCGCGCCAGCTTCTAGCCGCCGTCCGGCACACGGTGCTGCTCCTCTACCCGCATCTCACCGACCCAGCGGCTGCGGAGACGCTACGGGCCCAGCTTCAGACCCTGGCCGGGCGCGGAGTGATAGCCATTGTCGGGTGGGGTGTCGCCGATGACGCGCAGCAGGAGCCGCGGCCAGTGCCGGCCCCCGCCCTGGAAGCCTTACACACCCTGACGGGTCCTGACGGTCTGCCCGCCGCCGCTGTCTGGCATGTGGGCGGGTTGTATGGCCAGGACGTTGTGCTCGATCATCACACCTTGGTCACCCATCTACAGACATCCATCGCAAATCAAATTGCGGTCGAATCGACCTACGTCATCACCTCGGGCGACCTGGTCTCGGCGGCCCTGGACGATGCCGAGCCCGCCTTTGCGCGCGCCGCCCGCGCCGCGTGGCAGTCTGCCTCCCAGGCGCCGGCCGCGCAGCGCGCCGTGCTCGTGCGCTGCATGCTCACCTGGGTGGCCGTGCGCCGGCCCGGCGAGGCCCTGTCACATCTGCTCAAGCTCGCCGCCGCCCTGGCGGATGAGGAGCCGCCGGCCATGCTTGTGGCATGGGAGTGTCTGACCGCCCTGCTGCTCGCGCTGGGGCGTGCCGCAGCGGCGCCCGGCACCGAGACGGTGGGGCAGGCGGGCCTGGGGGCCGCCGACCTGCGGCGGGCAGTGCCCGAGTTCCTCGATTGGTCGGATTCCGTGCTGCCCCCCGGTTCAGACGAACTTCCCTCGTTCGTGGCGTCGCTGCGGGGCCTGCTGGAAGAGCACGGCCCGATTGCGGTGGAGAACCTGCCTGGGTTGCTCATCGCAGCTCGCAAGCTGTGGAGTGAGCAGGGCGCCCCCGCCGCCGGTCAGCCCTTCGCCGCCGCTTTCGCCGCCCCGTCTGAGGATGATGAATTGCCCCGCGCCAGGCCGAAGCGGCGGCGGTAAGCGGCAATCTACGCCTGGATAATCCCCTTCCGGATTGCGTACTTCACCAGTTCGGTCCGCGAGTGCAGGTTCAGCTTGGCCATGATGTTCTCGCGGTGGCGGGCCACGGTCTTGGGGCTGATGGTGAGCGCCTCGGCGATCTCCGCGTTGCTCGACCCTTCGGCCAGGTAGGCCAGCACTTCCTGCTCGCGCTCGGTGAGGGCGCTCAGGGCCTCGCGGCTCTCATTGCTTGGCGCGCCCGTCACGTAGTCGCGCACCAGCAGCTTGGCCAGCGACGGGTACAAGTACACCTCGCCGGCCGCCGCGGTGCGCACGGCGGTGAGCAGTTCCTCCGGCGCGGCGCGCTTGGGCACGTAGCCGGCCGCGCCCGCGTGCAGCATTTGGAAGAAATACTCCTCGTCCTCGTGGATGGTCAGCGCCACTACGGCCACTTTGGGCCAGCGCTGCCTGATGGCCCTGGTCGTCTCGATGCCGCTGGCGTCTGGCAAGCCGATATCCATCAGTGTCACGTCCGGCCGGAGCAATTCCGCCAATTGAAGCGCCTCCTGCGCCGTGCCAGCCTCGCCCACGATCTCCAGATCGGCCTCGCTTGCCAGCAGCATGCGCAGCCCAGAGCGCACCACGGCATGGTCGTCCACCAGCAGCAGCCGGATGGTCATGGTTCGGCCTCCGCGCCCAGGCCTTCATACGGGAGCATGACGCACACGCGCGTGCCCTTCCCTGGCTCAGCTTCCAGCGCAAAGCGGCCGCCCAGCAATTCGGCCCGTTCCTGCATCCCCAGCAGCCCCCAGGCGGGCCGCGTGGCCGCCCTGCCTGTCTGCCCGGCTTGCGCATCGAACCCATGCCCGTTGTCACACACTTGCAGGCGAACGCCCTCCTCGCCAAAGTTCAGGCTCACCTGCGCCTGCGTCGCGCCGCTGTGCTTCACCACGTTGGTGAGCGCCTCCTGCGCCACCCGGAACAGCGCAATGCGCACCGGCGGCTGGGTCACGCGCGGCTCGCCCTCGATCTCGACGCGGACTTCCAGGCCAGTGCGTTGCTGCACCTCCTTGGCATACCAGCGCAGGGCCGCGGGCAGCCCCAGGTCGTCCAGGTGCGATGGCCGCAGGTCGGCGATGAGCCGCCGCAGCTCATCCAGGGCGCTGTTCACCAGGCTTTCCAGTTGGCGGAGCTTTCCAGCGGCTGGCGCGCCGGCCGGCTCGGCCTGCAGGCTGGTGGCTACCCCACGCAGGCCCAGTCCCAGCGCCGTCAGCGACTGCCCCGTGGCGTCGTGGAGATCGCGCGCCACGCGCTGGCGTTCGGTCTCCTGCGCGGCCACCACCCGCCGCAGCAGCTCCCCCCGCAGCGCCTCGCGCCGCTCGGCCTCCTGCACCCGCGCGGCCTGTAATGCGGCGATATGCCGCTGGGTTTCCACCTCAAAGGCGCGCAGGAACCGGATAACGAACACCGCCGCTGCCGTCGCCGCCGCCGCCCGCAATACCTGGACCGGAAATCCAAACAACCGCATGAAGAGCTGTTCGTTGATAAACGTGGACGGCGGCAGTACGCTTTCATGTGTGAAGATCTGCCCGATCAGCCCATACCAGGCGAAGGCCACGGCCGCCCACAGGCTGTCGCGGCTAAAGCGCGCCAGCCCGGCCCGCCGGAAGGCCCGTTGCTGGGCCACCAGGCCGGCGGCGGCCAGCAACGCTCCCGGAATTGCCAGCACATAGCGAGTCCACACGCTGGACACGTCCCACAAGGCGCTGGTCAGTCCCAGGCGCGGCCGCATGATGAACAGACCCGCGCCCCAGACCGTTACCTGAACCAACGGGATCAGCAGGCTCAGCCGGCGCTGGCGTTCCGTGGGCGCCAGCAGTGACGCGCCAAACGCTCCCAATGACAAGAATGAG
Source organism: uncultured Anaerolineales bacterium (assembly GCA_964497615.1). Taxonomy (GTDB): domain Bacteria; phylum Chloroflexota; class Anaerolineae; order Anaerolineales; family UBA6663; genus CAZCEC01. The sequence continues at coordinate 26,029 of CAZCEC010000022.1, read as the reverse complement.
AACGACAGAATCGCCAGCCGCAGCCCTTGCCAGGTGAGGACGCCAGGCACGTAGGCGGGCAGCAGCTTGAGGATCTCGAACATGTCCATCCACTCGTGCAGGCCATGCAGCAGACCAAAGGCCGCCAAGGGGCGCAGGGCGTGGCGCAGCCGGGCATCCGAGGCGCGCCCGCCTTCCAGCGCGACGATCAGGCCCATGGTGAAGAACGCCAGCCCGTAAACGAAGTAGATAACCGAGAAAACCGGCCGAGTCATAGGAATACCCGTTCGTATCGTAACCTGGGCGGGTGCGGCCGGGCCGTGCCTTTATTCCACAAATACCGTGCGGAATGTCAAAAATATGGGTTGAATCACCCATCCGGCAGCGCCCGAAAGATGCGGCGTCTGCCCAATAGCCCGCGCCGGCCCGATTCGCTAATCTAAGAGCAGATCGATGGGCACGGTTGCTCGTCGCTGGAGGTCAACATGAGTGCCATCACTGCTACTGTCGCCATTGGTATTGGGGTCCGGGTACTCCTGCCGCTCGCCGTGGTGTTTCTCTTGAGCGCCGTGCTCCGGCGCTGGCAGGAGGGGGTGAAGGGAGCGTAGCCATGTTCGATCTGACGACGGCGCTTTTGGCGTTGGCCGGTCTGCTTATTCGCTACGGCCTGCCCATTCTGTTCATGGGCGCGACTGTGTGGCTGCTGCGCTGGCTGGACGCCCGCTGGCAGGCGGAGGCGCGCGGGACACCAGTGGCCGCGCCGCCGGTCATGGCCGGGCCGGCCTGCTGGCAGGTCAATGGGTGTGCGCCCGACCGCCGTGCCGAGTGCCCGGCCTTCCTCAACGCGGCCACGCCCTGTTGGCAAGTGTTTCGCGATCACAATGGCAACCTGCGCGCTGGCTGCCTGGTGTGTGAGTTTTTCCGCGCCGCCCCGGCGCCCGTCAGGGTTGCCACGCACCATCCCGTGGCGCGCTAAGTTTAGGAGGGTTCTCCCATGCTCCACCGCTTCTCACGACTGCTCATCGGCCTGGTGTTTGCCCTGCCACTGGCGCTAGTGACCTTCGCCCTGGCGCAGGCCCAGCCCTTGGCGCAAGACAATCCCCCCGCCGATCCTGACTGCCAGGAGTGCCACGCGCAATTCGTCAAAGTCTGGGAGGCGGGCGCCCACAGCCAGGCCCTGGAAGACCCGGCCTTCAATGAAGCCTGGACCGCCGAGGGCCAGCCGCAGGAATGTCTGGTGTGCCACACAACCGGGTTTGACATGGCCACCGGCGTCTATGCCGAAGCGGGCGTCACGTGCGCCGCCTGTCACGACCCGGTGGCGGTCAATCACCCGCTGGCGCCGGCCTACATGAGCCGCTCGGCGGAACTGTGCGGCTCTTGCCACCGTGACACGCAGTTCGAATGGGAGAACAGCCGGCACGGCGAGAGCGACCTCACCTGCGTGAGCTGCCATGACCCGCACGCCACTAGCATCCGCGCCAGCGACACGTCCAGCCTGTGCGCCGACTGCCACGGCACCCGCGTGGCTGCCTTCGCGCACTCCAATCACGCCGAAGAGGGGCTCACCTGCACCGACTGCCACATCACCGCCACCGGCGCCGAGCCCGGCATGGGCAACTCCACCCACAGCCACTCGTTCGATGTCAACCTGAACACGTGCACCGAATGCCACCAATACGAGATCCACAATCCGGCGGCGGCGATGTTGGTGGCCGGGGACGGCGTGACCCCGACGCCCCAGGTGGCCAACTCGCAGAACTCCGGCCACCCTGGCACCGTCAGCGACGAGCCCAAGCCCGCGAACCCCACCGGCTTTGCCCTGTTCGCCGGCCTCATCGGCCTGGCCTTTGGCATCGTCCTCGCGCCCTGGCTGGAGCGCGGCTTCCGGCGGATGACGCGCACGACCACGGATGCTGGCGACGCGAACATCCGCGCGTAAAGGAGACTGGGCCATGACGACCGACACCGTCAACCGCCGATCATTCCTCAAGCTGGGCGCGGCCGGCGCGGCGACCGCGCTGGGCCTCAAGGTCATCGAGTACGTCTCGGCCTCCGGGCCGGAAGGCGAAAGCCCGCACCGCTGGGCCATGGTGATTGACCAGGACAAGTGCGTGGGCTGCGGCCGCTGCACCCTGGCTTGCCGCGCCAGCAACGACATCAACCCCGACATCTCCTGGAACGTAGTACTGCACACTGGCCAGATCGGCAGCCGGGAGGTCTACCTGCCGCGCCCGTGCATGCACTGCGAGAATGCGCCCTGCGTGGAAGTGTGCCCAGTCGGCGCCAGCTATCACCGGCCCGACGGCATTGTGATGATGGACTACGACAAGTGCATCGGCTGCCGCTACTGCGAGGTGGCCTGCCCGTATGGCGCCCGCGCCTTCAACTGGGAAGAGTTCACCGGCCCCAACCCGGCCGTGCCCACCTGGGGCGAGCCGGACGTGGAGCGCCGCCCGCGCGGCGTGCCGGAGAAGTGCTCATTCTGCGCCAACCGCATCGACCGTGGCCTGGCCCTGGGCCTGACGCCCGGCGTCGATGCCGAGGCCACGCCTGCGTGCGTCAATGCCTGCCCAATGGGTGCGCGCGCCTTTGGCGACCTGAACGATCCCAAGTCGCCGGTGAGCGTGCTCCTGGCTAATCATCCCGCCTACCGCTTGCGCGAGGACCTGGGCACCGCCCCGCGCGTTTACTACCTGCCCGCCCGTGAGACGGAGGCTGCCGAATCATGACTGCCGCCCTGACCGCCCACCCCCAGCCCGCCGCCGAAGATCGCCCGCCGGTCGTTGCCCGCGCGCGCGGACCGCGCCTGGGTCCGCTCCACCTGTGGCTGGCGGCCCTCGCCTCCCTGATGATCGCTGGCCTGGTGGCTGGCCTGATCGTATTTCAGCGCGGCCTGGTCGTCACCAATCTGACGGACCTGGTGCCCTGGGGCCTATGGATCACGATTGACCTGTCGTCCATCGCCCTGAGCGCGGGTGCGTTTTCGCTCTCCGCCGCCGTGTATCTGCTGGGGCTCAAGCGGCTGGCCCCGCTGGCGCGCACGGCGACCTTCATCGGCCTCATCGGCTACAGCATGGCGGTGCTGTGCCTCATGCTTGACATTGGCCGCCCGGACCGCTTCTGGCATGCCCTGGTCTTCTGGAACCCGCACTCGGTGCTGTGGGAAGTGACCATGTGCGTGATGCTGTACTTCACCGTGCTGGTGATTGAGACGGCGCCCATCTTTGGGGAGGCAGGCTGGCTGGTTCGGCGCTTCCCGCGCCTCTCGCGGCTGATGGTGGGCCTGCACCGCTTCGCGCCCGCCCTGGCGTTGGCCGGACTGTGCCTATCCATGCTCCACCAGTCGTCGCTGGGCGCGACCTATGGTGTGCTCAAGGCCCGGCCCATCTGGTACCGGCCGGACCTGTCGGTGCTGTTCATGCTCTCTGCCATTTGCGGGGGTCAGGCGCTGGCGGTGCTGGCCACCTCGCTGGCCGGGCGGCTGAACCCGCGTCTGCACGTCGACGAAGATGCTCTGGAGCGCGTGACGCGCTTCATCGGCTGGGCTTTGGCGGTGTACACCTACTTTCGCTTCTGGGATGCGCTCTCGATGACGTACACCTACCTGCCGGGGCGCACCGAAGGGCTGCACCTGCTCACGCGCGGGGCATTCGCCTTCAACTTCTGGGTCGGGGAAATCCTGCTGGGCGCGGTGACGCCGGCCGTCATCCTGCTCACCCCGCGGCTGCGGCGGCTGCCGTGGCTGCGAATGCTGGCGCTGGCGCTGGTGGTGGGCGGGGTGGTGGCGTATCGCTGGGATACTAACCTGATTGGCCAGTTGGTCACGCTCTCGTACCTGCCCGGCGACATCGCCGCGCGCTACACCGACTACGTGCCGTCGCTGATCGAGTTCCTGTCTGGTGCCGGCATCATCGCCTACGGACTGTTGGCCTTTACCCTGGGCGCTCGCTACTTGCGCGTGGTGGACTACTCGCCCGCGTCGGCACACTGAGCCATAACGTCTCAATACGGCGCCCCGCCGGGCATTGGGTCCGGCAGGGCGTCTTTCTGTTCCGCGCCTGCCGGTGCGAAGCATTCGCGTCAGGAGCCGGAACGATCACGCGGCCAGGCGAATGCTCCGCCCCTACTGAGGGGTAGTGCCCACGCAGGATTGCTGCATCTCCGGCAGCCGGTCGAATCCTGGCCGTGCAGGGTAGCAGGTGCTGGCGCGGAAAACGAAACCAGGCGCTCCCCGCAGCGCCCGGCTTCGTTTCATTAGCTCGCTTTCTTGCTCAACCGTTCACTCGACCGGCACCTCCGGCCGCGCGTAGGCGCTCATGTCTGTGCCCAGGTCGGCCAGGCTGTCATACAGCACCTGGATGATGTACAGGCCATTGTGGGCGAACGCCCCCGGGTCCTTCTGCGAATACTGGTAGTTGTAGGCGGCGCGCAGCAGGCGCGGCGTCCAGGCCGCGTACTGCCCCTCGCCCTCGTCCACGGCGCCGTTGGCATTGGCATCGCCAAAGAAGTACGGGTGGGCGTGCGAGTCGTACACGATGGCAGCGCCGGCCGTGTCCGCGGCGTAGGCCTGGATGGCGGCGTACAACGCCTCCTGGAAGAAGGCGATCTCCTCGGCCAGGCCCTCGTCCAGGTCGCCGTCGCCGTCAAAGTCCACCTCGGCCCGCCGGATGGTGCGCAGGTCCTCGGCGGTTGCCACGCCGCGGTGGCAGACGTCGCAGTCTTCGATCTGAATCTCCAGAGCGTGCGTCTGGTGGCAAGTCACACAGTCCGCGGGTCCCATGCCGCCGTGATCGAACTGGCCCAGGTACGTTTGGCCATCATACTCGTAGGCGCCCTTGGCGTCGGTGCCGAACAGCGTGGCACCGGCCGCGAAGTAGTGGACATTGCGGAAGCGCAGCGCCTCGCTTACCACGTCATCCTCGACGGCTGCGGCGCGGATGGCGTTGTTGACGCTGACCGTGGATTCGCGGCCCTGGTGGCAGTTGATGCACAGGTTGGCCTCGGCGCCCTCGCCGAAGCTCAGGCTGGCCCCGCTGGGGAAGCGCACCGCATCCACCACATAGCGGGTGAAGCTCTGCACGTTGTCGTGGCAAGTCGAGCACAGCAACCCGTTCGCGGCGCGCTCGGCCACGTTGGCATTGTTCGCCAGGAAGGTCGGGAGGCCATCAGCGGAGTGACACTTGGCGCAGGTGCCGGGCACTTCGCCGCCCTCAGCGTCCCAGTGGCGGAAGGCCTCTTCCGAACCGGCAAAGTGGCCGGCGTCGATGCGGTGCATGCCGCTCATATCCACCGGACTGTCGAGCACGGTGTTGAGGTCGGCCAGGCTGTCGTACAGTAACTGGATGATGTATTTGCCGCCGTGCGCGTAGGCGCCGGGGTCCTTCAGCGACGTCTGGAAGTTGTAGGCGGCCTTGGCCAGCCGGCCCGTCCAACCGTTGAAGGCGTTGCCGAATTCGGTCTCGCCCGGGTCCACCGTTCCGTTCGCGTTGGTGTCAATGAAGAAGTACGGGTAGGTGGCTGTATCGTACACGATGCCTTTGCCGCTGACTTGTAGGGCATAGGCCTGCATCCCCAGCATGAGCTGGTCGCGGACACCGGCCAGTTCGTAGTAGATGCCTTCTTCGAGGTCGCCGTCACCGTCATAGTCCATCATCGAGCTGGCCATGCGCACGTCGCGCAGGTCCTCGACGCTGCCCACGGCATGGCAGGCGGCGCAGGTATCCACCTTAACTTCCAGGCTGTGCGAGTTGTGGCAATCGGTGCAGGTTGTCAGGCCCTCGACGTGGTCGAACAGCACGTCGTAGCTCTGGCCGGCGTACTCGTACCCGCCCTTGACCTGCGTGCCATAGCGGCTCACCGCCGCGGCGAAGTAGTGGATGTTGGTAAAGCCCAGGTCCTCGCTGATGGTGTCGTCGTCCGTCAGGCCGGCGCGGCCAATAGCGTCTTCCACACTCAGGCCGGAGGCGCGGCCCTGGTGGCACTGCATGCAGCGCGCTTCCGCCCCCAGCCCGGTGATCTCGGCGCCGGAGGGGAAGCTGACGCTGGTCATCGTCAAGGTAGCGTCATTGTGGCAAGCCTCGCACGTGATGACCTCGCCGATGGGGGCATTCACTTCTACGGAGCCGGCCGCCGACCCGTCGGCGCCCACGAAGTCGCGGTAGCCGCTGGTGCTGTGGCAGCGCGCGCAGGAGGCCGGCACTTCGGCGGGATCATCTTCGTTCCAGTGGACGAAGGCCTCAGCCTCGGCGTCGGCGTGGGCGGACTGGGCCCACAGCTCCTCGAAGGGCACCGTCACCGCCGGTTCGAGCACCTCCGGCGCGACTGTGACTTCCACCGTGACTTCGCGTGTGATCTCCACCGGCACTTCCACCGTGACCGGCACTTCGCGCACGATGGGCGTGGGGGTGAGATCGGGGCCGCAGGCCGCCAGCAGCACAGCCGCCAGAGCAACAGCACAAACGCGTAGAAGTTTCCGCATACCCGTACTCCTGACTTTATTTCCGATTAGAGCCAGCAATTGGCCCACCTTACTTAACATTGTTCAGGTTAGCACAAATCGCGCCGGATACTAACCCCCGGTCGTCCAATTTGCGTTTCCAGGGCGGGTAGCCATTTACCTACCCATTTGAGCAATGCACGGCTCAAACGGGCAGGGCGCTAGGCGCCCTGTCCCCGGCGAAACAGGCCCGACTGGACGGCGTAGGCTGCCGCCTCGGTGCGGTTCTGCGCGCCCAGCTTCTGCAGAATGTTCTTGATGTGATACTTGACGGTGTTCTCGCTCACCGACATGGCCTGGGCAATGGCCTTGTTGGTCAGCCCATCCGCCAGGTACTGCAGAAGCCGGACCTCTTGCGCCGTCAGCGCATCCGGGTCGGGCAGGGGATTTTGGGCCGCCCGGCTCATTCCGGCCAGCAGCCGCGCCGTCGTCTGGCGGGTCATGGCGGCCTCGCCCCGCTCCAGGCCCTGAAGCATATCCAGAAATTGGTCGGCCGGCAAACTCTTGAGCAGGTAGCCGCTTGCGCCGGCCTCGCTGGCCTGAAACAGGCTGTCTTCGTCATCCGAGGCGGTGAGGATCACGACGCGTGCTTCGGGCCAGGCTGCGCGTATCTCTCGCAGCGCCTGGAGCCCCGTGAGCACCGGCATGGTCAGGTCCAGCAAGACGACATCCGGCCGCAGCCGCAGGGCGGCCTCCACCGCGGCGCGGCCGTCGCCGCACTGGCCAACGACCTCGAAGCCGCCCGCGGCCAGCAGGCTGACAACGCCATCCCGAAAGAGGGAATGATCGTCGGCGACCAGGACGCGCACCGTCAGGCGCCTTTCTCCAGCGGCACGCGCACACGCACGCGGGTGCCCCGGCCGGGCGCGGATTCCAGCAGCAGTTCTGCGCCGATGGCCTCAGCCCGCTCGCGCATGGTGCTTAGGCCAAAGTGCTGCCGTCCCTGACCGTCGCCGGAGCCGGCGGCCGGCTCAAATCCGGCGCCATCATCGCTAACATGCACTTCCAATACCGGCCCGCCGTTCAGCAAGGCGACCTGCGCCCGGCTGGCGCGCGCGTGTTTGCGGACGTTGGTGAGGGCCTCCTGCACGATGCGCAGCAACTGCAATTCGGTTTCGGGGGGCAGGGCTTGGCTTTCCGCGCTGGTCGTGATGGTTACTTCGATTGGCAGATCGCTCAATTGGCTGAAGTGGCCGGCATATTCGCGCAGCAGGCCGGCCAGCCGCAGGTCCTGGCGGGTAGTCGTGCGCAGGCCCAGGATGGCCTCGCGCACGTCCACGAACAGCCCGCGGGCGGCTTCCTCCAACTGAACGAGTTGGCCTTCGGCGGCCGCTACCTGCTGCCGGCTCAGCAGCAGGCGCACGGCCGTGGCCTTGGTGTGCACGTAACCCAGCACTTGCGCCAGGCCGTCGTGCAGCTCGCGGGCGATGCGCTCGCGCTCTTCCACGATGGCGCGCTGCCGCAGATCGGCGCGGGCGGTTTGCTCGCGGCTGTGCTGTTCCAGGCGATCAGCCATCTGGTTGAAGGTCAGGGCCAATTGATCCAGCTCGTCGGGCGGGGCGCTGCTGGGCAAACGGGCGTCAAAGCTTCCGGCCGCATAGGCGGCCAGGGGCCGGCGAAAGGCCTCCAGGCGGCGCATGATCAGCCAATGCAGTAGGCCGTAAACGCCGGCTGTCACGGCCACTGTCACCAGCGCCGACAGGATCAAGTCGAGTTGGAGGCTGTGGATGGCATGGGCGTTGAGGATCGTCATGGGCACGTCTACCAGCAGGATGCCCAGGTGAACGGGGTCGGACGCATGGCAGCCAGCGCAGGCCGGCTCGTTGTCAATCGGCACGGCCACGCGCACGTGGGCGGTGTCGCTGGTCACCAGTGCTGCGCCGGGGCGCTGCTCTAGTTGCAGACGATGGCAGGCGGTGCAGCCTGGCTCGGCCACGTGCTGTACGTCGCCCGCCTGGTTCAGGCCGCTGTCCACCAGCACCTGGCCGTCCAGGTTTACGATCTGCGCGCGGTTGAGCAGTTGCCGGGCGCCCATATCGGCCAGCACCGTTTCCATCACGGCCGGGTCGTTCATCAACATCGAATGGCGCAGCCCGGCGACCATCACCTGGCCGATCTGCGCGGCGGCCAGCCGCGACTGCTCCACCAGCACGTCGCGCTGCCGCCAATAGTGGGCCAGCGACAGTCCGGCCAGCACCAGGAGGACGGGCAATCCCAGTCCCAGGGCCACGCGGGCGCGCAGGTTGCGCCGCAGCCAGCCGCGCAGCCGATTCCCGCGGCCGGGCAGTTGGGTCAACCCCAGGTAAGGCGGAGTACTACGTTGTCCTGCCAATTCCATTGCTGCCTACCCATTCCCATATACCACTCGTCACTGCGAGACGCGCCCGCTACTCTGGCGCCCCCGCTGCAATCCACTCGCTCACCAATGCCAGTTCCTCGTCGGAAAAGTTGGCGAAGTGCCGCTCGACTTGAACCTGGATAAGGAGACTGCCTTCGACATCGCCTGGGACGATGACGGGACCGTCTTCTCCGCCCGCCAGCGCGCCTGCGTAGGTGGTCAGGGTCAGGCCCCCAGCCTGCTTGTCGCCATGGCAGGGCAAGCAAACCGCCTCAAACAGGGGCAGGATGTTGGTCATGTAGCTCGGCACGTCCACGACCGGCGGCGGCGGCGGCTCGGTGGGGATGGGCATTTGCGCGGCCGCGATTTCGGCCAGCCCCGGCGCATCCAACCCCGCATAGGTCCAGGACGAACCATGGCAGGCGGAATTCGAGCAGAAGGACGAGTTATCGGTGCCGCCCGGGTTGGAGGTGTCGTGGCAGGCGCTGCAGGTGCGGTCGAGATACGTGCGATGGCGGACGAGCCAATTCGCATTTAGATGCGACTCCGGCTCCAGCCCGCGGCTAATCTCGATGTCGGTCACGAAGTCCTCGGCTCCGGCGACGACCGGGATGGCATGGCACAGGTTGCACTCCAGCCGGATGGCCTCGTCGGCGGCGTTGAGGTGCTTGCCATCGTGGCAGCGGAAGCAGCCCGGCGAATACTGGTGGCCCAGGTTATTCGGATGGGACGTCCAATCGGCCTTCTGCTCAGGGAAGACCGAGTTGCGATAGACGTTCTGGAGCTCGACGATGGCGGCCTCGATCTTGGCGGCATTGGCCGCATAGTAGTCGGGATATACGGCCGTGTAGTAATTGGTGAGCCCGGCGATGCCGTTGACACCCAGTTCAACAGTGTCGTAGGGGGCCCACAACACTTCCACCGCCTTGAGCCGGATTTCTGGGATAGCCGCGTCGATCAACCCGCGCGTGAGCAGGCGATCCACCGCATCTTCGGGCATGCTGACCAGGTGGGTGATGCGGTTGTGACAGGTGATGCAGTCCATCTCCTCCAACTCATCTTCCGGGACATCGGCTGGGGTGAGCCCGCTCGTCAGGTCGATGAACTCCTCGTAGGTGTCTTCGCCGGTATACACCCGGACGTAGGGGATCGTCTGATCCCGGTCGTCGGCGGCGTAGTACATCAGCCTGTTCTCGATGTGCCAGTGGATGCCGCGGCCAAGCCCCTCGCGCTCACTGCCGCCGCCAGTCTTGAGCAGCAGGTAGATGCTGGTGGGCGTATTGGCAGGATCGTTGCCGTACTGGACGATTTCCCGCAGGCTGTCATCGGCGAACTTCTCCGGCGAATGGCAGCGCTCGCACGTTTCGCGCGCCGGGCGCATGTCGTGCGCCGTGATCGGGAATTCATAGTCTTCAAATGCCAGGGCGATGATGTGCTTGACGTCGCCGGCCTTGCGGATGATCTGGTTGCCGACAAACTCGCGGCCGATGTGGCATTCCACGCAGGCGATGCGGGCGTGCGGCGAGACCTGATAGCTGGAATACTCGGGCGGCATGGTGTGACACTGTGTGCCGCAGAAGGTGGGCGAGTTGGTGTAGTCCCAGGCATACAGACCGCCGGTCAGCGCGCTCAACGAAACCACCCCGAGGGCCATATAGGGCAAGGCGCGCCTGGAGAAGCTGCTATGGGCCGGCGGGAAGAAAAAGGCCAGGACCCCATGCCACAGTCGCTTCGCAATTCTCCTCATCTGGCTCCTCCCGATCTCCGAGCTGGCGGCTTACTCCGCCGCCGTGAGGTTGCCGGCGCCCAGGTACTCGTCGCCCGCCTTACTCCGGGGCGCCGGCAGCAATCCAGGTGCGTAGCACTTCGATTTCGAACTCTGTCAACTTGCCAGGATGATCGTTATTGATGATCTTGTTGATGATCAAACTGTTGTCGGGGTCGCCGGGCACAATCACCGGGCCGCTCTTGCCACCGGCCAGGGCCAGGTTGTAGGTCGATAGGTCCAATCCGCCCGCGCCGCCGTGGCAGTCCACGCACTTGTGGCTGAACACAACCGCCAGGTTACCGGCCCACACCGGGTCCAGCGGAATGGTGGTGACGGTCGGGCGCGGCGTGGGCAGGGGGGTGGGCGTTAGCGGTAGGAAGGCTTCGCCCGACGACCCGCGTTCAATCGTCTCCAAGGCGGTCTGTTCGAAGGTGACGAAGCCGTACAGAAAGACGAGCAGCACCGCCGAGACGACGAGGGCCACGGGCAGATATCGCCGCTGGCGCTTGAGCACCTGGGCCGGGTCGGTGGGCCGGTCGGCCACGCCGGCCTTGATGTCGGCCAGCTCCTTGGGGTGCTCCTCCAGCATCTCGTGTTCGGTCATGCGGCCGGTGAACATGCTGCGGTTGAAGCGCCGCACGTGCACGTGGTACATGTGCCAGATGATGATGGCCAGGACTGCCAACAGCGCCTCGCCGCCATGCGCGGCCTTGGCCGCCGGGATGAACTGGCCGGGCAGCCAGCGGGTGGTGGCGATGGGGTTCCAGAGCATGAAGCCGGTGATGATCATGACCACCGTGCCCCACACCAGCGCCCAATACTCCAGCTTCTCGCCAAAGTTGTAGCGGCCGGCCTGAGGCGGCGCCTTGCGCAAGCCCAGGTTATGGAGGAAGGCGTGCAGGGCCTCGCCGACATCGGCCAGGCCGGGCAGCATGGACAAGCGCACGCGCTCTACGAAGACCCGGTAACCGACGGTGACGATGTGCAGTACCGTCCCCAGCATCAGTGCCGTGGCCGCCACGCGGTGGATGACGCGCACCAGCTCGATGCCGCCCATGGCCGCGATCATCCACTGCGCCCAGGCGGCGCCGACGAACTTCTGTGGCAGGCCGGTGACGGCCAGCACCGTGAACGAGGTGAGCACAATGATGTGCTCGATGCGCTGGCCGAGCGTGAACCGGACGTAGGTGCGCTGGGCGGCGTGGCCCGCCTGGCCATGTTCAACCGCTGGGGCCGTCATCGCTCGTCTCCCTCTTCACTAGTCGGCGTCTCGTTGGGCGCGTCGCCGGGCGCTGCCTGGGGCGGCGCGGCCTCGCCGGTGCTTGGCGCGGGCGGCGGTTCCGCCTGGGGCGGCGTGGCCTGGGCTGCGGGCTGGGCGGGCGGCTCAGGGTTGGCGGCCTCGGCCGGCTCTGGCGCGACGCCGTCGCCCTTCGTCACCTGCCCCACGCCTTGTTGTAGAGTTTGGCCTTCGTCATTCTTCTTCGGCTTGAGCCGCAGCAGCACCTGCCGCCCCAGGTCGCTGACCACGAACAGCGCCATGCCGCCCACGGTCACGGGCACAAAGATCTGGTAGAAGACACCCACGTAATACACCAACGGGTTGTGCTCCGGGGATGGCACATAGTGGCTCAGCCAGGCATCGGAGAAGTTCTCCGTTGCGTTCGGGTGGCACTTCTGGCAGGTGGTGAGGAGATTGTCCTTGATGACCGACGACTCAGCGTCGTCCACGTGCTTGATGTTGTGGATGCCGTGACAGTCAATGCACAGCGGCGTGTTGGGCAATTGGTCCGGCGTCTGCTTCTCGAACAAGGTGGACGTGGTGCCGTGGAAGTCGGCGACGTAGGTGGTTAGCACGTCGGTATTCAGGTCATATGGCGCCATGCGCTCCGGGTCGGCGTGGCAACTGGCGCATAATTGGGGCGACTTGCTGAGCCATTCCGCAGTGGTGGGGTCTTGGATGGTGTGCACGCCGTGGCAGGTGACGCACAAGGGCGCATCGGCGTTCTCTTCTTCCATGACGGCCGCGCCGTGCGCGCTCAGGCGGTATTCCTGCATGATGCCGCTGTGGCACCGGGCACAGGTGGCCGGGATGCGGGATAGCGGCTCCACGCGCACCTGGTAGTGCGGGTTATGGCAGTCGGCACAGGTGGCCGCGTCCTCATTGCCTTGGGCGCGCAGTTCCGCATGGATGCTGTCCATCACTCGCGCGGCTTGTTCCTCATGGCACTCCGCGCATTTCTCCGAGAAGCTGATGGTCACTTCGCGGAGGCTGCTGGCGGCTAGGGGCGCGTGGGGGTAGGCGGTGACATCGGCGTGGCAGTCGCGGCAGCCGACCTCAGCCTCGCCGTGGGCCGAAACGGCGACCCGCTCCGCGTCAATGGTCAGGTAGAGGGTCTCGCCGTTGTCCAGAGCCATCACCTGGTCGGGCGCGGTGTGACAGTCCAGGCATTGCTGGTCGCTCTCGATGGTTGTTTCGGCGGCTGGGACGGGGGTTGCTTCCTGAAGGCTGGGGGCCGCCTCCGCCGAGGATTGGCCCACCAGCGCCAAGCCGGCTGCCAAGAAGAAACTGATGCTCGCCAAAAGCAGGGTAACTGTCAGCGCCGTGCGGCGCCCGCCAGACATACGCATTGACACTCCTCTCCGACTAGGCCATACGTTAGAACAAGTGCACCGGCCGGCCTAGCGCCAACCGTCACTCAATAATACGATATATGTCATCCGGTTTGTAGCGGCGCGACCGCGTATTGCGTATGGTATGCTGAATCTGACGCGCGATTAGTGCCAAATGTCACTGACTCGCCCTGGGGGTGGAAACTGAATATTGAGCATCTTTGTCATATTTCGGGTATGACGAATATTACTCGCCGCCTAATCTGCCCGCGCTAGAATAGGCTTCTGATGATACCTGGAGGCCGGATCGGCCCACTTGCTTGGAGGAGCGCCACCCGCGCCGCGCGGAGATGGCTGCTGGCGCTGGCTGTGGCGGCGGCGGCCTTGTGGCTGAGGCCGGCGCCTGCCTGGGCGCAGGCGCCGCTCGTATGGGACCGGGCTGAGGTCCAGCTTTGGCCTGAGTATGACCAGCCCGCTACGCTCGTCATTGTTGATGGCTGGCTGCCAGCAAGCACCAGCCTGCCCACCGTTCTGAATGTCCGCCTACCCGCCGCTGCTGCCGATCCCCATGCGGTGGCGGTGCGCACACCGGCCGGCGAACTGCTCGATGCCAATTACACCATTTTGCCGGCCGAAGACGATATAATTGTTGCATTCACAACCGAGCAATTGTCGTTCCGGGTTGAGTACTACGACCCGGCGCTGATCGTGACCGGCGCGAACCGTGCGCTGGATTTTGCCTGGACCAGCGGCTACGCGGTCAATGCGGTCAGCGTCCGGGTCCAAGAGCCGGCAGGGGCCAGTGGCCTGCGCGGCGACCCGGCGCTGACGGCCCTGGGCACTGGCGGCGATGGCCTCAACTATTACCAGCGCGACTTTGGTGCAGTGGCGGCCGGCGGAGAGGTAGCCTTGTCGGTGAGCTATAGCAAGGCGAGCAGCACGCTCTCCGTGGAGGCGCTGGGCGCCGGTGTGGCAGACACGAGCAACAGCCCAACCGCTGCGCCGTCTGGTAACAGCAATCTGCCCATCATTCTGGGCGGGACGGCAGTGGGACTGGGCCTGCTGGGGTTGGGCGCGGTGATGTATCTCCGGGGTCGCCGCCCGCCAGCCCGCCGGGCAGTTCAGGCCAAGCGCACGGCCAGCCGGATTGCCCCGGCGAGGCGCCGCCACGCAAGTGAGGCACGGCCACGGCCCGCAGTGGCGCGCGCGCCTGGCCCCCAGTCGATCTCGAGCGCCCCTGTCGCCAGCCGGACGCCTCCGTCGCGGCAGCGCGGGGGCGAGCCCGGCGCGGCGCCTGCACCGGACGGACAGGCATTTTGCACGCGATGCGGTCATCGCCTCCAGGCGGAGGACCGGTTCTGCCGGCAGTGCGGGTTGCCGGTCGCGCAACGGTAAGTCGTAGACGTATAGGAGAGACTCATGGCAGAAACGACCGTCGGTACACAGGTGTTTGCCCCGCGCGCGGCCGGCCGGGCCAAGTTCCTGGTGGGCGGAGCGCTCATCATTGGGGCCGTCATTTTCCTGGTGGTGAGCACCCTGCAGCACACGGCCCAATACTTCTACACCGTCGACGAAATCCAGGCGCAGGGCGCGGCCATTGTGGGCAAGAATCTGCGCGCCTCGGGCGCGGTGCTGGGCGATACCATCACCTATGACCCGGCCACCCTCACCATCCGCTTCGAGATGGTGCACATTTCTGCCGATACGGCCGAGATCGAGGACGAGGGCGGGCTGGCGGCGGCGCTGCACGCCGCGGTTAGCGACCCGAATGCCAACCACATCGTGGTCGAGTATGTCGGTCCGATGCCGGACTTGCTGCAGAACGAAGCCCAGGCCATCGTCACCGGCAAGGTCGGCGAAGACGGCATCTTCTATGCCGACGAATTGCTCCTCAAGTGCCCCACGCGCTACGAGGAGTCGGTGCCGGTCCAGGCCGAGGGCTAGCGGATGTTAGCCAACTTCGGGTTCTTTTCGCTGCTGACCGCCCTCGGCTGCGCCATCTATGCCTCCGTGGTGGCGGTGCTGGCGGCCCGCCGCCGCCAGCCCGCCTGGCTGGTGAGCGCCCACCACGCGGCGCTGCTGACCTGGCCGCTGGTCACCCTGGCCTGTCTGATCCTGGTCGTCCTGTTGGTGACCGACCAGTACCAGCTTGACTACGTCTTTGGCGTCACCAGCCGCGCCATGCCGATGTACCTAAAGGTGACGGCGCTGTGGGGCGGCCAGGCCGGCAGCCTGCTCTTCTGGAGTTGGCTGATGTCCACGTTCACCGCGGCGGCCCTGCTGCGCAAGTGGGACCGCGACCGCGGCTTCATGCCCTACGTCATCCTGGTGATGATGGTGACTCTGGGCTTCTTCATCGCCCTGGTTGTGTTCTTCGAGAACCCCTTCGCTCGCCTTTGGCAGTTCGCCAACGGGGAAACCGCCACCGGCATGCTGGCCCCGGCCGGCGCGGCCGCCATCACCCCTGCCGATGGGCGCGGCCTCAACCCGCTGCTGCGCCATCCGGGTATGATCATTCACCCGCCGATGCTGTATGTGGGCTTCGTCAGCTTCGTGGTGCCGTATGCCTTTGCGATGGCCGCCCTCATCACCCGGCGCGTGGATGATGAATGGATCCGCACCACGCGCCGCTGGACCCTGGTGGGCTGGTTGTTCCTATCGCTCGGGCTGATCCTGGGCGGGCGCTGGGCGTATGACGTGCTGGGGTGGGGCGGCTACTGGGGCTGGGACCCGGTGGAAAACGCGGCCTTCCTCCCCTGGCTGACGGGCACCGCCTTCCTGCACTCGGTGATGATCCAGGAAAAGCGCGGGATGCTCAAGAAGTGGAACATGGTGCTGATCATCCTGACCTATGCCCTGGTCATCTTTGGCACGTTCCTCACCCGCTCGGGTGTTCTGTCGTCGGTGCATGCCTTCGCGCAGAGCGCGATCGGCCCCAGCTTCTTCGCCTTCATCGCGCTGACCTTTGTCTTTTCTCTGTACTTCCTGTTCCGCGAGTGGGACCACCTGCGGAGCGAGCATCAGCTCGACAGCCTGCTGTCACGCGAGTCGATGTTCCTGCTCAACAACCTGCTGTTCATGTGCATCGCGGCGGTCGTGTTCCTGGGCACCGTCTACCCGATGATCTCGGAGTTGGTGCAGAACCAGAAGATCACCGTCGGGCCGCCGTTCTACAACGCCACCACCGGCCCGCTGTTCGCGGGGCTGGTGCTGCTGATGGGCGTGGCGCCGCTGGTGGCCTGGCGGCATGCCTCGGCGCGGCAACTGGGCCGTCTGTTGTGGTGGCCGTTTGCGGCTGCCCTGCTGGTGGTGGTGATCCTGGTGGTGGTAGGCATCCGCAGTTGGGGGGCGCTGCTGGGGTTTGGCATCACCGCCTTTGTCACCTTCACCACCTTGCTGGAGTTCTATCGCGGCGTGCGCGCCCGCATGCGGTCCACCGGCGAGAACCCGTTTCTGGCGCTGATTACGCTGATTGGCCGCAACCGGCGGCGCTACGGCGGCTATACCATCCACCTGGCCGTTGTCATCATGACGATCGGCATTATCGGCTCCAACTTCTTCCAGATCGAGACGCAAGGCCAACTGCGCCCCGGCGAGCAGCTCACCCTGGGCCGGTACATCGTCACCTTTGACAGCCTGGATGAGTTTTTCACCGACGACGGCCGGCAGGTAGCGCGGGCCACCGTCAGCGTCTTCCGGGACGGCCAGCCGGTTGGGCAGCTTCACCCCCGCCGCGACTTCTACATCGAGTCTCAGCAGCCCATGACCATCCCCGGCGTGCGCAGCACCCTGGAGGATGACGTGTACGTGCTGCTCGTCACCTGGGAGCCGGTGGCCGCCAACGGCGCGACCTTCAAGATCTACGTGAACCCGCTCATCAACTGGGTGTGGGCTGGCGGCATCGTCTTCATCCTGGGAACCCTGGTGGCGGCCTGGCCCGACCCGGCCGAGGCGCGCCGCCGGTATCCGGTCGCGGCCGCCGCGCCTGCTCAATACTGATCCTGCCATGCTGCCGATGCGTACGCCCCCCGCCCGCGCCGCAGTCGTCAAACGCCCGTCGATGCTCGCTCGGGCCGCGCTGTTTGGGCACGGCGGGCAATCGCGCCGGTGGACGATGCCGGCAGCGCTGGCTCTGGGCGGCCTGGCGGTGCTGTTGGCCCTGACCGCCCGCTCCGCCGTGGCCCAGTCCGCGACTCCGCCCGCCCCCGTCACCGACGACCAAGTGAACCGGGTGGCCAAGCTGCTGTACTGCCCGGTGTGCGAGAACATCCCGCTGGACGTGTGCCCCACGACGGCTTGCATCCAGTGGCGTGGCACCATCCGCGAAAAGCTGGAAGCTGGCTGGACCGAGCAGCAAATCCTGGATTACTTCGTGGCGCAATATGGTGAGCGGGTGCTGGCGCGGCCCTCCACCCGCGGGCTGAACATCCTGATCTGGGTGCTGCCGCCCGTCATCGTGGCGGCGGGCGGGTTCTTCGTGTGGCGCTTCATCCGCCAGCAGACGCGTCCGGCAGCCGCGGCGCCAGCCGCACCTCCCGCGCCGGCGGATGCATACGCCCGCCGGCTGGAACAAGAGCTGGAAAAGCGAAAATAGGTGGCAACTCGAATGGCGACTGAAACGCAAGGCCTCGCGCGGGAAGAAACCAGGGCGGCCCTGCCGGCCGAAGACACAGTGCCGCCGCGCCGCAAGTTACAGTGGTGGCAAGTGGTGGTGCTGGTGGGCGTCTTTGGCCTCTTGGGCCTGGTGGCATTCCAAATGCGCCGCACCGGCCCGCTGGCCGCCGGCCAGGTAGGCGAAGGTGAGCAGGCGCCGGAGTTTGCGCTCCAGACCTTTGATGGGCAAAGCATTGCCCTGGCGGATCTGCGCGGGCAGGTGGTGGTCGTCAACTTCTGGGCTTCGTGGTGCAAGCCGTGCGAGGAGGAGGCCGCCGACCTGGAGAACACCTGGCGGCACTACCAGGGGCAGGGAGTCATGTTCCTAGGGATCGACTACGTGGACACGGAGACCGAGGCGCGCCTGTACCTGGACCGTTTCGACATCACCTATCCCAATGGCCCGGACCTGGGCACCGACATCTCGCACCGCTACCGCATCCGCGGCGTGCCGGAGACGTTCGTGATCGACCAGGGCGGCACCCTGCGCGCTTTGTTCGTGGGCCCGACGACCCAGGCGGCCCTGATGGCGGTCATTGAGCCGCTGTTGGACGACTGAGGCAGACACACGATGGACCTTGGTTCAATCCTACTTGGGCTGGCGCTGCTGCTGATCGTTAGTTTTGTCGTGGCGCGGCCCTTGCTGTTTAGTGGTCACGACCGCGAGCGGGCGGCGCGCGGCGGCCAGGCCGATGCGCTCTTGTTCGAGCGCGAGCGCGTGCTGGCCCAATTGCGTGACCTGGACTTCGATCACGCCACCAGCAAGATCGCGGACGATGACTATGCCGCCCAGCGCGCGGCCCTGGTGGCGCAGGGCGTGGCGGTGCTCAAGCAGTTGGACGCCCTGGGGATCAGCGCCGCGCCTGCGAATGGATCGGCGGCGGAGGCCGGGGCGGAGACGCCGGAAGATGAGATTGAGGCCGCTATTGCGGCTGCGCGATCACGCTCGGGCGCACTGCCCGCAGCCGGCGCGGCGGAGGCGATTGAGGCGCAGGTGCGCGCGGCCCGTGGCGCCCCACCCACCGCCGAGGCAGTTGAATTGGCGTGCGGGAATTGCGGCGCTGGTGTTCAGCCCACCGACCGGTTTTGCCCCAAGTGCGGCGCGCCGCAAACCCTGACATGCCCGCATTGTGGCCGCGCCGCCCGTGCTGGCGATCAGTTCTGCGGCGGCTGCGGCCAGCGCCTCCCGGCGGTTGGAGCGCTGAATTGAACCGTCGCCTCTGGCCGGCAACGATCCTGATCGCTGCCGGCTTGCTTCTGACCGCCTGTTCGCTGGCGGGCGATGTGACCCCGCCGCCTGGGTCCGGCCCCATTGCCACCACGGCGCCGGTCACCAGCCTGCCGCCCACGGCCCTCGTGGCCGATGTGGGCTACCCCACCACGCCGCCCCTCGCGGCCAATGGCGGCCTGCTGTTTCTGGAGCACTGCGAGCCCTGCCACGGCCCGGCCGGTGCGGGCGGCGGCAGCATGGCCGCCAACCTGCCCACGCAGCCACCGGACATGTCCAACCCGGAGTTCGTGCGTGAGCGCACGCCCTCCAGCATGTTCACGGCCATCACGCAGGGCAACCTGGATGCCCTCATGCCGCCCTTTGGCGATTCGCTTTCCGAGGGTGAGCGCTGGAGCCTGGTGGCCTTCATCTATACCCTGAGCACGCCGCCGGAGCAGGTTGAGGCGGGCCAGGCGGTGTACGCGGACAACTGCGCGGCTTGCCATGGGGAGGCCGGGCAGGGGGACGGGCCCGAGGCGGCTGGCCTGTCGGTCGCGGTTCCGGATTTCACCGAACTGCCGATCATGATCACGCGCAGCCAGCAGAATTTCTTCACCGTGGTATCGGGCGGAGATGACCTGCATCCATTCACGGACACGCTGACCGAGGCCGAGCGCTGGGCCGCGGTGGACGCGGTGCGGGCATTCTCCTATGCCTATGCCCCGCCCGGCGACTTATTGGCTGAACGCCTCGGCGCGATCACCGGGCAAGTGGTGAACGGCACGGCCGGCGGCGCGGCGCCGGCTGGTGTGGAAGTGAACCTGCACAGCTTCGAAGAACAGAGCCTGGTCGAGACCATCACCACCACCACGGCCGCCGACGGCACCTTTGCCTTCGACGCGGTGGCCTATGTGCCCGGGCGCCAGTTCCTGCTCAGCGCCGTCTATGCGGACGTGACCTACGGCTCGGAGGTGGCGAGCTTTGGGGCGGCCGGCGAGCCGCTGACGCTCGAACTGCCAGTCTACGAGCGCACGACCGACACGGCGGTGCTGGCTGTCGAGCAAATGCACATGTTCCTGGAATTCCTCAATCCAGGCACCGTCACCATCGGCCAGCTCTACATCTTCGCCAACAACAGCGACCGGACCTATGCCGCCGATGGCGCTAACCTGCTGCAGTTCAATCTGCCGGCTGGTGCATCTGTCCTGGACGTTCAGAACGCCGTTCTAGACCAGGATTACTTCCGCAACGCGGATGGCTTTGGCGCGCTGTGGCAGGTGCAGCCGGGCGCCAGCGGCGGGCAGATATTATTCTCTTTCCAACTGCCATATGACGAGGCGCTGGAGTACAGCCAGGTAATGCACTTCCCGGTCGCTAGCGTGAATGTGCTGGTGTCTGATTTGAGCGTATCGCTCACCGGTCCCAACCTGCTGAACCTGGGGGCGCAGAACTTCCAGGGCCAGGCCTTTCAGAA
This sequence comes from uncultured Anaerolineales bacterium, assembly GCA_964497615.1. GTDB lineage: Bacteria > Chloroflexota > Anaerolineae > Anaerolineales > UBA6663 > CAZCEC01. Next base: position 5,498 of record CAZCEC010000022.1, on the reverse strand, counting down.
TTTCAGCCGCAGCGGCCTGGCCGCCGGTGACGCGCTGGCCTTCGAAGTGACGGGCGCGGCGGGCGCAGGCGGACCAGCCGAGCCAGCCGTAGCCCTCGGCAACTCAACGGGGCTCGCGATCGGCCTGGGCGCACTGGCCGTGGTGCTGCTGGGCATCGGCGTCTGGTTGTACCGGCGACCGGCCCGGCCAGACCAGGCCCGGCTGCGCGAGGACTTGCTGCAAGCGCTGGTGGAGCTTGATAACGCGTACGAGGCCGGCGAAGTGGCCCGCGATGACTACCTGGCCGAGCGGGCCCAGCTCAAGGCAGACCTTGTCAAGGTGTGGGGTGATTGAGACCCGTTCTCTGCGCAAGTCGTTTGGCCTGCGCCCGGTCCTGCGCGGGGTGGATCTGGCGGTGGCGGCGGGCGAGTGCGTGGCCCTGGTGGGCCCCAACGGGGCGGGCAAGACGACGCTCATGCGCATCCTGGCAACTCTGAGCAAACCTACCCTGGGCATTGTGCGCGTGGCGGGGTATCCTCTGCCGGCCGGCGCCAGCGAAGTGCGCCAGCGGCTGGGCGTGGTGTCGCACCATACCCTGTTGTATGCCGACCTCAGCGCCGAGGAGAACCTCGCCTTCTATGCGCGTTTGTACGCCGTCCGCAACCCGGCGCCCCGCATCGCAGCCGTGCTGGAGCAGGTGGACCTCAGCCGCCGCCGCCGTGACTTGGTGCGTACCTTCTCGCGCGGCATGCAGCAGCGGCTCGCGATTGCCCGTGCGCTGCTGCCCGACCCGGAGGTGGTGCTGTTTGACGAGCCGTACACCGGCCTGGACCCGAACGCCGCCTTGATGCTCGATGACGTGCTGCGCGGCGTGGCCCGGCAGGGACGCACGGTGCTGCTCTCGACTCATGACCTGCCGCGCGGCCTGGCGCTGGCCGACCGGGTGGTGATCCTGGCGCACGGCGTCATCGCCTACGAGGCGCCGACGGCCGGCCTGGAACCGGCTGCTTTCGCGTCCACTTACGATCAGGTCGTGAGCGCACTGCAATGACTGCGCCTGATGTGCAGCGCCCCGCCGCCCAGCCCGCCGCGCCTCCCGCCTCGCGGGCGGCCGAGTCGCGCCTGGGGCACTACTTCCGGGTGATTGGTGCCATTGTGTGGAAGGACCTGGCCGCCGAATTCCGCAGCCGGGAACTGCTCAGCGCGATGGTGGTCTTTGCGCTGCTGGTGATCTTGATCTTCAACTTCGCCCTGGAGCTCAACCCCGTCACGCGGCGGACGGTGGCGGCGGGCGTGTTGTGGGTGGCCACCATCTTCACCGGCACGCTGGGCCTGAACCGCAGCCTGGCTATTGAGAAGGATCGCGGCTCGCTGGACGGGCTGCTGCTGGCGCCGATGGACCGCAGCGCGCTTTACTTCGGCAAGGCGTTGGGCAACCTGCTGTTCATCCTGATCGTCGAAGTGATTATCCTGCCGGTATTCAGCATCCTGTTCGATGTGAATCTCCTGCACCCGCTGATCCTGGGCGTGGTGGTGCTGGGCGCGGTGGGCTATTCGGCAGTGGGCACCCTGCTGTCGTCGCTGGCGGTCCACAGCCGCTCGCGCGACGTGATGCTGCCCATCCTGCTGTTCCCAGTGGCCCTGCCGGTGCTCATCGCCGCCGTGCGGGCCAGCAACGGCATCGTCACCGCCGCCGCGTGGGACCAGATTGGTCCGTGGATCAACCTGCTCATTGCTTACGACGTCATCTTCATCGCCGCCGCGTTTATGCTGTTCGAGTACGTTGTGGAGGAATAACCATGTCTGCCGCTCCGCTTTCGCCGCCTGCTGCCCGCGCCGCGATTACCCCGGAGGTCATCGTGGACAAGCCCAGCCGTCCGCTGCAAATACTCAACATCGTCACCGCCGTGCTCATGCTCACGGCGCTGGCCGGCGTCTTCTTCTATGCACCGCAGGAACGCGTGATGGGCGACGTGCAGCGCATCTTCTACTTCCACGTCCCCTCGGCCTGGCTGAGTTTCACAGCCTTCGCGATCACAGCCGTGGCTGGTGGTGTCTACCTGGCCACCGGCAAGCGGATGTGGGACCAGATCGCCTATTCGTCTGTGGAGGTCGGGCTGGTGTTCACTATCATGGCAACCGCGTCGGGCTCCATTTGGGCGCGCCCGGCCTGGAACACCTGGTGGACGTGGGACCCGCGCCTGACCACCTACACCATCATGGCCCTCATCTACGTGGCCTACCTGATGCTGCGCCAGGGGATCGAGGACCCCGACCGCCGCGCGCGCTTCGCTTCGGTTTACGGCATCATCGGCGTCATCAGCGTGCCCATCACCTGGTTCTCCATCCGCTGGTGGCGCACCATCCATCCGGTGGTCATCGGCAGCGGCTCGGAGACGGCCGAGGGCGGGTTCGACATGACGCCCACCATGCTCCAGGTGTTCTTGTTCAGCAACCTGGCGTTCACGTTCTTCTATGCGGCGCTGTTGGCCAACCGGGTGCGGCTGGCGCGGATCACCGAGCGCGTGGAAGAGATCAAGGCCCAGTTGATGGCGGCCTGAGGAGATTGGCCATGAACCTGTTACCGTTCCTGCAACAGACCGCGAATACCACCGACTACATGCTGCTGGGCTATGCGGTGTTCATCGGGCTGCCGCTGCTGTACATGGCCAGTTGGTACTTGCGCCGGCGCAACGTGCAGCGCGATCTGGAGATGATCGAGACCCTGGCGGCCGAAGAGAAGCAGCGCCGCGAAGCCGCCGCCGCGCGGCCCGCCCCGGCGGAGCGCCCCAAGCCGTCGGCGCCTTAGCGTGGGGCAGTGCGCCGTACCTGGCGCCGCCGCCAACCCCAGGCCAGCGCCGCCAGGGTGAGCACCGGCCACACCCAGGCCCAATCGCCGGGGCCGCCGGGGCCGGTGCGCGCGGCAGTGCGGCGCAGGCGCACCAGGCGGTAGGCGGCCGTGGCGGCCTCCAGGTCCGCATCGCTGAGCGTGTGCGGGTTGATGCCCGCCAGCGGCGCCACCACCCCGCTGCCGATGAGCACCTGCCGCATTAGCGGCTCTCGCTCCAGGGGATCGGTGATCTCCTCGGCCGTGGCCGCCCACCAGCCATCGGGAAGCCATACCTCCACTGCCGGATTTTTGCGCGTGTTGCGATACCAGTCCGCCGCAGCGCCAAAACCGGCCGTGATGTAGACCTCGCCTTCGACGATCGCATAGTTGAGGGGCGTGAGCCGGCGCTGCCCGGTCTTGCGGCCGGTGTGGACCAGCACCAGAATGCGGCCGCCAACCTCCGGCCAGGCGTTGAGCCAGCCGCCCAAACCCAGCCGCCACAGACCGAGCATGAAGGGGTTGAACGCGCGGAAAGCCCGCCGCAGTTGGGCTTCGGTATGCGGGGAAAGTGTTGCCATGGCGCCTCGCCTTCGCCAGCGCCAAAGTGGGCCGGCGCGCTTAGCGTAGCGGCGCCAAGGGGGCGCGTCAGGTGCCGCCCGTCACTGCCCGGGCGTGACGATTGTCGGCTTACAGCCGCGCCAGCAACTGCTTCTTCTTTTCTTGAAACTCGGTTTCGGTGAGCACGCCCTGCTGGCGCAGGCCGTCGAGCTGGGCGATCAGGGCCGGCACGTCGGCGGCGCTGGGCTGGCGCTGGGCGCCGATCTGGTCCATTAGGGCGGCCGCGCCGGTGGGGCGCGCGGCGGGCATCACATCGCTGCCAGGGCTGGCCTCCAAGCGGTGCTTGGCGTTGAGCATGGCCTTCTTGAAGTTGATCGGGTCGGAGATATTGCTGAACTTGTTGACACCCAACTCGCTGGCGGTCAGGATTTCCACGTCGCCAAAGTTCAGCATCCGCCCCCAGCCGCTCTGCTCCAGCTTCACGTCGTTGACCTTTTCGAGCGACGAGTCGGTGACGTCCTTGTTGATAATACCCTGGACGTAGATGACGCGCCGGGTGGTAATCACGAATTGCCGGTTGGACCAGTCCAACAGGTCGCGGACGAGGCTGGCGAGGGGCAGGGCCAGCAACAGGTAGCCCAGCCCGGCCCACGGGAACGTCACCGGCACCAGCACCATCAGCAGAGTCACGAGCAGCAGCAGGCCCAGACCAAGGACGGTTTCGGGGAAGACCTCGGCGGCCAGCACCAGCCAGTGGCGGCGCGTGGTGTGCAGCACCTTCTCGCCATCGCCCAGTAAGCTATCCAGGTATGTGTTGGACATTGGGTTGCCTCACGCTAGGGTATGAACGTGTATGAACGTGAGTCTAATGCCGCGCGTGAGGTTGTGCAACTGCTATGCCGGGGCGACCTCGACCACCATGATCTCGCCCGCGACCTGGGCGTCCACCGCCACTTCCGTCTCGCCCACCTGAAAGATCAGGGTGGGGGAATGCTGGGCAACCCGCACCAGGCTTCCCGGCGTCAGGCCGTAGGCCGCCAGCCGCTCCAGCCGGGCCGGATCAGCCGAGTGCAACGCGGCCACCCAGGCCGCCTCGCCCACTGGCATTGCGCTTAACGGTTTCATTCTTGTACGGTTCCTGCTTCCGGCTTGCGCGCCCGGCTCAACGCGCGCCCGGCGCGGCGCAGCCAGAAGACCAGCTTGGACTTATCCACGTCCACCATCTCATAGCCGCAATTGGGGCAGCAGATCAGGCTGCACCCCTGCACCGCCGCCAGCGGGCAGCGGCCCGCGCAGTTCAAGCTCTCCGGGTCAAACTCGTAGGCGCACAGGGGGCAGGTGACCATCCTAGCCACCCAAACCCAGCAGGCGCGCCACCCCGTTCAGCGCCGCGCCGACCGCAAAGGCAAAGGGAAAGACAAAGCCCGTGACGGCTGCCGCCGTCTTCCAGCCATGCTCCTTGGCGATGACCAGGACATTCGCCACGCACGGCACAAACAGGGTCACCACCACCAGGCTTACCAGCAGTTGCAGGGAATTGAGCTGCCCGGCCAGCGCCAGCGCGAACAGCCCAGCCGCCCCATAGTCGCGCCGCAGGAACCCGATGAGGAAGGCGCCGGTGGCGGCGCGGGGCAGGCCGAGCGCGCCCTCCACCAGGGGCGCCGCCGCGCGTTCCAGCAGCGCCAGCGCGCCGGTGCGGTCGAGCACGAACAGGATCAGCGTGCCCAGCACAAACAGGGGCAGCACTTCCTTCAGGTACCACTCCAGCCGCGCCACGGTCTTGATGAGGATGTTGCCCAACTGGGGCTTGCGGATGGGCGGTAGTTCCAGGATGAAGTCGGACTGCTTGCCGGGGATGACGCGCCGGGCCAGCAGGCCGACGGCAAACATGGTGCCCACCACGATGGCCGCCCACAACGCCACGCCCGCCGGAGGCAGCAAGGTCATCATCCCCAGCAGCACGCCCAACTGCGCCGAACACGGCACGCCCAGCGCCAGCAGCAGGGTAACGGTCAGGCGGTCCTTGCGCGTCTCCAGGATGCGGGTCGTCAGGGTCGCCATCGTGTCGCAGCCCAGGCCCAGCACCATCGGCAGCACGGCCTTGCCGTTCAGCCCCATGCGCTTGAAGGG
>CAZCEC010000021.1:86072-87738 GCA_964497615.1 uncultured Anaerolineales bacterium | reverse complement strand
TACCTGCTCACCGTTTTGGCTGGAGCCCAACCCCAATAAGATGCAATTGCCCTGCTTGACACCGCGCGCCAACGCGCCTAATATGCTCACGAGTTCTTTGTAACGTGATGGACCCGACAACTGCCCGCGAGGCACACCGCGATCCCGACCAGCGGCCGGCGACGAGCCCGGCCTGCGGGGAACGATTCCAAAGCAGCCAGAACGCGAGAGCCGACTTATCGGCTCTTTTTTTTGCCTGGTGCCCGATATGACGACACTGCGACTGCCCGGCCTGATTGACCCACACGTGCACCTGCGCGATCCTGGCGCGCCACACAAGGAAGACTGGGACAGCGGCACAGCCGCGGCGCTGGCCGGCGGCATCACCTGTGTCCTGGATATGCCCAACAACACCCCGCCAACCGTGGACGAGGCGGCGCTGAACGCTAAGGAAGCGGCCGCGGCGGCGCGCGCGCGGTGCGACTACGGCATTCACTTTGGCGCGAGCGAGCAGAACGCCGCCGCGGCCGCCCGGCTGGCCTCACGCACCTCCGGCCTAAAGCTGTACCTGGATGCGACCTTTGGCCCTTTGCGGCTGGATGGGCTTGATCCGCTCTTGGCGCACTGCGCCCAATGGCCTGCGGACCGGCCCCTGCTGGCCCATGCCGAGGGGCGCACGATCCCGGCGCTGCTTTTTGTCGCCCAGCTCTTTGACCGCGCGGTGCACATCTGCCACGTCAGCCGGCGCGAAGAGATCGAGCTGATCGCGGCGGCCAAGGCCAAAGGGGTTCCCGTGACGTGCGAGGTATGCCCCCACCACCTGTTTCTCACCCTGGAAGGATGCGGGCTGGGGCCGGGCTACCGGGAAGTGCGCCCCCGGCTGGCGACCCAAGCCGACGCGGACGCATTGTGGGATCACCTGGCCATCATCGACTGCTTTGCCACCGACCATGCGCCGCACACGCGTGCCGAAAAGGAAAGCGCCCAGCCGCCGCCAGGCTTCCCAGGGTTGGAGACGGCGCTGGCGCTCTGGTTTACGGCCGCAGCCGCGGGCCGGGTGACGATAAACGATATCGTGACCCGCATGTGCACAAACCCTCGCCGCATCTTTGGCCTGCCGGACCAGCCGGACACCTGGATCGAAGTGGACCCTGACCGCGTGTGGACACCGCGAGCGGCCGCCATGCAGTCGCGCTGCGGCTGGACCTTGTTTGAGGGCCAGCCCCTGCGGGGCAAGGTCACATCGGTCACCTTGCGCGGACAGCTTGCGTATGATGGTGAGAGGGTGCTGGCGGCGCCGGGGAGCGGGAGAAATGTGCGCGGGTGAGGACGATTGATAGCAACGCAGGACGAATGACGCAGGGCGTACGCGGGCGATGGGATGATTTAGCTTGAAAGGAGATGCCTCACAATGGCAATATGAGTTGAGCCACTGGATCACCTGAGCCCAGACACGGAACAGGCACCACGGAACACGCAACGCGAACCAGGAGCAACATGTCTCTACCTGTACATCTCCAAAACACCCACCTGCCCCTCGGCGACCAGACGACGGGGCGGCTCTACGGCAAGGACGTCATCTCGGTGGCGCAGTTTGGCCGGGACGATCTGGAGTACATCTTTGGCGTCGCGGAAGCGATGCGGACAATGGTGGCTCACATCGGCACATTTGACTTGCTCAAGGGCA
>CAZCEC010000021.1:79954-86062 GCA_964497615.1 uncultured Anaerolineales bacterium | reverse complement strand
CAAGATCCTGGCGAACTTATTCTATGAACCCTCCACGCGCACCTCGTCCTCCTTTGTGGCCGCGATGGAGCGGCTGGGCGGCAGCGTCATCCCGATCAACGAGGTCAAGTATTCGTCGGTATCCAAAGGCGAGTCGCTGCCGGACACGATTCGAACCCTGGAGTGCTACGCGGACGTGATCGTCCTGCGCCACCCAGAGACCGGCTCAGCCGCCATCGCCGCGCAGGCCGCCCGCAAGCCCATCATCAACGCCGGTGACGGCATCGGCGAACACCCGACGCAGGCATTGCTCGACCTGTTCACCGTCCGCGAGGAACTGGGCACCATTGACGGCCTGACGGTGACCATGCTGGGCGACCTGCGGTTTGGGCGCACGGTGCACTCGCTCGCGCGGCTGTTGTCGCTTTACGATGTGCGCCTGAACTACGTGTCGCCCGAAATCCTGCGCATGCCCCCGGCGCTGGTGGCCGAACTGGAGGCGCGCGGGGTGCGGCAGACCCAGCATGACACGCTGGAGGACGTGATGGCCGAGACCGATGTGCTGTACGTGACGCGCGTGCAGAAGGAACGATTCGAGGACCTGAACGAATACGAATCAGTCAAGTCGGCTTACGTCATCACGCCCGAGACCATGCAGGGCTTTCGGTCGCGCATGGCATTGATGCATCCGCTGCCGCGCGTGGGCGAGATTGCGCCCGAGGTGGACGACGACCCGCGTGCCGCCTACTTTCGCCAGATGGAGTATGGGCTGTACGTGCGCATGGCGCTGCTGGCCATGGTGCTGGGGAAGGCCTGATGGCAGTGGATGACTTTTTCCAAGCGGTGACGGCCCGCGCCCGGGCGACCGGCTCGCTGCTGTGCGTGGGCCTGGACCCGCGCGCGGGCACGGCGGCGGAGGCGCGCGATCAGTGCCGCCGGATCATTGACGCCACGGCCGAGTATGCCGTGGCCTTCAAGCCTAACAGCGCGTTCTTTGAGGCGCATGGCCCGGACGGAATGGCAGCCCTGCGCGACGTGATCGCCCACGTGCCAGACGGCATCCCAGTGCTGCTGGACGCGAAGCGCGGCGATATCGGCAGCACGTCCGAGGCGTATGCGGCGGCGGCATTCGACCAACTGGGCGCGCACGCGCTGACCGTGTCGCCCTACGTGGGACTGGATGGGCTGGCGCCATTCCTAGCCCGGCCGGGCCGGGCCGCCTTTATCCTGTGCAAGACATCCAACCCCGGCGCGGATGAGTTTCAGGCGCTGAGTATCCAGACCGATGCCACCGGCCAGCCGCTGTATGAGTTTGTGGCTCAGCACGCACAGGCCGCTAACACGCAGGGCAATGTGGGCCTCGTGGTCGGAGCGACCTACCCGGCGGAGATGGCCCGGGTGCGCGCCGTGGCGCCAGGCCTGTGGTTCCTGGTGCCGGGTGTGGGCACGCAGGGCGGCGATCTGCGGGCGACCTTGGGCGCCGGTCTGCGCGCCGATGGGCTGGGCTTGCTCATCAACGTCTCGCGCGGCATCCTCAGCGCCAGCGACCCGCGGGCTGAAGCAGCGCGCATCGCGAAGGAAATCCAAACCCTCCGGGTCGAGGTTGGGGAAGCGCGGCAAGCGGCAACGGGCGGCAGCCGGGTTGCCCCGGCGCGAGTTTCCACAGTTGCCCAGGCCCTGCTAGACGCGGGCTGCGTCCGGTTTGGGTCGTTCACCTTGAAATCGGGCGAGGTCTCACCAATCTACCTGGACCTGAGGCTGCTCGTGTCGCATCCGGCGGTGATGCGGTCCGTGGCGCAAGCTTACGCTTCGCTGCTGGCAGGTCTGAAGTTCGACCGGCTGGCTGGGCTGCCCTATGCGGCCTTGCCCATCGCCACGGCCATCAGCCTGAAGATGGACCGGCCGCTGATCTACCCGCGCCGCGAGACCAAGGACTACGGCACGCGCGCCATGATCGAAGGCAAATTCAAAGCGGGCGAGACGATCGTGGTGATCGACGACCTGGCGACGACGGGCGGCACAAAGATCGAGGCGATTGAGAAGCTGAGCATGGCCGGTCTGCGAGTCAATGACATCGTAGTGCTGGTGGACCGTGAGCAAGGCGCGACGGGCGCTCTGGCCCAGGCTGGTTATACGATGCACGCCGTGGCAACCCTATCGGAACTGCTGACGGAGTGGCTGCGATTGGGCGCAATAACGGAGGCGCAGTACGCGGAAGTGGCCGCGTACGTGAAGCGTCAGATCTGACGCGTGTGTTCGGACGTTCCTTGCCGATTGTCGCCTTGCGATGTACAGCCTGATCCGCCCGCTGCTGTTCAGGGTTGACCCGGAGCGCATGCATGGCTGGACCCTGGCGGCGCTGCGGCTGGCAGCCCGCCTTGAGCCGGTGCGCGGCTGGCTGGGGCGGCACTTCGACGTGCGCGATGGCCGGCTGGAAGTGGAGGCCTTTGGGCTAAGGTTCCGCAACCCGGTAGGGCTGGCGGCTGGTTACGACAAGAACGGCGCAGCGCTGGCCGGGCTGGCGCTGCTGGGCTTCGGGCACATCGAGGCCGGCACGGTGACGCGGCAGCCCCAGGCCGGCAACCCGCGGCCCAGAATCTGGCGATTTCCAGCGGCCGAGGCCATCGTCAACAGCATGGGATTTCCAAATGACGGCATGGACGTGCTCCAGCCTCCGCCAGCGGGCTTGACCCGCGCGCAGGACGGCCCGCGCCGAGGCCTGCTGGCCACCGGACCCACGCCGGATAGCGCGCGATGGCGCCCGCCTCTGCGCGTGGGGGTGAACATTGGCAAGAGCAAGGACACGCCGCTAGATCAAGCCGCAGACGATTACGTGGCGCTGCTGCGCGAGGCCCATGAGCGGCGGCTGGGCGACTACGTCAGCGTCAACGTGAGCAGTCCCAACACGGCCGGTCTGCGCGAACTTCAGGGTCGGGGGCCGGTGGAGGCGCTGTTGACCGAGTTGGCGCGCGCCAGGGATGCGCTCTCGCCAAGACTGCCGGTGCTGGTCAAGATCGCGCCGGACCTGAGCCGGGCCGAGATTGATACAGTGCTGGAGGCAATTCAGGTGAGCGGGCTGGACGGGATCATTGCCACGAACACCACCACCGGCAGGGCGGAAGTGCCGACGGCGAAGAACTTGCCCGGCGGCATGAGCGGTCGGCCGCTTACCCACCTTTCCACCGAGGTCATCCGGCACATTGCCCGGCAAACGGGCGGGCGGCTGCCCATCGTTGGCGTCGGGGGCATCTTGCGGCCCGCGGATGCGCTCGAAAAACTTGAGGCGGGCGCCGTGCTGGTGCAGGTGTATACGGGGCTGGTGTATACTGGTCCTGGACTCGTCCGCAGTATCAATCGGGCCAGGCTAAACAAGCTGGACCGGGTCGGATAGCTGGCGGACACCACCTCGCTAGCTGCTTCTCAGGAGGCACCCATGAAACGCATTGATGGAAGGCTGATCGCCGGCGTGCTGCTCATCGCCGGAGGCGTGTTCTATTTGCTGGATACCCTGGGCATCGTCACCTGGAGCAGCCTGATTTGGGCAGCGGCAGCGGCGGTTGGCGGGCTGGCCCTGTTGGCTGGGCTGGCGCGTGACCGCACCGCGTGGTGGCTGGCCATTCCGGGCGTGTCGCTCCTGGGCCTCGCCGCCATCATCATACTGGACTACCTCAGTCCCGAGACGGGCTGGTCGGGGACGGTATTCCTGGGCGCGATTGGCCTCAGCTTCTGGATCGTATACCTGTTGGACCGGCAGATGTGGTGGGCCATCATCCCGGGTGGCGTGTTGGTTACGCTGGCCATCGTGGCCGGTCTGGAAGAATTGCCCGGGTTCAACACCGGCGGCATCTTCTTCCTGGGGCTGGCGGGTACCTTTGCGCTGGTGGCGGCGCTGCCCAGCGAGCGCCAGGCCATGCGCTGGGCGCTTTACCCCGCCGCCATTCTGGGCGTGATGGGTCTGCTGCTGCTGGTGGGATTCGAGCGGGCCATCAACTATATTTGGCCGGTGGCGCTTATTGCGGTGGGTGGGTTCCTGCTGCTGCGCGCCGCGCGGCGGTAGCCTGGTGGTGGGCTTGCAGGCTGGTCACTAAAAGCTCCTGTGCCTTCAGGGCCGCAATGCCGTTGACGGCGGCGGCGGCGGCGCTGAGAGTCGTCAGCAGGGGTATGTTGCGCAGCACGGCGGCGGCGCGCATGGTCCGGCTGTCGTCATGGGCGCGCGCGCCGAGGGGCGTGTTAAGGATGAGCTGCAGCGCCCCCTGCTCCACCATGTCCTGAATATTAGGGTGGCCCTCGCTGACCTTCTTCACCGGGGTGACGGTCAGCCCCGCCTTCGACAGCCAGGCGGCGGTACCGGCCGTGGCATAGAGCGTAAAACCCAGCCGGTCCAGGTCACGAGCGATCTTCAGGGCCGCGCCCTTGTCGTAGTCGTTGACGGTGATAAGGGCCGCGCCCGTTAGCGGCAGGGGCGTGCCCGCCGCGGTCTGGGCCTTGGCGAAGGCATGCCCAAAGCGGCTGGCATGACCCATTACCTCGCCGGTGGACTTCATCTCCGGGCCCAGGCGGTAGTCGGCGCCGGGGAACTTCTTGAAGGGCAGCACCGCCTCCTTGACGAAAAAACCGTCCACTTCCGGCGTCGCCGTAAACTGGAGTTCGGCCAGCGTGCGCCCCGCCATGATCTGCGCCGCCAGCCGCGCCACGGCCACGCCCGTCGCCTTGCTGACGAAGGGCACGGTACGCGAGGCGCGGGGGTTGACCTCCAGCACGTAGACGATGTCGTCCTTAATTGCGTACTGCACGTTCATCAGCCCGCGCACACCCAGCGCCAGCCCGAGGCGCTCGGTGTAGTCACGTATGATGCTGAGGTGATAGAGGCTGATCTTGTAGGGCGGGAGCACGCAGGCGCTGTCGCCGGAATGGACCCCGGCCTCCTCGATGTGCTGCATCACTCCCGCAATGATGACCTGCTTGCCGTCGGCCAGGGCATCCACATCCACCTCGAACGCATCCTCCAGGTAGTGGTCAATCAGCACCGGGCCGTCGGGCGCGGCGGCAGCGGCGGCGGCCAGGTAGCTCGCCAGCGTGCTGACATCGTAGGCGATCTCCATCGCGCGCCCGCCCAGCACGTAGGAGGGCCGTACCAGGACGGGATAGCCAATGCGGGCGGCGACGCGCCGGGCCGCGTCCAGGCTTTGGGCCGTTCCCCACTCCGGGTGCGGGATGTCGAGCCGCCGCAGCAGTTCGCCAAAGCGCACCCGGTCCTCGGCCAGGTCAATCGAATCGGGCGGCGTGCCCCAGATGGGCGCGCCGGCCGCCGCCAGGCCGCGCGCCAGGTTGATGGGCGTCTGCCCGCCGAACTGGACGATGACGCCCTCCGGCTGCTCGACTTCCACAATATTGAGCACGTCTTCCAGAGTCAGCGGCTCGAAGTAGAGACGGTCGGCGGTGTCGTAGTCGGTGCTGACAGTCTCCGGGTTACAGTTGACCATGATGGTCTCGAAGCCGAGGTCCTTGAGCGCGAAACAGGCCTGGACGCAGCAGTAGTCGAACTCGATGCCTTGGCCGATGCGGTTTGGCCCGCCGCCCAGGATCATTACCTTGCGGCGGCTGGATGGGTCTGCCTCGTCACCGCGTTCGTAGGTGGAATAGAGATAGGGCGTAAAGGCCTCGAACTCGGCGGCGCATGTGTCCACGCGGAAGTAGGACGGGCGCAGGCCCGCGGCCAAGCGGAGCGCGCGCACCTCCGGCGCGGCAGCGGCGGGAGTGAGGGCGCGAGCCAGGTGCGCGTCGGAGAAACCCTGGCGCTTGGCCTGCCGGAGCAGGTCAACTGGCAGGGAATCCAGCGAGTGGGCCGCCACCTCCGCCTCGGTACTTAGCAAGTCCGCCATCTGGGCCACGAACCAGGGATCGAAGCCGGTCTCCGCAACCACCGAGTCCATAGACTGGCCGGAGCGCAGGGCATCGGCTACGGCGAACAGCCGCTGGGCGGTGGGGACGCGCAGGGGCGCGCCGATGGAGGCCCGCAGCTCCGCGCCAAAGCCCGCCACGCCGATTTCCAATCCGCGGATTGCCTTGTTGAGAGCTTCCGGAAAGGTGCGGCCAATCGCCATCACCTCGCCCACCGACTTCATCTGC
>CAZCEC010000021.1:59899-79944 GCA_964497615.1 uncultured Anaerolineales bacterium | reverse complement strand
CGGGCCGAGGGTGGGGTCGCTGCCGGGGAATTTCTCAAAGTTCCAGCGCGGAATCTTAACCACGCAGTAATCAATGCTGGGCTCAAACGCAGCCGGCGTCACACGCGTGATGTCGTTGGGGATCTCGTCCAGGGTGTGGCCAACAGCCAGCAGAGCCGCAATCTTGGCGATGGGGAAGCCGGTGGCCTTGGAGGCCAGCGCCGACGACCGGCTGACGCGCGGGTTCATCTCGATCACCAGCACTTCGCCGGTGCGGGGATTGACGGCAAACTGTACATTGGAGCCGCCGGTTTCCACGCCCACCGTTTGGATGACGGTGCGGGCCATGTCGCGCAGGCGCTGGTATTCACGGTCGGTGAGCGTTTGGGCCGGGGCCACGGTGATGCTGTCGCCGGTGTGGACACCCATTGGGTCCACGTTCTCGATGGAACAGATCACCACGAAGTTAGCGGCCCGGTCGCGCATGACCTCTAGTTCGTACTCCTTCCAGCCCAGCACCGACTGCTCAATCAGCACCTCGCCCGCGGGGGACTCGCGCAATCCGTGAGCAACCAATGGCTCCAGGGCTTCGCGGTCATGGGCGACGCCGCCGCCGGAGCCGCCCAGAGTGTACGAGGGCCGGATGAGGCACGGGTAGCCCACCTGCTCGGCCAGGGACACAGCCTCGGGCACAGTGCGGGCCAGGCCGGAGGCCGGCACAGCCAGCCCGGCGGCCACCATCGCGTCCTTGAACTTGAGGCGGTCCTCGGCCAGTTCAATCGCCTTCACCTGAGCGCCGATGAGGCGCACGCCGTATCGGGCCAGCACCCCGGCGCGCTCCAGGTCCAGCGCGAGGTTCAGGCCGGTCTGGCCGCCGACGGTGGGCAATAGCGCGTCGGGCCGCTCGACGGCAATGATCTTCTCCACCATTTCCACCGTCAGGGGCTCAACGTAGGTGGCGTCGGCGAACTCCGGGTCGGTCATGATGGTGGCCGGGTTGGAGTTGACCAGGATGACGCGATACCCCTCGCGGCGCAGCACCTTGCACGCCTGGACGCCGGCGTAGTCGAACTCGCACCCCTGGCCAATGACAATTGGACCGGACCCAAGGATGAGGATGGACTTGATCACTGGCCCGTCTCCATCAACCGCACAAATTCGTCGAAGAGATAGCGCGAGTCGTGCGGGCCGGGCGCGGCCTCCGGGTGATACTGGACGCTGAAGGCGCGCAGGTGCGGGGCGCGCAGGCCCTCCACACATTGGTCATTGAGGTTGACGTGGGTCACTTCCACGCCTGAGGGCAGGCTCTCCGCGCGGACGGCGAAGCCGTGGTTGTGGCTGGAGATTTCGACGCGGCCGGTGGGCGTGTGCTGTACGGGCTGGTTGCCGCCGCGGTGCCCAAACTTGAGCTTGTAGGTATCGCCGCCGAGGGCCAAGCCCAGAATCTGGTGTCCCAGACAAATACCAAGAATGGGCACCCGGCCCAAGAGAGAGCGGACGTTTTCAATGGCGTACGTGACAGCGGCGGGATCACCGGGGCCGTTGGAGAGGAAGACACCATCCGGCTTGAGCGCCAGCGCGTCTTCAGCCGGGAAGGAGGCCGGCACAACCGTCACGCGGCAGCCGTGCGCGGCCAGCAGACGCAGGATATTGCGCTTGAGGCCGTAGTCGTAGGCGACGACATGGAAGCGGGTTGGAACGGCGGCGGCCGGCGCAAGGTCCGGCCCGTCGCCCCCGGCATAGTAATAGGGCTCGGCGCAGGTGACCTCGCGTGCCAGGTCGAGCCCGTTCATGGCTGGCGCGGCGCGAGCAAGGGCGACGAGGCGCTCTGGCTCCGGGTCAACACTGGACAAGGCGGCGTTCTGCGCGCCGTGGGTGCGAATGTGGCGGATGAGGGCGCGGGTATCGACCTCGGTGAGGCCCACCACACCGCGCTCGGCCAGGTATTCGTCCAGCGTAGCGGTGGCGCGCCAGTTGCTGGCGAGGGGGCTGAGCGCGCGCACCACGAAGCCGGCCACCCAGGCGCGGGCCGATTCGTCGTCGGTCTCGGCCACACCGTAGTTGCCGATGTGGGGCTGGCTCATGGTGACGATCTGACCGTGGTAGGACGGGTCGGTAAGAACCTCCTGATAGCCAGTCATACTGGTATTGAACACGATCTCGCCGGTGCGGTCGCCCGCCGCGCCCAAGGCGAGGCCCGGCCACAGTGTGCCGTCGGCCAGCGCTAAAAGGGCCGGCTGGCGCCGGCCCTTGATGCCACCTCTCACGCTCAATCCATTACCCGCCATTCGCTCCGCAGATACCCGAAGTTCGCATGCCAGTTGCTAGTTTGGCCCGAATCCGCCCGAAAGTAAAGGGTTGAACAGCACGATACGGCTTGAGACCTATCGGCCACCTTGCCTAGCCCGTGTTCCTCAGCCCGGCAGCAATACCGTTGATGGTCATCACCAGCACCTCGCGCAAGGGCTCGGCCTCGGGCGCATCCGGGTCCGGCAAGGCGCGCAGGCGGCGAAGCATATCCACCTGAATGTAATTGAGGGGGTCCACATACGGGTTGCGCAGGTGCACCGAGCGCTGGATGATGGGATCGTCGTCCATCAACTCAGCGTGGCCGGTGACCGCCAGCACCGTGGCGCAGGTGCGGTCGAACTCGGCCCGCAGCCGCGCGAAGATGCGGGCGGCAAAGTCACTGTCCGGCACGAGATCGGCGTATAGGGCGGCAATGCCGAGATCGGCCTTGAGGAGCGACATCTCGGCGTTATCCAGCAGGGCGCGCAGGAAGGGCCAGCCGGCGTACATGTCGCGCAGGGTGCCAGCGTCCGCGGCGGCCAGGGCCGTGCCCAGGCCATACCAGCCGGGCAGGTTAAAGCGGCTCTGCATCCAGGAGAAGACCCAAGGGATGGCGCGGATGTGGGTCACATCGACGCCGCCGCCCTGCCGCGCCGCTGGCCGCGACCCGATGCGCAGGCGGCTTATCTCATCCAAGGGGGTCGCCGCGCGCCAGAAGTCCAGGAAGCCGGGCGTCTCGTAGACCAGCGACCTGTACTCGGCCCGAGCCTGGGTTGACATTTGGGCAACGCAATTTCGCCAGCCTGCCGGCAGTTCCACCGGCGCCTCGGAGTGCGTCTCACCGTCGGCGTCGACGGGGATCGGAGCCGACGCCAGCAGCACTGCGCTGACAATCTGTTCCAGATGCCGATGAGCGAGGTCGTGGTCGCCGTAGCGGGAGCCGATAACCTCACCCTGCTCGGTGACGCGGAAGCGGCCGTGAATGGTGCCGGGCGGCTGGGCCCGGATGGCGCGGTTGGCAGGTCCGCCGCCGCGCGCCACGGTGCCGCCGCGGCCGTGGAAGAGCGTGAACCTGATCCTGTGCGCGCGGCAAACCTCGGCCACGGCGGCCTGGGCCTCGTACAACGCCCAATTGGCCGCCAGATAGCCGCTGTCCTTGTTGCTGTCGGAATAGCCGATCATCACCATCTGCTCGTCGCCGCACGAATGCAGGTGCGCGCGGTACACGTCCAGCGCGAACAGATCGGCCAGGACGTGCGGGGCGGCCTCCAGGTCGTCCACGGTCTCGAACAGGGGCGCGATGGAAAGGCCCTCGGCGCAGTTGGCCCACCGCGCCAGCAGCAGCACGGTCAGCAAGTCGGCAGGACCGCGCGTCATGGAGATGATGAATGGGCCCAGCAGTTCTGGCCCATACACCATCCGCGCGCGGGCGATAAGGCGGAAGAGCGCCCAAGTCTCGGCGGTCTCGGCGGTGACGCCGGGGTTAGCAGCCAGGTGCGGGTTGGGCTCGTTCAACAGGCGCGAGAGCAGCGCGGTCCGCTCGGGATCGGTACAGCGGTCGAAGGCCTGGTCGATGTTGAGCGCCCGCAGCAGTTCAGCCAGCGCGGCGGTGAGCCGGGCCGAATCCTCGCGCAGGTCCAACCGGGCTGCATGGACTCCAAAGATCTCGAATTGCTGGCGTACAGTCTCCAGCGGGCCTCCAGCCAAGCGAGCCGGCACCGCCTCGGCCACGGCCCTCAGCGGCGCGGTGAAGTCCTCGGGACGAACACGGGCTGTGTGTGGGGTATCCGACAGCAGCCGCGCGGTCATGTCGTCGCGGGAGGCTTCCTCCAGGTCGGCGGCCAGCAAGGCCACGATCAGGCGGAAGGGCTCATCGCCATAGCGGCGCTCCAGGTAGGCCACGTGGGCGGGCAGCGGCCGGCGCGCCGCCAGCCAGGCGGTGAGGTCTGGCGGCAACTGCACACGCTTCTCGCTCAGGCTGAGGCGGCGGGCGAGGTCCTGCAGGCGCTGGCGGTGGCGCTCGACCGCCAGACCGCGATGGAGGCGCAAGGTTTCGGCTGTCACGGCGGCGGTGACATTGGGATTGCCGTCGCGGTCGCCGCCAATCCACGATGCCAGGGTGAGCCAGCGCGCCGGGGCGGGAACGCCGGGATAGTGCTCGGCCAGGGCGGCCTTCAGGTCGGCCTGGATCCGAGGGAGCGCATCCCAGAATATCTCGTCGACGAAATAGAGGCCGGTGCGGACTTCGTCGGTGACGGCGGGCTTGGCAGTGCGAGCACGGCTGGTAAGCCAGATGGCAGTGATCTCGGACTGCAACTCAGCCAACAAGGCGTCGCGTTCGCGGGGCAAGAGCGCCGATTCCGGGCCGGACTTGTCGCCAGCCTCCAGGTCCCGCAGGGCCAGGGAGATGCGGTGGACCTTGGAGAGCAGGGTACGGCGCTTGGCCTCGGTGGGGTGCGCGGTAAGCACCAGTTCAATGTGCAGACTATCCAGAAGCGTCTGCATTTGGTCCGGCGTTAGGCCCGCGGCGTGGAGATGGGCGACAGCGGCCGGGATGGACTCGGCAATGGGGCTGGGGTGCAGGTCGCGTTCGCGCTCGCGCAGGGCGCGCACCCGGTAACGCTCCTCGGCCAGATTGACGAGGTCAAAGTACAGAGTGAAGGCGGAGGCGACAGCGCGGGCCGAGTCTGGGTCAAGGGCGGCGACCTCGCGCGCTAGAGCCAAGGCGGACTCGCCGTCGCCAGCCCGGCGGGCCTTCGCCAGGGCGCGGATACGCTCTTCGGTTTCAAACAGAGCCGGCGACTCCTGCTCGCTCAACACATGGCCGAGCAGATCGCCCAGCAGTCGGATGGCGGCGGGGAGGTCCAATTAGCTCTGAAGGTGCTCAAGCGCCAGCGGGGCGCTGTCGGTGGCCTTGATCTTGACCTGCGCATCCACCACACGGCCCTGTTCGTCAATGACCCAGTGGCTGCGGATGATGCCGTCGTACGTTCTTCCATACAGGTTTTTCTCACCCCAAGCGCCGTAACTCTCAGCCACCGCATGATCCTCGTCAGAAAGCAGGATGAAGGGCAGGTTGTACTTGGTGCGGAACTTGCGGTGGGAGGCCGCGCCGTCGGGACTGATGCCAATAACCACGCCATTCTGCTCCTCGATGGTGGGATAGGCGTCGCGGAAGGCGCAGGCCTGTTTGGTGCAGCCGGAGGTGTCATCCTTGGGATAGAAATACACAATCACGCGTTTGCCGCGAAAGTTGGAAAGCTTGACGGTCTGGCCATTCTCATCGGGCAGGGCAAAGTCGGGTGCGAGGTCGCCGGGAGCGGGTGGGGTCATTACCATTCCTTTCGATGCGGCGTCGATACCGAATCTGATTATATGCCGACTTCACGCCGATTTGCATCTGGCGATATGCAGAACCGGCCAGGGAAAGTTTCGTGCGCGGGTCGCGCGGATGGACGGGTTAGGTGCGGGCGAACGGGCGTTAAAAGAACCGGGCGCCGCCGAGGGCCGACAGTTCGGCGCTGAAGTCTTCATTCGGCCAGGCCAGGGCGCGCGCCAGCCAGTGCCGGAGGCGGTCGTTAGCGGGCATGGTGTTGAGAGTCCAGGTCTCGAGGCCGCCCTGGGCGTCCAAGCGGATGATCCAGCGGCTAAGCGCGGCCAGCCAGAAGATGGGAAAGAGGGCCAGGTAGAGGTGCATCCTTCGCGGAAGCGATGGATCGATGCGAGCGCGGCCACTGAGATATGGGTCGAGAAACGCCCGCCATTCTACCGGTAAGAGCAGGTCCTCCTGGTTGGCGTGGGTCAGCAGATCGGCCAGGTCAACGGCCGGGTCGCGCAGGCCGCAGTCTTCCCAGTCCACCATCCCCAGGCGACCACCGGGGCGGGCGATGACGTTGGCGAAGCGCGCGTCGGAACGGCAGAAGGCAAGGACTGGCGGTAGCTGGGTCAATTCCGCAAACTGGGGTTCGCGGGCGGTCAATAAGCCGAGGCAGGCCTGCGCCTGAGGCACAGCGTCGGGGCAGTTTGCCTCCGTCCAGGCCAGGTATTCGGCCAGCGACTGGCGCCATATGGGGATGCGGTCTGCGAACGCGAGATCGTAGCCACGAGAGTACCACAGGCCGTCGGTGGGCAAGGCGTGAAGACGAACCCAGAGATCGGCCAGGTGCGCCAATTCGAGGGATGACGGCTTACGGCGGTCCCACATCTCGCCCTCAAGAAATGCATAGACGACAATGGGGCCGTGGTCATCGCCGGGCGGGAGACGCAGCATTGGCCGTGGGGCAACGTCGAGGGGTTGCACAAGCGCCAGACCGTCGAACTCGCGGCGAGGCGCTTCGTCAAATTCATCCAGTTTGAGATACTCCTTGACAATCAGGCGCTCGCCGTTGGCCCAGGCGTCGTAGAGGGGTTGTTGCTCTGGTGGTCGAGGCGCGGCCGGGGTGCGATGATCAGGCCAGCGCCCAGGTGAGGCGTGAGGGCAGCGCCTACCACCCCATTGTCCCCGGACCGCCCTTGAAGGGACCGACGATGTCGCGGGTGATCCAGCCGCCGTAGAAGCCGCCGGGTTGCGGCTCGGCACGCTCGCCATCCACCAGACATGCGTCCACCAACTGCGGATAGAAGGCGAGGTAACTGCGGATGAGCGCGAAGGCGGGCGTGGGATCCGGGTAGGCCCAGGCGGCGCGGGAAACTACCTGCCCGGCCGCGGCAATGTCATAGTAGACAGCCTGGCCCTTCCACTCGCACACGGAGCTATGCGGGCTGAGCTTGAGCAACTCCATCTGAACGTCAGCCGTAGGAAGGTAGTAGACTGGCGGGTGGCTGGTTTCGAGGACGCGGTAGCCGCGGCGGGTGTCGGCCAAAATGAGGCCGCGAAAGACAACCTGCAGGCGCCGCGTTTCCGGCTCCAGTCGCGGCGGGCGCGGGTAGTCCCAGACGGATTCCTGGCCAGTTCCGGGCGTCACACGGGTAGGTGGGATGGGCATGCAGCAGTTATACACGCTTCCTCCCGTTTGAGCGCGCATGTCCAAGGTGAACCCGGACCGAGGCCGAAACGAAGGCGAAACGAGCCTGTGGGAGAATGGCCGCATGCCGATTATCCAGGTAGACAAATTACGTAAAGTCTTCCGTATTAACCAAAAGGACCCCGGTCTAGCCGGCGCGGTGAAGGCCCTCTTTCGGCCCCGGCACATCAACAAGGTGGCGGTGGACGGGATCAGCTTCAAAGTTGAGCCCGGCGAGGTGGTGGGCTACATCGGGGTCAACGGCGCGGGCAAGTCCACCACGGTGAAGATGCTGACGGGTGTGCTGCTGCCCAGCGCCGGCACAGTCCGGGTGATGGGGCGCGACCCGCACGGCCAGCGCGTGGCGAATGCGGCCGAGATCGGCGTGGTGTTCGGACAGCGGTCGCAGTTGTGGTGGGATCTGGCGCTGATCGAGTCGCTCAACCTGATCGGCAAGATCTACCGCGTGGAGCCAACCCGCTACAAGCACCTCCTGGCGCAGTTCAGCGAGACGCTGGAACTGGGCGAACTGCTCAGCGTCCCCATCCGCAACATGTCGCTGGGCCAGAAGATGCGGTCGGAGCTGGCCGCTGCCCTAATCCACGACCCAAAGGTGGTATATCTGGACGAGCCGACCATCGGGCTGGACCTGATCGTCAAGGAGCGCATCCGCGAGTTCATCAAGGAGCAGAACCGCCAGCGCGGCACCACCGTCATCCTCACCACCCACGACCTGGGCGATATTGAGCAACTGTGCAAGCGGGTAATGATCATTGACGACGGCAAGCTGATCTACGACGGCCCGCTGAGTACGATCAAGGACCGCTTCGGCAAGTACCGCCAGATCACGTTCGAGATGGCCCAGCCCGCCAACGGTTATACCCTGCCGCCCGGTACGGAGGTGGTGGAGGCGGAAGACCTGAAGCTGGTGCTGCGCTTCGACCGCACGGTCGCCACGGCCAGCCAGGTGGCCGCCTCCCTGATGAACCAGATCGAGGTGCGCGACTTCTCGCTGGCCGAGCCAGACCTGAGCGCCATCGTCAAACAGATTTACGAAGGCGCACTGGACGCCGAGCAGCCCCAGGCGGTGCCGGCATGATCAGCCTGCTGCGCCGCAACATCTCGGTGTACGGGGCGCTGGCCGCCGCCGTGCCCAAGAACTTCCTGGCCTACAGCTTGTGGTTCTGGATTGGCCTGCTGCTCAACACCATCATGATGATGGTCTTCGTGTACTTCTGGCGCGGGGTGTATGCCAATACGGCCACCATCGGCGGCCTCGATTTGCAGACCACGCTCAATTACATCCTGCTGGCCCAGGTCTTCAATGCCCTGACCGATACCAACATGATCTGGGAGTTCGGCAGCAGCATCCGCGAGGGCAACATCGCCCACGTGCTGCTGCGCCCGTTGGATGTGCAGGGCAGCTACTACGTCATCTCGCTGGCCAATGCCGCCACCGGCATCATCTGGCAAATCCCGATGGCCGTCATCGCCACAGCTTTCTTTGGGCTGCGCTGGTCGCTGGACCCGGCAGTGTGGGGGGCGTTCCTGGTGTCGGCCGTACTGGGGCGCACGGTGCTGTACTTCTTCGATTTCCTCCTTTCCAGTCTCACGTTTTACACCACTGAGGTGTGGGGCCTGGGCGTGCTCATCTTCGGGATGGGGCTGTTTCTGAGCGGCGCGCTGGTGCCGCTGGAAATGATGCCCGACTGGCTGCGCACCGCCGTGCTGGCGCTGCCCTTCGCCCAGACCCTGGCCGTGCCGATCTCGCTGCTCAGCGGCATCCAACCGCTGAGCGAGGCGCCGCGGCTGTGGTTGATCCAACTGGCTTGGATCGGCGGGCTGATGGTGGCCTCGCGGCTGTTCTTCAACTTCGCTGTGCGCAAAGTCACGGTGCAGGGAGGCTAGCAGCATGGCCTGGTATGCGAACCTGTATTGGGTCTTCCTCCTCCAGCGGCTAAAGGTGCTGATGGAGTACCGCGCCAATTTCATCATCGGGGCGGCCTCCACCCTCTTCCTCCAGGCCTCGGGCATCCTCACCATCTGGGTGGTGATGCGCCAGATTCCCAGCCTGAATGGCTGGTCATTCGAAGAGGTCCTGCTGATCTACGGGCTGATCACATTGGCAAAGTCCATCAACCACATGTTTGCCGACAATTTGTGGACCATCGGCCGGGTATACATCCGCACCGGCGGCTTCGACCGCTTCCTGGTGCGGCCAATTGACCCGCTCTTCCACCTGCTGGCGGACCGGTTCTGCCAGGATGGCATCGGCAACTTCCTGGTCGGGCTGATCCTCGTCGTCGCGGCTGGGACGCCACTTGGAATCTTCGCCTCGGCCCTCAAGATCGCTTACCTGATCGTGGCGGTGCTCAGCGGCGGGCTGATTTTCATCGCTCTGAACCTGATCACGTGCGTCAGTTCGTTCTGGATTATGGACTCGGTGCCAGTGACGCGGGCGGTCTTCGACAATCACCTGTTTGCCCAATACCCGCTCACGATCTACCCCAAGGCCATCAGCCTGGTGCTCACCTGGCTGGTGCCCTACGGTTTTGCGTCGTTCTACCCCGCCACGTACCTGCTGGACCGCGATGCGAGCCTGGTGGTTTGGCTTGGCCCGCTGGTGGCCATCGGGCTGCTGGTGATCGGGTATCTCTTCTGGCGGTTCGGACTGCGCTACTACGCCGGGACCGGCTCCTAGAACACCCGCCCGCGGCGCGGTGGTAGAATCGGCCCATGCCGTCTCAACAAGTGAATGTGCTCGACGATGCGGCGCCGCTGACTCAGCGCCGCGTCTTTCTTTTCTGGCTGCCGCTGGCGGCGAGCTGGCTGCTGATGGGCACGGAGATGCCGTTCGTCAATGCCGCCCTGGCGCGGCTGCCGGAAGCGGAGCGCATGATCGCGGCCTTCGGCATCGTCGGGTCGCTCAGCATCACCATCGAAAGCCCCGTCATCATGCTGCTGGCGACCAGCACCGCGCTGGCCCGGTCGCGGCAAAACTACCTCATGCTGCGGCGCTTTGTGCAGCATTTGATGCTGTTGACGACGGCGGTGCATTTTTTGGTGGCCTGGACGCCTCTGTTCGACGTGGTGGTGCGCCAGTTAATGGGTGCGCCGGAGGCCATCATCGAGCCGGTGCGGCTGGGCATGCGGCTGATGGTGTTTTGGAGCGCCGCCATCGCCTGGCGCCGCTTCCGGCAAGGCATCATGATTCGCTTCGGGCAGACTCGCTTCGTGGGCCAGGGCACCGTCATCCGTCTGCTCTTTTCGGCAGGGCTGGCGACGGTGCTGGCACTGTCAGGCCGGGTATCGGGAATTGCCGTCGGCACGTTGGCATTGGCGACCGGCGTGGTGGTCGAGAGCCTGTATGCGCACCTGGCCACGCGAAGGCTGGTGGCTGACCGGTTTGGCGCTGAACCGCCGGCCGGCGACGTCGGCCACCTGAGCTATGGCGAGTTGGTGCGCTTTCACACTCCGTTGGCGGCCAGTACCCTGCTGTTCCTGCTCACCCAGCCCCTGATCAGCGCGGCGCTGGCCCGGCTGCCCAACCCGGAGCAGGTGCTGGCCGCCTGGCCGGTGGCGGCAGGGTTGCTCTTCATCACGCGCTCACCCGTGCTGGCCCTGCCGGAAGTCATTATTGCGCTCATCGACCGGCCGGGAAGCATTGCGGCCCTGCGGACCTTCGCACAGCGAATCGGGCTGGCCTGCCTGGCGGTGCTGGCCGTGCTGGCCTATACGCCCCTGGGCCGGTTCTACTTCGGCACGATGATCGGGGTCAGCCCGGAACTGGTGGATCGCGCCATGACGGGCATCCAGGTGGGCGTACTGCTGCCCATCATTATGGCCTGGCAGAGCTGGTTCCGGGGCGAACTGACGGCGGCCCGCGCCACGCCCGCCATCACCCTGGCGATGATTGCGAATCTGGCGACGATGGCAATTGTGCTGGCCGCGGGCGTCGTCATCCGGCCGCCAGGCGTGGCCTTGGCGGCGGCGGCGCTGACGCTCTCCACGCTGGCTGAGACCGCGAGCCTGTGGGTGGCGGCGCGGCGGGTGGTGCACCTAACCCCCGGCCCCTTCCCTGCCAGGGAAGGGGCGCCATAGGCGGAAAGCGCCATGCTGCGCAAGAAGATCATGATAGGGGCGGCGATCTCATTACTGGCGGTGGTCCTTGCCGCCGTCAGCCGGTCGTCACCCTACTCGCCTGGGCTGGCACCTGGTGCCGGCTATCGCTTGTGGAACGCCACAGAGCCGCGTGGCCTGCTGGCCGCGTATGGCAAGTCCATCCAGCAGTGGCTCGACATCCGCGACTGCCAATATGAGGTTCTTGGCTGGAGCAGCGACGGGGTGCTGTACTTTCAGGGCGGCTGTGGGGGCCAATCCCTCTCCTGGCGCGCAGTGCCCGACCGGCCGGGCAGCGTCCTCCCGGTAGCCGCGGCGCCGCCAGGGTTGTACCGTGATCCTGTGTTGAAGGCGATCCTTCTCGACCGCGTGCGCGCCCCGGGTGTCAGGCCGGTGAGCGCCGAACCATACACCCGTGACGTATACGTTCGGAGTATGCCCTACCCCTCGCCGGACGGTCGCTGGCTGGCCTTCGTGGCGGAGCGCGTCTACGGGCCACAGGACGTGCTGCTGCTCATTGAAGCGCCTTAAAGAGTCGCGGCGCTAGGTGAGTTGGGCCGTCACCCATTGCTCGCCAGCCACGCCCCCCGCCCCATTCAACTTCTGCGCCCGGTGAGTGTCGGCCAGGCGGCCAACGGCCTTGCTCACATCGGCGGCAGGCCAGCCAAAGAGCTTGCCGATGGAGGACTCCGGCGCGGCGCCGACCGATTGCAGGAACAGATCCGTGAGGCGGGCGCGGGCCTCGCCGCGGCCGATGGCCCGCGCCTGAGTCACCACGTCCGGCAGCCAGCGGTCCACCAGTTCGTAGATAAAGGCATACTTCCAGGCGCCGGCCTTGGCCACGCCGATGGGCAGGATGCGCAGGCCGCGCTGCAAGTCCACCAGGGCGCGCTCGAAGCGGGTGTTGCTCTCCTTGCCCAGCAGCCGCGCCTCGCGCCGCAGGGCCAGGCTGTCGAGGGCGCCCTTGGCAGCGAGGGTCTCGAACACTTGCTTCGCTTCCACCGTCAGCCGCCCGGCCTCGTACTCCATTAAGTAATCGTCGGGATCGCCGTAGTTTTCGGATAGGGCGTAGAAGAACGGCAGGACATCCAGCGAAACCATGGTGGCCTTGCCGCGCAGCAACTTGCCGTAGTACCAGCGCCGTGCGCCCAACAGGCCGTCCTTCCAGCCCCAGGTGATGTGGCCGGGGTCGTCGTGCGCATCGGCCACGGGCCTGTTTCCAGCCACCGCCGTCCACAGGTTGGGCAGGTCCACACCCTTGATGGGCCAGAAGTAAACGAAGCCGCGCTCATCAACATAGCGAACGGCATCGTCGGCACTGCGCAGTTGGAGGCCCTTCTTCAGCCGGAATTTTGCGGCTCGATAGGCCTTGAGCGCCGCCGCTGTTACCGTCATTGCCTTTGCCATGTCTGTCAGCATATAGAGCACACGTTCTATTGTCAAGGGAGTCACGCTTCGTCTATTTTGGCCCTTGACACTCCAATTCAGACTCTCTATACTCTCGCCTGAGTTAGCCGCAATGAGAATCCCCCGCCCCTTCACGCCGGTCTGCATGTGTATGTGTCTCAAGCGAGGCGCTGTGCCGCGTGCCAGGTCCGTTCACCCCTGGCGCTCGCTGCCGTAGAGATGCCCCGCCCGGGCGTCTCGCCTGGGGCAGCGCGGCCCGCCCTCGCGCAATACGCCGGGTGAACGCGGGCCTTCCACCACCAACTAGCACGGCTTGGGAGCGATGCCCAGGCCGTTTTTGTTTCTTACGAAGGAGACAATGTCATGAGCCATCAAGCAGAAAACGCTGGTTATGCGCATCCGGAAGTGCTGGTGAGCACGGATTGGGCGGCGGTGCACGGCGGCGACGCCAATGTGCGATTGGTGGAGGTGGATGTGGACACCACCGCCTACGACTCTGGGCACATTGCTGGCGCGGTGGGCTGGAACTGGCGGACGGACACGCAGGACCAGCTGCGCCGTAACGTGCCCACCCGGGAAGGCCTCCAGGCCCTGCTGCGCCGGGCCGGCATCCGCCCCGATACGACCGTCATCGTCTACGGCGACAACAACAACTGGTTCGCCGCCTTTGCGGTGTGGCTGCTGAAATACTATGGGCACGCCGACGCCCGGCTGATCAACGGCGGGCGCGCCAAGTGGATCGCCGAGGGCCGGCCCTTGACCACCGAAGTGCCATCGTACCCGGCCAGCGACTACACCGTAGCCGACCCCAACAGCAGCCTGCGCGCGCTGCGCGACTATGTGCTCGACCGGGTCAACCGGGCCGACGCCATCCTGGTGGATGTGCGCTCGCCCAAGGAGTTCTCTGGCGAACTGCTGGCCCCGGAGAACCTGCCCCAGGAAGGGGCGCAGCGCGGCGGCCACATCGCCGGCGCCATCAACATCCCCTGGGGGCAGGCCGTGGCCGAGGACAGCACCTTCAAGTCCGCCGCGGACCTGCGGGCGCTGTACGGGGGCAAGGGCGTCACGCCCGACAAGGACGTTATTGCTTACTGCCGCATCGGCGAACGCTCGGCGCACACCTGGTTCGTACTCAAGTACCTGCTGGGCTACGAAAACGTCCGCAACTACGACGGCTCGTGGACCGAGTGGGGGAGCCTGATTGACGTGCCAATTGAAAGGTAACGTCTGACGAAGGACGAAAGACGAAGGACGACCGAAATCAGAAAACGCGGTGCGTGGAGCGTGAGTGATAGACACGCTCCACGCACCGCGTTCAGCATTCCCTGCGCTACAATAGCCGCGTGCTCCCCAACCCCATCGCCCCGGCTGCGTCGCTGGCTAGTTTGCGTGAGATCGCGCAGGCGCTCTCGGCCGCTTATGACGTGGACACCACGCTAGACCTGATCGCCCACCGCACCACGCAGGTGATGCGGGTGGACTCGTGCTCGATTTACCTGCTGGAGCCAAGCGGCGAGACGCTGTGGTTGCGGGCCAGCACCGGCCTCGCCAGGCAGGCGCTGGGCCGCGCCGGCCTAAAGATGGGCGAGGGGCTGACGGGTTGGGCAGCCCAGCACGGGCAGCCGGCGGCGGCGGCCGAAGCGCAGGAGGACCCACGCTTCAAATTCCTGCCGGAGACGCGTGAGAGCGCCCTGCGCTCGCTGCTGGCGGTGCCGCTGAAGAACCAGGGGCGCGTCATCGGCGCGATGAATGTGCAGACGCGCGAGTACCACGAGTTCACGCCCGACGAGATCGAGTTGGCGGCCCTGATCAGCGACCTGGCGGCGGGCGCGCTGGACCGGGCCTTGCTGTACGACAACATGCGCCGGCAGATCGGAGAACTGACGACGCTGGCCAAGGTGAGCGAAACGGTCACCTCGCCGCTCTACCTGGACGAGATGCTGGACCTGATCGTGGAAATGGCCGGGCAGGTGATGGGTGCGCCCGTGTGCACCCTGCGGCTGATCGACTCCACCGGGCGGGAGTTGGTGCAGCGAGCGGTCAAGGCATCGGGGGTCAACTTCAACGCCCGCCCGCCCCTGCGCATCGGCCAGGGGGTGACGGGGACGGCCGTGCGCGAGCGGCGGCCGGTGGCGGTGCTCAACATCCAGAACGACCCGGCGTACCCGTTTGGTGAGCTCGCCCGCGCGGAGGGGCTGATTTCCATGCTTTCCGTGCCGCTCATGGTGCGCGAGCGCGTGATTGGGGCCCTCAATTGCTACACCACGCGGCTGCGCGCCTTTGGCGAGGCGGAGGTGGCGCTGTTCTCCACCCTCGCCAACCAGACCGCCCTGGCGATTGAGAACGCCCAATTGGTCACTAACGCCGCCATTGTGCGCGAGATGCACCACCGCATCAAGAACAATTTGCAGACCGTCGCCATGCTGTTGAAGATGCAGGCCGCCAGCGGCGGTGAACTGACGGCGCAGGACGTGCTGCATATCAGCGTTAACCGCATCCTGAGCATCGCCGCCGTCCACGAGGTCCTCTCGCAGGAGGGCTTTCGGCTGGTCAACGTCAAGGACGTCACTGAGCGCATCTCGCAGGTTGTGGCTCAGAACATGCTGCGGCCCGATCTGCACGTCAGCATCAGCGTCGATGGTGAACCCATCATCCTGCCGTCGCGGGCGGCCACCTCGCTGGCGCTGGTGGTCAACGAACTCCTGCAGAACGCGCTGGAACACGCCTTTGTGGGCCGGACGAACGGCACCGTCCGAATCACGCTCGGCCAGCGGCGCGGCGAATGGGTGGTGGAAGTGCGCGACGATGGCGTCGGGCTGCCCGCCGATCAGCCCGCCAGCCTGGGGTTGGAGATCGTAGAGACGCTGGTGCGCGACGACCTGCATGGTCGGCTGTCGTTCCACAGCACCGCCGCCGGCACGCACGCCCTGGTGCGCATGCCGCAGACCGACCCGGCGGAAGCGGGTGAAGGATGAGGCGCCTGCGCGTGCTGGTGGCAGACGACGAGAGCATTATCCGCATGGGACTGCGGACGATGCTGGCGGGGCTGGGGCACGAGGCGCTGCTGGCCGCCAACGGCCGAGAGGCGCTGAACCTGGCCCGCACCGCTCGCCCCGACCTGGCGTTACTGGATTTGCAGATGCCCCTCACGGACGGGATCGAGGCGGCCAAGGTCATCGCCCGCAAGCACCCCATGCCGATCCTGATCCTCACCGCCTTCAGCCAGGCCGACCTGGTGGAGAAGGCCGTCCAAGTGCCCATTCAGGGCTATCTGGTCAAGCCCATCACCGAACGCGAGCTGGCGGCCGCCATTGAGGTGGCTGTGGCCCGCTTCGAGGATGCCCAGGCCAGCGCCCGCGAGATCGCCGAATTGCGCGAGAGCCTGGAGACCCGCAAGGTGCTGGACCGGGCCAAAGGGGTGCTGATGGGCCAGGGACTGAGCGAGGACGCCGCTTACCACCAGATACAACAAACGGCGCGTGAGCAGCGCATCACGCTGCGGCAGGCGGCGGAGGCGGTGCTAACCGGCAAGCCGTCCAAGTAACGGCAATATGCCCAGTTTCCCCGGCCCTATTTTGGCACTTGATTCCCATCACCCGAATGTGCTATAGTCCCGGCGTCGCCTGAAATAGCGCGGCAAACAACCAGATACTGACAGGCCCTGACGCCTACCGGCGCTCACCTCGGTGAAGTGCTGGCAGGCGTTTTTTCGTTATTCCCGGGGTTTTCGCAGGAGCGAACTAATGCTGGCAATCGCCGCCGCTGGTCTCATCATGGCAATCTCGATGTGCGCGCCGCCCGGCCCCGTGGCCATGGAGACGGTGCGGCGCGGGCTGCGAGGCGGCTTCCGGCCGGCCCTCAATGTCCAGCTTGGCTCCATCATCGGCGACGTGACCTGGTGCGGGCTGGCCCTGATTGGCCTGGCCCCCCTGGTGCAGGTCGGCTGGGTGCGGGTGGTGCTGGCCGTGGCAGGCGTGGGCGTGCTGCTCTATCTGGGCGGCGTGGGCGTGCGCGATGCCTTCGCGGCCCGGCAGGCGGCCCTGGCCGAGAAGTCACCGCACGAGCACAAGGGCGCCTTCCGCAGCGGGCTGGCAATCTCGATGGCGAACCCCATGGCCATCGGCTATTGGCTGTCGGTGGGCGGCGCGCTCGTCGCCACGGGCGTGGCGGGCAGCACCCCCGCGCAGACGGCCATCTTCATCATTGGCTTTATCGGCGGCACCGTGGCCTGGGCGTTCCTGATGGCGGCGGCCGTGCGCTGGGGGACCGCCATCCTGTCGCCCATGGCCTACCGCGGCCTCACGCTCGCCAGCAGCGCGGCCCTGGTCGTCTTTGGGGTGTTGCTGGCGGTGCGGATGGTAGAACCGCTGCTTTAGCGCGTGGAACAAAATCCTACGGAGGTACTATGAGCACCAAAACCGCAGACAAGACCTTTACCTCAGCCAAGGACGTCATCGAGTTTGCCCGGCAGTCCGGGCTTAAGATCGTTGACTTCAAGTTCGTGGACCTGCCTGGCACCTGGCAGCACTTCAGCGCCACCGTCGAAGAATTGACCGAAGATGTCTTTGCCGAGGGCATCGGCTTCGACGGCTCCAGCATTCGCGGCTTCCAGGCCATCCACGAGAGCGATATGCTCCTAATGCCGGACCCGACCACCGCCATCGTGGACCCGGTGTGCTCGGTGCCGACCCTGAGCCTGGTGTGCAATGTTGCCGACCCGCTGACCAAGGAACCGTACTCGCGCGACCCGCGCTACATCGCGCAGAAGGCAGAAGCGCACCTCAGGGCCACCGGCATCGCCGATACCTCCTACTGGGGCCCGGAGGCCGAGTTCTTCGTCTTCGACAACGTGCGCTTCGAGCAGAACCAGTGGAGCGCCTTCTACGCGGTGGACTCGGAAGAGGGCATCTGGAACAGCGGCGCCAACGGCGGCAAGCCCAACCTGGGCCACCGCCCGCGCTGGAAGGAAGGCTACTTCCCCACCGCGCCCGCCGACACGCTCCAGGACTTCCGCTCGGAAGTAGTGCTCAAACTGCGCGAAGCCGGCGTGCCGGTGGAAGTGCACCACCACGAAGTGGCGACCGCCGGCCAGTGCGAGATTGACATGCGCTTTGGCGGCCTGGTGGAGATGGCAGACCACCTGATGACATACAAGTACATCATCAAGAACATGGCCCGTGCCTACGGCAAGACTGCCACATTTATGCCCAAGCCGCTGTGGGGCGACAACGGTTCCGGCATGCACGTCCACCAGTCGTTGTGGAAGGCCGGCCAGACCCTGATGGCCGACGCCAGCGGCTACGCCGGCCTGAGCCAGTTGTCCAAGTACTACATCGGCGGCCTGCTCAAGCATGCCCCCGCCCTGCTGGCGCTGGTGGCTCCCACCGTCAACTCGTACCACCGCCTGGTGCCGGGCTTCGAGGCCCCGGTGAACCTGGTCTACTCGCGCCGCAATCGCTCGGCCGCCTGTCGCATCCCGATGTACAGCGACAGCCCCAAGGCCAAGCGCATCGAGTTCCGCTGCCCAGACCCGTCCTGCAACCCGTACCTGGCCTTCTCCGCCATGCTGCTGGCCGGTCTGGACGGCATCCAGAACGAAATCGATCCTGGTGAACCCTCGGATTACGACCTGTTCGAGACGCACGGCGTGAATGGCCACGGCCGGCCCAAGCAGGTGCCCGGCTCTCTGCCGGAAGCGCTGGCGGCCCTGGAGGCCGATCACAAGTTCCTGCTGGCGGGCGGCGTCTTCACCGACGATTTGCTGTCCACGTGGGTGGACTACAAGCGCACCCGCGAGATCGACCCGATGCGCCTGCGCCCGCACCCGTACGAGTTCTACCTGTATTACGACGCTTAGCGCCCGGCTGACCCTTCCCAAAGGCCCTGTGCCTTCCAGGCAGGGGCGAAGCGTTCGCCATCCAGGTCCCGCTTCCCGGCGGGACGGGCGGCCGAATGCTTCGCCCCTGCGGCGTCTTGGTATACTTACGCCCCATGACTGATGCGCCAATTGATCAGGCCTCGTCCCCCGCCTGGGGCGCCGCCCGCCGCGCCGATTGGGCGCCGTTCGAGTTGATCTTCTTCGACTGCGACAGCACCCTGTCCACACTGGAGGGCATTGACGAGCTGGCCCGCTGGCAGGGGCGCGATGAGGAAGTGGCCGCGCTGACCGCGCAGGCGATGAACGGCGAGGTGCCCTTGGAGGCAGTGTATGGGCGGCGGCTCGACTTGCTCCAGCCCACGCGCGAACAGTTGCGCCAACTGGGCAAGGCCTATGCCGCCGCGCTGGTGCCGGGCGCAGCCGAAGTTGTGGCGGCGCTGCTGGCGGCGGGCCGGACCGTGTTCATCGTCAGCGGCGGGCTGGCGGAGGCGGTGCGCGACTTCAGGGTCGGCCTCGGCATCCCGGCCGAGCACATCCACGCCGTGCACACCGAGCACGACGAGTTAAGCGGCCAGTGGTGGGAGCGCTGGAAGCACCCGCATGGCCGTAACCCGGACGAACGTTACCAGGCCCATGATGCCGGCCCGCTGACCCTCGGCGCGGGCAAGGCCGACATCGTGCGCCGGCTGCGGGTGCGGCACCGTGGGCGCGCCTTGCTGGTGGGCGATGGCACGTCCGACCTGGAGGCGCGGGTCGCCGTGGACCTGTTCGTGGGCTTCGGGGGCGTGGCGGCCCGCGAACGGGTGCGCGCGGGTGCCGATGTCTTCATGCAGGGGCCAGGACTGGAGGCCATCCTGCCGCTAGCCCTGGCGCGCCCGGCCCTGCCTGAACCGCACGCCGCCGTGTATGCGGCCGGGGTGGCCGCGCTGCGCGGCCCCGCGGTATCGTTCAGGCACGCCGCCGCGCGCGAGGCACTGCTCCAGCGCATCACATCACCCAGCCAGTAATGTTTCGCATCCTGGTTGCCGACGAAATCCTGCCGGAAGGATTGGCCCTCCTGCGCGACGCGCCCGACGCGAGCGTGGACGACGTGCGCCTGGACCACCCTGCCCTGCTGAGCCGGTTGGCAGACTACCACGCCTTGATCGTGCGGTCTGGCACGCCGGTGGACCGGACACTGATCGAACGCGGGCAGAAACTGCGGGTGATTGGCCGGGCCGGGCTGGCGCTGGGCAATGTGGATATTGGTGCTGCGACCGAGCACGGGGTGATGGTGCTCAACACGCCGGAGGCGTACAGTGTGGCCGCCGCCGAGCACACGTTGGCCCTGCTGCTGGCGTTGTGCCGCCACCTGCCGTCGGCGGATGCGG
>CAZCEC010000021.1:0-59889 GCA_964497615.1 uncultured Anaerolineales bacterium | reverse complement strand
GGCGTGCAGCTGGCGGGCAAGACGCTGGGCCTGCTGGGGCTGGGGCGCGTGGGCCAATTGGTGGCCGCGCGGGCACAAGGCTTTGGGGTCGACGTAGTTGCATTCGATCCCTACGCTGACGACGACGAGGCGCGCCGCCTGGGCGTGACCCTGGCGCCGCTGGACGAAGTGCTGGCCCAGGCCGACTTTCTATCCCTGCACGCCGGCCTGACGCCCGAGACCCGCCACTTGCTGGGCGCGGCCGAATTGGCGCGGCTAAAACCAGGCGCCCGGATCGTCAATTGCGCGCAGGGCGGGCTGATTGACGAAACGGCGCTGCACGCAGCCCTGGTCGCCGGGCAGGTGGCGGGAGCGGCGCTGGATGTCTTTGACCAGGAACCGCCCGCTGGCAGCCCGCTGCTGAACCTGCCCAACGTGGTGGCGTCGCCGCACCTGGGCGCGAGCACGCAGGAGGCCCAGGCAGAGGTGTCGGTGCAAATCGCGCGGCAAGTGCTGGCCGCCCTGCGCGGCGAGGACTTCGCCAACGTGGTCAATCTGCCATTTGTGGCCGGGCCAGACTTCTCCCAGTCGCGGCCCTACCTGCAATTGGCAGAGCACATTGGCGCCCTGCAAAGGCAATTGGCCGACGGAGTCATCGAGGCGGTGGAGGTGGAGGTGCGCGGCGCGGAGGTGGCAGGCCGGGTGAAGGCGGTGGCGGTGGCGCTGCTCAAGGGGCTGCTGGAAGACGGCGCGGCGGAGCCGGTCAACTACATCAACGCGCCGATGCTGGCGGCGCGCCAGGGACTGCGTGTGGGCCAGGGGCGCGGGCTGCCAGCCGGCGACTATGCCAACCAGATTTCGTGCCGGGTGCAGTGGCCGGGCGGCGCGCGCCTCATCGCGGGCACGCTCTTCGGCGGGGCCGATGGCCGCATCGTCTTGCTGGACGAATTCCGCATGGATGCGCGGCCGGTGGGCGAGGCGCTGGTGATGTTCAGCCGCGACGTGCCGGGCGTGATTGGAGCGGTGGGCACCCTGCTCCAGCAATACGGTGTCAACATCGCCGAGTGGCGGCTGGGCCGCGACCGGCCGGGGGGCACGGCGCTGTCCTTCATCAACCTCGACAGCCCGGTTCCGGCGGACGGCATGAGCGCGCTGCTGGCGCTGCCTCAGGTGGTGGCGGTTAAGCGCGTCGCGCTGTAAGCATCAACGCGAGTGCTGGAACGACTTGGTCTGCTTGCCGTTGCACTTGAGGTAGATGCCCCGCGGATCGTCGGTGATCAAGTAGCAAACCTTGCCGCCGAACGGCTCGGGCGTGGCCTCCACCTGGCTGTCGCTCTGCGGCGCAGACTGGGTCCAATGCACCATCGTGAAGGGCACAGCGCCCGACACAGCCGCCCAGTTGCCGCCGGGCGCCAGGCAGGCCGAGTACGGTGAGTAGCAGACAAACAAGGTGGAGTTGTATACGCCGGGTGTGGTGATCTCCCACGGGGTATGCTCCTCGGCCCCATCACCCAACTTGTCCTCGTGGCGGCCAGCGGCAGAGCTGGGCGCGCAGGGCATGCCCGCCGGGCCGTGGCAGCCGGCCCAAATCTCAAGCAGCCCGCCCGGAGCGCCAGCGCCGTCCCAACTCGTCTTGAAGGGCAGGCTTTGCGGACCGCTGACGCTCATACCCAGGATGCCGAAGCAGATGGTCGTGGCCGTCGGGTTGTAGAGGTATTGGCTGAAAACAACGTTCTCGATGTAGGTGGCGTAGGATGGCTTAGGGAAGGTCAGTTCCAGGTGGCCGGCAAAGCCAGTGCCGCACGGCCGCGCGGTGGCGGTGGCCGTGGGCGTGGCCGTGGAGGTGGATGTCGGTGTGGGCGTGAAGGTCGGCTGCCTGAAGATGATGGGGAAGTGGATAGGGCCCTGGGTTTTCGTGGCCGTGGGCGTGCTGGTGGCGGTGGCTGTCGGGGTCTCGGTATCCACCCCGGCAAAGGATGGCTGGCTCGGTGTGGAACTCAGTGTGGCCAGGACCAGGGTTACGGCAATAGCGAGGAGTGCGGCAACTTTGCGCATGAATCCACCTCCGGCAATCTAGCGCCCCTGCCCCCCAGTATAGCCCAAACCGGGCCTAGACGAGAAAGATCATAGCCACGCCGGACAGCGCGACGATGGTGCCCAAAACCGCGCGTGGGCTGATGCGCTCGCGGTGGAGTACGCGTACCAGGGGCAGCACCACCACCGGGGTGAGCGCCATGAGTGTAGAGGCGATGCCCACTGGCGCGTGCTGGATGGCCACCAGCGACAAATAGACGCCCAGCACCGGCCCGATGAGGCTGGCCAAACCGATGGCCGCGGCGGCGCGCCGGTCAAGGGCCAGGGCGCGGAAAGGGTGCGCGGCGCGGCCCGTGGCGGTCGCTGTCACCCACAGGATCAGGGTCGCGGCCAACATGCGGATCACGGTCGCGGAAATGACCGGGAAATCAGCGTACATGC
This sequence comes from uncultured Anaerolineales bacterium, assembly GCA_964497615.1. Taxonomy (GTDB): domain Bacteria; phylum Chloroflexota; class Anaerolineae; order Anaerolineales; family UBA6663; genus CAZCEC01. The sequence goes on along the minus strand of CAZCEC010000021.1, from coordinate 57,435 downwards.
CCAGGCGCGAGGTGATGAGCCCCAACGCCTGTCCGGTCGCCGCCCCCACCCCCAGCAAGACGCCCCAGGCGAAGTTGCGGTTCCCTGCCGGCGCGGGAACGGCCCCGACGGCGGGCAGGGCGGCCGGCACATGCGGACGGCGCTCGGCCACCACCCAGGCCACGCCGCCCACCGCCAGCACAATCGCCAGCAGGTCCACCCAGGCCAGCCGTTCGCTCAGGAACAGCCACGCCGCCACGGTCGCAATGATGGGGGCCAGGGCCATCATCAGCGCGCCCAGGCGCGGGCCCAGGACGATGAGGGCCTGAAATAACGCCGCATCGCCCAGCACCAGCCCAATCAGGCCGGAGAGCGCCAGCCAGCCCCACCGGTCGGGTGCGGCCTCAAACGGAAGCCAGGCCCCGAGGGTGAGGCGGTGCAGGGTGATGAGCACCACCGCCGCGACCAACAGACGCGCGAGATTGACCACTTGCGACCCGACCCGCCGCCCGCCGAAGGTGAACAGCAGGCTGGTGAAGGCCCAACACGTGGCTGCCCCCAGGGCCGCCATCTCGCCCAGGGGCAATGTCATGCGGGGGTCTGGGCCAGAGCGGGCACATTGGACTGTTCGGGCCCGCAGTGGGGGCAAGAGAGGCGCTCGGCCGCGACGATGGCCTGATCCGCGCTCCAGAAGAAGTTGTCGGGGCCAACGGCCTCCACCAGGCCGCCGCGCTCCATCATGCGGCGGACGTTGTCGTGTACGCCCGAGATCATCAGTCGCCCCTCAGCCGCATGGAGGCGCTCGTGCAGGGCCATCACGACCTGCAAGCCGGACGTATCCAGCAAGGACACGCCGCGCATGGAGAGGATGAGGACGTTGGTGGGACCCAGCTTGCCCACGGCTTCGTTGAAGGTGCCGGTAGCGGCAAAGAACAGCGGCCCTGTGAGGTAGGCAACGCGCACGTGGCGGCAGTGGCCGCGGGTCTCGATGCCGCGCTGGCGGAGCTTGTCCGGGTCCACGCTGGTGACGTCGATCTGGAGGCTGGCGATCTGGTTGAGGAACACGCCGCCGGAGATAAAGGCACCGATGAGGATCGCCTGGGTAAGGTCAAGGGTGATGGTGGCCAACATGGTGATGAGGAAGGTAATGATAGCCGTTTTGAAGCGGCGGCCAAAGATAAAGCCGATGGCCTCCCACTCGTTCATGCGCCAGGCCGTGACCATGAGGACCCCCGCCAGCGCGGAGAGCGGGATGCGGGACATGAGCGGCGCCAGGACAAACATTGAAGCCAGCAGCGCCAGGGCGTGAATGAGGCTGACCATGCGCGTGCGCCCGCCGGATTTGATGCCGACACTGGAGCGGGCGATGGCGGCCGTGGCGGGCACGCCGCCAAAGAAGGGGATGAGCAGGTTGCCGACACCCTGTGCGATCAGTTCCTGGTTGGCCTGCAAGCGGACGCCGGTCATGTTGCTGGCGACCGCGCCACACAGCAGGCTCTCCACCGCGCCCAGGGCCGTAATGGTGAGGGTGGGCGCGATGAACTCGGTGAGGCTGCCCCAGGGGACGGCAGCCAGGGAGAGCCGGTCGCTCAGGAGGAGGGTCTGCGGGATGTCGCCAATCACATCCACCTGCCAGCCGAGGACGACGCTAAGCAGGGTGGCGAGCATGATGCCGAGAAGCGAAGCCGGAAAACGCGCGGCCCAGCGGCGGGGCCAGAGGATCATGGCGCCGACCACGACGAGGCCGAGGACAACGGCGGGCCAACTGAGCGTGAAGCCGCCGCGAAAGTAGCCAATCAGCTTGAGGAGGGCAGACTCGGCAGCTTCGGTTTGGACGCCCAGGAAGTTGTCAATCTGCCCGATGAAGATGATGAGGGCGATGCCGGTGGTAAAGCCGCTGATGACGGGCGCTGGGATAAAGGCGATAAAGCGCCCCAGCCGCAGTAGGCCGATGATGAGCAGCAAGCCGCCGGCCAAAGCGCCCGCGACCCAGATGCCAGTCAGGCCGTAACGTTGGGCCAGCACGATGAGGACCGCGCTCATCGCGCCGGTGGGACCGGAGATTTGATACGGCGCGCCGGAGAGGCCACCGATGATGAATCCGGCCAGGATGGCGGTGACGAGGCCGGCCGAGGCTGTGGCGCCCGAGGCGACGCCAAAGGCCAGCGCAAGGGGCAGGGCCACGGCGGCGACGGTCAGGCCCGCCAGCAAGTCCTGGCGGAAGATGGGCAGCGAGTAACCCGTGAATTCGTCTTTGAGCAGACGCGGCAAACTGCGGCGTGGCATAAGCCTCCGGGACACGAAAAAAGCCCGCGTCCGTCGGTCAGGGGCGGGCTTCGTGAGCTAGGTTGGGATGAGATTGATGCCAGCGATTATAGCGCGAGTGGCCAATTCGTCAATTCTGGCCGCGGTTGAATTGCCAGGCCCATACCGCGGGGATCGGAGCGAGCAGGGCAGCGAGAAGGCTGACGATGAGCACCAGACCGCCGAGAGCGATGAGGGGCGGGAACAGAAGCCCCACACCGGACAAGATCAGGGAGAGCACGAACAGCGCCAGAGCGCCGAGGGCGATGAGGCCGGTGTAGCGCCAGCCGAGGCGCTGAGAGGCGCGTCTCGCTCCGCTCACCTGGCCGGTGGCGCCATTGACGAGAACGGGCTGCCACGCGCCGTCGTCGTCCTGATAGGCGCTGGTGTAGATCGGGAGGAGAAGCTGGGTCCAGTGGGGTTGGGAATACGCGACGGACAGAGTCACGTCGTCGGTGTGCTGCGCGCCGACGGCGGCCTGCACATCAGCAGTCACGCGTTCGTCGAGGCGGGCGCGGGCAAAGGGCCAGGCGGCGGCGGGGTCGAGGCTGGGCAAGCGGACGACGGCCCCTGAGGCCGCGGCGGGGTCATATGGCCGGGCCTGCGCCTGAGGGAAAGCGCCGAGGCGGTTCATCAGCGCCGCATGGTCGTCCAGGGCGGGCGCGGCGGTGTTGATGTAGGGGCGCCGCACCTGGCCGGCGCGCGGCTCCCAGCGGATGCGGACCTCCTTGACGTGCTGGGTGTTCCAGCGGCCATCTTGAAAGTGCTCCTTGGCGCTGGCGACTTCGTAATCGAAACCCACCTGGGCCTGCCAACTGCCTTCGGCCTGGGCGTCCACCAGCCACATGGGCAGGTAGCCCGGCGTGAGCCGAGAGCGCAGGGCGGCAGGCGAAAGGCCGCTAGGACGCAGCCAGATTGTCTTGGCCCAGGCTTCGAGGCGCGGGGTCAGGGCGTCTGGGTTCACCTGGAAGGGCACGACCATCTCGGGCGGCTCGGCGCGGAGGCGGGCGGGCTGCGGGGTGAGGTTGGCCGCAAAGCAGGCCGGGCAGGGGCCGGAGGCGCGGGCGGCCGGCACAAGGTGGACGCGGGCGCATTTGGGGCAGCCAGCGGCGTGCAGATCCGCGCCCCAGACAACGGCGGCGCCTTCAGGGACGAGGGTTGGCTCGTTCATGCCGCACCGGCCTGCATGGCTTGCCACACGATCCAGCCGGAGATCATCAACCCCGCGAGGAAGAGGGCAGCGCCGAGACCCATCAGCACCAGGCCAAAACCGGCGGCCACGGTGAGGGGCAAGCCGATGAGGGCGAGGAGCGCGCCGGGGGCGAGCAGGGCGGCCACCGCCAGCCACACCTTGAGCCACTCCACCGGCTTCTGGCCGACGACCTCACCCGTTTGGCCGTTGACCATGAGCTGGAAGGGCTTGCCCTCAAAGCGATACGGCGCGAGGTAGACGGGCAGCAGGATGTAGCGCCACGACTCGTCGTCGAAATCAGCGGAGACGGTGAGGTCGCGGACGTGAGGCGAGGCGATGCGGCCACGGCAGGCCTGCTTGGCCTGCTCACGCATGTACATGCGGGCGGTATCCCACGCCTGGGCGAGGGGCACATCGTAGCCGTGGGCCTGCCAACCGGCCAGGAAGCCGGGGTTGTAGGCGGCCAGGGCGCTCAGGTCGAAACTGTTGAGGCGCCACAGCAGCACCGGGCTGACCTTGGTGGTGCCGGCCTCCATCCGGTCGCGGATGACCTCGGTGGCCTGGCCGCTCTCCCAGCGCCAATCGATCCTGGTCTCGGTGCGCCATTCCTTGGTGCTGTGGTCGTACACGCGCTCCTGGCGCTCGTAGCCCACCTGGGCGCGCCACTGCGCGTTGACGCGGGCACTGAAGGTCCAGAAGGGGAGATAGACGCCCGTAAAACGGGCGGAACCGGCGGCGGCGGCCAGGCCGGAGGGGTGCATCCAACCGCGGCCCAGCCACTCGCGGGCCAGGGCGTGGCAGCGGTCGGGCTCGATCTTGAACGGCACCAGGTAACGCGGGCGCAGGGCGTCGCCGGCAGCGGCGTGGGCCACGACGCGGTTGGAGCCGCAGAAGGCGCACGTGGCGTTAAGATCGGTAGGCGCCAGAGACATGTCGGCCCCGCAGGCGTCGCAGTGCAGCTCGCGCCGTTCCTCGCCCCAGCCGCGCGCTTCGCGTTCGAGGGTCTCGACCTTGAATTCGTCGCTCGTCGCCGCGAGGCCGACAACCGCGGCCTGGACCGGCGCGCCAAAACCGCAACTGGCGCAGACCACGCTGTCCGCGCCCGGATCGTAGGCCGTGGTGGCGCCGCAGCGGGGGCACTTGAACGTGCGCTGCTCGGGCGGCGCCTGGACCTGCGGCGCTGGCGCGAAGACGGTGACGCCGTCGAGGCGCGATTCGACGGGCGCATAACCGGCTGGCGGCTGCCAATTGAGGGCGGGAGGAGATGCCATCTGCCTATCTCTACGCCGGAACCGGACTGGCGGTTGCGTCCAGACCGGCGCCCATGTACTCCAGGAAGGCTTGCGGGTCATCCCACTCGGGCGGGAACGGGGCGGCGCCGCCCTGGGCAACCCAGTCGCGGATATCGGCTTGGGCGGCGGGCGAGTCCCACCAGGCTTCGCCGCCCAGCCCGCGCAGATGCCGCTGCCAATTCGCCGCGCGCACGTGCGCCAGCACATATCCTGCCGGATAGACGGAAAGTCCAGGCGTAAACCCTTCCAGACGGGCATAGCCGGGGGGCATCGCCACGCCTGTGAATAGCTTCAGATAGTGCGCATAGCGCTGTTCGATCGCGGGCCATTCCAGGTCTTCCAGCCAGGCATCGATGCCGGTAAGCGCCGCGCCGCCCAGCCACGTTGCAGCCAGCAGGGCCTTAAAGCGGGCAAACGCCTCCAGACGCCTCACCGCCGCCGGGTCGAATCCGAAGGCCTGCCGCAGATAGAGCGGCTCGGCCAGCAACTGCTCGAATAGCGTGGAAAAGGTCTCGTGGGTGCCGGACAGGATCCAGTTCCGCTTGACGTACGGCAACTCCGGGCGGATGCCGGAGAAGTGCACGGCGTGGCCGAACTCGTGGTAGAGCATGTCCACCAGATGGTGGGGCGTGCTGACGCGGACGCTCACCCGCACATCGTCGGGGATGTGGATCGGCAGACAGAAGGCGCCGGCCGATTTGCGCGGGCGCTCAGCGACATCCACTGGCACATGGCTTAGATCGAATCCGATGCGGGCAAACTCACGTTGAACCGCGCCCACGAGATCGCCGGATTGGAACAGCCCGGCGTTAGGCTCGTACATGCGATTGAGGTATAGGGCGCGCAGCTCGGCCGGTCCCGCGGCGCGCCCAAAGACCGCCTGGCTGAGGTCCTCCAGCGCCTCGGCAAAGGGTTGGCGGCTGGCCTCTCCCACGCGCAGCAGCAGTTGGCGGATCGCGCCGGTGGTCGTGCCCTCCCGGCCGGCCCACAAATGGGGCAGGCTAAGCCCGTGCGCGGCATAGTCCGCCCGCCACTGGGCCGCGCGCGCCGCGATGGCCGGCGCCACCTCCGCCGATTTCGCCACCAGGCCATCGAATGCAGCGCGCAAGGCGGCGGACTCGTTGGTGCCGCGCTCGAAGCGCTTCCAGTTGCGCCAGGTGAGCGGGCCATCCGGCGCGGCGACATCCGGCAGCTCGAGATACGTGTCCATCGCCTCCGTGACGGCGTTGTCGAGCGGAATGCGCCGCGCCTCGGCCCAGCCATCCACGGCGAAGGCCCGCGCCTGCGGGCCGCCGGTTTCCATCAAGTGGGCAAAGAGCCGCGTCAGAGTGTCAGAGGGCGCATCCCAGGCTGCCGGGTCCACCGGCAAGCCAATGCCTTCGTCCCATAGCAGGCGGTTAAGGGCAACGCTGGCGGCCTCGATTTCGTGAGCAATGTCGAGGGGAAGCACAATTTGATTATAGCCGTATGCTACAATTCGCCGCGTGGAGACCAAGAACGCCATTTACCTGGATCATGCCGCCACCACGCCGGTTGACGTGCGTGTCATGGAGGCGATGAGGCCCTATTTCGACCTCGAGTTTGGAAACCCGTCGTCCATTCACCGCTGGGGCCAGCAAGCGGAGCGCGCTGTGGAGCGGTCGCGGCGCATCATCGCGGAGGCGCTGAATTGCCAACCCGGCGAAATCGTGTTCACCGGGTGCGGGTCGGAGGCCGACAACCTGGCCCTCCGCGGCGCGGCGCTGGCCGAAAGAGAGGCGCGCGGCGCACAGCATCTGGTCACCACGCCCATTGAACACGCCGCGGTGTTGGCGACGATGCGCCAACTGCGCGACCACTTTGGGTTTGATCTGACGGTGCTGCCGGTGGATGGATTTGGGCGCGTCTCGCCAGACGCGGTGGAAGCCGCCTTGCGGCCGGACACGGCGCTGGTCTCGGTGATGTATGCCAGCAACGAGATCGGCACGATCCAGCCCATCAGCGAGATTGCGGCAGTGTGCCGGGCGCGGGGGGTGCGGCTTCACACGGATGCGGTGCAGGCCGGCAGCCAACTCGACCTGGACGTGCAGGGGCTAGGCGTGGATTACCTGGCTCTAGGGGCGCACAAGTTTTATGGTCCCAAAGGCGTTGGCGCGCTGTTCGTGCGGGCGGGCAGTCCCCTGCTCCCCATGCAGACCGGCGGCAGCCACGAGCACGGCCTGCGCGCGGGCACGCAGAACGTGCCCTATATCGTGGGCATGGCGGAAGCGCTGCGTCTGACCATGATGGAGCGTGAGCGGCACAACGCGCATTTCCAGGCGCTGCGCGACCTGGCGATTGCGGGCGTGCTGAGGGCGGTCCCGGACAGCGTGCTGACGGGACACGCGCAGGTGCGGCTGCCCAATCACGCGTCGTTTGCATTCCGAGGTGTGGATGGGAACGAACTGCTGATGCGCCTCGACCTGGCCGGCATCGCGGCCTCGTCCGGCTCAGCGTGCAAGACGGGCGATCCGGAGCCATCGGAAGTTCTGCTGGCGTTGGGGCTGGCGCGCGAGTGGGCGCTGGGCTCGCTGCGCATCACGGTGGGGCGGGCGAGCACAGCCGGCGACATCGAACGGCTGGTAGCGGTGCTGCCGGCCTTGGTTGAAAAGGTACGGGCGCTGGCGCCGGCCTAACGTGATGAGCGCGATAGCGGGCCGCCTGGCCTGGTGGGCACGGTTCTTCACCCAGGTCGCTGCGTATCCCCGCGACCTGCCGTTGTTGGGAGCCGCCTTTTCTCGGCGCAAGCATTGGCGGCCGCCGCCCGAGGTGTGGGAGGCGGTGGCGCAGGTAGATGGCTTCCTGGGATTGAGCGAGGCCGGACTGCTGTATCAGGCGGCGCGGCATTGGCCTACGCCGGGGCCAGTAATCGAGCTTGGTTCATATGAAGGCCGCTCGACCATCATCCTGGCACGGGCGGGCCGCGACGTGCATGCGGTGGATGCCTGGAGCAAGGCAGGATTTGAGCACAACGCCTTGGGCGCCAACATGTACCCAACAGATGAGACTTTTGCTCGATTCCAGGACAACCTGCGCCGCGCCGGGGTCGCAGACCAGGTGCAGGTACATCGGGGACTGACGACGGAAGTGGCGCGCGGCTGGAGCACGCCGGGGGCAATCCTGTTTGTGGACGCGGGACACGGCTATGCCGATGTGCAGGCCGACCTGGCGGCCTGGACCGGGCACTTGCACCCGGAAGGCTTGTTGTTGATGCACGACACGCTCAGCGACCGCTACAAGGGCGTCATCCGTGCGGCAAGCGAACTGTTGGGCGCGGGCTGGGCTCTCGTGGCGAGCGCTGGGACGGTGGTTGCGCTGGCGCGGCGGCCATTTGCGCGGCAGGTGAGGCCGGGGCACTTCGGGGGGGGCCATGCCTGACACCGCGGCGCGGGTGGTGGTCGCCATGTCGGGCGGCGTGGACAGCTCGGTGGCGGCGGCCCTGCTGAAGCGTCAGGGCTACGACGTGGTGGGCCTGATGCTGCGGCTGTGGGGTGAGCCGGATGCGCCGGGCAGCGCCTACAACCGCTGCTGCTCGCCCGACGCCATCGCCCAGGCGCGGCGCGTGGCGGAACTGCTCGACATCCCCTTCTACGTGCTCGACGCACAGGCGCCGTTCAAGACGCGAGTGGTGGATTTCTTTGTGGAGCAGTACGCGGCGGGCGTGACGCCCAACCCGTGCCTGGAGTGCAATCGGCACGTGCGCTGGGACTGGCTGTTGCAGAAGGCACTCTCGCTGGAGGCCCGCTACCTGGCAACGGGGCACTATGCGCGCGTGAGGCCCACACCCGAGGGGTCAACCGCCCTGCCAGGGCTGGACGCCACATACGAACTGCTGAAGGGCGTGGACGAGCGCAAGGATCAGTCGTACGTGCTGAGCGTGATGGGGCAATCGCAACTGCGGCACGCGCTGTTCCCGGTAGGCGAGTACACGAAGCCCGCGATCCGGCAGATGGCGCGCGACTTTGGCCTGCCCGTGGCCGACCGGGCGGAGAGCCAGGACCTGTGCTTTCTGGCCGACAACGACTACCGGCGGTTCCTGGGTGAGCATGCACCGGCGGCCATTCGCCCAGGCCCCATCCAGCGGCGGGATGGCGCGGTCGTCGGCGCCCACACCGGCCTACCGTTCTACACGGTGGGCCAGCGCAAGGGGATTGGCGTGGCCGCGCCGGAAGCGCTGTACGTGATCGCCACACAACCCGAGACGAACACCCTGGTGGTGGGCACGGCCGCGGAGTTGGGGCGCGACCGGCTCACGGCGGCCCGCGTCAATTGGGTGAGCGGGCAGGCGCCAGGCAGCCCCATCCGAGTGGAGGTGAAGATCCGCTATAAGGCCGCGCCCGCCCCGGCCACGGTGTCCCCCCTGCCCGGCCAGCGCGCCGCGGTGGTGTTCGACCAGCGGTTGCGCGACATTACGCCCGGGCAGGCGGCCGTGTTCTACGCGGACGAAGTGTGCCTGGGCGGCGGCCTCATCGAGCGAGAAGCGCCATGACACTCCAAGCGTGGTTGGTCGGTTTTGCGCTGTCCACCGTGATGGGGGCCGCGTTTCACCTGTGGCTGGGCGGCGGCTCGCGGCGGCTGGCGCTGTACCTGCTGGCGGCCTGGCTGGGGTTCGCGCTGGGACATTTCGTAGGCGAGGCGCTGTCCATCGGCGCGCTAAAGATCGGACCCTTGAACGCGTTTGGCGGCGCGGTCGGCGCCCTGGTGGCGCTCGGGGCGGCGCGGCTGTTGGTTATCGCCGACGACCGGGCCAAAGTCAAGTAAGGGATACGTCAACTAATAGGGAATTCAGGGGATTTTGGTTTACAAATGCCCCTAATGCGCTATAATCGTTGGCATGCAATCGGAGCCGCGCGCTAACACGCTTCAGCAATCGCGAATCGGGTCAAACGGACAATCAGAGGGCAATCCCGCGCCAGGCGAGGGACTGACCCCCGAACAGCGGCGCGGGCTCATCATTGCCATTGTGGTGGCTGTGCTGGTGATCGCGGGCCTGACGGCCTTGGCCATCTGGCTCTCGGGCAACCCAACGGTTGCCGCGGCCTGGCGGGATGTGTTTATCATCTTCATGGCCCTGGAGTTCCTGGTCATCGGCATCGCGCTGGTGGTCCTGATCGTTCAGTTAGCGGTGTTGACGAATATGCTCCAGCACGAGATCAAGCCCATCCTTGACTCAACCAACGAGACGGTCAATACCGTTCGTGGCACGACGGTCTTCATTAGCGAGAACCTGGTTGAGCCGATCGTCAAGCTAAACTCGTATGTCGCCGCCATCGCCCAGGTGGCCGACACACTTGGCACATTGGGACGCTTTGGGCGCCGGCGCAATTAGCGGTCACACAAGAAACAAGCCGCCGATGGCGACGCTAGACTATTAAGGAGATACAACCATGGCAGACAGTGATAATGAGATTGGGGCCTTCTTGACCGGCTTCATCATCGGGGGATTGGTGGGCGCCGCCGTGGCGCTGGTCACCGCGCCGCAGTCGGGCGAAGAGACCCGCACCCGCATCCGCGAGCGCAGTATCGAACTGCGCGACAAGGCCGTGGAGACGGCGGACGAGGCCCGCAAGCGGGCGGAAGAAGCGGCCCACCAGGCCCGCGTCCGCGCCGAGCAAATGGCCCAGGAGGCGCGCGCCAAGGCCCAGGAACTGCAAACCAAGGGCAAGGCCGTGCTGGATGAGCAGCGCGAGCGCCTGGAGGCGGCCATTGACGCCGGCAAGAAGGCCGCGCAGCCAAAGCGCACGCAGGCCGATCCAGACGCCTCCGAAGCCTCCGCGTAAGACAACGCGCATTGCATCTCAGGGCAGAATAGCAGGGCCGCTGCCTCGCGTATCCGAGGCGGCGGCCCTGTCGTTTGTGGACGCCGTGGCGGAAATCTAGCGTCCCAATTCGGCCATGGCCTCGATCACGCCTTCGAGCACGTCACCAGCGATGACGCTGGCGGTGCTGCCGAGCGACTGGGCAGCCAGCATGCCAGCCAAGCCGTGCACGTAGGCGCCGGCCACCGCGGCGTCATATGGCGCTAGTCCCTGCGCGATCAGCCCGGCGATGACGCCCGCCAGCACGTCGCCGGTGCCCGCCCGAGCCAGCGCGGCAGTGGCAAAGGGCTGGATGGTGGCGCGCCCGTCGGGGGCGGCCACCACCGTGTGCGCGCCCTTGAGCACGACCACATGGCCCCATGCCGCCGCGAACTTGCGCGCGACACCCACGCGGTCGGCCTGAATCGCGTCTTTGTCCAGCCCGGTGAGGACCGCCATCTCGCCGGGGTGCGGCGTGAGCACTGCTGGCGCAGGCAGCCGCGCCGCCCAGCCCTTGATGTCAGCCATCAGCTTGAGGGCATCAGCATCGACCACGGCGGGCGGAATCGGGGCGGACGACGTTTGTGCCTGATCTTCCGTGGCAACGAAACCAAAGCCGCCGCGCCGGGCGCCCGGCGCTTCATCCACGCCTAGCCAGCGGCGCACAAACTCTGCGGTTTCCTTTTCCAAACCCAAGCCGGGTCCCACAAGGAGCGCCTGCGTCTGCGCATATTCTTTCCGGAGAACGTCGGCCGCGGCGCCCGCGATGACTCCCAACTCGTGGGGCAGCATAAGCCAGGTGGCCTCCGGCAGGCGGCCAGCCAACACGCCATACACCGGCGGCGGCACGGCCAGGGTTACCAATCCGGCGCCCACGCGATAGGCTGCGGCGGCGGCGAGGTAGGCCGCACCCGTGTAATTGACGGAGCCGGCGGCCACCAGCGCCCGGCCGAAGGTGCCCTTGTGAGCGCTGCGGGGACGGTTGGGCAAAAGGGAACGCACGCTGTCATGCGTCGCCAGCTCCAAGGAGATCGAGTCCATCTCCGCCAGGCCGAGGTCGTTCACGCCGATATCGGCCACGGCCAGGTCGCCCACGACCTCCGCGCCGGGAAAGGCAAGCTGGCCCAGCTTGATGGCTGCAAACGTCACTGTCACATCGGCGGCGATGGTCAGGCGGTCGAGCTCGCCCGTATCGCAGTTCAACCCGGAGGGGCAGTCCACCGCCACGACCAGGGGCGGGTTTTCCGCGCGGTCGGCCAGGTAGCGGGCTGCCTGCTTGAGCAAGTCGGCGGGCTTGCCCCCAAGCGGCAAGCGGGCGCCGGTGCCAAAGACGGCATCCACCAGCACCGTCACCCCGCCCATCAGGTTCTTCAGCACACGCCAGCGGGCGTCGTTCTCAGCATCCACAACAAAGACGCTGGCAGCGCGCAGGCGCTGCACCTTCACGTCGCTTTCGTCCGGCGGCGCGACGGCATAGACCGTGGTCGGCACCCCGGCCTCGGCGAGGCGGTGGGCGGCCACCAGCCCGTCACCGCCATTGTTGCCCGTGCCGCACAGCAGCACGACTTTGTGATCCGCCGGGCGGGTCAGACGGGCGAGGATGTGCTCGGCGACGGCGCTGCCAGCGGCATCCATCATCATCGCGTACGACACGCCAGCAGCGTCGGCCGCGGCCTCGATCGCCTTCATTTGTGCAACGGTCACTATCTTAGTTCCGGCCATTCAGTCGCCTCAGTTTTCGTTGCTCGCGATACCAGTCAACCGTCTGGCGCGCGCCAGCCTCGAAGGGGGTCGGCTCAAAGCCAAGCGCCGCCCGCGCCTTCGCGCTGGAAACGTTCCAGTCGTTGAACACATAGTGCGCCAGGTTCAGCGGATAGTAAGGCTCGCGGCCGGTGCGGTCCGCCTGGGTCGTCTGCCAGCGGGCCAGGGCCAGCATGGCGCCGGCGGGAATGTTGAGGCGCCAGGGCGGCAGCCGCGCCGCGCGGCTCACCGCGCGGTTCACGTCCCGGTGCGGCAGCGACTCGCCGGCGACATTGTAGATCTGGCCCGGCTCGCCGCGGGTGAAGGCGGCTTCGCACACGCGCGCCACATCCGGCACGAAGACGGGAAAGGTGAGGCGGCGCCCGCCATGCACCTGGATGAAAAGGCCCTTTAGCGGGTCTTCGAAGAACAGCCGGTTAAACGCGTAGCGGCCGCCCGGCCCGTAGTAGGCGCCGGGACGCAGGATAATGACCGGCACGCGGGTCGTCTGATGGAACATGCGCGCCAGGTTTTCGCCATCCAGCTTGCTGCGCTGGTAGGCATCGGCGGGCTGGCAGGGCGTGGTCTCATCGATCACCCCGCCGGCCGGCGGCTGGCCCACCACGGCCACGGTGGAGATGTGAATAAGCCGCTCGACGCCGTGGCGCCGGGCAGCCTCCAACACATACGCCGTGGCCTCGGCGTTGGTGCGCTCGAAATCGCGGGCCGGCCCCCACAGACGAAACAGCCCGGCGGCGTGAATGACATAGTCGCATCCGGCAACCGCCCGATTGGCGGCGGCAGCATCGCGGATGTCACCCACCACCTGCTCAACGTTCAGTTCACGCAGTTGGCGCGTGTCGCTGGCCGCGCGCACCAGGGCGCGCACCGGATAGCCCGCGCGCACCAGGTGGTCCACCAGGTGGTGACCCAGGAAGCCGGTGGCTCCCGTCACCAGGACGCGCTGGGTGGGCATTAGCGGCGGCGATGGCGCGCGCCGCGCAACCCGAAGGCAAAGGCCAGTCCCGCGGCCAAACCGGACAGACCCACGATGGCAGCCAGGCGTGCCGGGTTCAGCCGCTGGCCCTGGTCGCGAGCGACCTCACGGACAGGCTCCAGCTTCTGCGCGGGCGAGGTGCCGAACACCAGGCGCATCAGGCCGGCGGCCAGCCGGTAGTGGCCGGGCTGGCGCAGCACGGTGGCGACATCCAGCGGCTGCGGCGGGGCGCCAGTGGCAAGTCCATAGGGCTGGGTGAACTGGCGCAAGCCCTCGCGGCCATGCGAGCGGCCATAGCCGGACTCCTTCATGCCGCCAAAAGGCACCTGCGGCACGCCAAAGTGGGCAATCGTGTCATTAATAATGACCGAGCCGGTCTGGAGCTGGCGGGCCACGGCCTTGGCGCGCGCCAGATCGCGGCTCCACACCGAGGCACTCAGGCCAAAGGCGCAGTCATTCGCCAGCCGGATGGCTTCGGCTTCGTCCTTCACTTTCATGATGGGCATCAGCGGGCCAAAGGTCTCATCGCGCATCACCAGCATCGTGTGAGTCACATCCACCAACACCGTCGGCTCGATGAATTGGCCGTGCCGTTGGCCGCCGGTGAGCACGCGCGCACCCTGGGCCACAGCGTCGGCCAGGTGCTGCTCCACGATCTCAGCCTGACGGGCCGACGTCAGCGGCCCCACCTCAAACTCAGCGTCCGTGTGCAGGCTGTGGCCCACTTGGAGCGCCTTTGCCGCCTCGACCGCGCGCTGCACAAAGACGTCATGCACAGCCTCGACGACATACACCCGCTCCACCGACATGCAGGTCTGGCCGGAATTGAAGAACGCGCCCCAAGCCCCCCAGCGCGCGGCGGCGTCCACATCGGCATCTTCCAGGACGATCAGTGCGTCTTTTCCTCCCAACTCGCAGATGACGGGAGTCACGTGTTCGGCGGCGGCCCGCAGCACGCGCTTGCCGGTGGCGGTGGACCCGGTGAGATGGATGAAGTCGGGGGGCGCATTGACGAGCGCAGCGCCTACTTCACCGTCGCCGTGGATGACGCGCACGTAGGGGGTCAGCGCCGGAACCCGCTTGAACAGGCGCTCGATGAGAGCGCCAGTGGCGGCCGTCACCTCAGAGGGCTTGACGACGACGGTGTTGCCGGCGGCCAGGGCGGCGAGGACCTGCGGCAGGCACAGGGCCAGCGGGTAATTCCACGGCGAGAGGACGGCCACCACGCCGTACGGGCGCCACTCCAGCGAACACTGCTTGAAGAGGTAGAGCCCGCTGGACACACGTTCCGGCCGCAGCCAGTGCTGGGCATTGCGACATATGTCAGCCAGCATATCAACGGTCACAAAGACTTCGATCAGCGAGGTCTGACGCGGCTTGCCCGTGTCCTGCGTGATGATGGCGGAAATCTCGTCGCGCGCGGCCACCAACTCGCCCTGCAAGGCGCGTAGGGCGGCGACACGCTCGGCGACGGGTTTGGCACTCCAGGCCGGAAAGGCGGCGCGCATCGCGCGCACAGCGGCCTGGGCCGCGGCTGGGGTGGCCACGCTGACCTGGCCAAAACGCTCGCCTGTCGCGGGATTGATGAACGGCAGCACCCTATTCGTTTCCATCGGTTGGCTCCATACACGAATACACTAAAACGCCAGGCGCGGCTGGCCGGGTGGCAGGGGCAGGATCGCGATTCTGGCGTTTGGCAGGGTCATTATTCGGCCTGTCCGGGCCGACAATGTCAATCAAGCGCGGAATGGAGCGGCGTGTTCAATCACCATCAAAATACCATATTTCAATGCCCTCAGCAACCGCGGTCAGCGACCTGACAGTGTTAGAATGGCCGGCATGTCTGCCCGTAACCGGTGGAGGGGTTTGGTGGTCCTGGAAGTGCTGGGGGTCGTGGCGCTGGCGCTGGCCGCCTACTACCTGCTTCGGCAGCCGCCGAACCCACTGGGACCCGCGACGGTGACGGCGTTGGCAGCCGTTACGCCTGCCGCCACAGCTAACTTGCCCGCCTCGCCAACGGCGACCCGGCCTGCACCCACACACACCGCCTCCCCCACCCCAACGCCAACGCTCGCCGCCTCGCCTACGCTGACGCCCACCGTGTCGGCGCAGGTGACGGCCAACGGGCAGGGCCTGCGGCTCCGGGCCAGCCCTGGCACCGCTGGCGAGATCATCGTCGAACTGGATGCGCTGACCCTGATGCAGGTGGTGGGCCGGACGGAGGATGGCGCGTGGCTGGAGGTGATCACGGAAGGGGCAGGCCACGGCTGGGTGAGCGCAACGTTCGTTACTATCGGCGGCGACCTCGGCGCTGTGCCCGTGACGGGCGAGGCGGTCATGGCTGCCGGAGGCGATTCGCCGTACCTCTCCGGCGTGACAGCGAATGCACGCGACATCTACCTGCGGGGGCGGGATTTGGGGAAGCGCGACTTCGCCTTTTCCATGGTGGGCGATAGCAACACCGACAACCCGGCCTTCATGCTGCCGTTCGATTTGGGCCAATACGACTTGGGCGACTATGCCGGCCTGGAATTGACCATCGGCTACTTCGAGGGGTCATACTCGCGCGACAGCGCCGCCGCGGTGGGCGGGTTCAGCACGAGCAAGGTGCTGGACCCGGCCCAGGCGGACGGGCGCTGCAACGGCGGCGAGTCGCCGTTGGCGTGCGAATACCGGCTGCACCAGCCAAGCGTGGCCCTGATCCTGCTGGGCACGGGCGACCAACACACCTGGCAGGGGTTTGAGGCGCGCTATCGGCAGATCATCGAGTACAGTATCGCCGAGGGCGTGATCCCGGTGCTGATTACCAAGGCCGACGACCTGGAGAGCCTGGAGAACACAGCGCCGCCGGGCTTCATCAACAGCCTCATCCGCCAACTGGCGGCGGAGTACGACGTGCCCCTGCTGGACCTGCGCGCCGCCGTGGAGGGCCTGCCCAACCGCGGCTGCCTGCCGGATGGCTTTCACTACAACACCCCGCCGGACGGGCGCAGCGCCGTGTTCGACGCCGAGCATTTGCAGTACGGCTATACGGTGCGCAACCTGACGGCGCTCCAGGCGCTGGATGCTCTGCGGCGGCTAGTGCTGTACTGATCAGCCGTGCCAGATGGTGTACAGGGTTTGCAGGGTGGCGATGACGTGCACGCCCATCGCCTCGGCCGAGTAGTGGAAGTCGTTGAACGGCTCGTCTTGCAGCCCGCCGTTCTCCATCTGCTGGGCGGCCAGCCAGAAGTCTAGCAAAGGCACCTCGTATTCGCCTGCTAGCCGCCGGATGACATTATTGATGTAGCCCTCAGGCGCGCCGCCCTCTTGTGATTCGAGGGCGTCCGGCTTGGTCATAACGACCGGCAGGGCGCCGGCTTGCAGGGCGGTCTCGATCAGCCGGCGGTAATTGGCCTCGAAATTCTCCCAATCGCGATGGTCACCCGTGCCGAGCATGATGAAGACGATGCTGGCCCGGCTGGTGCGCAACTCGCAGGCAAAGGGAGTCTCGCCCGGCTTGCACAGGGTGGGCGGACTGAACAGCGTGTTCAACACCGACGAGGAAGTCGCGCCGCCGCTGACGGCGATGCTGGGGTGGAAGAACGACGGCGCGAACTGTTGGATGGCGGCGTTTAAGTACGGGTAACCGCTGGTGTTGATGTGGCCGACGGCGACCAATTCGAGGTAGTAGGGTCCCTCGGAGTTGCAGTCGCCGGCAATGGTGAACATGCGGGGATTGAGGCCCTTGGCCAGGCCGGACCAATACAGATTCCACATGCGGGGGGTGAGCACCGGGATCCACGGCGGCAGCGGCGTATCGCGCACCGAGGTCACCACCGGGTAGAACTCCGCCAGCGACGGGTTCGTCCGCGCGGGCGTGGGGGCGCCGGGGACAGTGCCCCCGCCGCTGGGCACCGGCGTCGCGGCGGGCGCCGTCGTCACGCTCGCGGCGCCAGCGACAGGCAGGAGCAGGATGTCGCGGTCGAGCTGCCCAACCCCAGCCGGCACCCAACCGGGGATAGGATGGATGCGGATGAACAACCACTGGCTGGTGGCATCCCGCGCCACCACGCCCACCTGCTTACCCTGGAAGAGGGACGCAATCCGGTTCGAAGTCCAACTGGGCGCATCGCGAACGTAGGTGCTGGGGACGGTGAGGGTGAGGTTCATGACCACCGGCCCGGCAACGGAGGCGGCCCCTGCCCCACCCCCGGCGGCGCTCGTGGTGGCGGCTGGCGGCGGTGTGGCCGCCGGGCCGGCGCTGCTGCCGGTGACGGGCAGTGATGAGAGACTGCCCTCGACCACGCCAAAGCTGGCGCGGATCCAGGTGCCGTTGGCGCCGCCCGCGAAGTCCAGCGCCACCCAGGCGCTGTCGGACGAGCGGCCGGTGACGGCGTAAGTTTGGCCTTGAAACACCGAATAGGTGGGTGTGGCCGACGGGCTTGGGCTGGCCCGCAGATAGGCGCTGGAGACACTCACCGTAAAAGTGACACCGGCCGCAGCCTGGGCTGGCCGCACACCGCCGATTTCCACCAACATCACCCCCGCGAGGGCCAGCGCCATACCGGCGCTCAGCCACCGGGCGATCAAGCTACGCATACCAGACCTCCGTCAAAGTAGTTTCGACCATCGACTATCGCTCGGGGATCACATACGCCAATAACATCAGTTCCTCGCAGTCATACTGGCGCTCCAACTCGCCACCGGGATGGGCACGGGCCCAAACACGCAACTCGTCGGCCCGCTCCGCAATGGCGATGACGGCCGTGTTGGGCTCGAACACCACCGTATCGACCGGCTCGGGCACATTCGTCACCGGCAGACGGTTGCTCAAGAAGTCTACGGAGCTGTGAGTCCCATACTGGAATATGTTATCACTCAACAGGTAGACGGTCATCTCCCGGTCGAGGGGGCGCAGGAAGGAGCCCAGGTACGAGGCGAAGCGCGTCTGCGGGTCGCCGCCATAGCGGCACTGGGCCGCGAAGTCAATGAAGTACGTGCGCACATTGAGCGTACCTGCTGCCACGAGTGCGGCCCCGGTCACCATCAGCCGCGCCCGGCGCGGCACGGTGTAGGGCGCCAACAGCGTCGCGACCTGGTCGAGACCGATGGCGGCCATCACCAGGGCCGGCGGCAGGGCGATGAGCATGCGGTACGAGTCGGCCGAGGCCGGAATGGAAAAGACGCCAATTGAGACCGTCGCACCCCAGAACCAGCCATTGAGCATCAATTCGCGGGGGCACCGGGTGCGAAGCAGGCAATACAGCAGTCCCAGGACGAAAAGGATGCTGGTCACCACATCCAGCAGCGGGATGGGCGCGCCGTAGAAGTCACTCGCCCGGTAGTAGTTCAGGGATAGGAAGGCATGTACCACGCGGTCGGCAAGCACAGCCGCAGGGCCGCGGCCCGTCTGCGCCACCTGCTCGGCCAGCCAGCCGGATTGGAAGGTGCCGTCCGAATTCAGGCGCGCCAGGAATTGCTCCGGAGTTCGAATGGCATACACCAGGGCGGGCAGCGCCGACACTGCCAGGGCGCCGGCCAGAACACCCACTTGCCGCCAGGCGCGCTGGACCAGTGGCCGGCAGAGCACCGCCGCCACGAGCAGGTACACCACCAACACCCCAACGATGATCTGGGCGCTGAGGTAGACGTTGAAGTGCAGCCCTACCAATAGCCCCGCCAGGGCCGCGCGCACGGAACTACGCTTCTCCAATCCGCTGAAGAAGAAGTAGAGTTCGAGCGGAATGAGCAGGGTGCCCTGAATGTAGCCGACGGCCACAGTGCGGCTGAAGTGAATGTGCGCATGCGACACGGCTAGCAGCGCGACCGATATGAGGCCGACCCGCACGCCAAAGAGATACCGGGTAAATAGGTAGAGGGCCAGCAGGGCAAGGACGCCGCCGAGCGCAGGCAGGAGCCGCAGCGCAAAGGCCGTTTCGCCAAACAGACGCATCGCCAGCGCCATGCCCTGCAAGTACAGACTGCCAAAGTTCTCAAACAGGGCGAATGGGTTCGCCAGCGGGTTGTTGGCGGTGTTTAGGGCCGCCTGGCCCAGCACGCCCTCATCGCCATTAATCACTCGGGGTATCTGGCCGAGTTGATAGAAGCGCAGCGCGGCGCCCGCCAGCAGGAGCACACCCACTCCCAGCGCCTCGCGGCCATAGCGCCGACGCCAACCGCGCCAGTCGGGCGTCCAGGCCGGATTGGCAAAACCAGCGACATAGACGGCCATGGCCCCAAACCACAATAGCAGCACGGACAGGTAGTTGCGCCGGTCGGCGGCCTGGTTGGCCAGGGAGAGGGCGGTGGCACCTGCGCTGAGGATGGCCGCAGCCGCCAGCCACATGGGCCGGGCCGGCAGGCGCTGGGCCCAGCGCGGCAGCCGATCCCACACAGCCGCTGGCAAAACCAGCACCAACAGAAACAACGTGCCGCCGATAACCATCAGCCACGCCGGCCAGCCGGCCGGCCTCGGCTGCAAGAGCAACGTGAATTGGCCCAGGCCCACCAGGATCAGCGCGAGCGCGCCGAACACGATCCGCGCTGTGGGCCCATCGGGGCGAGGCAGTGGGGCCTTCATGATCTGGCCTTCTCCTCGGTCAACAGCGTTGTCGGGCGGGCGAGGTGCACGCCCGCCTCCTTCAGTTCCTCGAGGCCATAGCGCCGCAGCACCTGGGCAACGCCCCACTGCTTGCCGGGCAGGGTGCGGGCAAGCAGTCGAACCTGAATGGCCCAGTCGGTGACATTGTTCCACGTGACGATGTCGGGATCGCCAATGATCAAGTCTTTGATAGCCGGGTCGATCTGCGCGCGGGCAACAGCAGACTGCAACACACCCTGCACCCGGTCCATGTCTGCGCCCAACTCGAGGTTAAAGTCCACCACGGCGCGCGACCAGTCGCGGGTCAGGTTGCTGATCACACGAATGTCGCCATTGGGGACCGTGTGGAGCTTGCCGTGCAGGTCGCGCAGGTAGGTGACGCGCATGGTCATGCGCACCACCTCGCCCGCGACGCCGCTCACTTCGACCACGTCACCGACCCGGAACTGATCTTCGGCCAGGATGAGAATGCCGCCGAGGTAGTCGCGGATTAGGGTTTGCGCGCCGAGCGAAATGGCGAGGCCCACCACGCCCGCGCTGCCCAGCAGCGGGCCGATGGGCAGGCCCACGATTTGCAGGGCCATGAAGAGCGTCAGCACGGCCAGTGCAGTGATGGTGGCGCCATAGCCGACGCGGTGCAGGGTCTCCAGGCGGTGGCGCCGGTCGGCATCCAGGACGGCGGTCTCCAGGCCGTGCTGCACCCGGCTGCGCACCATGCGCGCGATCATGCGCACCAAGATGAAGAAGAGGGCCAGCAGCGCCAACTGCAAAATGATCAAAACTAGCGGCACCGCCGCCAGCGTTTCCAGCCACTCGGACATCAAGCATGCCCTCCTGGGCGTATCTCTTCCGGCGCCAGCCAGACGACGCCGTAGGGCGCCAGGGGCACCGAAAGCCAGCCGGCATTGTCAGCGGACAGCCCGCGCCCGTCAACCAGGTCGCGGGCGGCATTGGTCCCCCAATGCAGGTCTGATAGATCGAGTCGAACCGTGGCGCCCGCGCCGCCAACATCGTGCAGGCAGACGGCACGCGTCGAGCCATCCGGCGAGGCGCGCAGCAGGGCAAAGACGCCCTCACCGAGGTTGAGCACGGTCTGCTGGCCGAGCGGATGAAAGGCGCGGCTAGACGACCGGGCGCGCAGCAATTGGGCAAAGCGTTGGAACACAATGTGGCGCAAGTGGTGCGGATCAGCTAGATGCTCATCGAGCGCGGCCACATCCAGTTTCTCGCGGTTGATGGTGCGATTGCGGCCGGTCTGGGCCACGCCCGCCGCCCAGCCGCGCGACCCGAACAAGCTGTGGAAGTAGATGCCGGGCACGCCCACCAGGGCCAGCATAATGGCCTGCGCAACCATGAAGCGGTCCGCCTGGCGCGACTGCGGTTCAGCAGCAGCCGGGTCTGACAGGGCATCGAAGTAGTTGACGTTCAGCTCATATGGACTCTGCGAGCCATCGGCGTTGTGCTTGTGCGAGACAAGGCCGCCGTGCGCCTGTACCCGCGCCACCATGTCGCTGATGGCGCCCTCCGGCAGGATGCCGCGGGCCGGGTTGACACCGATACCGTCATGCGAGGCCAGAAAGTTGAAGTAGGTGACCTGATCCGAGGGCCGCTCAAGCCCGGCCGCCCAGGCCGACAAAAACGTCGCGTTTCCGGTGTGCAGGGCATGCAGCGTAAGCGGTGGAAGGGCAAAGTTGTAAACCAACTGGGCTTCGTTCTGGCCGTCGCCAAAGTAACTGATGTTATCCATATGCGGCACATTGGTCTCGGTGATGAGGATGACGTGCGGGGCGACCTCATCCAACAGCGCCCGGAGCAGCTGGATGACGCGGTGGGTCTGCGGCAGATGGATGCAAGCAGTGCCAATTTGCTTCCACAGATAGGCGATGGCATCCAGCCGCAGAAACTCGGCGCCGCGCGCCACGTATTCGAGCAAGACCTCGATGACGGCCAGCAGCACTGTCGGGTTGGCGAAATTGAGATCAATCTGGTCTTCGCTGAAGGTGGTCCAGACGCGGCGGGGACCATGCGCGGTCTCGACCGGCGTGAGCAAAGGCAGCGCACGCGGCCGGACGACGGCTGAAAGGTCGGGGTCGCCGTCAACCGTGATGAAAAAGTCAACATAGTCGGGGTCGCCGCGGCGCCAGGCCTCAAACCAGGCGCTGTGAGCGGAGATGTGATTGATGACGGCGTCGAACATCAGGCGGAAGTGCTGACCGAGGCGTGCCACATCGGCCCAATCGCCCAGGGCAGGGTCCACGGCAGTGTAGTCAATGACGGAGAAGCCGTCGTCGGACGAATAGGGGTAGAAGGGCAGGATGTGAACACCGCTCAGCAGCCCAGCCAGGCGCGCCTGGCAGAAGCCCGCCAGCGTGCGCAGCGGCGGCTCCGCCAGCGCGCCCCCATCGGCGCGGCGCGTCACCTGGTCGCCGTAGGTAATCAAGAGCGCATCACGCTCAGAGAGGTTGAGACCGGCGGCACGGGGGCGACCGGCGGGGAATTTCGCCTTGAAAGCCTCCAGGCGGGCGCGCAGCCGCTCCCAGGCGGCCTCGCCCGCGGCCGCGCCATACAAGTTCTCCAGGTGGTCTCTCAAAGTATCCTTCACGCCTCCCTTAACCCCAGCGCCACAGAAAGAGACCTGCCACCAAGCGCAGGCCCGCTGCCGCCCAGAGTGCTTCGCGCAGTCCTAGCCCCCCAGCCAAAGCCGGACCCAGTAGTGAACCGCCCAGGCCGCCGAGATTCACTGCCAGATTGAAGAGCGCCATGTGCGCCGGCCGATCCTCCCTGGGCACGCGATCAAAAAGCCGCGTCACCAGCGACGGATTCGCCGTCCCCCACACAGCGCCGCCCATCACCGAGGCCAATAGGAACCCGCCCGGCCCCCGCGCCAGGCCATTGATCAGTGGATAGGCGCCATTCAGGAGCGTGCTCACAACCATCGGCCCCCGCAGACCGATCCCTCGGCTCAGGGGAGCAAGCGCCAATGAGGAAATCAGCATAGTGCACTGAAAGATGGCATTTCCCACGCTGATGGTGGCGTCCGAGAGGTGCAGGCCGTTGACCCAAAACAGGGGCAGCACAGGAATAGGCGTCGCCTGAAACCCGTAAAACATCAAGTAGCCGAGGATGAACAAACCAAATGACCCCCCCAGCAAATCCAGGCGCAGCATCCGGCGGCCCGGGGTGAGAGGCAGCCGAAACAGCCCGGATGCCCAGCGCGCGGGCGGTCTCGACCAGGCGTTGAGGGGCCCTTCCGAGTTTGGCTGAGCCGCGAGGCGAGGCACAACCGGCGGCTGGCTGTGCCTGATCCGTGCCACATACACGGTGCTCAGAACCATGCCAATGAGGCCAACCGTGAACACAAGCTGGTAGTTGAGCGGAAACGCCAACTGATGGAGAATCCACCCGCATAACAGCGAGGTCAACAACATGCTGATGGCGAGGAGGGCATTCCGCCTGCCCACCACCTCCGCCCGCAACTCGGGCCGCACGATGTCGGCGAACATCGCGTTGAAGGCAATGTTATGCACTGAGCCTGAAATCGCCATCCAACCCGTTAGGGCGACCAGCACCCATACCTGCGCTTGCGCCCTCAACATCCACGGCAAGAGAATGAACGCGAGATAAGCGGGCCGATTGATGAGCAAGCCCCAGACCGCCACCCGCCACAGTGACCGGCCCTCAATCCAGCGCGCCGCGGGAAGCGAGAGCACGAGATTGACACTGGCCGGAATCGCCGTCAGAAGCGCGACCTGCAGGCTAGATCCGCCCAGGCGGGCGGCATAGACCGGCAGAAATGCCAGGGTGCTGCCAGAAGCGACACCGAACCAGAAGATGTCGAAATAGAGCTGCCTTACATTGTGCTGCCCGTCAGTGGGTCGCGGCGGCCATTCAAGCATGGGAAGCGGTGGGCCCGGCCGGTGTCCTAGCCCCAGCGCCACAGGAGCAAGCCCGCCAACAAGCGCAGCCCAGCCGCCATCCACAGCGCCTCCCGCAGGCCCAGCCACTCGGCCAGCACCGGCCCGATGAGCGACCCTGCCAGCATACCAAAGTTCACAGCCAGATTGAAGAGGGCCATGTGCGCCGGGCGGTCGTCGGCCGGCACGCGCTCGAACAGGCGCGTCGCCAGCGAGACGTTGGCCACACCCCAAATCACGCCGCCGAGCACCGAAGCGATCAGGAACAGCGCCGAACCATGAGCCAGCCCGTTCAGCAGCGGGTAGGCGCCATACAATATGGCGCCGACGACGAGGGGGGCGCGATTGCCCCAGCGCTGGCTGAGGGGCGCCGCCAACAGCGCGGCCATGAACATCGTGCTCTGGAAGATGGCGTTGCCGATGCTGATGGTGCCATCCGACAGCCCAAGCCCATTGACCCACTGCAGAGGCAGGACTGGGATAGGCGTAAACTGAGCCACGTAAAACATCAAATACGAAAAGATGAAGGGCCCGAACGGCCCGCGCAGCAGATCGAGCCGCAGCAGGTCCCGGCCCTTGGACCGCACCAGAAAGCGCAAGCCAGGCGCCAGGCGAATGGCATCGCCGAAGCGAAAGGTGGTGGGGCGTCCCAGGTCGAGCAAGGGCGCGCCCACGCGCGGCGGCTTGGCCGGATCCACCTTGAGGCGCGCCACATAGACCGTGCTCATGATCACGCCCGCCAGACCGAGGAGGAATACGACCTGATAGTTGAGGGGGAAGACGACCACCTCCAGCAGCCAGCCGCAGGCCAGGGAGGTGACGAGCATCGCCAGGGCCATGAGGGCGTTGCGCCGGCCCACCACCTCGCTGCGGAATTCGGGCGCGACGATATCGGCGAACATTGCATTGAAAGCCACGTTGATGACGGTGCCGGTGACGGCCATCACGGCGGTGATCGCCACCAGCGCCCACACCTCGGCGGCCGGCCCGAGCAGCCAGGGCAGCAGCGCAAACAGGGCATACGCCGGCCGGTGAATAATCAGCGCCGTGAGCGTGGGGCGGAAGAGCGGCCGGCCTTCGAGCAGCCGCGCCGCCGGCAGCGACAACAGCAAGTTGACCAGGGCGGGAAATGCCGTGAGCAGCGCCACCTGGAGGCTCGAGGCGCCCAGGCGCGCGGCATAGACCGGCAGGAAGGCGAGGGTGCTGCCTGCCGTGACGCCAAACCAGGTTACGTCGTAATATAGCTGCCGGGCGTTGTGCCGCCCGACGGGGGTCATCTTGGGCATGAAGCGAAATTGAACGCAAAGACGCCAGCACTAAACCGAAACACCCTCTCCAACGCCGTGGCCGACCTCGCGCGACGCGACGCCGACCTGGCGGATGTGGTGCGCCGCCATGGGCCGCCGCCGCTCTGGTCCCGGCGGCCGGGCTTCGGCACCCTGCTCCATATTATCCTGGAACAGCAAGTTTCGCTTGCTTCGGCCCTGGCCGCCTATCGCAAGCTCAACGCTGCCGTCCGGCCGCTGACGCCGCGCGCCTTTCTGGCCCTGGACGACGCAACCCTGAAGACGATTGGCTTCAGCCGGCAGAAGACCCGTTACGGGCGCGAGTTGGCAGCGGCCCTGGCGGAGGGCCGGCTGAACTTGCGCCGGCTGGCCCGGCAGGAGGACGCCGCCGCGCGCGCCTCGCTGACCGCCATCAAGGGCATTGGGCCGTGGACAGCGGAGATTTACCTGCTGATGGTCCTGCGCCGGCCCGACGCCTGGCCGACGGGCGACCTGGCGCTGGCAATCGCGGCGCAGCGTGTGAAGCGGCTGGGAAGCCGGCCCGGCCCGGACGAACTGTCGGCGCTGGGGGAGGCCTGGCGTCCGTGGCGGGCGGTGGCGGCGCGCATCCTGTGGCACGCTTATCTCAGCGACCCGCCCAGGCGCGGCGGTTGAGGGGGTGAAGCTGAGCGGGCGTCGAGGGGCGGAGGATGGCGAGTACGGTCAGGGCGCGGTATCTCCTTGAATTGACCAGGTGACGCGCTCGGGACGTCCATTCTCAGGAACGTGATCGTAAGCCACGGCCAGGGGCAGGCCCAAGGCGCGCACGCGCACGGTCGCCAGCGATAGGCCATGCGCCACAATCACTACCTCCGCGCCAGGATGAATGCGGGCAATGTCGTCGGCGGCGGCCCACACCCGCGCTGCAACCTCCCGCAGGTTTTCGCCGCCGGGCGGACGGGCGTTGAGAGGGTCGCTTTGCCGCGCCTGCCATTCGGCGGGGTAGTGTGCCTGGATGTCGCTGAAGAGCATCCCCTCCCATTCGCCCAGCCGCACTTCACGCAGGCGCGCATCCACCTGCACCGCCAGCGAGAGGCGCTCGGCCAGGACGGAGGCGGTGTCGCGCGCACGGCGCAGGTCGCTGCTGTAGAGCGCGGCAAAATCAGGGCCGGACAGAACCGCGGGCAGGGCACGGGCCTGCTCCCAGCCGGTGTCGTTAAGGGGCACATCCGCCTGGCCCTGATAGCGGCCGGACAGATTCCAGTCCGTCTGGCCGTGGCGAACAAGCCACAGGTGCGCGTGCGGCGGCGTGGGGGTCATAGAGTGCTGATTTGCCGCTGGGCGTATTCCGGCACATCCACCATGGGGGGGCGCTCGTGTTCCACGATCTCTTCCACTTCCAGGAAGTAGGCCCCAGCTTCGTAGCGAATCAGCTTCATGGATTTATGCACATCCTCCAGGATGGTTTGACCGTAGCGCCGTTCGAGCTTGCGGATGACGGCCTGAAGGATGGCAAACGACATCTTGCTCAGAGCTTCCAGGGGCTGGTTGTGATGGATGCGCTCCAGAAGGTCCACCTGGGCAATGGCCGGCAGCCCGAAGTGTTCAAAGACATCCACCAGCAGCCCAGTCTCCACGCCGTAGCCGGAGAAGAAAGGCAACTGCTCAAGCGCGTCGCGCCGGCCGGCGTACTCACCCGACAGGGGCTGCACGACGCCCGACAGCTCGGGGTAGAACAGGTTGAGCATCGGCCGGGCCATCAACTCCGTCACCCGGCCGCCGCCGCCGGCCTGGATTTTCTCGCCCACCCGCAGAGGGCGGCGATAGAAGCCCTTGACGAACTTGATGGCGGGGTTTTGCAGCAGCGGCCCCAGGATGCCATACACAAAGCGCGGATGGATGTTGACGATGTCGGTATCGATCCAGGCCACGATGTCGCCGGTCGTCACCAGCAGGCTCTTCCACAGGGCCTCGCCCTTGCCACGGCGCGGCCCCAAATCGGGCAGCAGCTCCTGATGAATGTACACCGGCACGCCCAGGCTGGCCGCGATCTCACGCGTCCGATCGGTGGAGTTCGAATCGATCAAGACGATCTCATCCAGCAAGGGCGCTTGCTCCATCAGCGCCCGCTTGATGGTTCGGATCACCTTGCCGACGGTCTCAGCTTCATTGAGGGCGGGCAGGGCCAGGCTAATGGTCAGACCATGCTGGCGCTTGAGGTCCACGAGTTGCTCGATGTCGTCAAACTCGGCCGCCTCGAAGGTGTTCTCGGCAAACCACTTGTCCACCAGGATGGAGATGGCCTGTGCGCCAGCGGTCTCATCCGGATGGAGCACCGACATAGGCCGGCGGGTCTTGACAGCCAGCACGGCGGTGGGCGATTCACGCAGCATGCGGTCCGCGGCAACGCCCAAGGACTCCAGGCTGCGCAGCGGCTGGGCGGTGGCGCCCATCACCACCACGTCGTAGTTGGCGGCTTCGCGCAGCAGGGTGCTCACCGGGTCGTCGGTTTCGGCCGTGCGGGTCTCCACCTCGGGCAGCCGGCGCAGCACCTGTTCCAGCCCTCGGAACGGCGCATCTGACGAGGCGCCCGGCTGGGTCAGGTGCAGGGTCGTCATCTTCTCGGGGCTGAGGCTGAGCGCGAGCCGCAAGGCCAACTCGGCGTGCGGGCCGCCGCGGGCCGGGACCAGCACCCGCCGCGGCTTCTCCGGAAATGGTCCGCGGACCAGGATGATATCGCAGGCGGGGTTGAGCAGCACTTCATCCGGCGCCACACCGAGCGCCGCCAGGTGGCCGTACCAATCGAGCACCAGGGCATCCGGCGATTCGGCGGCCAGCACCGTTTCCAAGTCCTGCCAGGGCGTGGTGGAGACATGCACCGGCGATTTGACGCGCGTGGACGGGCCCGTCATCTGCGCCAGCTCGCGCAACTGGCGCCGCACCTCGCGGGCCTTGGTGGTGCCGGCGCTCAGACTCTCGTCGGCCCCAATCGGCACAAAACCGACCAGCACCACCTCGGTTGCCAGGGCGCGGGCCGCCGCCAGCGAGGCCGCCCCGTCGCAGCCGTGGATAACGGGCACCAGCGCCGTGCGCACAGGTGGAAAGGCGCGGGTCTTCATAGTGTGCTTTCCTGTCTCACCAGCAAGGGGGCCACATGCCGCGCATAGACTGCCTCCCAGGTGAATTCCCGGCGGGCCCGCGCCGCAAAGCGGGCCGCCGAGTCGCCGGCCAGACGGCGGGCGACCACGTCCGCGATGGCGGCCGGGTCAGCATCAGGCGCGAAGTAAACGGCATCCCCCTGCCCTAGCGCACGCAGTGGCGCAATGTCGCTGCAGAAGACCGGCAGCCGGGTAACAGCGGCTTCGATCAAGGGAATCCCAAAACCTTCCTCGCGGCTGGGGAGGAAGAGCGCGTCAGCCAGCCGGAAGAAGTCGGCGATGACGGCATCGGGCAAGAATTCAGTGGTGTATTCAGCACAGAAGTGGGCGGCGCCGCCCAGGTGCAGCCTGTCGCGCAAGGCCAGCAGTTCCTGGCGATAAGCAGCGTTGGCGGGATTGTGCGGCCCCTCGGGGCCAGTGACAACCAGCATGGCATGCGGCAGGCTCTCCGCCCGCAGGCGAGCCAACACGTTCAGCGCCAGCTCGATATTCTTGCGGCGAGTCAGGCGCACGGGCAGCAGCAGGAGGGGATCGGCTTCGGCGAGGCCCATCGCCGCCGCGAGGTCGCGCGTTTGCGGCTCCAGTTTGTAGAGATGGTCCAAATCAATCCCGTTCGGGACAACGGTGATGTCTCCTGGGGGTAAGCCCATCAGCGCCGCCAACTCGTGGCGACGGGCCTCGGACACGACCACCTGGCGGGCGCGTGGCCATGGGCTCGAGAGCAATTCCCAGGGCAGACCAGGGTGCAGTTCGGGCTGATAGCGCGGCGTGGTCCAGGCCAGGTCGTGGTGCCACAGAATTAGGTGCGGCGCGCCGGGGCGGGCGTTGAGCAGATGCAGAGCCGCCGTCAAAGCCAGGTTCTTGTTCAGGGAGGCGACGTTGTGGGCGATGAGCACCTCCACGCCGCTCAGCGCCGGTTCAAGGGCGCGCAGGATATCGGCGGTGAGGGCCTCGAAGTCCGCCGGCACGCGGCCGGCATCCAATCCGGCTTTGGCGGCCAATACACGGGGATGC
Organism: uncultured Anaerolineales bacterium; assembly: GCA_964497615.1. GTDB lineage: Bacteria > Chloroflexota > Anaerolineae > Anaerolineales > UBA6663 > CAZCEC01. Next base: position 28,181 of record CAZCEC010000021.1, on the reverse strand, counting down.
CGGGAGCCGATCAGAGGCAACTCCGCGTAGCCAATGCCGGCGCCGGGCGCGGCTCCGCGTGCCGCTAGCAAGCGCACAGCATGACCAGCGGCGTGCATGAGCCGTGCGTGACGTCCCACGACGGCTTCGACGCCGCCCACGATGGGCGGCACGGCATAGTGAATTAGCGCAATCTGCAACAGTCGTCCCTTTTCTAGCAATCGCGACCACGGGGGCAGCGCGGAATTCGATTCGGAGGATGGGGCGCGCGGTCCACAGCGCAAGTAACCCACGCATTGCCATTATAAGGATGGACATAAGGCGGGTCAAGGTTGTGGTATTATTCCGCCGTCGCCGCTGGCCCGGCCCTAATCATTGGCATGGACGAATTGGAGCAGTTATGGGAAGCCTTGCTGTCGGGTGACCCCGCCCGCATCCGGCGGGTGTGGCGCGACCTGACTGATGACGAGAGCCTGGCCGTGCTGGCGCACCTGAAGCGCATGCGCGACGAACCGGGCTGGGACCCCGCCCAGCGCGACGCGGCCGCCCTGGCCGTGAACATCCTGCGTGAACAGGCCCAATAGCCCCCTATGAGCGAAAACGCCGAGCCGGCCAAAGATAAAGCTGATCGTTTGTCTACCGTCATCACGGTGCTGATCGCCCTGGTGTCCACCGTCATTGCGCTGGTGGCATCGCAATCGGCGGTGGCGGCCGGGAATGCCACCGAGGCGCAGCACAATGGCGTGCTGGCCAAGATCAACCTGGAGCGCGTGGACGGCGGCAGTTGGGCGCAGGTGGCCCGCAACCAGCGCGCCTTCAGCGACTATCGCTTCAACCGCGACCTGTACTTCCTGACGTTCGACTACATCAACGAGGCCGAGGCCAGCGAAAACGCTGCGCTGGGCACCGCGCTGCGCCTGGAAGCCGCCGGCCAGCTTGAGGAGAGTAACAACGCCTACCGGTACATAGACAGCGGCTACCTGATCGCGGATGACACGGGCGAATACGTCGGCTTCGATGAAGCGACTTTCCTGAACGACCGCCGGCAGAATGCGGCCGTCTATGTGGACATTGACTTCGAGGACGACTTTGCCGAGGCGGCGCGCTGGCGGACCGAGGCGCTGTCGCTGGGGGCCAGCCTGTTCGCGTGGTTCCTGTCGCTGGCCTTCCTCACCTGGGCGGAGATCACCAAGACCGCGCTGCGCTGGGTGTGGCTGACGGCGGGCCTACTGGTGGCGCTGGCGATCACGGCCGTGTACGTCATCGGCGGCGTCATCAACGTGATGGGGCTTGGCTAGGCCATGAGCGACACGCCCAAGCCCGAACGCCCCGACTACTTCAAGAACGGCGTCATCGTCATGCTGACCCTGGTCAGCGTGTTCGCGGCGCTGGTCACCTTCCTGCAAACCTACTCGGGTCTGCAATCGTCCGACCTGGCCCAGCGCAGTTCCTTCAACGCTGTCAATGCCACCGGCCTGTACGTGCGCGCCGGACTGTCGGCGGCGCAAGGCACCGACGTGCTCCAGCGGTATGGGGACTACGTCCAGCGGGCCGTGCGCGCCGACACCAAGGCGCGCGCTCTGCGGATGGGCGGCAGCGATATAGCGGCCGACTACGCGCTGGACGCCAACCGCTGGCTGGCGGCGGCGGCCTCGGTCTCGTCCAGCGACCCCCTGCTGGTGGAATTTCACCAGGACACGGCGCTGTACAACGAGGAACTGAACCGGCCAGCCTACATGGAAGAGGAAGAAGAGCACGTGCTCCTCGACCAGTCGCGGGCCTGGAGCGAGAAAGCCAACCGGTTTGTGGCCGTGCTCTCCGTCCTGTCGGTGGCATTGTTCCTGGCCGGCCTGTCGTTGACCCTAGGCTCGCGGCTCAAGTATCTCCTGGCGACGGCCAGCCTGGGGCTGACAATGTTCTGCGGCGTCTGGGTGCTGGTCATCCTGTTTCAGCCGGTGCCGTTCGTCCCTGGGTCGGCCATCGAGAACTTCGTCGAAGGCCGCATCCAATACAACCTGGCGCAGAGCCGGGGCGAGGACGCGACCGCGGCCCTGGACTACTTCAACGCCGCCGTCGAGATCGCCCCCGACTATAGCCGGGCCTTGTTCTACCGGTCGCTGGCCAACACGGACTCATCGCTGCTCGAAAAGCACCTCGACACGCAGCTTGCCATTGACGACGCGCTGCGGGCCATCCGCCTGGGGCACGAAGATGCGCCGGTGTTCGGCAATCTGGGTTGGCTGTATTACCTCAACGGTCAATACCGTAGTGCCCTGGAATACACGGAGATCGCCCTGCCGATGGCGCCGGACGACTGCTACCTGGCCTTCAATCACGGGTTGATCCTGCTGGCGCTGGAGCAGCCCGCGGACGCCGAGGCAGCCTACACCCGCGCCATTGACTGCGCTCAGCGCCAAAGCAGTGACTCCAACTTCAGCTACTTGATGGAGGTCGGCGTCTCCGATCTGGCCGAACTGGCGGCCGCGCGCCCCGACCTGGGCGGCACGTTGAACCCGGCAGTGGAGCGTCTCAAGGAAGCGTTTGCGTCGCTACGCATGTACGGCGAGGTGCTCAGCGTGGACTCGCAGGCCGAGTTCGAGCCGCTGGTCTTCGGGGCCAATGTCACCGAGGACAACGTGGTGATCGACCTGGCCGACGAGTATCCCCAGTCGGCGACGATTGTGTACGCTCAACTGGCTTACACCGGGATGGCGGCCGACAGCCGCTGGATGGCTCGCTGGGTGCTGGACGGACGCGAATACCTGAGCACCGTGTACGACGAGTGGGTGTATGGCGAGGACGGCACGGCCTGGGTGAGCCTGTACAACTACGGCGGGCTGAACTCCGGGACGTACGACCTGGACGTGTTTGTGGACGGCGCGCTGGTGGCAACGGGCCGGCTGCGGGTGCTGCCGGGCGATCTGCCGCCCATGACCTACTTCGCCAGCACCAATGTAGGCGTGACCATCAGCTACCCAACAACCTGGAACGTCACCGACCTGGCCGACAATGAGGTCTCGGTGGTAGCGGCCCGCGACCCGAGCTCGCAGGACTTCTTCGGGGTGACAGCCTGGATCGCCAGCACGGGCGCCGACGCTGACATCTTCCAGCTCTTTGACCTCTATCTCGGCGCGCTGGACGAGGAGATGCTCGACTTCAGCGCCGAGGAACGCGAGGCCTTCACCCTGGCGGGGGAAGACGGGTGGCTGAACTACTATAACTACACCGACCCGGCCGGCCTGTCGATCCAGGGCGCGCTGGCGGGCGTGATTGACGCCGATGAAGACCTGGTGTTCATCGTGGTCGTCGAATCACACGACGACCAGTGGGACGCCAAGGTGGACCTCTTCAACGTGATGTTGGACCGGCTGCTGATCGACTAACGGCTACTTGCCCAGGCGTTTCTTAAACTCGGTCGAGAGCGCCGGCAGGACCTTGAAGAGGTCACCAGCGATGCCGTAGCGGGCCAGCTTGAAGATCGGGGCCTCCGGGTCTTTGTTGATGGCCACAATCGTCTTGGCGGAGCGCATGCCCGCCTGATGCTGGATGGCGCCGGAGATGCCGGCAGCGATGTAAAGGTCAGGGGCCACGGTTTTGCCGGTCTGGCCCACCTGGTGGGCATATGGAATCCAGCCAGCATCGACAGCAGCGCGGCTTGCGCCCACGGCCGCGCCCAGCACGGCAGCCAGATCGCGCACCGGCGCAAACCCCTCCGGCCCGCCCACACCCCGCCCCCCGCTGACGATGATGCGGGCATCCGCCAGGCTGACGCGGCCATCGCTCTCAACCACGTAGTCCACAACCTTGGTGGCAATCGCATCCTCGGCCAGGGCCGGCGTGACAGCCTCAGGCGTGCCGGTGCGGGAGGCATCCGGCTCGGGTTTCGGAAATGCGCGCGGCCGCAGGCTCACCAGCAAAGGCCGGCGGCTGCCGGTTACGGTGGCTAACAGCTTGCCGGCATAGACCGGCCGCGTGGCCTGAATCTGCCCTCCCTCGGTGGACAGCGCAATGGCATCGGCGATGGCGCTCGTCTCAAGATCCACCGCTGCCATTCCCAGCAGGTCGCGGCCGCGGGTGGTGGCGCCGGCCAGGATAACTTCGGGGCGGCGCTCGCGTGCCAGCTTCACCAGCAGCGGCGCATGGGCCTCGGCGCGGAACTCGGCCAGGGTGGCATCGTCGGCCAGCAGCACCTCGTCAGCGCCGTGCGCGAAAATAGCGGGCGCGAGGCCAGCCATGTCCTGCCCAAACAACAGCGCCGTGACGCCGCCGCCCAGAAGACCAGCCAGTCGGCGCGCCTCGCCCAATGCCTCAAGCGAAGGCTGCGCCACCGTGCCCCGAAACTGCTCAATGTAGACCCAGAGTGAGTTGCCCATGGCTAGATCACCTTGTCGGCCAGCAGCCGATCAACTAGTTTGGCGGCGGCCTCCTCGGGCGTGCCGTCCAGCATTTCCGCCGCGCCCTCGCGGGCCGGCAGCCCATAGATGCTGGGCCAGCTCGTGCCCGATCCGTTGGCGCCGATGAGGGCCGGGTCCGCGCCGAGATCGGCGGCGCTCCAGGTGGGAATGACGGCCTTGGCTGCCTTGCGGATGCCCATGAAGGAAGGATAGCGAGGCTCGTTGATGTCCTTGACTGTGCCAATCACCGCGGGCAGCTTTGCGGTGACCACCTGCTTACCCTGCTCGAGCAGGCGCTCCACCCGCAGGGTCTTCGCGGCCGGGTCCAGTTCCGAGATTTTGATCGTGTAGGTGAGGGGCGCCCACCCCAGGCGCCGGGCAACGCCAATGGGGACGAGGCCGGTGTCGCCGTCAATGGCCTGCTTGCCGAACAGGACGATTTCAACATCGCCCAGTTTCTCAATCGCTTTGGCGAGAATGTAGGACGTCGCCAGGGCGTCGGAACCGGCGAAGCTGGCATCCGAGATCAGGATGGCCTCATCGCAGCCCATTGCCAGGCAAGTCTTGAGCGCATCCTTGGCGCTCTCAGCGCCGACGCTTAGGGCCGTCGCCTTGCCGCCATGCTTTTCCTTAAGGCGCACGGCCTCCTCGATGGCGTACTCATCCCAGGGATTGACCACCAGCCCGGCATCACCCCAGGCGGCCTGGCCGTTCTCTACGCTGATCTTGGCGGCTGAATCGGGTGTTTGTTTGACGCAGACGACGACGTGCATAGCTCGCAGACCTCCGGCGGTAGGGCCGCGACGTGGGGATTGTGCATCGCGGCGCAATCTGGATGCATTATAGCATTGGTGGCGAGCCTAGTCGCGAGCCGTTTTGGGATTGAGAAACGAGTTTAGGCCGTCGCCGAGGAGATTCCACGTGGTGCTGAACAGCACGAGGGCAACCGTGGCCGGGATGTAGGCCCACCAGTAAGCGAACGGGTTTCCGGGCGTACCCAGAATCCATGACCGGCCGACCACCAGCAGGGTGCCCCACTCCGCGCCGCCGGGCATGCCCACGAACGTAAAGGCGGCGCCGAGCACCACCACGCCGCCGACGTCACGCGCCAGCAACACCAGGGCCGGCCCGATGGCGTTGGGCACCAGGTGGCGGGCAAGGATGCGCAGACCGCCCGCGCCCACCGACCTTGCCGCGGTGACGAATTCAGCATCCTTCAGCAGTTGCACGTTGGCATTCGTCAGCCGCGCGTACGGCATCCACATGAACAAGATCAGGCCCACGAGCACTGGGCTCAGGTCAAACGCAAAGGCGGCCCGCTGCAACGGGGTCAGGGGTGTGTCCAGGAGCACAGGCATGGTCTCCATGCCTGGGCCCAGGACGAGCACCTCGATCAGCCAGACCCCGGCGAAGACGGGCAAGCTCATTAAGGCATCGGTGCTGCGCATCAGAATCCCGTCGAGCCAGCCGCCCATGTATCCGCTGACGGCGCCCACGCTAATCCCAATGAGCGCGGCTAGCCCGGCCACGGTGAGCCCAAAGACGAATGCCGTGCGCATGCCCCAGACCAGCGTGTGATAGATATCCAACTGGCCGGGCGCAGTGCCCAGGGGAGACGTCTCGCTGGGCGGCCGGGGCAATTCATCCGACATGACGCCCACGAGCTTGAAGGCACTGGGGTTGGCCGGGTCCGGCTGAGGCGCCAGCACCGGGGCCAGGACAGCGACGAGCAGCATGAGCGCCAGGAGCCCCAAGGCCACGGCGTTGAGGGGGCGGCGCGCAAAGCGCGCAAAGTCTCTCATGTGCTCAACAACCCTTCCCGGAAGCGCGGGTTGAGCGCGGCTTGCAGCAGGTCGAGGGACAACATCAAGACTTGCACGACAATTACGCTGTAAACCGCAAACCCCATAACGGCCGGTGTATCGGGGATGCGCTGCATGGCGAACGGGTCACGGGCCCAGGCGGTGACGACCTCGGACACGCCGTGCAGGTTGAAGACGATCTCCACAACAAAAACGCCGGTGAGCAAAGTGGCCATGGCCAGGGTGCTGGTCGCCAGGGCGGGCACGGCCGCGTTGCGAAACGCGTGCCGCCACAACACCCGGCGCGGGTTCAGACCGCGCGCCTGCGCCGAGATAATGTAGTCCTTTTGAAGCTCGTCCACCACGGCCAGGCGGGTCACGCGGCCCAGGGTGGCCCAGTGCGCAGCGGCGAGGGTGACGACGGGGAGGACCAGATGCTTCAGGGCATCCAGGGTCACATCGAGCCGGCCATTCAGCAGTCCATCCACCGTCATCAAGCCAGTGATGACACTGAACTCGTCCGACCGTACCACCATGGTGATGGGGGTGCTGAGCCGGTCCGGCGGAAACCAGCGCAAGCCGGCGTAGAAGATCGTGAGCAGCAGGAGACCCAAAATGAACGGCGGCACCGCGGTGGCCACGAAAGCCACCATGCGAAACGCCAAATCGCGCCCCTGGCTCCGCCGGCCGGCCGTGATCACGCCCGCGATCAGGCCCAGCGGCACGAACACCAGGATGGCGTAGAGCGTCAGCTCGGCCGTGATGGCCGAACGCTGGAGGAGCGCCGGAAGCACCTCGCTTCGCAGAGAAGGGCTGTAGCTCCAGTCGCCGGCCACCAACTTGCCAAGCCAGCGGGCATACTGCACCGGATACGGATCGTACAGGCCATGCTCCTCGGCGGCGCGCTTGGAGAGCTCGAAGATGTTGCCGCGGGTGAACTCAGTGCGGGACAAATACAGCTGGGCCCGCACTTCGGGCGGCGCCTGCATGGTGATGGCATATAGGGCGGCGGTGACGACCAGTACCGTGAAGGGGATGGCCACAATCCGGCGGAGGAGGTAGAGGAGGAGAGGCGGCATGTACGCAATACTCCTGAGAACACCCGGTTGTTCACGGGCGGCCGACGAGAGTGTACTATAATCGGCAAGTTCGCGGTCCATTGCTCATGTTTTGGAGTCAGGCGTGTCTCAACTTCCCCGGGTACTCGTCGTCGAGGACGACCCCGATACCATGTCATTAATGCGGCTCGGGCTGCGCAGCCTGCCGGTGGATTTGGTGCATGTCACCACCGGCGGCGAGGCCCTGGCGGCCCTGAAACAATCCTTGCCCGACCTCATCTTTCTCGATCTCAACCTGCCCGACATGCGCGGCTGGGATGTGCTCGAACACCTGAAGGGCGACCGCCGCCAAAAGGTGCCCGTGATCGTCCTGACCTCCCACGCCGAACCGGTCCACCGGCTCATCGGCACGCTCCAGCCCATCCTGGCCTACCTGAACAAGCCAGTCCAGGCCGACCAACTGCGCCAGCACGTCCGCGCGGCGTTGAGCCTGCCGTGACCGAGCCTGCACGGTCTGAGAACCCACGAGGGAGATCCGCGCCCCAGGCCCAAAGCGCCCCTGGCGACGCTGCTGGCCTGTTGCGCGCCGCCGTCCTCGTCCTCGCGGTCGCGCTGTGCGGGTTCCAGCCAATCGTGCTCCCAATCGCCATCAACTTGGTCAACGGGCAGGCGGCCACTGCCGAGGAGGACTATCAGGCCGCGGCCGATGCCTTTGCCCAGAACGCCGCCCGCCTGCCCTACTCTGGCTATGCGCAGAACCGGGCTGGCCTGGCCGCCATTTCCGCCGGCCGCTGGGAAGAGGCCATCAAGTTCCTCCATGCCGCCGCCCTCCTGGACGGCTGGACCGCCGCGCGCCGGATTGCGCTGGGCGATGCCTATTTGGGCCAGGGCGACGTGGGCGCAGCCTTGCAGCAATGGGAGACGGCCCTGGCGGATCTGCCTGATGACGACGCCCTGCTGGTGCGGCTGGCCCGCAACTACGAGGCGGCGGGCCGCTACCCGGAGGCGGTGGGCGCCTTGAATGCGTTGGCGCGCCTGCGCGGCAGCGATGCCACGGTCTATTACCGCCTGGCAGTGCTCACGGCGGCCACCTCGCCCGCCGATGCGCCCGCGCGGCTGGCCATCGTCGCCGAGCTCTCGCCGGAACTGGCGCCCTTGACACAACTGCTCATCAACGCGATCCGAGACGGCCAGGCAACGGGCGACGACGCGGTGACGTTCGCCAAGGTGGGCTATGCCTTTGAGACGCTCGGCGAGTGGCGCCTCGCCGAGGAGGCGCTGACCCGCGCGGTTACCTTGGACCCGACGTATGGCGAGGCGTGGGCCTACCTGGGATTGGCCCTGGACCAGCAGGGCAAGGATGGCCTCTCAGCTTATGAGGAAGCCTTGGCGCTGTCGCCGGACTCGATGGTGGCCCAATTCTTCACCGGGCTGTACTGGCGGCGGCTGGGCGACTCGGCGACCGCCCTCACCTACTTGAAGGCGGCATTCGCGCTGGACCCCACGAACCCCGCCATCGCGGCCGAGATCGGCGCAGCCTATGGGGCGGTGGGCGACCTGCTGTCGGCGGAAGAGTGGCTGACCGACGCGGTGAACCTGGATGAGACGGACGGGCGCTGGTGGCTGCTGCTGGCGCGCTTCTGCCTGGATAACGACTATCACGTGGCCGAACTGGGTTTGCCGGCGGCGCGGCAGGCGGCCAGCATGCTGCCGGACGACGCCTCTGCCGCCGATGCATTGGGCTTCGCGCTGGTGCTGACGGGCGACCTGGTGAACGGCCAGAAGATGCTCGAAAAGGCGCTGGCCCTGGATGGGCAATCGGCCAGCATCTACTTCCACCTGGGTGAGCTCTATGCGCGCCAGGGCAACACCGCCCAGGCCGAGGCGGCCCTCAACCATGCGCTGGCCCTGGACCCGGACGGCTTCTATGGCGGGCTGGCGCTCCAGGCGCTGGCCCGTTTGGGCCAATGAGCCCCGTGTTACAATGAACTCGCTTAGCGGACGATGAGTAGTGGTGCTGTGATGGCTGCGCGCTGGCTCGTCATTTGTGCCGTTCTCTTGGCCGTTACCGCCTGCACCGGCAGCGGAGGCGGCGCCACCCCGCCCGCGCCGGGCGTGCTGTTCCAGGATGACTTTTCAAACCCGGACAGCGGCTGGGACGTGCACAGCGGCGCCGACATGACCGTCAACTACATTGACGGCCGCTATCTCATTTCCGTGGCGGAGCCGGGCGTGAACGTCTGGGCCCGGCCAGGTCTCAATCTCACAGATCTGCGGCTGGAGGCGGACAGCTTCTATGGGGCCGGTCCCGTCAACAACGAGTATGGCTTGTTGTGCCGGTACGAACGGCATGGGGATGGCAGTAACAGCTTCTACTTCTTCTTTGTGAGCAGCGACGGCTACTATGCCCTGGGCAAGGTGGTGCGCGACGTACGGACTATCCTCAGCCCGCCCGAAGGCAGTTACCAGCCGACCGACGCCCTGCGGCTGGAGCCCGACGCCAGCAACGCCCTGGCCGCCACCTGCGCCGGCAAACAGTTCTCGCTCGCTGTCAATGGCGTAACCGTCGGAGAGTTCACCGACGATGAATTGAACCGGGGCGATATTGGGCTGATCGCCGGCACCTTTGACGAGGGCGGCGTTGAGATTTATTTCGACAATGTGGTCGTGAGGGACCCAGCGTGAGCGCCAACTGCCTGTTCTGCAAGATCGTTGCCCATGAGATACCGGCCACCATCGTCTACCAGGATGAGCAGGTGACGGCCATCCGCGATATCAACCCTGCCGCGCCCACCCACCTGCTGGTGATGCCCAACCGGCACCTGGCCTCGGTGGCCGAGGCCGGGCCGGACGACGGAGAAATGCTGGCGGCGCTCCTGCTGACCGCGGCCCGGCTGGCCGCAGAAGCCGGGCTGGGCGGGGGCTTCCGGCTGGTGGCCAATACCGGGCCCGACGCCGGGCAAAGTGTCCATCACTTGCATGTGCACGTTATGGGCGGGCGCGCCATGCACTGGCCGCCTGGGTAGCGCCATGACCATCAAGGACCAACTCAACGCTGACCTGCGCGAGGCCATGAAGGCGGGCGACGAGACGCGCAAGACCGCGCTCCGCCAGCTTCTGGCCGGCATCCGCCAGGGCGAATTGGAGAAACGCACGGCCACCGCCAAGCTCCAAGCGCAAGCGGGCGCGCTGTCGGAGGCGCAGTTGGCGGCCCTGGACAAGACTAGCCTCGACGAAGCCGAGGCGCTGGCGGTCATCCAGCGCGAGGCCAAGTCGCGGCGCGAATCCATCGCCGACGCCGAGAAGGCGGGCCGCGCCGATCTGGTGGCCGCCAACGAGGCCGAGCTGCGCATCATTGAAGCCTACCTGCCCAAGCAGCTCTCGCGGGAGGAAGTGGCGGCGCTGGCCCGGGCCGCCATCGCGGAAGCCGGCGCCACCGACCTCAAACAGTTGGGCGCGGTGATGAAGCTGCTGACGCCGCGCACCAAGGGCCAGGCGGACGGACGGCTCGTCAACGAAGTCGTGCGGGAACTGCTGACGCGCTAAAGATGGACTTGACGGCGCGCCCACCCGAACAGCCAACTCGCCCCTGGGCGCGGGTGGCGCTTGTGTGGGCGCTGGTAGCAGCCTTTTGGCTGGCGTCGGCGGCCATCGTCGCGGTGCCGGCCGGCGGGGCAGATGGCGTGGACGTGACCGTGGGCCAGTCGGCCACGCAGGACATCCTCGCGCCCATCCCCCTTTCCTTCACCAGCGAAGTCCTCACCGACCGCGCCCGCGCGGAGGCGGCCGCAGCGGTGCCGGATGTGTATGATGCCCCGGACGCGCGTGTGGCCCGGCAGCAAGTGCTGCTGCTGCACGACGTCGTCGATTTCATTGACAGCGTCCGCGCCGATACCTTTGCGGCCCAGGACCTGCGCCAGGCCGATCTGGAGGCCATTGAGGGCATCGCATTGCCCGCCGAAGCAGCGCGGCTGCTGCTGACCTTTGACGCTAACGCCTGGCAGAGCGTGAAGGAAGAAGCGCTCACGGTGCTCGAACAGCTCATGCGCAGCCAGGTGCGCGAAGACCAAGTGGCCGACGTGCGCCGGTCCATCCCCGCGCGCGTCAGCGTCAGCCTGAGCGAGTCGCAGGTGGAAGTGGTCACCGCCCTCGTGACCAACCTCATTTCACCCAATAGCTATTACAACGCGGCGGCTACGGAGGCAGCCCGCCAGGCGGCCCGCGACAGCGTGGAGCCGGTAATGCGGCATCTGGTGCGTGGACAGGCGGTGGTAGTCCGCGGGCAGGTGGTCAATGCCGCCGATGTGGAGGCGCTGGCGGCGTTGGGACTGCTGGAGCCAGAGACGAGTTGGCGCGAACCGGTCAGCGCGGCGCTGGCCGTGCTGCTGATCGGTGCGCTGGTGATCCTGTACGTGGCGCGCTTTCTGCCCGGTTTTGGCGACCAGCCGCGGCGGGTACTTCTGCTGGGACTGCTCTTCGCCGCCTTCCTGTTGGCGGCCCGGCTGATGGTCCCGGAGCGGACCGTGCTGCCGTTCCTTTTTCCGGCTGCCGCGCTGTCGCTGCTGCTGACGGTGTTTGTCAGTTCGAGCCTGGCCATGCTCATGGCGGTGGCCCTGGCGATCCTGGTCGGCGTGATCGGCGGCAACAGCTTGGAGCTTACGGTGTACATGGCGCTGGGCGGCATTCTGGCGCCCATCGCGGTGGGCCGGGGTGAGCGCCTGAATCAGTTCTTTTGGGCCGGGCTGGCAGTGGCGGTCACTAACGTAATGGTGTTGCTGGTGTTCCGGTTGGCCGACCCGGCGCTGGACCCGCTGGGCCTGGCGCAACTGCTGGCCGCGGCGGTGCTGAACGGGGCGGTGTCGGCCTCCCTCACCCTGGCAGGGTTCTTCACCCTGGGCACGCTGTTTGACATCACCACCAGCCTGCAACTGATCGAGTTGGCGCGGCCGGACCACCCCTTGCTCCAATTCATCCTGCGCAATGCGCCGGGCACCTACCAGCACAGCCTGCAGGTGGCGAACCTGGCCGAGCAGGCCGCCGAGCGGATTGGTGCGAACGCCATGCTGACGCGGGTGGGCGCGCTGTATCACGACAGCGGCAAGGCGCTGCACCCGCAATTCTTTGTGGAGAACCAACTGGAAGGCATCAACATCCACGAAACCCTGGAGCCGCTGGAGAGCGCCCGGATCATCATTGGGCACATCCGGGACGGGTTGGACATGGCGCGCCGGCACCGACTGCCGACGGCGGTGCGGGCCTTTATCCCCGAACACCACGGCACGCTGGTGGCAACCTATCAATACAATAACGCCCTGAAGGCGGCGGGCGGCGATGCCTCCAGGGTTGACATCAGCTTGTTCACGTATCCGGGCCCGCGTCCGCAGACCAGGGAGACGGCGCTGCTGATGCTGGCCGACGGCTGCGAAGCGTGGGCGCGCGCCGACCGGCCGAAGTCGGAGGCCGACGTGGACAAGCTGGTACAGACCGTCATTGAGAGCCGGCAGGCGGATGGGCAGTTGGACGACAGCGGCCTCACCGTGCGCGACCTGGCCCTGGTTCGCGAGTCATTTGTTGGTACGCTCCGCGGCATCTTCCATCCGCGCATCGAGTATCCCAAGGACCAGAAGCCGGCCCTGCCGCCCGCCCAACAGCCTGTGGCGGCGCTGGCGGCGGGCAAGCCCGCCGCCCCGCCGGCCGGCAAGCAGCCGGGCCAGGCCACCTGACGCATGATCCACTACGTCATCTACACCGACATCGCCCCGCCCTATCAACGCTGGGCGCTGCCGGCGGTGCTATCCACGGCGGCCCGCGCGGCTCTGCGCCACGAGGGCGCCCCCAGCCCCAGCGCGCTCACAATCCGCGTCACCGGTGACGGCGAGCTGCGGCGGCTGAACCGCGACTTCCTGGGACACAATACCGTCACCGACGTGCTCTCGTTTCCGGCCAACGACATTGACCCGGAGACTGGGCGGCTGCATCTGGGCGACATCGCCATCGCCTACCCGCGCGCCCGGGTGCAGGCTCAACGCGCCGGCCACACGGTGCGGGCGGAGCTGCAACTGCTGGTGGTGCATGGGGTGCTGCACCTGTTGGGCCACGACCACGTAGAGCCAGCAGGGGAGACCCGCATGTGGGCGGTCCAGGCTCAGGTCCTGGCCGGGCTGAGATAGTCAATCGTGGGCCAAACCTTGTGCAAAATTTCCCTTGACAAGCCGGGTCGCGGGCCTATAATACCCCTTGAGTAACCTGATGAAGACGGTCCGATTGGTGGCGCAGGTTTGCATGTGTAGCAGGCGGGAGCGGTAGCTTCACGTCTATGTATTGTTGCGCCTGACTTAGCCCACACAGCCAACAGACGAGAACAGCCGCTTCCCGTGATGCCCACGGAAGCGGCTTTTTGTTTCTCGGTGCGAGGATAGGTAACGAATGACGGATATCGCGGTAGTTCCACAGTATCAATGGCCCAGCATTCGCGAGCGGCAGCCAGCCAGCCCGGTAAGTTCGGTGGCCGATCTGGTGGGCAACACGCCCCTGGTGCAATTGCGGCGCATCGGTGCGCATCTTGCGCCGGGGGTCAAGGTGTTCGCCAAGGCCGAGTGGCACAATCCCAGCGGCTCGGTCAAGGACCGGCCTGCGCTCAACATCATCCGCTCGGCGGAGGCCGCGGGCGCGCTGACGCCGGACAAGGTGCTGCTCGACTCCACCTCGGGCAATATGGGCATCGCCTATGCCACCCTGGCGGGCGCGCTGGGTTATCGGGTGCGGCTCGTGATCCCGGAGAACGCCAGCCTGGAGCGCTTGAGCATCCTGCGCGCGCTCGGCGCGGAGTTCACGCTGTCGTCCCCGCTGGAAGGCTCAGACGGGGCCATCCGCGAGGCACGGGCGCTGGCGGCGGCCGAACCGGAGAAGTATTTCTACGCCAACCAGTACAATAACCCGGCCAACTGGCTGGCCCACTACCACGGCACCGGGCCGGAGATCATCGCCCAGACCGACGGCGCCGTGACGCACTTTGTGGCCGGCCTGGGCACCAGCGGCACATTCACCGGGACCGGCCGGGCGCTCAAGGCTTACAATCCTGAAGTCCAGTTGGCGGCCTTTCAGCCGGACGCGCCGTTCCATGGGCTGGAGGGCTTGAAGCACATGCCCACCGCCATCTTGCCGGAGATTTACGACGCAGCGCTGGCGGACGAAAACCTTGCGATCAGCACCGAGGCCGCGCACGCCATGACGCGCCGCTTGGCCCGCGAGGAGGGCTTGTTTGTGGGCATCTCGTCTGGCGCGGCTGCTGTGGCCGCTTTGCAGGTGGCGGAGCGGCTGGAGTCCGGCATCGTGGTGACCCTCTTCCCGGATGCGGGCTTCAAGTATGTGAGTGAGAGATTCTGGCGGGAAGGATGAAGACGAAGGACGAAAGACAAAACGCGAATCGGGTTTGCGTTCGCACTTTGTGAGTCCTTTGTCTGCACTCAAGATGCTAACGATTACGACCGACGCCCTTCAAGCCATCCACACTCACGGAGAAGCCGCTTATCCCAACGAAGGGGTGGGTTTGCTGCTGGGCACTGCGAATGGGGCCGGCAAGACGGCGATGGCCGCCCTGCCCCTGCCCAACACCTGGGCGCCCGACGAGCAGGCCAACCGCTACCAGGTGACGGGCGCGGACATGCTCCAGGGCGAGAAAGAAGCCGCGCGGCTGGGGCTGGATGTGCTGGGCTTCTTCCATTCCCATCCAGACCACCCGGCCGAGCCGTCGCGCTGGGACCATGAGTGGGCCACATGGCCCTGGTATTCGTACGTCATCACCACTGTCGCGCGGGGCCGCGCCACTGTCACGCGTTCGTGGCAGTTGCGCGAGGACCGCTCGGCGTTTGACGAGGAGAGAGTTCTGCTTCCATGACCACTATTCGCATTCCGACCCCCCTGCGCCCCTACACCAACAGCCAGGCCGAGATCGCCGTCAGCGGCGACACGGTAGGCGCGGTGCTGGGCGATCTCACGCGCCAGCACCCCGCCCTGCGGCAGCACCTCTATGCCGAGAGCGGCGAGCTGCGCGCCTTCGTCAATGTGTTCTTGAACGACGAGGACGTGCGCCACATCCGTGGAACCGAGACCCCGGTGAAGGATACCGACCGGCTGATGATCGTCCCGAGCATTGCGGGAGGCTGATATGACGAAGGTGGACCATGCGGCGCTGCGCACCAATCAGGCCGCCATCATCACGCTGCTCATCGTAGCCTTCGTGGGCAACTGGGCGTGGCTGGCGGCGGTGGTGATGCTCGTTATGGCTTATGGCACCCTGCGCCGGCAGCCGGGTTTCCGCGCGATCTATTCCGAAATACTCAAGCCGCGCGGCTGGGTGAAGCCGGACGTGCTGAACGACAATCCCGAGCCGCACGTGTTCGCCCAGGGATTTGGGGCGGTGGTGCTGCTGGGCGCAACGGCTGCGCTGTACCTGGGCGCGCCGGCTGTGGGCTGGGCGCTGGTGTGGCTGGTAGTGGCGCTGGCCGCGCTCAACCTGTTCGTGGGGTTCTGCGCCGGGTGTGCGGTGTATTATTGGCTCAACCGGCTGCGCCTGCCGGGCTTCGCCAAGGCCCCGCCGGCCGGCACCATCCCCGGCATGCGGCCCAAAGGCAATTGATGTTGAGCGACACCCTGATCCGGTTGGGCCTGGCGGTCCTCATCATCGCGGCTGGGCTGGCGGCGTACTGGGGTTGGAACCGCTGGCAGATGCGCCGCCTGGGCCGCGCCAGCGCGGGCACTCTGCTGGGCCTGGAAACGCGCCCGGCGAACACGCCTGCGGTGTTGTACTTCCGCACGCCGGAGTGCGTGGTTTGCGGCACGGCTCAGCGCCCCGCCCTGGATCGGCTGCAGGCCGACCTGGGCACACGGGTCCACATCATCGAGATCGACGCCGCCGCGCAGCCTGCCGTGGCCGATTATTGGGGCGTCCTGTCGGTGCCGACCACGTTCATCATCGACGCCGCGGGGCAGCCCCGCGCCATCAACCACGGGCTGACGAGCAAGGACAAGCTGAAACAGCAGGTATTGAATGCCGAAATTGCCAAGGGTCAGACCGGACCCGCGGCTGAACTGGAGGCCGCGCCTGTCCGCGAGACGAGCGAGGCCTGAGGGAGTATTGGTATGAGCCTGACACTCGAACGCATTGACCCGCAGTCCCTGGAACTCTCGCACGCCGAAGTCAAACGCTACAGCCGCCACCTGATCATGCCCGAGGTGGGCCTGGCCGGGCAAAAGCGCCTCAAGGCCGCCAGTGTGCTGCTCATCGGCACGGGCGGCCTGGGCTCGCCGCTGGGGATGTACCTGGCCGCCGCCGGCATCGGCAAGATCGGGCTGGTGGACTATGATGTAGTGGATGCCAGCAACTTGCAGCGCCAGGTGGTGCACGGCACTGCCAGCGTGGGCCAGCTCAAGGTCGAGTCCGCCAAGACACGCCTGCTGGATATCAACCCCGATATCGAGGTCGTCACCTACAACGAACCGTTCACATCGGAGAACGCGCTGGACATCGCGCGGCCGTATGACGTGATCATTGACGGCACCGACAACTTCCCCACCCGGTACCTGACCAACGACGTGTGCGTGCTGTTGGGCAAGCCCAATGTGTACGGCAGCATCTTCCGCTTCGAGGGGCAGGCGTCGGTGTTCTACGCCAAGGAAGGGCCGTGCTACCGCTGTTTGTTCCCAGAGCCGCCGCCGCCGGGGCTGGTCCCCTCATGCGCGGAGGGCGGCGTGCTGGGCGTGCTGCCCGGCACCATCGGCACCATTCAGGCCACCGAGGCCATCAAGCTGATCCTGGGCATTGGCGACTCGCTGGTGGGCCGGCTGCTGCTGTATGACGCGCTGAGCATGACCCTGGAAGAGGTGAAGCTGCGCAAGAACCCGCGCTGCCTGGTGTGCTCTGAGAACCCCACCGTCACCGAATTGATTGACTACGAGGAGTTCTGCGGTGTGCCGGGGCACGACCACGAAGAGGACAGCGCCGGGGCAGGCTGGGACATCACGCCGCTGGAGCTGAAGGACCGGCTGGGCCAGGGCAACCACCTGCGCATCATCGACGTGCGCGAGCCGCACGAATGGGAAATCTCGCACATCGAGGGTGCGACCCTGATCCCGCTGGGCACGCTGGCCGCCCGGATGCACGAGCTCGACTCGGCGGAAGACCTGGTGCTGCTGTGCAAGAGCGGCGCGCGCTCGGCCCGCGCGCTGGACCTGCTGCGGACGGCGGGCTTCCGCAAGCTGAAAAACCTCAAGGGCGGCATCAATGGCTGGGCGCGGGAAGTGGACACCTCCCTGCCCACCTACTAGCGCCCGCCCCCGCCGCTTCGTCGCCGAACGCGCCGCACACCCCGGCGCGTTCGTGTTTTCCGGGGTTATACTCGGCCAATGCGCCGCTCGTCGTGGGTAATCCTGGCCGTCGCCGGCCTGCTCCATCTTGGCCTGCTCATCGGCTGGCGGTGGCAGCTTCCGCTGGTGCCGTACTTTTTCGACGCCACGGTGCTGAGCGGCGGGCGTGGCCTCGACTTCTACTCAATCTACCAGGCGGGCTATAACGCGCGTCACGGCTGGGACATCTACGAGATCGACCCGGCCAAGGTCGAAATCGTCGTCCCCTACTTCACCCCCTATCGCTACTTGCCCATCGTCGCCTATACCGTGGGTGCGGGGCTCAGCCTGCTCTCGCCGCTGACGGCTTACAAGCTGTGGGTGGTGGTCCTGGAACTGACGCTGCTTGGCTGCGCGGCGCTGACGGCCTACACGAGCCGCCAGGACCGCGACCAGGCCGCCCGGCTGACGGCCATGTGGCTGGTGTTTTCGCCTTATTACCTTGAACTGTTCATGGGGCAGTTCTCGCTGATCCAGGGGGCGCTGATCTTGGGAGTGCTGCTCGCAGCGGAGCAGGCTGTGTTAAGACCAAAGGCGGCGGGCCGGCTGCTGGATGGTTTGTGGATCGGGTCCGTGCTGTGGAAGATCAACACGATTGTGTTTGCGCCGGTGTGGGTGCGGCTGGGCCGGTGGCGCGGGCTCCTGGCCGCCGGAGCAATTATCGCCGCCATCACCCTGCCCTACTTCGCCGTCTTCCCCACGCACTGGCGCGACCTCGTCCTCAACAACTTCGGGCAGGAAGTGACCCGTCATGAACTGGGCAACTTGGGCTTCCGCCAGCTAGTCTTCGAGGTGCTGGCGGCGGCGGGAGCGGGGGCAGGGATGCAGGCCGCGGCGCAGTGGGCGGTGGTGGCGGTCGTGGGAGGCACGGCGCTGGCGCTCACCTTCCGGCGGGGGGCGGCACGCCCAGCGGCGCTGCTGGCGTTGTGGCTGGCGGCGTATTTTCTGGCCTCGCCCCAGGTGTGGGAGCACCACTACGTCATGCTCCTGCCCGCCATCGTCGTGGCCTATGCAGCGCGCCCAAGCCAGTGGCTGCTGGCGATGTGGCTGCTGTTGGCCCTGCCCACCCCCTTCGGCTTCATTGGGCTGCAACCCGTCATCGCCGCCAACCACGATCTGCGCGCGTTTGCCCTGGAGCCAGCCTGGCAGCCGATCCTTCAGCACGCCGCCAAGGCCGCGCCCGCGCTGGGGCTATTCGGCTATTGGGTGCGGGAGATACTGCGCCGGGAGGCAGCAGCGCCCGGAATTTGGGATCATGGACCAGCTAATTCGTGAGCCCCGGTGGTATAATCCCGCCTGTTGCCCATGACGCGTCGAGCACGTGTCTCCCTGCTGTTCCCCAACCTGGAGGGCCGATGGATCAGGCCGAACTGTTGAGGCTATACCAACAAATGGTGGTGATTCGCCGCCTGGAAGAAAAGAGCGCCGAGCTTTATCAACAAGGGAAGATCGGCGGATTTCTGCATCTGTACATTGGCCAGGAGGCCACTGGCGTCGGCGCGGTGTCGGCCAGGCAGCCGCAGGACAACATCATCACCGCTTACCGCGACCACGGCATCGCGGTGGCGTGCGGCATGGAGCCCAAGGTGATCCTGGCGGAAATGCTGGGCAAGGTCACGGGGTGCTGCAAGGGCAAGGGCGGCTCGATGCACCTGGCCGACAAGCGGCTCAAGTTCTGGGGCGGGCACGCCATCGTCGGGTCACACATCGCGCTCTCGACCGGCATCGCGCTGGCGAACCAGTACCGCGGCGAGGATGCCGTGACCGTGTGCTTCTTCGGCGACGGTGCTTCGAACATCGGCTACTTTCACGAGGGCGTGAACCTGGCCGCCGTTTGGGACCTGCCCATTGTCTTTATTTGCGAGAATAACCAGTACGGCATGGGCACCTCGATTGAGCGCGCCTCGGCCGTGCCGGAGATGCGCCAGAAGGCCGAGGGCTATGGCATCCCCAACGCCCGCGTGGACGGCATGGACCTGTTGGCAGTGCGCGAAGCCACCGCGGCGGCCATGGCCCACGCCCGCTCAGGCAAGGGGCCATTCTTCCTGGAATCGCTGACCTACCGGTTCCGTGGACACTCGATGGGCGACCCGGAGCGCTATCGCAAGCAAGACGAAGTGCGGCGCTGGCAGACCGACGACCCCATCGGCCGGCTTGAAAAAGTGCTGCTCGACCAGGGCGTGAAGCCGGAAGACATTGAGACCCAGGAGACCGAGGCGGAAGCCATCATCGCCGCGGCGGTGCAGTTCGCGGAGGAGTCGCCGTTCCCGCCGCCCGAAGAACTGTGGACCGACGTTTACTTTGACCCTAACCCGGCGCCCGCCATTGCCTGACCGGACCCGGAGCGGACACTGCCTATGCCATCCATGACCATCCGCGAAGCCGTCTCCCAAGCCCTGTGGGAGGAGATGGAGCGCGACACGAACGTGATCATCCTGGGCGAGGAAGTGGGCATGTGGGGCGGCACGTATGCCGTCACCAAAGGTTTCTACGACCATTTCGGCGCCGAACGCGTGCGCGATACACCCATCGCCGAAGGCGTGATCGTGGGCGCGGCCGTGGGTGCAGCCATGAACGGCCTCAAGCCGGTGGCCGAGATCATGACCATCAACTTCGCCTTCCTGGCGCTGGACCAAATCGTCAACCACGCCGCCAAGTTCCGCTCCATGTTCGGCGGCCAGTTTGAGACGCCGGTCGTGGTGCGCACGACCTCCGGCGGCGGAAAGCAGCTGGGGGCCACTCATTCGCACACGCCAGACGTGATCTTTGCGCATTTCCCAGGGCTGAAGGTGGTGGCCCCCGGCACCCCCGCCGACGCCAAGGGCTTGCTCAAGGCCGCCATCCGCGGGCGCGACCCGGTGCTGTTCATCGAACACTCGACCATGTACCAGGAACGCGGCGAAGTGCCGGACGACAAGGACTTCCTGCTGCCCATCGGCAAGAGTGACCTCAAGCGGGCAGGCAAGGACGTCACCATCGTGACGTACTCCAAGATGCTGCAAACCTCGATGCGGGCCGCCAAGCAACTCGAGGGCGAGGGCATTGAGGTGGAAGTGATCGACCTGCGCAGCCTGCGCCCGCTGGACCTGGACCCGGTGTATGAGTCGTTCAAAAAGACCAACCGGGCCATCGTGGTGGAAGAGGGCTGGCGCTCGTATGGCGTCGGGGCGGAGGTGGCCGCCCGCATGTATGAGAACTGCTTCGACTATCTGGACGGGCCGATTGTGCGGCTGGCGCAGAAGGAAGTGCCCCTGCCGTACAGTGCCGATCTGGAAAAGAGCGCCATACCGAGCGTAAGCGACGTAGTGAACGCCGTGAAGAGCCTGCTATAGGGAAGTGAGCCATGCCTGAACTAGTCCCCATGCCCAAGCTCGGCTTCGACATGGCCGAGGGCACCCTGGTCCGGAAGGTGAAGAAGGACGGCGAGACCGTCGCCAAGGGCGAGGTGCTGGCTGAGATCGAAACCGACAAGGCAACTGTGGAAGTCGAGGCCCCCGCCAGCGGCGTCGTCAAGGGCTGGGTGGTGGAGGAAGGCCAGCCCGTGCCCGTGGGCGCGCTGATGGCCGTGATCGGCTCGGCTGATGAGCAGGTGGACCTGAATGCCCTCAAGGGCCAGGCCCCCGCCGCGCCGGCCGCCGAGGCCGCACCTGAAGCGCCGGCCGCTCCCCCGCCCGCCGCGCCCAAGCCAGCCGCCGGCAATGGGACGCCCCCAGCCGGCGCCCCGGTCCAGGTTGCGCCCACGCCGGGCGCGCCCGCCTCCCCCATCGCGCGCAAGATGGCGGCGGACGCTGGGGTGGATATCAGCCAGATCCCCGGCACCGGCCCTGGCGGCCGCATCGTCAAGAAGGACGTGGAGGCCTACCTGGCCCAGCCCCGGCCGGCGGCTGTCTCAGCGGCCGCTGCTGCGGCGGTGGCCCGCCCCACCCCCGCGGCGCCCGTCGTGGCGCACGAGGACGAGGTGGTGCCGCTGACGCGCATGCGCGCCATCATCGCGCGGCGCATGACCGAATCGAAGCAGACCGTGCCGCAGTTCTACCTCAACACGCAGGTGGACATGGACGCGGCCATGGCGCTCCGCAAGCAGATCAATGCCTTGCTGCCGGAGGAAGGCAAGCTGTCGGTCAACGACTTCATCATCAAGGCAGCGGCCCTGGCGCTGCGCGAGTTCCCCAACCTGAACGCTTCCTTCGGCGGAGACAAGGTCGTCCGCAAGGGACACGTCAACATCGGCAATGCCGTCGCCATCGAGGGCGGCCTGCTGACGGTGGTGGTCAAGGACGCCGACCAGAAGCCCGTGGCGCAGATCGCCGCCGAGATGAAGGAGATGGTGGGCCGGGTGCGGGCCGGCAAGGTACAGGGGGCCGACATCGAAGGCTCCACCTTCTCGATTTCCAACCTGGGCATGTACGACATGGACAACTTCATCGCCATCATCAACCCGCCGGAGGCCGCCATCCTGGCAACCGGCACGGTGAAGGCGGTGCCCGTGGTGAAGGATGGCGCCCTGGTTCCGGGCCAGCGCATGATCGTCACCGTCTCGGCCGATCACCGCGTGACCGATGGCGCCGAGGCCGCCCGCTTCCTGCAATCCGTCAAGAAATACTTGGAAGAGCCCCTGCGGCTGTTTCTGTAATCTCAACCTTCTAGCATCAGGAGTCGCACGTCATGGCCGCTACCGCAACCACCTGGTTCTACCGCACGCCGGAGAACGATCCGTATTTGCTGGCTGAACGCGTCAACGGCACGTTCTGGGACTACCGCTTCGGCGGTGTGCTGCTGCACGTCACGCGCGCCCAGGCGCCCTACCTGCTCGAGGGGAGCTACAGCGGCGCCCGGATGGCGCTGGAGTGGGAGCCCACGAAATGGGCCCGCCTGACCACGGCCCCGGCCTCGCCCTCCCTGGCGCAGGGACTGGCGAACATCATCCGCCGGCCCGCGACCCTGCGCTACGAAAATGAGGCGGGCGAGACCGTCTGGGAATGGCGGCTGGAGGACGCGGACAAGCGCTGGCAGGAATTGCAGGGCAAGGCCGCGTTCCACAACCCCGAGCGGCTGGATCGATCCAACTAACCTGGCTGGCCTCCATCCAGGCATGCCCTCGCCCGCCGACGCGGCTGGCGGGGGCGTTTTTTGTTCGGCGCAATTCACCGGCGGCATGGTCAGACGCAGGGTTTTGTGGTATCCCATTGAGTGAGAGGAGTTGGTCCCATGGATACAACCCGTGAACTGAGCATTCTCACGAAGATGGCGGACGAACTGAAGGACTACCTGCTGGCCGAACCCATCTTCTGGCAGATGCAGGCCCCCAGCAGTGTTCCGAAGCTGAGCCTGGGCCTGCTGCTGCTGACACAGACCCGGCTGGAGGCAGTGGACACGCGCTTGAGCCAGGACCAGCGCGCCGCCCGCAACGCGGCCGCCCGGCAGGTGGATGCGACGCTGGGCAACTGGCAGGTGGCGGCGGAGAAGAAGGCTGAGCGCGAGCTGCACACGCGGGTCAACCTATGGCAGCAGTTTTGGGACGACTGCCGCGAGAACCCGCGCACCTGCACCGAGCAATATGCCCATGACGTGGTTCAGCGCGTGATCGCGGGGCTGTTGCTGCACAAGTTCCCGCGCACGGCCGACTCGGCGGCGGCGCGGAGCCTGGAGGCGCTGGACCGGCTGGCGCGCGGGCGGTTGATGGGCGAGGCATTCGTTTGGGCGGCGGAATTGCAGGGCGGCTTTCCCGAGGCCGAGCACTGGTATCTATATCGTGCCCCGGCCGCACGTTAGCGGAAAGCTGGACCTCAGCACGCAAAAGCGAATCTATACGCCGCTCCCTGTGCCTTTCCATCGGGAGGGAATGAATTCGCTACTACGGGCGCGGCGGGCAGCGCGCTTGTAGTAGCGAACCTTTCGCCGCGACTGGTGCCCTTGGGTCCGGGAGCGAATGAATTCGCTACTACGGGAAGGCTTACTTCGCCAATTCGGTGACGCGGGTCTCGCGGATGACGGTGACGCGGATCTGGCCGGGGTAGGTCATCGTTTCCTCGATCTTGCGGGCGATGTCCTTGCTGAGCTGGAGGGCGGCCAGGTCATCCACTGACTCGGGGCGAACGATGATGCGGACTTCGCGGCCGGCCTGGAGGGCGTAGCTCTGCTGGACGCCGGCAAAGGAGTTGGCGATGTCTTCCAGGGTGCGGACGCGCTTGACGTATTGGTCGTAGGACTCGCGCCGGGCGCCGGGCCGCGCGCCGGAGATGGCGTCGGCGGCCTCGACGATGATGGCCTCGACCGTCTCCTGCTCGACTTCGTGGTGGTGGGAGGCGATGGCGTTGACGACCTTGGCGCCCACGCCATAGCGGCGGGCATACTCCGCGCCGATGGCGGCATGGGTGCCCTCCACCTCGTGGTCGATGGCCTTGCCCAGGTCGTGCAGCAGGCCGCCGGCCTTGGACAGGGCCACATCGGCGCCCATCTCGGCGGCGATGACGCCCGCGATCTGGGAGGTCTCGATGGCGTGGGCGTGCTGGTTCTGGCCGTAGGAGGTGCGGAACTTGAGCCGGCCCAGCAGGCGCAGCACTTCCGGGTGCAGGCCGGGCACGCCGGCCTCGAAGGCGGCCTGCTCGCCGGCCTCGCGGATCACCTGGTCCACTTCCTTCTGGGCATCATGGACAAGCTTCTCGATGTGGGCCGGGTGGATGCGGCCGTCCACCACCAGCTTGGCCATGGCACGCTTGGCGACCTCGCGGCGGATGGGGTCGAAGGATGAGATGGTGACGGCCTCGGGGGTGTCGTCCACGACGACATCCACGCCGGCGGCCTGCTCGAAGGAGCGGATGTTGCGGCCGTTGCGGCCGATGATGCGGCCCTTGAGGTCATCGGCGGGCAGGGGCACGGACGAGACGCTGATCTCGGAGACGTGTTCCGAGGCGATGCGCTGGATGGCGGTGGAGATGATCTTGCGGGCGCGCGCATCGCCCTCGGCGCGGGCCTGCTCGTCGATCTGGCGGATGGTGCGGGCCATGTCGGCGCGGGCGTCCTTCTCCACAGCGGCCACCAGCATGGCCTTGGCATCCTCGCGGGTCATGCCGGCGATGCGCTGGAGCTCGGCCAGGCGCTCGGCCTGAAGCTTGTTGATGTCGGCTTCGCGGCGGTCGAGGGCGCTCTGGCGCTTATCAAGCTGCGAGCGGCGCTGCTCGTACTGGTCGTTCTTCTTGTCCAGGTCTTCGCGGCGGCGCAGGAGGCGCTGGTCTTCCTTGCTGAGCTCGGCTTGACGCTTGACGAGGTCGTCCTCGGCCTGGTTGCGAACCTTGAGGGCCTCATCCTTGGCGCGCAGGACGATCTCGCGGGCCTGGCTTTCGGCTTCCTGGACGACGTTCTTGGCCTGAGCGCCGCGCTCGCGGTCCTGCGCTTCGTGCTGGAGGCGCTCACGTTCCGCGCCTTCGCGCTGGCCGGCCCGGCGGGCCATGATGGCGGCCACGGCGGCGGCAATAACGGCGACGATGACGCCCAGCAGGGCAGTGATGAGGATGGGCAGAATCTGGTCCACGGCGGTTACTCCTCAGGATCGGCGGAAGGGTCCGGCTGGGCGGCCTCGGCCTGGCCACTGTGCTCGGTCCACACCCGTTCGACCACTGGCTCGATCGTATCGAAGTTGAAGCCGCGCCGGGCGAGGTAGTCGCCGAGGCGGCGGCGGAAGTCGTTGTACTGAAGGCCGGCGAGGCGGCGGGCGCGGCGGAGGGCCAGGCTGTAGGCGGCGGCGTTGTCGTCGGTCTCGGACAGGGCGGCGCGCACGGCTTCGTCGGGCAGGCCCTTTTGGCGGAGTTCGGCGCGCAGGACGCGCTCGCTGCGCGGGCGGAAGGCGGCGCGGTTCTCCACCCAGTAGTTGGCGAAGGCCTGGTCGTCCAGCAGGCTGGCGGCGCGCAGGCGGTCGATGACGCCGTCGATGAGGGCCGGGACGATCTTCTGCTGTTTGAGGCGGCGGCGCACTTCGGCCTCGGAGCGGGGGCGCGGGGCGAGGAAGCGCAGGGCGCGCTCGTAGGCCATCTCGGCGTCGTCCAGGCCCTGGAGGCGGGCCACGGCGGCTTCGTCGAGTTCCTGGCCGATGGAAAGGCGGGCGGCGACGATGCGGGCAAGGCCGAAGGCGAATTTGCCGTCGAGGTAGACGTTGACGCGGGCTTTGCCGCGGGTTTGCATGCGGAGGGCAGTAACTTTCATGTTATCCGAAACAAAAAACAGCCCTGGTGTGCGCTCGGTGGGGGCGCAATCCACGGCTGCCGCCGGGCGCGGGCCCGCTGTGCAGGGCCGCGCCGGTTGATCTCGATTGGTCGCCTCAGGCAGGGGGCGCGGATCGGACCGCGGTCCCCGTCAGGTCTGGTAGGTTACCCCGTATGGAAGCGGGCGGTTCCAGTGATGACCGGGATCTGCCCCTTCCGAGCCAGCGGCGGGTGTGTTGGACGGCCCCCGAAGCTGGTACGCCGGCTTGCGCCGGGCCTGGTGTAGGTGCACCTGAATCGGAAGGCCGCGCCCGCGCAGGGAGAGCTTGCCGGACAAGTACGGGCGGCGGGGATGACGGCCTTCGTCGCACAATCGAGATCGCGTGCTCAATATCCGTGGAAAGTGCCCACAATGGGCCCACGACGCCGCCGAGGGCACGGCAGCGAGCGGCTGCCAGGCCAAGCGCAGGGGCGGGGTCGGGATGCGTAACTGGATGAACTGCACAATCCAGGCCAGCATGGAGGGCATTATAGCGGGGAATGGATTTTTATGCCAAATCATTAGGGAGGTGGGTAGCGTGGGGCGAGTTCATCATCCGGGTCGTAGAGGAGGGCGAGGCGGTCTGCGGGGGTGGGCAGGCCGGCGAGTTCGACGCGGGCGTCTTCGAGGGCGCGCAGATCGGGGAGGGGCGGGAGGTCGAGGCCATATTGGCGGAGGAGCGAGTTGAGGCGGTGGACGGGGAAGGTGTAGAGGGTGCCGGCTTCGTCGCGGCGGCGGTGGAAGCCGAAGGGGCTGAGGACATGGCCAACGGCGTTGGGCGTGAGGCGGGTGACGAGATGACCGAAGCCGAGGCGGTGGGCGGCGCCGGTCATGAGGTCGAGGAGGGCGGCAGGCCGGAAAGAGATGTCGTCGAGGGCGAGGCCCTCGGCGAGGTCGGGAGTGAGGGTCAAGGGCGCACTGATCCGTTCAAGGATATCGAAGAAGTCATTGAAGGCGTGGTCGTCGGTGGGGGCCGGGTGGAAGACCTGTTTGGGGGACGCGAGGCCGGGGCCGCGGGCGTTGCCAGCGTTGCCAGCATTGCCAGCGTTGCCAGCGTTGCCAGCATTGCCAGCGTTGCCAGCATTGCCAGCATTGCCAGCGTTGCCAGCCTTGCCAGCGTTGCCAGCCTTGCCAGCCTTGCCAGGACTGCTCGCGGCGCTGTTGGTGTCCCGGCTGCCTTGTGGGGCGGGAGGGCTGGGGTTGAGCTTGCCCTCGCGCTCAAGGCTGGCGATGTACGCAAGATGGTCGCGCTCGGCTTGCGTACCGGGGAGCGGGTTGCCGGTGAGGGGGTCTACCTGCTCGAGATATTCCTCGAACTTCCTATCGCGCTCCTCTTGGAGGTACGCTTCAGCCCACCTTTCAACGCCAGACTTGATGCGAACGGCGTTGCGATTGTCGGTGGGGTCGTAGGGCGGCGGGGGCTCGGGCGGAGGGGGGAGCGCGGGCGCGAGCACACCGAGCTGGCGATAGCAGACGAGGCGGTGGAGGGCGTGGAGGGCAATGACGGCAAGCTGGGTGGCCGGGGAGGGCGGCGGGTGGTGGCGGAGGTGGATGGCCAGGGCGCAGAAGTCGGGGGCATTGGGGACGCCATGATCAGCCAGCCAGTCGGCGACGGCGAAGAGGGGGCGCCAGGCCAGGGCCAGCGCGGGGGCGTTGTGAGGCTGCTCGCCGGGACCGAAGGAGGGCATGGACAGGGCGGCGACCTGGGACAGGTGGGCGGGCAGGTGGGAGAGGGATGAAAGGGCGAGGGCCCAGAGGTCGTCGGTGAGGGCGGCGGGGTCGCAGGGCCAATCGTGGGGTGATTCGGGGTCGTATGCCGACCGGGAGGTGTCGCCAGAAGGCTCCACGGGGAGGACGAGGGCCGATTCGGCCAGGTGGGGGTGCGGTACGAAACGGGCAGCGAAGAGGCGCGGGCCGAAGAGGTCGGAGGCGGCCAGGCGAGCGGCGGGATCGGCGGGCTGATAGGTGGCGAGACGGCCCGGAGCGCGGGGGTTGGAATGGAAGATGCCGCGGCGGGCGCCGGTGAGCAGGATGGATTGGGCGTTGCTGGACGGGCGCAAGGGGGCGGCGGCATGGCGCTGGGCGGGGAAGAGTGCGTCGGCATCGTCCACGGCGAGGCTGGCGCCCAGAGCGGCGAGGGCGTAGAGGTGGCGGTGGGAGGCGAAGGGGGAGACGACGAGGCCGAAGTGGGTAAGGCGGGACAGAAGATGCAGGAGGCGGGATTTGCCCGAGCCAGCGGGACCCACGATCCATAACGGGCTGAAGTTGGTGAAGGCAGGCTGGAACCAGGTAGCGAGGACGTAGGC
>CAZCEC010000020.1:83168-96220 GCA_964497615.1 uncultured Anaerolineales bacterium | reverse complement strand
AGCAGATTCCGCTGACGGCGCGGCTGTTCTCGGTGGTGGATGTGTGGGATGCGCTGTGCGCCGACCGGCCCTTCCGGCGCGCCTGGCCAGAGGCGCGCGCCCGCGCCTATCTGCAAGAGAACGCTGGCACCCAGTTCGACCCGCAGGCCGTCCGCCTGTTCACTCACTCCCTCAACGGCGCGCACTAGAGCGGCTACCTGCCGCGTTTTCGGAAAAGACCTGCCAGGTTTCGCCCTTCAGCCCGAGGCGGCGCAGGTCATCCAAAACCTGGCAGGTCTCTGCCGCCATAAGGCCAAGCGGAGACCGCACTAAATCCGCCGGGGGGCTATGATATGATGCCCGCATGCTGGAGACGCCCCAGCGGGAGCGGCGCCCTCGGCCAGCACCCCGCCTGCCTATCGCCTACGTCGTCATCATCGCGCTGCTGGCCTGCATCGCCGGGATAAGCACGGGCGCGGTGCTCATGCGGCTAGGCTGGCAGCCGCCCCAGGCGGTGCTCACCCTCCTGCCGCCTAGCCAGACCCCCGCCCCAACGCTGCCTCCCACCCTTGTCCCCAGCGCCACCCCGCTGCCCTCGCCCACCCCCACCGCCACCCCCCTGCCGCCGGCCCGCATCGAAGCCGGCGACGCAGCCATGGCGGCCGGCGACTGGACCCGCGCCCAGAACGAATATCAGATTGTGCTCAATGAAAGCAGCGACGCCGCCCTGCGCGCCGCCGCCCACCTGGGCCTGGCGCAGGCGCGGCTAAACGACGGCAACGCGGCCGGCGCCATTGCGGGCCTGAACACCTTCCTCACCACTGAGCCGGAAGCCCCCCTCGGGCCGGAGGCCTACTTTGTGCTGGGCGACGCCTACTACGCCGCCGCGCAGTGGACCGACGCCATCGGCGCCTATCAAGCGTACCTGGAGCGCCGCCCCAACGTCATCGCCTCCTACGTCCAGGCCAGCATCGCGCAGGCCGCGGTGAATTTAGGTGACTACGAGACGGCGACGACGGCATTGCAAGCCGCCATCGCCGCGCCGCGCGCGGGCGACACCTTCGATCTGCAAGAGCAACTCGCGGAGGTGTGGGCGGCGCGCGGCGACGTGACCCAGGCCGTGGCCGCTTACGATGCCGTCTTCGCGGCCACCAACCAGAACTGGCGCAAGGCGCGCGTGACCGTGCGGGCCGGGCAACTGCTGTACCAGGCCGGGCAAACCGAGGCGGCCCACGCGCGCTTCTTGGACGCGGTGAACAATTACCCGGAGGCCGCCATCGCGTTGGAAGGGCTGTTTGTGCTGGTGAACGACGAAGTGCCCGTGGACGATCTCCAGCGCGGGCTGACCAACTTCTACGGCCTCAACTACGACCCGGCCCGCGACGCCCTGGAACGCTACCACGCCGCCTATCTGGCCGGCGACCCCGCCACCAGCGCCCCCGGCGACGCCACCGCGCTCTATCACCTGGGCCGGACGTATGCCGCGCTGGACCAGGACGCGCAGGCCATCGCCGCCTGGCGCGAACTGCTGGCCGCCCACCCCGCCGACCGGCTGTGGACCCAGGCCTACTTCCAGATCGCGTTCCTCCAGCCCTACCCGGACGACGTGGAGACCTTTCTGGCTTTTGCCGCGGCCGTCCCCGAGGCCCCGGAAGCGCCCGATGCCCTGTACCGGGCGGCGCGGCTGCGCGAGCGCAACAACGACCTGGCCGGCGCGGCCGAGCTGTGGAACCGGATTGCGAACGAGTATCCCAGCGCGGCCCAGGCGGCCGACGCGGCCATGCAGGCCGGGCTGGTGTACTTTCGCGGAGGCGAGTTCGGCAGCGCGGGCCTGCGCTTCGAGGCGGCCAGCACCCTGGCGCTCGACGCGAACGAACAGGCGCGGGCCTGGCTGTGGATGGGCAAGGTGCGGGCCGCGCAGGGCAGCACCGACGGCGCGCGCGAAGCCTGGGCGCAGGCGGCCAGCCTCGGGACGGACGGCTACTACCCGCTGCGGGCGCGGCAACTGCTGGACGGCGATGAGCCATTCACCCCACCAGCCACCTACGACTTCTCCTTCGACGAGGCGGCGGAACTGGCCGAGACGGAGCGCTGGCTGCGCGAGAAGTTTCCGCTGGCGCAGACCATTGACCGGCTGAGCGAGTTGCAGCCCGGCGTGTGGCAGGAGCCGCGCTTTGAGCGTGGCGCCGAATTGTGGAAGCTGGGCCGCCTCACCCAGGCGCACGCCGAGTTCGACAGCCTGCGCCTGGACCTGAGCGGCGACCCGCTGGCGACCTGGCAGTTGGCGGTGTACTTCCACCAACTCGGCGCGTATGACCTCGCCATCCGCGCCGGCCGGCAGGTGGTGGACCTGGCCGGATTGGCAAACTCGCTGGACGCACCTGCCTACATCCTGCGCCTGCGCTACCCGGCGCCGTTCAGCGATCTGGCTATCGCCGCCGCCAATGACTACGCCCTGCACCCGTTCGTGATGTACGCCAAGATGCGGATCGAGAGCTTCTTCTGGAAGTACGCCTACTCGGTGGCCGATGCGCGCGGGCTGAACCAGTTCATCCCGCCCACCGCCGACGACGTGGCCGCGCACATGGGGCTGGTGGACTTCACCTACGACGACCTGTACCGCCCGGCGATCTCGATCCCGATGGGGGCGTTCTACTTGAACTTCGTGGCCGAGCAGACCGGCGGCGGGCCGGCGGCGATGCTGGCCGGCTACTACGCCGGGCCCAGCAACGCCGCCATCTGGCTCGACATGGCCAAGGGCGACCCGGACCTGTTTGTAGAAGTCATCCGCCTGCCCGATGCGAAGGGCTACGTGACGACGACGTTTGAGTATTTCGAGCAGTATCGGGTGTTGTACGGGCAGTGACGACGACCGACGACGGCGGGGCTTCGCCTTGTATCTAAACCGCCTATCACAATCGTCATTCCGAGGCGGTTTTTGCCGAGGAATCTTGGTTTTGTTAGGCGCCCTTAATGTGCTTGGTGATGTGAAGAACGCTCCGTAGCGCGGGTGCTTCTGCGTAGCGGCCCCGCGACGGCGGCTGCCTTTGACGCCGAACCCGGCTGGGCCTAACGCCTCGTAGCGCGGGTGCTCTGTGAAGCGCCCCCGTGAGGGTCATGGCCACGGGCCGGCCCATGAAGGGCCGGACTACGCCGTCGCCAATAGGTCCCTTGTTCCTGCGCTAGGGCGCCGCCGTCGGCGCTGCCGTCGCCACCGGCTGCTCCACAATCACCCGCCGCGTGACGACCGACCACTGCGCCAGGGTGTTGAGCCGGTCGCTCGGCTCGACCAGCGGGCCAAGCTGCACCCCCAGCACGCTCGTGTCCACCGCGTAGTTGTAGACGGGGTAGAAGAGCAGCAGCGCGGGCGTCTGGTCCACAAAGCGCGACTGGAACGAATAGTACAGCCGGGCGCGCGTATCGAGATCGGTCGTCAGGCGGGCCTGCTCCAGCAGTTCGCTGGTGCGGCGGTCGGCGAAGCCGCCGTAGTTCTGCCCGCTCTCCACCTGCGTCTCATGCCATAGCGGATAGGGGTCGGGGTCCGGGGTGCCGCTCAGGTTCAGGTCCACCAGCAGGGCATCAAAGGTGCGCGGGCGGGCGCTGAGGTACTCATCGCGGATGGCCTGCGGCTCCACAGGCAGCACATCCACCACCACGCCCAGGGCGGCCCAGGTGGCCTGCGCCGATTGCGCCACGGCCAGGTGCAGCGCGTCGTTGGACGTCACCAGCGTAAAGCGCAGTTCGCTCTCGCCCTGCCGGCGGACGTAGCCGGGGTCGCCCGGCAATGTGTCGTCGGGGATCACCCAGCCGGCGCTGTCCAGCAGTTCGGCGGCGGCGGCGGGATCGTAGGCGATGGTGGGCAGGCTGGGGTTGTAGGCCCACGAGCCAGGCAGCACCGGCGAGGCGGCCACCACCGCCTGCCCGGTGAGCAGGTCGTCAATCATGGCGGCGCGGTTGAGGCCGCGCAGCAGCGCCTGCCGCACCCGCTTGTCCTTGAAGAAGGGCAATTCGTCGCTCTGGAGGTTGAGGTAGATCAGGCTGTACTCGGGCAGTAAGGTGGTGTAGACCCCCAACTGCGGCTCGCGCAGCGCCGCGCCGATGTGCTCGGCATCCACGCGGCTGATGCCCAGCACCTCCCCGGCCTGATAGGCTTCCAGGGCCGACTCCACATCCGGATAGAACTGAAACTGCACGTCGTTGAGCAGCGGCGCGGGGCCGTGATAATCCGCGAACGCCGACAGCCGCACGCCAGTGACCACGCCCGCCTGCCCCGTGAGGGCCACAAAGCGGAACGGCCCGGAGCCAACCGGGGCATGGTTGAAACCGGCCTCGGCCAGCTCGGCCGCGCCGACCTCGCCCAGCAGGTGCGCGGGCAGCAGGCCGAAGGTGGTGTAGTCCAGGAAGGGCGCGAACAGCTCCGGCAGCACGAACTCTACGCTCTGATCGCTGATGACGTTCAGGGTGATGGCCTGCCACAGGCGGCCCAGGTCGGCTGGGCCGGGGTAGGCCGGGTCCTGGAGCAACCCCACGGTGTAGGCGATATCGGCGCTGGTGACGGGCGTGCCGTCGTGCCAGCGGGCGTCGGCGCGCAGGACGAAGGTGTAGGTCAGTTCGTCCTCGGAGATGATCCAGTTGGCCAGGTCGGGCAGCGGGCGGCCGTAGGCGTCGAAGCGCGTCAGCCCGGCGAACAGCAGCCGGTCAATGTCGCGGTCAACCGGGTTGGCGAAGTCGAGCAGGGGATTGAAGCGCCGCGGCGAGCCAACCAGGGCCTCAGTATAGACGCCGCCGCGCACCGGCTCGGCGGTGACGATGACCTCGACGTCCTCGGTCTTGTTGCGGAGCAGGCTGCCGACGAGCAGCATGCCCAGGATGGCGATGACGAGCTGCCAGCGGAGGTGGCGCATCGTGAGGCGATGTGTGGGGGTATGGAAGTATGGGAGTGGGAGAGTGGGGCACACCCATACCCCCATACTCCCATACTGGCACGCGAAGCTAGCTGATGACCACGTTCACGATGGCCACGAGGAAGAAGGCCGCCGACAGGCCAATGGTGATGAAGAACAGGGTGCGCTCCACGCCGCGGCGGGCGCGGAAGACGCCGCCCGTATCGGCGCCGGTGAGGCCCCCTAGCCCGGCGGACTTGGATTGCAGGATAATGGCCGCGATCAGGGCCACCGACAGAATGATCTGGGCGACGTTCAGATAATCAGAAAGCTGCACGAAACACCTCCAGGCCGTGTGTGGCGAGCGGCATTATAGC
Source organism: uncultured Anaerolineales bacterium (assembly GCA_964497615.1). Lineage (GTDB taxonomy): Bacteria > Chloroflexota > Anaerolineae > Anaerolineales > UBA6663 > CAZCEC01. The sequence goes on along the minus strand of CAZCEC010000020.1, from coordinate 90,981 downwards.
GGGGGACAGGGGGGCTGTCTAGGAGAAGGTTATGTGAAGGGTGAAACCACCTGCTCCCGGCGGTGCGTAGGTGCCGCCGGGAGCAGGCCAGGGGAAGCGTTGGGCGGGCGCTAATCGCCGGCCGAGGGCGCGGCCGCCGCCGGGGGCTGCGCCGGCGGCTCGATGTATGGCTCGTGCAACTGCACCGGCTTGATCTTGGTGCGGGCGCGCAGGTTGAGCACCTCGACAAAGACCGAGAAGCCCATCGCGAAGTAGACATAGCCCTTGGGAATGTGGACGTGCACGGACTCGGCGATCAGGTTGGTGCCGATGAGCAGCAAGAAGCTCAGGGCCAGCATCTTGACGGTGGGATGGCGATTGACGAAGTCGCTGATGGTGCCGGCAAAGACGAGCATGATGATGATGGCGATGATCACGGCGGCGATCATCACGCCCACCTCGTCGGCCATGCCCACGGCGGTGATGACCGAGTCGAGCGAGAAGACCACGTCCAGGATCAGGATCTGGATAATGACGCTGGAGAAGGAGGCCGCCACCTTGGCGCTGGCGTGGCCGGTCTCGCCTTCCAGCCGCTCGTGGATCTCCTTGGTGCTCTTGGCGATGAGGAACAGCCCGCCGCCCAGCAGAATCAGGTCGCGCCCACTGAAGCTGAAGCTGCTGATGGTGAACAGCGGAGTTTCCAGGCGCACGATCCAACTGATGGACAGCAAGAGCAGGATGCGCGAGACGAGGGCCAGCGCCAGCCCCACTTGCCGGGCGCGCGCCTGCTGCTCAGCGGGCAGCTTGCCGGCCAGAATCGAAATGAAGATGACGTTGTCGATGCCGAGCACCACTTCCAGCACCGTCAGGGTGAGCAGGCCGATCCAGATTTCGGGGTTGGTGATCCAGTCCATGGGGCAGGCGTTTCCTTTCTAAAACAGGCAGTGTAAGGGTAGAAGCGTCTGCGCAGCCCAGCCAGAATGCTGACAATTGGCTGACACGTTATCCCGGGATGAAGAAGAAGGCGACCGCCAGAATCAGATAGACGCCGAGCAGTTGCGCCCCTTCCAGCCAGTTGGTCTCGCCGTCGGAGGCCACCAGGGCCGAGACGACGACGGCGCCAATCAGCGCCAGCAACTCGAACTGGTTGAAGACCAGGTTGAGGTAGTGCCCAAAGAGCAGGCTGACGAACACCAGCACCGGCGCGACGAACAGCGCAATTTGGAGGCTGGACCCCAGCGCGATCTCCAGGCTCAGCTCCATCTGGTTCTTGATGGCGACCTCGACCGCCACCAGGTGCTCGGCCACGTTGCCCACGATGGGGATCAGGATGATGCCCAGGAAGAACTCGCTCAGCCCCAGCGACTCCGTCACCGGCTCCACCGTGCCGACCAGGATTTCGCTCAGCCACACGACGGCGGCGGTGGCGAGGCCCAGGACGATCAGGGCCGTGCGCACCGGCCAGTGCGGGGCGGCGGCTTTGTCGGCGCCGATGGTGAGGGCGGTGGGCGCGCTGGCGTTGCGCAGGCTGTAGAACAACCCCAGGCCGTAGAGCACGATCATCACCGCGGCCACGCCCAGGCTGATGTTCTCCAGGGTGCGGAAGGGCAGGCTGTCGCCTTCCAGGGTGTGGTTGAAGAGCGACGGCACCGACAGCGCCACGATGGCCAGCACCAGCATGGTGGCGTTGGTGGCGACGTGCTCGCGGTGAAAGGTCTGCCGGCCGTTCTTGAGGCCGCCCAAGAACAGGCTGGCGCCCATCACCAGCAGCAGGTTGCCGATGATGGAGCCGGTGATGGAGGCCTTGACCAGCTCCAGCAGCCCAGCGCGGATGGCAACAATGGTGATGATCAGCTCGGCCGCGTTGCCCAGGGTGGCGTTCAGCAGCCCGCCGATCTTGGGGCCGGTGACGACCGCCAGCGCCTCGGTGGCCTCGCCGATCAGTTCGGCCAGCGGGATGAGGCCCACGCAGGCGACGACGAAGATTAGCAGCGGGTTCCAGCTCAGCAGGCTGCCCAGGATGGCGACGGGCAGGGCCAGCAGCAGGTAGTGCAGGGGCTTGACGGACTTCAGCGACAGGGTGGGCATACTCAGCTTTCGGCGGCGTAGTGGCGGCGCACAAAGGCGGGCGGCGCCAGCAGGCGCAGGCAGCGCGGCACAACTTCCACCCGCAGGTGCGTCTCCGCCTGGCGCGGCTCGCCGTCTATGTGGATGGCCTGTGGGGCGGCAGTATAGAGGTCGAAGTGCGTGCCTGTCAAACGGACCACGCCGGGGTGGCGGGCATGGCGGCGGGTGAAGACGCGGGCCGCCTGCCGCAGCGCATCGCCGTAGCCCTGGCCGCGGAAGGCCCACAGGTCCATCTGGCCGTCGTTCACCCGCCAGTCGTCGGAGAAGCGGAACAGCCCGCCGCCGTGCAGGCCGACGGCGCAGACGGTGGCCATCAGAAAGCGCCCCTCGGCCTCCTGCCGGCCCGCGGGGCCGTCGGCGCTGAGGCGCAGGTCCACCGCCCGCCAGCCGCGCGCCACCGAGAAGGTGAGCAGGGTGTTGTACCAGAAGCCCCCCACCTTGCGGGCCGTGTCGCGCTCGCGCTCGTAGCGCGAGACCACGTAGGCATCCAACCCCATGCCAGACCAGGTGAGGAACCAGCGGCCGTTGGCGCGGCCCAGGTCGGTGAGGCGCGGCTCGGCGTCGAGGGCGAGCAGGGCGGCGCGCTCCAGGGCGCGCGGGCTGAGCGACGAGGCGCGCGGCAACCCGGCGGCCTGGGCCCAGACGTTGGCGGTGCCGGCGGGCAGCACGCCCAGCGCGACGGGCGTATGGGCGAGTTCTCCGGCCAGGGTGCCCAGCGTGCCATCGCCGCCCGCCACAAAGACCACGTCAATGTTCTCGGCGGCGGCCTGCCGGGCTGCGGCCCGGAGCGCTGCCATCTCCGCCTCCCGGATGACGTTGACGGCCACCCCCCGGCGCGCGACGGCCTCGGCGGCCTGGTCCACCCAGCGCACGGCGCGCAAACTGCCGGCGCGGGCATTGTGCAGGAACCAGGCGGCGGGCATCGCGGAATTATAGAGAAAGAGACAAAGAAAGAGAAAGAGAGAGCGAAAGAGAGAGGGGTTGTGAAAATATCTGGGCAATCTGGGCAATCTGGGCAAGGGCCGGTTTTTCAAGGGTTTTGGGGAGGAGCATATCTGGGCATGATCTGGGCAATCTGGGCAGGAGAAGCAGGTGCGGGGGCCGAAGGGGGGACGACAGGCGGGCGGACAGAGGCCGGGGCGACATGCGGCCATAGGTTAAGAGTATCGAACAATTGTTCTGTTGTCAAGGGGTAGGCGGCGGATTTTGACGCGGATTTGAAAACGGATTACGCGGATTGGGCGTTGGCCGAACGAGAGTGGCGGGTGTTGCGGGGGGGAGGGGAGAGCCTATAATTACACAAGCGATTGTGAAAGGAGTCCGGCATGGGCAAGAAAAACAAGAACGGCAAGAAGAACGGCGCCGCGCCAGAGGCCGCCGAGCTGGAGGCAGCCGCGCCCGAGGCGGCCCAGGCGGAGGCCGAGCAGCCCGTCAAAGATAAGAAGGACAAGCGCAAAAAGAAGCCGGACGCCGCCCAGGCCGAAGCCGAGCCGCGCACCATCCGCAATAAGGACTACGAGCGCGAGCTGGAGAAGCTGCAAATCGAGCTGGTCAAGCTCCAGGAATGGATCAAGTTCAAGGGCCTGCGGGTGGTGGTGGTGTTTGAGGGGCGCGATGCGGCCGGCAAGGGCGGCACCATCAAGCGCATCACCGAAAGCCTGAACCCCCGTTACTGCCGCGTGGTGGCGCTGGGCACTCCCACCGAGCGCGAAAAGACCCAATGGTACTTTCAACGCTACGCCGCCCACCTGCCCGCCGCGGGCGAGATGGTGCTGTTCGACCGGAGCTGGTACAACCGCGCGGGCGTGGAGCGGGTGATGGGCTTCTGCACGCCCGACGAGCACGCCGAGTTCCTGCGCTCGTGCCCGGAGTTCGAGCGCATGCTCATCCGCTCGGGCATCATCCTCATCAAGTATTGGTTCTCGGTCAGCGACGTGGAGCAGGAGAAGCGCTTTCAGGACCGCATTGACGACCCGACCAAACGCTGGAAGCTGACGCCGATGGACCTGGAGGCGCGGCGGCGGTGGCTGGACTACTCGCGGGCCAAGGACGAGATGTTCGCCCACACCGACATCAAGCAGGCGCCCTGGTATGTGGTGAACTCCGACAACCAGAAGCGCGCCCGCCTCAACTGCATCCACCACCTGTTGAACCTTATCCCGTATGAAGACCTGACGCCCGAGCCGATCAGCCTGCCGCCGCGCCAGTCCGAGAAGGGCTACGTGCGCCCGCCGATGACCGACCAGACCTTCGTGCCCGAGGTGTACTGAAGTGTGGTGTAAAATCCCAGCATGACCACGGAACAGGCCCCGCAGCAGTATCTGCTGAACAAGCGCTACCGCCTCCTCAGCCCGATCGGGGCCGGGGGGATGGCGGTCGTCTATAAGGCGCAGGACCTGGCGCTGGGGCGGCTGGTGGCGGTGAAGGTGCTGCGCGAGCCGCTGACCGGCGACCCGGACTTCCTGGCGCGGTTCCAGCAGGAGGCGCGGGCGGCGGCGAACCTGGCGCACCCCAACATCGTCACCGTCCACGATTTTGGGCGCGACGGCGGGCGCAACTACATCGTGATGGAGTACATCGAGGGCAAGGACCTCAAGGCCATCATCAAGGAAAACTCGCCCATGCGGGTGGAGCGGGCGCTGGACCTGGCGATCCAGATGTGCGCGGGGGTGGGCTACGCGCACCGGGCCGGGCTGGTGCACTGCGACGTGAAGCCGCAGAACATCCTGGTGACGGCCGACGGGCGGGTGAAGGTGACGGACTTCGGCATCGCCAAGGCGCTGAGCACCCTCCAGCCCGGCGAGACCACCGACATCGTCTGGGGCAGCCCGCAATATTACTCGCCGGAGCAGGCGGCGGGCGAGGCCCCCACCCCGGCCTCGGACGTGTACTCCATCGGCATCGTGCTGTACGAGATGCTGGCCGGGCGGCTGCCGTTCGTGGCCTCCACCCAGCAGGCGCTGGCGATGATGCACCTGCGCGACGAGCCGCCGATGCTCACCCTGTTCAACCCCGCCCTGCCGGAGACCCTGGAGCGCATCGTCCACAAGGTGCTGGCCAAGGAGCCTTCGGCCCGCTACCGCACGGCGGACCAGTTTGGCCGCATCCTGATCTCCTACCGCGAGCGCGGGCTGGAGGCCACCGGGGCGCACGAAGCGGCGCTCCAGACCCCGCCCCACGGCACGCCGCGCGTGCCGGACCCGCCGCCCACCTACGTGCCGCCGCCGATGCCGGAAGTGCTGCCGGAGGCGCCCACCGTCTTCCGCCAGCCGACGCGCGCTGAACTGGCCGCGCGCACGGTGCGGGGCGGGGATGCCATGGCCGGGGGCAACGGCCTGGCGGCGGAGGGGCTGGACTGGGTGGCGATGACCCTGGGCTTCCTGGCGTTCGTGGCTGTGGCCGGGCTGATTCCCTTCTGGGCGTACGTGGCCTCGGTGTACTGGTAATCAATTCATTGAGTTCTCATCCAATCTAGCCCTTTGGAGAGCCGCCGGGTCTGTGCAGGCCGGTAGGCGGATGGTATAATCGCCGGACAGACTGTTGGGTTGGGTGTTTTTCGGGGAGGTCCCTGTGAATTCCGCCCGTTTGAGAAGTATTTTCGTCTACGTCCTCATCGTCGTCGCCATCATCGTCCTGCTGTTCCAGTTCCGGCAGCAGACAGCGGCGACGCAGGCGATGACGCTGACCGAAGTGGCCAAGGCCATCGAGGCCGGCACCGTCCGCAAGATCGTGGTGGACGAGAACACCCTCCTGGTCACGCTCAAGTCCGGGGAGGAGTTCGAAGCGCGCAAGGAGCCGGTGACAACGGCGCCCGAGCAACTGGCGGCGCTGGGGGTGACGCCCGAGCAGATGCAGGGCGTGACCCTGGAGATCAAGAAGCCATCCGATCTGAGCGGCATCCTGACGTTCCTGGGCTATATGCTGCCGGCGCTGCTGGTGGTGGGCGTCATCTACTTCATGCTGCGGCAGGCGCAGGGGACCAACAACCAGGCCATGTCGTTCGGCAAGAGCCGGGCGCGGATGTTCACCGGCGACCAACCGAGCGTGACGTTCGAGGACGTGGCCGGGGTGGACGAGGCCAAGGAAGAGCTCAAGGAAGTCGTCGAGTTCCTCAAGGAGCCGGAGAAGTTCATCTCGCTGGGGGCGCGCATCCCCAAGGGCGTGCTGCTGGTGGGCTCGCCGGGCACGGGCAAAACCCTGCTGGCGAAGGCCGTCTCGGGCGAGGCGGGCGTGCCGTTCTTCTCGATCTCCGGCTCGGAATTCGTGGAGATGTTCGTGGGCGTGGGCGCCAGCCGCGTGCGCGACCTGTTCGATCAGGCCAAGCGCCATTCGCCCTGCATCGTCTTCGTGGACGAGATTGACGCCGTGGGCCGCCACCGCGGGGCGGGGCTGGGCGGCAGTCACGACGAGCGCGAGCAGACCCTGAACCAGATCCTGGTGGAGATGGACGGGTTCGACACCGACACCAACGTGATCGTGATGGCGGCCACCAACCGGCCCGACATCCTGGACCCGGCGCTGATGCGGCCGGGGCGCTTTGACCGGCGCGTGATCCTGGACCGGCCGGACATGAAGGGCCGCGAGCAAATCCTGCGGGTGCACATCCGCGGCAAACCGCTGGGGCCGGACGTGGACGTGGCCGTGCTGGGCAAGAGCACGCCCGGCTTTGTGGGCGCGGACCTGGAGAACCTGGTGAACGAGGCCGCCATCCTGGCGGCGCGGCGCAACAAGAAGGCCATCGGCCAGCCGGAGTTTGAAGAGGCCATCGAGCGCGTGATCGCCGGGCCGGAGCGGAAGAGCCGCATCATCTCGGAAGAAGAGAAGCGGGTGATCGCCTACCACGAGGCCGGGCACGCGGTGGTGATGCACTGCATCCCCGAAGCCGACCCGGTTCACAAGGTGAGCATTATCGCGCGCGGGATGGCGGGCGGCTACACCCTGGCCCTGCCGGACGAGGACCGCACGCTCTACGCCAAGCGCAAGTTCGAGGCCGACCTGGCCGGGCTGCTGGGCGGGCGCGCGGCGGAAGAGATCGTCTTTAGCGACGTGACCACCGGCGCCAGCAACGACCTGGAGCGGGCGACGAAGATGGCTCGCTCCATGGTGACGCGCTGGGGCATGAGCACCAAGCTGGGGCCGATGGTCTACGGCCAGAAGGAAGAGCTGGTGTTCCTGGGCCGCGAGATTTCGGAGCAGCGCGACTACTCGGACGCGGTGGCCGAAGAGATTGACGGCGAGGTGCGGCAGTTCATCAACAACGCCTACACCCGCGCCCGCGAGATCCTGACGCAGTACCGCGACCGGCTGGACGCCATCGCGCGCCGGCTGATCGAGGTGGAGACGATCGACTCGACCGAGTTCGAGCGCATCTTCCCCTCGCCCAACGGCATCCACAAGAAGAGCAGCGCGCCGGTGCCGGTGCCGGTCACGGCCTACACGCCCTACCGGCGGCGGTAACCAAATCGCATGTGGCTTTGAAGGCCGGGCCGGCTGCCGATGATTTCGGCGGCCGGCCCGGTTTGTTATGGGGTGGGCCTGCCGACGGGGTTGCCAGATGCCTCACCCGCGCGGGGCCAGCGCCAGTTCGGACGGGCTGAGGCGGGTTCGGCATGACAGGGCCGCAGCAGGAAGAAGACCGGCACCGTGCCGTCCGGCTGAGGCGGGTTCGGCATGACAGGGCCGCAGCAGGAAGAAGACCGGCACCGTG
>CAZCEC010000020.1:63955-83068 GCA_964497615.1 uncultured Anaerolineales bacterium | reverse complement strand
GAAGAAGACCGGCACCGTGCCGTCCGGCCGAGGCGGGTTCGGCATGACAGGGCCGGGGAGAGTTGAGACGCCAGGGGGGTTGAGGATCTCAAGACTGCGCGGCTGGCAAGATGCCAGCCGCGCAGTTTTTGATTCGGGCGAGGGCCGCGGCTATTTGCCGATGAGGGAGAGGAAGAGGCGGTACAGGCGGTCGAAGATGTTGACGATCTCGATGCCGGCGTAGGTGACGGGCTGCTGGCCTTCGGCTTGCAGGATGCCGCCGGTGTCGGGGGCGACGTACAGGCCGCGGGCGTGGAAGTCGAGCTGGTCGCCGGCCGCGTGGTCACCGCCTTCGATGTGGAGGGCGACGTCGGGGAACGGGCCCACGTCGAAGAAGTCGTCGCCGTTGCCGCCGTACAGGTTGATGGCCGTGAGGGCGAAGGCCGCGCCGCTGCCGCCGTCAGTCTGCGCCAGGGGCAGGGTGAGCACCGTGAAGTCGTCGTCGCCCTCGCCGCCGTAGAGGCTGAGGGTCTCCAGGTCGTTGAAGGCGATGGTGGCGGCGCCGTAGCTGACCTCCGTGCCGGAGACGGTGTAGCTGTCGGGGCCGCCGGTGCCGCCGACGGTCAGGGCATCCTGGCCGCCGAGGGCCTGGATGGTGGCGGACCCAGACCAGTCCAGCAGGTCGAAGTCATTGCTGCCGGCGCCGCCGGTGAGGCTGGCTTCCTCCAGGGTGTCCAGGGTGAGGCTGGCCGGCCCGGTGAGCGTCGCATCGGTGAGCAGGTAGTCGCTGTCGGCGCTGACGATGAGCCGGTCGGTATCGTTGCCGCCGCTGACGGTGTCGTTACCGCCGCCCCAGGGCAGGGTGTCGTCGCCGTCGCCGCCGAAGAGGCAGTCGGCGCCGGTGCTGCTGAGGAGCAGGTCATCGCCGCCCGCGCCGGAGAGGGTGACGGGACCGGGGAACTGGGTGGTGTCCAGGGTGTTGGCGCTGGGGCCGCCGGTGAGGTCGGCTTCTTCCAGGCTGTCGAGCGTATCCGTGCCCAGGCCGGTGAGCTGGTCTGGCAGGAGGACGAAGTTGACGTCGCCGGTCTCGACGACGCGGTCCACTTCGCTGCCGCCAAGGAGAATGTCGTCGCCGGGGCCGCCGGTGAGGGAGTCGTTGCCAGCGCCGCCCACCAGGCTGTCGAGGTTGGGTCCGGCGATGAGGCGGTCGTGGTTGTTGCCGCCCACCAGGGTGACGGTGCCGGTGAACAGGGGCGTCTCGATGAGGTTGGGGCCGAGGCCGCCAGTGAGGCTGGCCTGCTCGAAGCCGGTGAGCACATCGGTGCTGATGAGGGTGACACCCTGGGTGATGACCAGGGTGGCATTGGTGAGGCCCAGGTTGGCGTCGGCGGTTTCGAGCAGCCGGTCAAACTCGCCCGCGCCGCCGTCAAGCTGGTCGCTGCCGCCGCGGCCTTGGATGGTGTCGTCGCCGGCGCCGCCCAGGAGGGTGTCCACGTTCACGGTGCCGGTGAGCGAGTCGTTGCCGCCAGCGCCATCAATGCGCACGCGGCCGGTGAAGCCGCTGGCGTCGATGATCTGGTTGGCGGCGCCGCCGGTGAGGCTGGCAACCTCGATGCTGTTGAGGAAGTCGGTGGGGCCGGCAATCAGGTTGGCGCTGGTGAGGATGATGGGCGTGGCGTTGGTGGTCTCAACCATCGCATCTTCAAACGCGCCCGTGCCGCCAAAGAGGATATCGGAGCCGCCGCCGCCGCTGAGCGTGTCGTTGCCCTCGCCGCCATCCAGGCTGTCGGAGCCGCTGCCGCCCAGGAGCGAATCGTCGCCGGCCAGGCCGGTGAGGGTGACGGGGCCGGTGTAGGCCGAGGCGTCCAGGGTGTTGTTGCCGGGGCCGCCCGCCAGGCTGGCCTGCTCGATGCTGATGAGCTGGTCGGTGCCGAGGCCAGTGAGCAGGCCATTGGTGAGCTTGAGCAAGGGCACGTCGGCGGCTTCGGCCAGGCGGTCGGTATCGGCGCCGCCGTCGAGGGTGTCGTTGCCCAGGCCGCCGGTGAGGGTATCCAGGCCGGCGCCGCCGCTGACGGAGTCGTTATTGGTCCCGCCGATGAGGGCGTCGTTGCCGCCCAGGCCAGCGAGGGTGGTGACGCCCGTGAACGCGCCGGCATCGATCCGGTTGGCCGACGCGCCGCCGGTGAGGCTGGCCTGCTCAAGTGAGTCTAGTGTATCGGTGCTGAGCAAATCCACCGTGGTGCTGACGACGAAGGTGGAATCGGTGAGGCCGAGGTTGCGGTCGTAGGTCTCGGTGAGGCGGTCGGTGCCGGGGCCGCCCACCAGGGAGTCGTTGCCCTGGCCGCCGGTGAGGGTGTCGTTGGCGCCCGCGCCATCGAGCGTGGCGGTGCCGGTGAAGGCGGAGGCCAGGAACACATCGGGGCCGGCGCCGCCGGTGAGGGTGACCTTGAAGGTATTGCTGAGGACGTCGGTGCCGAGGCCCAGCAGGCTTTCGTTGGTGAGGGTGAGGGTGACGCCGGTGGTGGCGGTGACCAGCTCGGTGACGCCGTTGCTGCCCAGGCCGCCGATCAGGCTGTCGTCGCCCAGGTTGCCGGTCAGGGTGTCGTGGTCGTCGCCGCCCAGGACGCTGTCGTTGCCGCCGCCGCCGATCAGGGTGTCGTTGGCGGCGGCGCCGTCCAGGGTGGTGTTGCCCGAGAAGGCGGAGGCATCAATGAGGTTGGGGCTGGGGCCGCCGGTGAGGGCGGCTTCTTCGATGCCGGCGATGGCATCCAGGCCGCGGCCAGAGAGCTGGGTATCACCGAGAACCCAGTTGACGTCGGCGGTTTCCGTGATCCGGTCAGTATTCAGCCCGCCCAGGAGGTCGTCGTCGAAGGCGCTGCCGGTGAAGGTATCGGCGCCCTGGCCGCCGCGCAGGCTGACCGAGCCGGGGAAGTCCCGGAGGTTGAAAGTATTGGGGCTGTTGCCGCCGGTGAGGGAGGCGCGCTCGACGAGCACCAGGGTGTCGTCGCCGCGCGCGCCGCTGTGCAGGGTGCCGGTGCCGGGGTCGCCGGCTTCGTAGGTGAAGTCCACATCGCCGGTTTCAACGACGAGGTCGATGCCCACGCCGCCTTCAAGCGAGTCGTTGCCCACGCCGCCGGTGAGGGTGTCGTTGCCGGGGGTGCCAACGGCGGTGTCATCGTCGAAGGCGGCGCTGAGGGTGTCGTCACCGTCGCCGCCATCCATAATGTCGTGCCCGGCGGCGCCGATGAGCTGGTCGTTGCCGGCTTCGCCCCACAGCAGGTCGTCGCCAAAGACGCCATCAAGCAGGTCGTTGCCGAGGCCGCCCAACAGGGTATCGTTGGTGTTGGCGCCGGGTGTGGTGTCGCCGCCGGTGAGGGTGTCGTCGCCGTCGCCGCCGAGGAGCGAGTCGCTGCCCTGGCCGCCGGAGAGGCTATCGGCCTTGACGCCGCCGATGAGGGTGTCGTCGCCGTCCAGGCCCAGCATGGTCACCTGCCCAACGGCGGTATCGAGGCTGCCAAAAGCGGAGGCGTCGTAGATGTTGTTGGCTGAGGAACCGGTGAGGAAGGCTTCTTCGATATTGGCCAGGGTATCGCGGCCGACGCCTTCGAGGCGGATGGTGCTGAGGGTGAGGGTGAGCGCGCCGGTGGCCACCAGGCGGTCGGTGCCGTCGCCGCCGTCCAGGGTGTCGTTGGCGGCCTCGCCCGTGATGGTGTCGTTGCCGGCGCTGCCCAGGACGATATCGCCCACGTCGCCGCCGGTGAGGATGTCGTTTCCGGCGGCGCCGTCAATGGTGGCAGTGCCCACAAAGCCGGAAAGATTGAAGCGGTTGTCGAAGCTGTCCTTGCCGGTGATGGAGGCGAGTTCGATGCCGGTGACGGTATCGATCTGCTCGCCCAGGATGCCCTCGGCGATGAGGGTGATGTTGAAGTCGGCCAGTTCAAGCCACTTGTCGGCGGTCCCGGCGCCGCCATCAATCGAGTCCGCGCCCTGGTTGCCGGTGAGGGTATCGTCGCCGTCGTCGCCATACAGCTCATCCGGGCCGACGCCGCCGGCCAGGGTGTCGCTGCCGCCCAAACCGTGAATGGTGGTGCGGCCGGTGAACTGGGCGGCGGAGATGTCGTTGTTGCCGGCGCCGCCGGTGAGGCTGGCCGCCTCGAGGCCGCTGAGCTGGTACTGGTTGGTAGCGTTCAGCTCAGTGTCGGACAGGGTGAAATTGGCGTTGGCGGTGAGGCTGATGGCGTCGTTGGCGCCCAGCGCGCCGGTGATGATGCCGCCATTGGGGCTGATGGTGAAGGTGTCGTCGCCCGCGCCGCCGTCGAGATAGGCCAGGCCGGAGAAGGCCTGGGTGTTGAAGGCATTGGCGGTGTTGCCGCCGGTGAGCTGGCCCTCTTCGATGTTGGAGAGCACATCCGTGCCGTCGCCGGTGAGGGCGCTGTTGGTGAGGGTAAAGAGGGCGATGTCGCCCTCAGCCGTCACGCGGTCGGTGTTGAGGCCGCCGTCGATGGTGTCGTTGCCGCCATTGCCGGTGATCAGGTCGTTGCCGCCCTCGCCGAGGAGGGAGTCGCCGAGGCCGCCGCCGATGAGGGTGTCGTTGCCGCCGCCGCCGAGCATGGTGACGGCGCCCACAAAGGCGGAGGCATCCATCTTGTTGGGACCGGGGCCGCCCTGCACCAGGAAGGCTTCGATGGAGACCATGGTATCGGTGCCGTTGCCCTCGATGCTGGTGCCGGTGAGGGTGACGTCGCTGTTGCCGATGTTGATGGAAGCGGTGTCGAAGCCGGCGCCGCCGTCAATCGAGTCGTTGCCGGCGCCGCCGGTGAGGGTGTCGTTGCCACCCAGGCCCATCAGGGTGACGGGACCGAGGGTGAAGGCGGCGGCATTCAGGGTGTTGGCGCTGTCGCCAACGCCGGTCAGGTAGGCCTTTTCGATGCCGGCTAGCTGATCGCCGCCCTGGCCCGCCAGGGAGTCGTCCGAGAGGACGAAGTTCACGTCGCCGGCGGCGTAGAGCGTGTCGTTAGCGCCGGGGCCGCCGTCAATGCTATCGGCGCCCAGCCCGCCGCCGAGCCAGTCATCACCGTCGCCGCCCAGGAGGGTGGCGCCGGCGTTGGAGGCATAGAGATAGTCGGTGCCGGCCTGGCCGTCGAGGGTGACGAGGCCGCTGAAGAGACGGGCATCGTGGACGCTGGTGCCGGCGCCGCCCTTGAGCGAGGCCTGCTCAAAACCGGCAATGGCATCGTTGATGCCGCTGGTGAGATTGGACAGGCTGGTGTTGCTGAGGACCAGGTAGTCGCTATCGCCGCTGTAGAGCAGGCGGTCGCTGGTGCCGGTGCCGCCATCCAACGAGTCGGCAAAGATGGTGCCGGTGAGGGTGTCGTTGCCGCCCTGGCCGCGCAGGGTGACGGACCCGCGGGTGAAGGTGCCGGCGTTCAGGTTGTTATCGCCCGCGCCACCGGTGAGGCTGACGTTCTCGATGTCGTTGAAGGAGAAGGTGGTGGTGCCGGTAGCGCCGGTGTCGGCGATGGTGAAGTTGCCGTCGCGGGTAATGATGGCGAGGTCCACGCCGCCCAGGCCGCCCTCCAGGGAGCCGGCATTGGGGGCGGCGGTGAGGGTGTCGTTGCCGCCCTGCCCCACCAAGGTGGCGACGCCGTTGGTGAAGGCGCCCGCGTCGAGGGCGTTATTGGCGCCGCCGCCGGTGAGGCTGGCTTCTTCGATGCTGGTGAGCGTATCGGTGTTGATGCCGATGGCGAGGCCGGTGTTGGACAACGTCATGTTGTTGTCGGTGGTCTCGATCAGGCGGTCGGTGCCGGTGGCGCCGGGGGCGGTCTCATCGCCGTAGATCTGGTCGGAGGCCGCGCCGCCGGTGAGGACGTCATCGCCGGCCCCGCCGATAATGGTGTCGGCCTGGCCGCTGCCGATGATGGTGTCGTTGCCGCCCATGCCATTCAGCAAGACGGAGAAGCTAAAGCCGGAGGCGTCGAAGGTCTGCCCGGCCGGGCCGCCCAGGACGCCATAGGCTTCGACGTTGACGACGGTATCGTTGCCCTGGCCGCTGAAGCCGCTGCCGGTGAGGGTGATGCTGGCATCGCCAGCGTTGAGGACGACGGCGTCGGCGGTGGCATGCGGGCCGCCGTCGAGGAAGTCGTCGCCCAGGCCGCCGGAGAGAGTGTCGTCGCCGCCGAGGCCATGGAGCGAGACTTTGCCGGAGTAGCCGCTGGCGTTGATGACATTGGCGCCAGCGCCGCCGGTGAGCCGGGCGACTTCGACGCCGTTTACGGTGTCGGTGCCGACGCCGCTGACGCCGGTGAGCGTGGCCTCGGTGGTATTGCCCGTCAAGGTCATGTCGGTGTTGGCAGCCACTTCGAGCGTATCGGTGCCGAGGCTGCCGTCCACCCAGTCACTATTGCCGGCCGGGCGCAGGTTGTCATTCCCAGTATTGCCAAACAGGGTGACGGCGCCAAGCGTGAAGCCCGAGGCGTCGAGGAGATCATCCGAGAGACCGCCGATGAGGTGGGCCCGGTCAATGCCGGAGAGGGTATCTGGAAGCTGGCCGGTGGCGGCCATGAGGGTGTCGGAGACGACGAGGACCTGGGGGGTGAAGAAGGCGACGCGGTTGATGGAGACCAGGTCGCTGCCGGCGCCGCCGATGAGGGAGTCGCCGGCGAAGCCGCCGTGGAGCGTATCGTTGCCGCCAGCGCCATCGAGGGTGACGGGGCCGGCAATGAAGTCGGAGGCGTCGAGGGTGTTGTTGCCGGCGCCGCCGGTGAGGCTGGCCCGTTCGATGCCCGTCAGTTCGTCGCTGCCCATGACGCCGGCGAGGTGATTGAAGTCGAGGTCGAAGTCACCGTTGCCGGTTTCCACCAGCGTGTCGGTGCCGCCGTTGCCGTCGATGTTGTCGTTGCCGAAGCCGCCGGTGAGGGTGTCGTCGCCAGGGCCGCCATCCAACTCGTCATTGTTGCCAGCGCCATTGAGGACCACATCGCCCGCGCTGAAGCTGCTGGCATCGAGGTTGTTGGCGGAACTGCCGCCGGTCAGGCTGGCGCGCTCGATGCTGGTCAGGCTGTCGTCGCCGAGCGGCGAGCCATTGGCCGTGGCTAACTGGCTGTTGGACAGGTTGAAATCGGTGTTGGCGGTGGCAAAGACCCAGTCGGTGCCGCTGCCGCCGTTGAGGGAATCGTTAATGTTCGCGCCGCCGCCCAAAAGGGTATCGTTGCCGCCGAAGCCCAAGAGGGTGACCGGGCCGGCGGTGAAGGCCGAGGCGTCCATGTAATCGTTGCTGCCGTCCCAGCCAACGAGATAGGCGGCATTGATGCCGGACAAAACGTCGGAGCCCAGGAAGGTAGTGTTGAGGGAGGTGTTCGTCAGCGTGGCATCGCCGGTGACATAGTAGTCTTCACGAAGCTCATCGGTGTCGTTGCCGCCGCTGAGGGTATCGCTGCCGCCCAGGCCGCGCAGGGTGTCGTCGCCGTCGCCGCCGAGAATGCTGTCGCCCAGGGGAGTCCCGGTGAGCTGATCATTCCCGTTGCCGCCGACGATGGTGACCGGGCCCTGGTTGAATTCATCGGCCCAGACGATGTCGTTGCCGCCGGTGCCGGTGAGGCTGGCCTGCTCAAAGGTGCCGCCGACCAGGAGGTCGAAACCGTGGTTAAAGCTGGTGATCTGGGTGTTGTCGAGGTCCCACAACGCGTCGCCGGAAGCGACCAGGCGGTCGGCCGAGCCGGAGCCGCCATCGAGGGAGTCGTTGGAATTACCAGGGCCGCCGGAGATGGTGTCGTTGCCGCCGCCGCCGCGCAGGGTGACGGGGATGTTGAAGAAGACCGGCAGGAGGGAGTCGTTGCCGCTGCCGGAGTCGAGGGAGACGGAGTCGATGCCGCTGCCAATGGTGAGGCCGGCCATGCCGCTGCGCGTGGCGGTGAGGCCGTTGAAGTTCATGGCGTTGCCGCTGGCGCTGTCAAGCACACGCAGGGCATTGGTGCCGGAGCCGCCGATGACGCCCAACGCGCCGTCGATGGCGTCGAGGGAGTTGCCCGAGCCAATGATGAAGGTATCGCTGCCGTCGTGGCCGTCGAAGGTGGTGGGGATGGAGGTCCCCTGGATGTTGATGGTGTTGTTGCCCGGCTCGGCCGTGACGGCCAGGGTCTCGAAATTCTGATAGGTGATGGTGTCGATGAAGCTGCGGGTGAAGGTGCTGCCCGTCAACGTGTTGGCGTCGTTGAAATTGGTGTTGGTGTCGTCGATGCTGAGGTCATCGGAATTGGCCCCCCCATCCACGGTGGTGTCGTCAAAACCATCGCGAATGACGAGGCCGACGTTGTCGCTGCCAGCGCCGGTGTTGATGGAGAGGGTGTTGACGGCCGTGTCGGGACAGGCGGCCCAATAGGATAAGCCGATGTTGGCACAGCCCGCCGCCGCGGCATTGGCGCTGATGGAGATGGACCCTTCGCCCGGATCGATGAAGATGTAGTTTCCCCCATCCAGGCCGACGATGAGCGATGTGCTGCTGCCGGAGCCGGTGTAGGTGAGGGCGCCGCCGGTGACGTCCAGGCTGGCGGCGGCCTCAGCGGGCTGGGCGGGGCCGGCCAGGGCGGCCACGACGGCGGCCACGGTGGCGGCGGCGGCCGCCCCGCCGCGCTGGAGGGCGCGCGGCAGGAGGGGCGTGATGGGCGGGCGCGGCAGGGCGGCTGGATTAAGGCCGGCGACGTGCTGGCCGAGCCACTCCACGGCAAGGAGGCTATCGAGCGCGCCGGGGTCGCGCAGGCGCTGGCGTTGATAAAGGAAGCTGGGGGCGAGGACCAGGCGGCTGCGGGCATTGAGGCGTTGGGCGGCCTGGCGGTTGAGGTCCAGGGTGAGGCGGTCGGCGCGGCTGGCAATGAGCAAGACGGGCGCGCTGATCGCAGCCAGACGACTGAGGGCGAGGTCGGCGCGGCCGGCCAGGGAGACAACGGCGGCGGCGGCAGGTCCCAAATCGGCGGCGGCCCAGAGGGCGGCGGCGGCGGCGGGGCCAGCGGCGAGCAGGCCGAGGCGCTGGCCGCGGGCCTCTGGCTGGCTGAGGAGCCAGCGGGCGGCGGCGGCGAGGCGGGCGCCCAGGCGGGGCGCGTCGAAGAGGGCGGACGGGTGCGATTCACCGGCGAGCAGGTTGAGGCTGAGGGTGGCGAGGCCAGCGGCGCGCAGGGCTGGCAAGAGCGAATCGAGGGCGGCCGGCTGGCCGAGGTGGGGAACGAGCACCCAGCCAGACCAGCCGCGCGGACCAAGAGGGAGCGCCAGTTCGACCGTGAGCCGGTCGGCGCCGCTCCACAGGCGAGCCACACGCCGGAGAACGCCGCGGCGAGGCGGCACGGTATCATCCGCGCGCGCGGCACGCGCGCGGCGGGGCACAAAACGGGTCATGGAAAACGACTCCTCAACGGCACGCGACCATACCAACGGCCGAAAGGGCGAGACGAGCTATCCCGCGCAAACAATGCCTGAGCATTGCCGTACAGATAATGAGAGACGCCCAACCCCCGCCGCCCGTGAGGGCGACGGCGGGCATTATAGACGCAAGCCAGCCGGCTGGCGAATCGGGCGAGGGGGGCGGGTATAATAGCGCAGGGTTGACAGTCGTTGGGACTTCGGTGACAATTCGCGGCGGCGCGTCGGACAGCAACGAGCGCGAGACCGCCAGGCAGGGTGTGGCGAAGGCTGCACGCGCGGATGCACAACACAATCCCCAACTCGGGGCGCGCAGCGAACGATGGCCTGCGAGCCCACGCTCCTCGGGTGTTGCCAGGTCTCATCCCACCCGAGGTTAACTCGTGAATCGCGCCGCTTAGGCAGAGAGATTGAGGCGCGGGACCGCCTGGCCGTGGGGGCGGACCGGCGTCGCGGCGTGCCCGTGCGTGGCGCCAGCGGGCAGGCCCAATCGCATAGGCTCCCCTGCCCCGCGCTGCCGGGCGGCAGCGGGAGCAGTTGCCAGCCCAATGCGCCACTGAGGTCTCAGTGCGCATGTCGGAAGGGCGGAGCATGCCATCGCAGTCCAACCCACACACCGACCAAAGCGCCCTGGGGCAGGCCCGGCTGTACGTGGGCCGGCAGGCGGCCACGCCCGCGCGCTACGCCTGGGAACAGGCGCTGCAAGCGCTGGCGGGCTGGGTGCCCACCCTGGCCGGCATTGCGCTGCGGGCGGTGGTGTACCGGCTGATGCTGCGCATGGACGGGATGGCGGCCATCGAGCGCAATGTGCGGCTGCGGTTCGCCAGCCACCTGCGGCTGGGCCGCGGGAGCTACCTGGACGAGGGGGTGTATATCCATGCCTGCCCGGGCGGGGTGGAGATTGGAGCGGGGACGCTGGTGATGCACGGGGCGGTTCTGCACGTGTACAACTTCCGCGGGCTGCCCAACGCCGGGATCCGCATTGGGCGGGACAGCCTGATCGGCGAGTACACGGTGATCCGCGGCCAAGGCGGGGTGACGATTGGCGACCGGGTGTACACCTCGCCGATGACGCAGTTGATCGCGGTGAACCACGTGTTTGACGACCCGGCGCGGCCGTTCGTGGAGCAGGGCATCACGGCGGAGGGGATTGTGGTGGAAGACGATGTGTGGCTGGGAGCGGCGGCAGTGGTGACCGACGGGGTGCGGATTGGGCGGGGGGCGGTGGTGGCCGCCGGCGCCGTGGTGACCAAGGACGTGCCAGCGCACACGGTGGTGGGGGGCGTGCCAGCGCGCGTGCTGCGCAATATTAGTGAAGACGGGGGCGAAGGACGGTCGCGGGCGGTCTATCTCTGATGCTGGAGGGATGGCTGCTGGGCGCGGCAGGGGCGGCAGGGTTGGCGGCCCTTTGGCTGGCGGGGCACATCCGGCTGCGGCGGCGCTTGCCGGCGGCGCGCGAGTGCCCGCGCTGCGGACTGAACGACTGGCACCGGCGGCGCCGGCATCTGGCGGATCATATCTTTGGGATGGGGCTGAATGTGCGGCGGTATCGGTGTGGCAACGCGGAATGCAACTGGGAAGGATTGAGACGGCGATCGCAACGCTAAGCACCGGGGCAGACCTGCCGCTGGCCGAGGGCCAGGGGGCGAGCTTGTCGGTGATCATCCCGGCCCTGAATGAGGAGGCCGGGATTGCTGGCATTGTGGAGCGGGTGCTGGCCCAGCAGGCGGCGCTGGCGGCGGCGGGGGTGACGCGGCTGGAAGTGATCGTGGTGGATGACGGTTCGCACGACGAGACCGGCGCGGCGGTGGAGCGGTTCGTAATTCCGGACGCGGGCGAAGCCAGGGCCGTGGTGCGGCTGGTGCGGCATCCGGTGAACCGGGGGTATGGCGCGGCCTTGAAGACGGGGCTGGCCCAGGCGCAGGGGGAGCTGATCGCGTTTCTGGATGCGGATGGGACGTATCCGCCGGAGTATTTCCCGCAGTTGTGCGCCCCAGCGCTGGCCGGGGCGGAAGTGGTGATCGGGTCGCGCATGTCGGGGGCGGCGAGCGAGATGCCACTGATGCGGCGGGTGGGGAATGTGCTGTTCGCGGGGCTGATCACGCTGCTGGGCGACCAGCGGGTGCGAGACTCGGCCAGCGGGATGCGGGTGATCCGGCGCGAGAAACTGCCGCTGCTGTATCCGCTGCCGAATGGGCTGAACTTCACGCCGATCATGAGCATGCGGGCGATCCACGAGGGGCTGCGGCTGGTGGAGGTGCCCATCCCCTACCGGGAGCGGATCGGCCGGTCGAAGCTGAGCGTGGTGCGCGACGGGCTGCGTTACACGATTTCGATCCTGTGGACGGCGCTGAGCTACAACCCGGTGCGCATCCTGGGGACGCTGGGGCTGGCGGGCATGGGGGCGGCGGGGCTGGTGGCGCTGGGGCTAGGCGCGGCCCGGCTGCGGGGGGTGACGACGCTGACTCCGTGGAGCGTGGCGGCCATCTTTGGGGCGCTGGTGCTGGGGGTGGGCGGGGTGAGCGTGTTCAGCCTGGGGGCAACGTTCAACTACCTGGTGGCGCTGTTCCGCAAGCAGCCGGTGCGGATGGGGCTGTTTGGCAAGCCGCTCTTCAAAACGCCGCTGGACCGGCACTTTGGATGGCTAGGATTGACCGTAGGCGTATTCGGGATGATACTGGCAGGTGGAACGCTGGCGCTGGGTCTCACGGGCTGGGAAATCAGCCGGTTGTGGCTGTACCTGGTGGGCAGCGCGCTGTTTATGCTGGTTGGGCTGCAATTGGTGATCTCGTGGGTGGTGATGCGCACGCTGGAAGAGTTGTCGGAGCGGGAAATGCGGGCGCAGCACGACATGTCGGGCGGACATAGGTGAGGACAAGGTAAGCATGACCGCGGAACATCGCGAAAACTTGGGGACGCGGCGGATCGTGAAGCTGCCGGCCGCGCGCTTTCCGGACGCAGATGCGATTGTGCGCGAGCGCGCGATTGCGCGCAGCGGCGAGAACAAGACAGACGTGCTGCTGGTGAACCCGCCGTCGCCGGACGGGGGCATTTGGATCCGCACCCAGCACCGGGTGGGCCGGCGCAGCCGGGAAAACATGATCTGGCCGCAGGTGAGCCTGGCGCAGATGGCGGCGCTGCTGGCGCCGGACTACTCGGTGGAGATTGTGGACGCCATCGCGGAGCGGATGAACTGGGCGCAGTTCGAGGCGATCCTGCGCGACCGCCGCCCGCACTACTACTTGACCCAGGTGACTGCCCCCACCCTGACCAACGACATGTACGGCGTGTTCCTGGCGAAGAGCCTGGACGCGGTGACGATGGCGTTTGGGACGCACGTGACGCCGCTGGCGCGCGAGACGCTGCGGCAGTTCCCGGCGCTGGACTTTGTGCTGCGCGGCGAGCCGGAGATGACGCTGCGCGAGCTGATTGACACGTTCGAGGCAGCGCGCGGGCGGTGGCGGGTGAATGAGGGGGGGCAATTGGTGCATGCGCAGAGCGGCGACCTGGCGCGCGGGCACGAGATCATGTGGCCGATGTGGACCGGGGCCGACCCGGCGTGGCAGCCAGCATGGACGGCGATTGCGCCCAGCGGCAATGGCTACGGCAACGGCCGGCGCGCGGCGGCCGAGGAGGGCGGCATTCCGCTGATGCCCACCCTGCCGCCCGAGACGCTGCGGCCGTGGCCGAGCGCGGCGCAGTTGACGGCGATCAAGGGACTGGGGTGGCGGCGAAACGGGGAGGTGGCGCTGAATTGGGACCGGCCGTTCTTCAAGAGCCTGGACGACCTGCCCATGCCCTATCACCATCTGCTGCCGCTGGACAAGTACCGGATGCCGATGATCAAGGGGCCGTACACCTTTATCGTCACCAGCCGCGGCTGCCCGGCCGGGTGCAAGTACTGCATCAAGCACGTGAGCTATCAGAACTCGGTGCGGCTGCGATCACCGGAGAAGCTGATCGAGGAGATGTGGATGCTGCACGATCTGGGCGTCCACCACATTCACATGTACGCCGACCTGTTCACGGTGAACCGGGAGCAGGTGGTGGAGCTGTGCCGGCTGATCATTAAGGAGGGGCTGAAGGTCACCTGGACAGCCAACAGCCGGGTGGACTATGTGGATGAGGAACTGCTGCGGCTAATGGGCCGGGCGGGGTGCATCCTGATCTCGTGGGGGATCGAGAGCGGGAACGAGATGATTCTGAAGAAGGCGCACAAGGGCTATAAGATGGAACAGGCCCACAAGGCGCTGAAGTGGGCCAAGCAGGCCGGGATCAAGAACTGGGGCTATTTCATTATCGGGCTGCCGGGCGAGACGGTGGAGACGATCCAGGAGACGATGGCGATCTCCAAGCAACTGCCGCTGGACATTGCGCTGTTCCACGTGGCGGCCCCCTACCCCGGCACGCCGTTCTTCTTCGAGGTGGTGGAGAACAACTGGTTCCGATCGGGCACCAACTGGGAAGAGGTGGATATGGACCAGGCCACGGTGCTCGATTACGAAAACCTGAAGGCCGAGGACCTGCTGAAGTGGCAGAAGCGGGCCTTCCGGGAGTGGGCGTTCCGGCCCGGCCCGATCTTCACGATGCTCAAGTCCATGAACACCTGGGCCGGCTTCAAGAGCGCGGTAGACATCGGGCTGCAAACGCTGGGCTGGGTGAAGGACTGAGCGGGCGGCCCGGCGGCGATTTTCCCATTTGACCACAATCGCGGCGCCGCATTGGCGCTGGCAAGCGCAATTCACAGCCAAGCTGGGGCGGGCACCGGCCGCAGCTGATGCTGGGCGCACAATCCGCGCCGGGCTCTTATTCCGCGCCGGGCGCACAATCCGCGCCGGGCTGGCAGGCTGCTGGTGAGCAGGTGGCTGGCGATCTTGGAATGGGGGTTGACGCTGGCCGCGGCCGGAGTCTGGACGGCGTTCGGGGACCGGATCGCCGAGGCGCCCAGCATCGCCGCGGGGCTGGGCTGGGGGACGGCCTGGGCGGTGCGGCGGCTGCGGCTAGGGGTGTGGACGCGGCGCACGCCGATTGATTGGCCGCTGGCCGCCTATCTGGTGGCCAGCCTGGTGGCGGTGTGGCCGGCGATGGATGAGGCCGCGGCGGGGGCGCGCATCGGGCTGCTATTGGGGGCGATCGGCATTTTCTATGCCCTGGTCAACAGCTCACCAGCGGTCACGTGGCGGTTCGGCGATGGGGCGGCCTTGGCCGGCGCGGTGTTCGCGCTTTTTTTTGTCACCCAGCACGATTGGCTGGGCCAGCCGGCCAAGTTCGCCGCCATCGGCCGGGTGGGCGCGTGGGTGCAGCAAAACGCGCCGCAGCTCAGCTGGTATGATCCGCACCCCAATGTCGCCGCCACCATTCTGGCGCTGGGCTTGCCGCTGCCAGTGGCACAAGGGCTGAGGCGGCTGCAGCGGCTGCGCGGGGGCGATGCAGGTGGGCGGCGGGCCGGCCTGGGGCTGGCCTTTTCTATTGTGGCGGCCGCCGCCATCACGCTGGGATTGGTGATGACGGAGTCGCGCGGGTCGGCGGCGGCGGTGTTTGCAGCGGCGGGGCTGGCCGCGGGCTGGCAGGCCGCCCGGAAGGCAGGCCAAGCCCTGGGGCGCGATCCGCGACAGGTGTTCACGATTGGGCTGCTGGCGGGGGCGGCCACGGCGGTGGTGGTGACCATCGCGCGGCCGGGGTTAATCGAGGCGGCGCTGGGGTACATGCCGGGACCCAACAGCGCGGTGAGCCGCCTGGAAGTGTGGGGACAGGTGTGGCGGCTGGCGCAAGACACGCCCTACACGGGGGGCGGGCTGGCGGCGTTTCCGGGGCTGTATGCGACGCACATCTTAGGCATCCCGTCGCTGTTCCTGACGCACGCCCACAACGCCTATTTGAACGTGCTGGCGGAGCAGGGCGTGGCGGGCGCGGTGAGCTTTGCGGGGGTGTTTGTTTTGGGGGGCTGGGCGGCCCT
The DNA here is from genome assembly GCA_964497615.1 of uncultured Anaerolineales bacterium. GTDB lineage: Bacteria > Chloroflexota > Anaerolineae > Anaerolineales > UBA6663 > CAZCEC01. The sequence goes on along the minus strand of CAZCEC010000020.1, from coordinate 67,725 downwards.
GCGCCGCCAAGATGAAGCGGGGGGCTGGCCGGCGCTGGCGGGGGCAGGCGCGGCGGGCATCGCGGTGGCGGGCTTGCTGGGCCTGGTGGATGGGCCGCTGGTGGCGAGCCGGGCGGCGGTCCTGTGGCTGATGCCGTTTGGATTGGCCCTGCGTCCGGCCGCTTCGGAGAGCGCCCCGGCGAGGAGCTGGTTCGGCCGCCGGGGATGGTTGACGGTGCTGCTGCTGGGCCTGGCCGTGGCGGCGGTGGGGCTAAGCCCGGCCGGGCACGCCGCCTGGCTGGCGAATGCAGGCGCGCTGAAAGCCAACCGGGTGCTGCTGGCGGGGTTTCCCACCAACACCTGGCGAAACGAAGGGTACGTGCCTGCATTGGCCGAGGCAGGGCGGTTGTTTGAGGAGGCGCTGAGGCTGAGGCCGGCCCAGCGGACCAGCCATTACTACCTGGGACTGATTGCCAGCGAACAACTCGACTTCGCCAGCGCGGTGGAGCACCTGGAGGCGGCACGGCGGGCCGACGCGGGCCACCGGGGGATTACGAAGGCCCTGGCCTACAACCTGGTGTGGCTGGGCCAGGTAGACGCCGCCGCGGACCTGCTGGGGCTGATCCCGGAGGCGCCGGGCGAGATGGAAGTGTACACATGGTGGTGGACCACACAACAGCGCCCAGACCTGGCCGACTTTGCCCAGCGGGCGCGGGAGACCTGGCCGGCCAGCCAATGAGCCGCCAGCGCCCAAGATAGGTGAAATAACTCGTCATGTTAAGAAACCGGTTGCTGCATATCGCCCCGCTGGTCATCGCGCTGGCGGCTGCCTTGGTCCGCCCGGCGGCCACGCCGCCGCTCTTCGCGCAGGACAGCACGGAAACCCCGGCGCCGCCGGAGGCGCCCACCCTGGCGCCGCCGACGGCCACGCTGGCGCCCCCCACCCTCACGCCGGTGGAAGTGATCTTTCCGACGTTTACGCCCACACCCGACGCGGCCAACCCGATCACGGCCACGGCCCCGATCAGCGATGGCACCTGGGCGCAGCCGATCAACCTGAGCCAATCGGGCGCGGCCACCGATCCCGTCATCGCGGCGGATGCGGCGGGCCAGTATTACGCCCTGTGGTGGGACAACTTCGAGGGCACGCAGTTCGCCCTTTACTTGCCAGGCCAGGGCTGGTCGCTGCCGGTGAGCGCGCCCAACATCTTCGGCGCGCGGGCCGCCGGGCCCAACAGCCCGCCCGCTCCGCCGGTTGACCTGCGCCTGTTTGCCGATGATAACGGCATTCTGCACGCCTTCTGGATGGACGAGCGCGGCAATGTGATGTATTCGCAGAACAACCAGCGGCTGGGCGCGTCGGCGGTGTGGACGTTTGGGCTGCAAGTGGCCTCGGCGCCGTATGCCTGGGACGCGCAGTTGGACGCGGACGGCAACCTGCACGTGGCCTATATCCGGCGGCTGCAAAGCGCGGGGCTGCCGGCGGGCGTGTATTACCGCCAGTCGATAACGGGCGGCCGGGATTGGGAGAACGCGCGGGCTATCATCACGTCGCTTTACTTCCGCACGCTGCCGGATGAGCTGGCGCATCTCAATCTGGCGACGACCCGCACGGGCGAAGTGTTCGTCACCTGGGACGATCCGCAGCTTTTCTCCAGCTTCACGTCCCGGTCGGCGGATGGCGGGCTGACGTTTGAGGCGCCCAAGCTGGCCGCGGCGGAGGCCGCGACCGCGGGTCTGATCCCGCAGCGGGCGCAATTGCTGGTGCTGGATGACGGCAGCAGCCAATTGCGGCTGTGGCAGGATGCCGGGACCTGCGACCTGTATCAGGAACGTTACGACGCCGCCAGCGGCGCCTGGACGACGCCCCAGCGGGTGCTGGAAACACTGCCCGGCTGTCTGCGGAGCGCGCGGAGCTTTGCGCTGAGCGAGGGCCGGCTGCTGCTGCAAGCCGCCTTGAGCCAGGGCAGCGCGGTGGCGCTGTGGGATGGCAGCCGCTGGTCGGAGCCGTGGACGCCGCGCATCGGGTTCGTGAACCCGACGACGAACCGGCCGTCCAGCCTGGACTGCCTGACCCTGCAAGTGGTGGGCGAGCAGGTGGCGGCCCTGGGCTGCGACCCGCGCGGCGACATCTGGTATACGACCAGCCAGACCAACCTGGCCGATTTGCTGCCGGCCCTGCGGACGGCCTGGACGCCCTCGGTGCAGCTTTCGGTGGCCAACGCCGAGGCCGGGTTCCCATCGGTGACCTATGACGAGGAAGGCCGGATGCACGTGGTGTGGGCCCAGAGCGAGGCCGGCAGCGGCGAGGCGGCAACGCTGTACTACACGCGCGGGGATGGCCCGACCTGGGGCGAGGGCGTCAACATCATGCGCAGCGCCAGCGGCGGGCCTGCCGCCAGCCCGGTGGTCGTGGCGGATGGCAACGGGTATCTCCATGCGGTGTGGAGCGGAGGTCTGACTGGCGAAATTCTATACAGCCGGACCTTCGCCCGCGACGCGGCCTCGACTTCGGGATGGCAGGCGCCGCGCTCGCTGCCGGCGCTGCGGACGGTGGGCGGCTCGCCGGCCATGGCCATTGGCCCGGATGGCGTGCTGCGGGTGGTGTACACGATCCCGCTGAACGAGGACCGGGGCGTGTACTATGTGGACTCGGCCGACCAGGGCGAGACGTGGAACGAGCCGGTGCGCGTGTTTGGGGCGGCCGAGGCGGACTGGCCGGCGGTGCACGATACGCAATTGGCGCAGGACGCGGCCGGCCGGCTGCACGTGGTGTTTGTGCGGAGCGCCCTGCCGCCAGCGGAAACGCGCGCGGGCGTATACTACGTGCGGTCGGACGACGGGGGCCAAACGTGGACCGAGCCGGAGGAAGTGAGCGGCGGCCAGGCCGGCTATGCGCGAATCGCGGCGGCGGGGCCGGACGAAATTCACCGCGTGTGGATGGAGATCGAGGCCGGCGTCCCCAGCCTGTACCACCAGTTTTCGCCGGATGGCGGCCAGACCTGGTCCACCGCGCTGCACGTAGGCGGACTGCGCACGATCGCGCCGTCGGTGGGGCTGGTGAGCGATGGGGCCGGAGCCGTCTATCTGGTGGGGATCGAGACGACGGCGCAAGGCTCGGCGGCGCTGTTCCTGTCGGTGTGGGACGGCATTACCTGGCAGGTGAGCGAGAGCATTCCGCTGGGCTACAACACAGACGCGGCCACGGGCGCCCTGGCGCTGCTGCTGCCGCCCAACCGGCTGACGGCCTTTTACCGCGTGACGACTTCGCCCAACCCAGGCGGCGGGCTGCACGTGCTGGGCTTTACGGAGCGGGTGGTGGCCGACGTGCAAGTGGCGCCGGCGCCAACGTTTACGCCTGTGCCAACGGTGGCGCCCACGATCACCGCCACCACGGCGCCCAGCGCAACTCCCGAACCGACAGTCAACTTCAACACGGAGCCGCAGGCGCCGGCAGCGAACGATCTGTGGCTGCGGATTGGCGGCATCCTGGCCGGGATGGTCGTGATCTTCGTGGTGGCCCTGATTGGACTACGCGCCGCACGGCGCTAGGAACAAGGATCGGCGCGTGACGAGACAGCCTGGAAGAGTGCGAAGTATGGGGAACAGATGGGCGCTGGCGGGCCTGCTGGCGGCTGGCCTGGGAGCGCTGTTTGGGTGGACGGGACCGGCTGGCGCACAGGACGGCGGCTGGACGCGGCCGGTGATCGTGTTCCAAGGCAACGGGCCGGTGGCCGCGCCGCAGCTCGTCGCGGACGCGTATGGGCAGGTGCACGGGTTCTGGACGTTTC
>CAZCEC010000020.1:57833-63945 GCA_964497615.1 uncultured Anaerolineales bacterium | reverse complement strand
TGGGGCCGACGCAGATCTATCACACGCGGCTCGACCAGCCCAATTGGCAGCCGGTGGACATCTTCATCACGGACAACAACACGACGGGACTGATCGCCGCCGGGGCCAGCAACGGCCTGAACCTGTTGTGGGACGGCGACTTCTATGCCTGGGCGGGCCGTTCGCCGGAGGCCTCAGCCAAGGCGTGGCATGGGCCGATGGGGCTGCAAACCGGGTATCCGTTTGCCAGCCTGGCCAGCGCGCCCGACGGCACGCTGTGGATGGCGTATGGGGCGGCGGAGTCGAACGAAATCTATGTCCAGCGGCTGAACGCCGCAACCGAGATTTGGGACCCAGCCCTGTTGGTGAGCGACCCGGTGAACACCAACGGCGCGCCGGATGCGCTGCGCATGGCCGTCGCCCGCGACGGCACCTTGCACGTGGTGTGGGCGGAGTATGAGTTGCCCAACGGCTGGCCGCCGCAAGGGTTGTTCTACTCGCAGTCCACCGATGATGGGCTGACGTGGTCCATCCCGCGGCGGATCGCGGGGCCGAACACCAACCAGCCGAATGTGGTGACGGGGCCCGATCAGGAGGTGTATCTGACCTGGACGGGCACGGCGGGTTCGAGCGACAAGTACTTTCAAGAGTCGCTAGACGGCGGCGTGAGCTGGGCCGAGCCGAGCGTAGTGCTGCCGGGCGGGACGGGCGGTTCGGAAGGCCCGCCGAACCTGGCGGTGGACAGCGCCGGCAATCTGCACCTGGTCGTCTCGGACAGCGGGTGCGTGTGGTACCTGAGCCGCGAGGGGGAGACGTGGAGCGCGCCCGAGTGCCTGTCGGAGTCGATCGCGCCCAGCCTGTGGATCGAGTATCCGGCGATGGTTTTGGGGATGGGCAACCAGCTCCATGTGCTGTTCTGGACCGAGGGGCGGCAAATCTGGTACACGACGCGGACGCTGCCGGTGCAGGGCGCGACGCCGGCCCCCCTGCCCCCCGACCCAACGGCCACCCCGCCGCCGCCGACGGCGACGGCTGTGCTGACCCCGACGAGCACGCCGCTGCCGGACTACGGCCCGCCGCCGCCAGTCAACGCCATCTCGACGACGGGCTACCTGACGATGGCGGCCGGGGCGGCGCCGGTGGTGCTGGTGGTGCTGGTGCTGTTCGTGATCAAGCCGCGCCGGCGCCAGTGAACGACCCATGGCGACCCTGACCCGCCCGAACCCGACCGAGCACGAAGTCATCATCCAGCCGACGAGGGGCTGGGCGGCGCTGAAGCTGGGCGAGATCTGGGAGTACCGGGACCTGCTGTACTTCCTGATCTGGCGCGACCTGAAGGGGCGCTACCGGCAGACGGCGCTGGGGCCGCTGTGGTTCGTGCTGCAGCCGCTGATGAGCATGGTGCTGTATTCGCTGATCTTCGGCTCGATCGCCCGGCTGCCCTCGGATGATCAGCCGTATACGGTGTTCACGTATGTGGCGCTGCTGCCGTGGGGTTTCTTTTCCAACGCTGTGAGCGCGGGCACCAACAGCCTGCTAGGCAGCATCAGCCTGATCTCCAAGGTGTACTTTCCGCGGATCATCGTCCCGCTGGCCCAGTTGCTGTCGAGCCTGGTGGACCTGCTGATCTCGCTGGTTATCTTGGCGCTGATGCTGGTGTACTACCAGGCGCGGCCAACGTGGGGGGTGGTGCTGCTGCCGGTGTATCTGGCGGTGATGGGCGCTATGGGGCTGGGGCTGGGGCTGTGGTTTTCGGGCATCATCGTGCGCTACCGCGACTTCGGCCAGATCGTCGGGTTCGTGGTGCGGGTGCTGATGTATCTCTCGCCGGTGGTGTACTCGATGAGCCTAATCGAGGCGCGGTTTCCCGAGTGGCTGTGGCTGTACCGGCTGAACCCGGTGACGGCCGTGATCGACGGGTTTCGCTGGGCGCTGCTGGGCAGCGGCTATGCACCGGATTGGACGCTGGCGGCGGCGGCGCTGGTGGCAGCGGCGGTGCTGGTGGGCGGCCTGTATATGTTCAAGCGCGTGGAGCGCACGATCGTGGACATTGCATGACCCGGCCGATTATTACAGTGGAGGGGCTGAGCAAGCGCTATCGGATTGGCGCGCGCGAGCGGCCAGCGGAGACGTTCCGCGAGGCAGTAGCACAGACGCTGCGCTCGCCGTTTGCCTACCTGCGCCAGATGGCGCGCCCGCCAACGGATGAGGAGACGCTGTGGTCGCTGCGGGAGGTGTCATTTGAGGTGGCGCAGGGCGAGGTGCTGGGGATCATTGGACAAAACGGCGCCGGGAAGAGCACACTGCTGAAGATTCTGGCGCGCATCACCGAGCCGACCTTGGGCCGGGCGCGGCTGAGCGGCCGAGTGGGGTCCCTGTTGGAGGTCGGGTCGGGCTTCCATCCGGAGTTGACTGGGCGCGAGAACACCTATCTGAACGGCGTTATCTTGGGGATGCGGCGGCAAGAGGTCAGCCGCAAATTGGACGAGATTGTGGCGTTTGCCGAGGTGGAGAAGTTTCTGGACACGCCGGTCAAGCGCTATTCGAGCGGGATGTACGTGCGGCTGGCGTTTGCCGTGGCTGCCCACCTGGAGCCGGAGATCTTGATTGTCGATGAAGTGCTGGCCGTCGGCGATGCGTCGTTCCAGCGCAAGTGCCTGGGCAAGATGGGGGAGGTGGCGAAGGAAGGCCGGACGGTGTTATTTGTCAGCCACAATATGGCCAACCTGACGCGGCTGTGCAACCGCGCGCTGTTGCTGGAGCGAGGCACACTCGTGGCCGACGGCGCGATTGAGTTGATCATCGGCCAGTACATGAACCGCCATAGCGGCGGGGGCGAAGTGCGCCGTTGGGATGATCTGGAGCGCGCGCCGGGCACGGAAGCCGTGCGGTTGACGGATGTGAGCCTGCTCGACGACCAGGACCAGCCGGCGCTGGTGGCCAACGTGGAACAGCGCTTGCGCATCCGGCTGGGTTATCACGTGCTGCAACCGGGGGCGAAGTTCCGGTGCAATGTGTCGGTGTTCACGCGCGAAGTGTGCGCCTTCAGCACGATGCAGCAGACGGAGACGGTGCATGGCGCGCCTGGCCGCTATGAAGCCGTGGTGGAAATCCCGCCGAATTTCCTGGCGGAGGCGGATTACCGGCTGACGGTATCGATGTTCACGGCGCGGTCAGTCAAGTTCCGGCATGTGTACGTGGAGGATGCGCTGGTGTTCCACGTATACGATCCGATCACGGGCCGGTCGGCGCGGGGCGACTACACGGAGAACTACTCGGGGGTGGTGCGCCCGCTGCTGCCGTGGCGCACGACCTATCTTGGCCCGGCCGCGAGCGACGAGGCCCATGGGACAGAGCAGGCACGATACGAGACGACTTCGGTATAGGAGCAGGTGAGAGTTGGCATTGAATCTTGCACGGCGCGCAATACGGGCGCTGGCGCGGCGCTTGGGGTATGAAGTCACGCGGGCGCGCCCGGCGGTGAGTACGGTAGCGGCGGACACTCCGCCGGACATGGTGACAGTACCGAAATACCTGGCGCCCAGCGGCCACAAACTGATCGACTTCCGGCAGGAGCCGGGTTTCTGCGAGTTGGCACAGCAGGTGATCAGTGACGGCCGCACGCTGCTGGATTTCAACCGCCTGCTGACGCTGTGGCACGCAGTGCGCAATGTCCGCGCCCTGCGCCTAGCGACGGCAGAGGTGGGCACTTATCAGGGAGGGTCGGCCTGGTTCATCGCGGCCGCACTGCAATATTGGGAGCTGGCAGTGCCGCTGCACGTGATCGACACGTTTAGCGGGCACCCGGATGTCATTGAGCCGGAGTTGGATGGGCCGCACACGACAGGCACGTTTGCGGACACCAGTCTGCCCGCAGTGCAGCAGTATCTATCCGAGTTTCAGAGCGTTGAGATCCATCCGGGGGAATTCGCGGAGGTGGCGCCCAGACTGGCGGACAGATGGTTCGGTCTGGTCCATCTGGATGTCGATCTTTATCAGTCCGCCGTGGCCGCGCTGGAATTCTTCTGGCCCCGGCTGGCGGTAGGAGGCTGCATTGTGGTTGATGACTACGGATTCACTACCTGCCGAGGGATGAAACTGGCAGTGGACACCTTTGTGAATCAGTCCAGTGATTGCGCCATCTGGTATGTCCATACAGGCCAGCTTGTCATGGCAAAGCGGGCCGAGGGCATATGAGCGGACAAATCACAATCGACCATACCAGCATTAGCGACGACAGCGACTGCTACGTCATCGCCGAGATCGGGCATAACCACCAGGGCAGCGTGGAAACGGCGAAGGCCCTGTTTCACGGCGCGAAGGACTGTGGGGCGAACGCGGTCAAGCTGCAAAAGCGCGACAACCGCACGCTGTACACGCGCGCTATGTACGACCAGCCGTACGACCACGAGAACAGCTTTGGAGTGACCTATGGCGCGCATCGCGAGGCGCTGGAGTTTGGTGAGGCGGAGTATCGCGAACTGCAAGCCTACGCCGCCGAGCTGGGGCTGACCATGTTCGCCACGGCCTTCGACTTTGCCAGCGCCGACCTGCTGGCCCGGCTGGATATGCCAGCCTACAAGATCGCCTCGGGCGACCTGAGCAACGTGCCGCTGCTGAAGCACGTGGCCGCATTCGGGAAGCCCGTGATCATCAGCACCGGCGGCGGCACCCTGGCGGATGTGCGCCGGGCCTACGAGGCGGTGCGGCCGATCAACGCGCAGATCTGCCTGCTGCAATGCACGGCGGGCTACCCGGCGGCCTTCGAGGAGTTGAACCTGCGGGTGATCACGACCTTTCGGGAGCAGTTCCCGGAGGCGGTGGTGGGCCTGTCGGGGCACGACAACGGCATTGCGATGGCGCTGGTGGGGTATGTGCTGGGGGCGCGCGTGGTGGAGAAACATTACACGCTCAACCGCTCGATGAAGGGCACCGACCACGCCTTCTCGCTGGAGCACTCCGGGCTGCGGCGCATGGTGCGCGATTTGCAGCGGGCGCGGGTGGCGCTGGGCGACGGGGTGAAGCGCCCGCTGCCGAGCGAGGTCAAGCCGCTGTACAAGATGGCGAAGAAGCTGGTGGCGGCGCGCGACTTGCCGGCGGGGCAGGTGTTGACGCGAGACGATGTGGCGATCAAGTCGCCCAACGACGGGCTGCCGCCATATGAACTGGAGAACGTCGTGGGCCGGCGGCTGACCCGACCGCTGAGCGCCGACGACAATATCCGGTTCGAGGACCTGTCCGCGGCGTGAACACGGCCAGCGGGGCGGGGACCGAGGCGCTGGTGCAACTGCTGCGGCAAGTGCGGCTGGCGGCTTTCGACTTTGACGGCGTGTTCACCGACAACACGGTGTACGTCTTTGAGGACGGCCGCGAGGCGGTGCGCTGCTCGCGCGCCGACGGTATCGGCCTGAGCCAACTGAAGCAGGCCGGCATCGCGACGGTGATCATTTCGACCGAGACCAACCCGGTGGTAGGGGCGCGGGCCCGCAAGCTGGGCGTGCGCTGCATCCAGGGCTGCGCCGACAAGCGGGCGGCGCTGGACATGCTGCTGGCGGAACTGGGGTTGACCTTGGCCGAGACGGCCTTTGTGGGCAACGATGTGAACGACCTGCCCTGCCTGAGCGTGGTGGCCCTGCCGGTGGTGGTGGCAGACGCGCACCCGGCGGTGGCGGGGGCGGCGCGCTATCAGACGCAGGCGCGCGGGGGGCGCGGCGCGGTGCGCGAGGTGTGCGATCTGCTGATGCAGGCGGCCAATGGCTGAGCTGTTTGCGGTGACGGACCAGGTGATTGTGGTGACGGGCGGGCTGGGCCAGCTTGGGCGGCAGTTCAGCCTGACCCTGGCCGACCAGGGCGCGCGGGTGGCAGTGCTGGATGTGGACGCGCGGCCCGAGCGCGTGGCCGAGCGCTACGGGGCGCGGGCGAGCGATGAGCGGCTGATGTTCGTAGCCGCCGACGTGACGCGGCGCGATTCGCTGGAGGCGGCGCTGGGGGCGATTGAGGCGCGCTGGGACGCACCGCACGGGCTGGTGAACAACGCGGCGCTGGACTCGCCGCCGAATGCGCCGGTGGAGGAGACCGGGCCGTTCGAGACCTATCCCGAGGAATCGTGGGACAAGGTGATGGACCTGAACGT
>CAZCEC010000020.1:17458-57803 GCA_964497615.1 uncultured Anaerolineales bacterium | reverse complement strand
CTGTGCTGCCAGGTGTTTGGGGGGCGGATGGCGGCGGCGGGGCGAGGCGCGATCATCAACATCTGCTCGACCTATGGGCTGGTGTCGCCCGACCAGCGGATATACGAGTACCGGCGGGCCAGCGGGGAGACCTTTTACAAGCCGGTGGCGTATGCGGCCTCCAAGAGCGCGCTGCTGAACCTGACGCGCTACCTGGCGACGTATTGGGCCGGGCGCGGGGTGCGGGTGAACTGCCTGACCTTTGCCGGGGTCTTTAACCATCAGCCGCCGGAATTTCTGGAGGGGTACCTGGCGCGCGTGCCGCTGGGGCGGATGGCGCGCGAGGATGAGTACAACGGCGCGGTGGTGTTTATGCTCTCGCCCGCCGCAGCGTATATGACCGGCGCCAACCTGGTGCTGGACGGCGGCTGGACGGCCTGGTGAAACATGTCAGCAACTAACATTCCGAATGAATGGGCAAATTGGATTGACGGTCAGCAGCAGCCGGCGCAAGCGGGCGGCTGGTTCGATAAACGCAGCCCGGCGACGGGGCAGGTGATTGGGCGGGCGGCGCGCTCGATGATTGAAGATGTGGGGGCGGCGGTGGCGGCAGCGCAGCGCGCGCAGCCGGGCTGGGCCGGCACGCCAGCCGTGCGGCGCGGCTTGAAGCTGCTGGATGTGACGCTGGGGCTGAAGGCCCGGCGCGAGGACATGGCGCGCATGGTGGCGCTGGAGACCGGCAAATCGTTCAAGATGGCGCTGGGCGAGACCGATGGGGCGATTGAGCTAGGGCTGTTCATGGCGAGCGAGGGGCAGCGGCTGTATGGCCGGACGACCACCAGCGGGCAGGCGAACAAGTATGCGCTGACGGTGCGACAGCCGGTGGGCGTGGCGGGGCTGATCATCGCGGCGAACACGCCCATCGCGAACGTGGCCTGGAAGGTGTTTCCGGCGCTGATCTGCGGCAACGCGGCGGTGCTGAAGACGGCCGAAGATACGCCGGGAACGGCCTGGCTGTTTGGCGAGATCGCGGCGGAGGCCGGGCTGCCGCCGGGGGTGTTGAACATCGTGCAGGGCTACGGCCAGGAGGCCGGCGCGCCGCTGGTGGCGCACCCGCGGGTGGGCGTGGTGAGCTTTACCGGCTCGACGGGAGTGGGACGGCAGATTGCGGTCGTGGCTGGGGAGCGGCTGGCCAAGGTGTCGCTGGAATTGGGCGGCAAGAACCCGCTGGTGGTGTGCGATGACGCCGACCTGGAGAATGCGGTGAAGTGGGCGCTGCTGTCGGCGTTTAGCAATGCGGGGCAGCGGTGCGCGTCGGGGAGCCGGCTGATCGTCTTCGACGCGGTGTACAACGAGTTCCGCGACCGGCTAGTGGAGCGCACGCAGGCGCTGCGGGTGGGGCCGGGCGACGACGACGATTTTGGACCGGTGATTAACGAGCGCCAGCTCAACAACATGCTGGGGGCGGTGGAGCGGGCGAGAGCGAGCGGCGCGCGGATTCTGACGGGCGGGCACCGGCTGACCGACCCGGACCATGCCCATGGGTTCTACCTGGCGCCGACCCTGGTGGAGGCCGCGGCGCCGGAGGCCGAGATTTCGGTGACGGAGCTTTTTGGGCCGATTGCGTGCCTGTACCGGGCGCGGGATTTTGCGGAGGCGCTGCGGCTGGCAAACGATTCACCGTACGGACTGACGGCCAGCATCCACACGCGTAATGTCAACCGGGCGCTGGAGTTTTGCCATCAGGTGCAGGCGGGGGTGGCGGTGGTGAATGCGGGCACGTATGGCAGCGAGCCGCACATGCCGTTTGGGGGCGTGAAGCAGTCGGGCAACGGCAGCCGGGAGCCGGGCACCGAGGCGCTGGATGTGTATTCCAACCTTAAAGACATCTACCTGGTCGTGGACCCGGGCGAGGCCCGCGCTTAGGCCAGGCGGATGGATCACAAACTGGAATGATCATTCCGGCGCTTGCGATTGCGGCCTGCTGGATTGTGCTCGGCCTGATGGGGCTAGGTCCAGCGTTGTGGTTGGTATCGCACGCGGAGAACCGGCCGGGACAGGCAGCGGCGATGGCAGTGCCAGTAGGACTGGCGCTCCTATCCATCGTGGGCTACCCGCTCACATGTTACCTGGTCCCGGTCAGCTATTGGGCCTGGCCCGCCGCCGCCGCCCTGGCCGCCGTTAGTCTAGGATTGGCCGGCGCGAAATGGCGCACGAGCCGCGCGCTGGCGCAGGCCGTGCGCGAGCAGCGGCCAGGGGCGGCCTGGGCCGCCGCCATGCTATTGGTAGCGTGGGCCCTGCTCGCGGCGCCGCTGATCTGGCGGGGAATTCAGTTCGGCATCTTTCGGTCGAATCCCAGCGACGCGTTCGTCTATATGACCCTGGCCGAAACGCTGCGGGTGGCGCCGTGGCCCACACTAACGGCCGGGCTCACCTTTACGCAAGCGAACTGGGAGGCACTGGGGGCATTGGCGCAGGCCTCGCCGACGGCGTTGTTCTCGGCGCGCTTTGTCGCCTATCCCTTCTTTCTTGGGCATCCGGCCAACCTGGCCTGGGTGGCCGAGATCACCCGCCAGCCGATCCATGCCATTTACTACGCGTTCAGCCTGCTCAACTGCCTCGCGGCATTTCCGGCCGCGCTCGCCATCGGCCGGCAACTGAATTTGCCGCGAGCGCTGAACTTGCTGGCAGGGGGCGCCATCGCCGCCGGTTTTTGGACGCGCTTTGTTCTGGAGCGCGACGCCGGCTTCCAGATCGGCGGCTTGCCGCTGCTGTGCATGACGCTCTATGCCTGGATCGATCTGGAACAAAGGCCGGCCCGGATATTCTCGCCCGGCGTGGCGCTGTTGGCGATCAGCCTGGCGGCCCTGATTTGCATATGCCTGCCCATGGGCGTGGTGTTGGCGGGCGGAATGGCCGTTTACTATGGGCTGGCGTTGGTTCAGGGCAGGCTGGCCTGGGTTCGGATCGCTGCGCTGGGGCTGGCGGGCGTGCTCGCTGTGGGCGTGTTAGGCGTCACCGGCCAGCTTGGCTACGTCCTGGCGGCCGCGCGCTATTCGGTCTCCCTCGCGCCCGGCATTAGTAGCCTGAAGGCCGAAACGCTTGAATTGATGCGCGCACAGGGGTTGGCCGCCCTGTGGGGCCTGCCCCTGGAAGCGGTGTGGTCTTTTCTGCCTGGCCGCTATCTTTGGCCACTGGCGCAATTGGCGGGCCTGCTGGCCGCGGGCGTTACGGTGCTGGCGGCGCTGGCGGGCGCCTTCGGCCTGCGGCGGGAGACGCCCGCGCCGCAAAGGATCGTGCTGGCAAGCGTGATTGGCGCGGCTGGGATAGCTGCGGGATATGCCTTAACGCAAAATGACCGCGCCGCGGACAAGTTGTTCACCTACAGCGCGCCCCTGGTGATCTTGTTGGGTGCCGCGGGCGTGCAGTACGCTGGGCGGGTCCTGCAGCCGCGCGCACGCACCGCCGCGCAGTGGGCGGCCGCTGGCTGGCTGGGAGGCACGATGCTGCTGGGCGCTGCCCTGCCACCCGGCCGCGGCCTGGCCTTGATGCCACCGGCGGCGCGCTCAGAGCAATATGACCTGCGAGCCATCAGCCTGCATCTGCCGCGCGACGGGCGGCCATTGGTTCTGGTGAACGTGCCGCGCACGAACGGATGGACCTTTCCACTGTACATTCAGCTTGCGCTGGGCCGCCAGAACGTTTACTTCCAGAGCGGGCTGGTGATTGACAACAACAGCGATTACCAGAACCTGTACTTTGAGGAACTTGACGAAGTGCCGCGCTATGCCCTGATGCTCAAGAGCGCCGACTACGTGGGCGCGGCGGGCCTGGGCGACCTGGCGGCCGAGACGCAGGACCTGGCGCTGTATCGGCTGACCACGACTGACGTGGCTGAGCTGCAAGCCTTCGACGCGGCGGCGCGCGCGGCGGAAGCAGCCAAACCAGCCTTCCCTTCGCTAGCGCCATGAATCACGGGAAAGATCGCGGCCAGGCGGCCGGGCTGTCGGTAGTCATTCCGGTATACAACAGCCAGGACAGTCTCCCCCCGCTGGTGAGCGCGCTGGCGGGCACACTGCCGGCCCTTAGCCAGGAGTTCGAGGTCATCCTGGTGAATGACGGCAGCAAGGACCAAAGCTGGGAGGCGGTGCAGGCGCTGGCCGAGCAGTACCCGTGGGTGCGGGGCATTGACTTGATGCGGAACTTTGGCCAGCACAATGCCCTGCTGTGCGGGCTGCGCGCGGCCAGACACGACCTCATCGTGACGATGGATGATGACCTCCAGCACCCGCCGGGCGAAATCGGCAAGCTGCTGGCGCGCCTGGCGGAGGGCTACGACCTGGTGTATGGCGCTCCGTTGAAATTGGCGCATACCCCGGTGCGAAACTGGCTGTCCAGGACAGTCAAGGCCGCGCTGGCCCGTGCCACGGGGCTGGCGCACATCGAGCATGCCAGTGCATTTCGGGCGCTGCGCGGGGAATTGCGGCAAGCGTTTGCTGAATACCGCAGCCCGAACTTGATGCTGGATGCGCTGCTGGGCTGGGGGGCGGCACGCATCGGCGTGGTGCAGGTCAACATCGCTCCCCGCACCATCGGCCGCTCGAACTACAACTTCCGTAAGCTGTTTAATCAAACCCTGTTGTTGGTCGGGGGTTTTACCACAGGTCCCTTGCGGCTGGCCAGCGTGGTGGGCCTGCTGTTTGCGGTATTCGGCGTGGCGGTCTTCATCTATGTGGTGGTGCAGTTCTTGCGCGCGGGCAGCGTACCGGGTTTTCCGTTTTTGGCGTCCATCATCGCCCTCTTCAGCGGCGCTCAGCTCTTTGCGTTGGGTATCATCGGGGAGTATCTGGCCCGGATCTTTGACCGCAATCTCGACCGTCCGACGTATGTGGTTCGCTCCACCCTGCCCCGCGGTTCCGCCCGGCCGGACGGGCGGCCGTGATCACTTTGCGTCAGGACATTAGCGTGGGGCCGCTGGGGCTGGAACATTGCGAGGCGATGTTCCGCTGGGCAAGCGACCCAGACATCCGCCGCGACGTTGGGCTGCGCCAGGCGCCCTCGCGCGAACACACCGAGGCCTGGGTGCGGCGCGCCGAGCAGGACCCCGCCATCCTGCCCCTGGCCATCTACCGGCGGGGCGAGCACATGGGCAACGTCGTGCTGGACCGGATCGACACCTTCGTCCAGTCGGGCCGCCTCTCCATCTACCTCGGTCCACCGGAGGCGCGGGGCGCGGGGATTGGGCGCACGGCAGTCTACCTGGCCTGCCGCGAGGGCTTTGAACGGCTGGACCTCCACAAGATTTGGCTGACCGTGCACACGCGCAACACGGCTGCCATTCACACCTACACGCGCCTCGGCTTTCGGCTGGAGGGCATCCTGCGGGATGAGTTCTGGCTGGACGGCCAGCGGGCGGACCTGCTTTACATGGGATTGATCCGCGACGAATACCGGGCCTTGCCGGTCCAATGGAGGCCGGCCGAAGATGCTGGGGCTGCGTCGTGACGATCAGCGTGGCGGAGTTCGGCCTGGCAGACACCGGGTTGCGCCAGCGGTATGACCACCTGTTCGAAGCCTGCCCTAACGCCTTTATTCAGCAGTCCACTTATTGGGCCGAGACGATTGCAGAGTTCGGGCCGGATCAGCCGATCTTTCTGCTGGCCGAGGTGGATGGGATGGCGGCGGGTGGACTGCCCCTCTATCTCTATGAGGGACCCTGCGGCAACGCGCTCATTTCGGTGCCACACCCGGGCCCGCTGGGCGGCGTTTTCGTGCGCCCTGGCCTGCCGGCCGCGGCCGTGGAGGCGGTGTACGGGGGCCTGTTGACCCGCGCGCTGGAGACCGCCCGAGCACGGCAATGTCTCACCCTGACCCTGCTCACCAACCCGTTCGAAGATGATTTGCCGCGCTACCAGCAGCACCTGGCGCCTGAGATCATCTATGAAAACTTCACTCAGTTCGCCCGGCTGCCCGAGATCGTCACGGCTGAGGGGCATATCTGCCTGCGCGACTATGAGCGGCGCAGCAATCTCAGCCGCAACTTGCGCGCGGCGCGGGCCGCGGGCTTCACGCTGAGAGTCTGTGAGACCGCGCGGGACCTGGCGGACCTGTACGCCATCCACGTTCAGCGCCACCAGGAAATGGAGATCGAGCCCTTTCCCGCTGGGCTGATCTGGAACATCCAGCGCGAATTGGTCAGCCGCAACAAGGCGCTGCTGCTGCTGGTGAAACAGGGCGAGGCGATTGCCTCCGGCTGCATTTACATTTATCATCGGTCTGTGCTGGATGTGCTGCGGCTCAGCCGCGATTCGCGCTTTGCTCACCAAGGTCCCAACTTTCTGAATACCGAGCACTCCTTGCGCTGGGCCCGCCAGCAAGGCATTCATATCTACAATTGGCAGTCTTCCAGCCAGCGCGAGGACGGGGTGTATCGCTATAAACAGCAGTGGGGCGCCCACGAGACGCCCTACTACTATGTGACGCGCCTGTTGTGTCCCCCTGGCCAACTCGCGGCGATTGGGGTCGACCGCCTCAGGACCGATTACGCCGGACACTTCGTCGTGCCGTATGCGGCGTTTGAGGGCGGGTTTCACACCGGCCGCTTCAAGAAGTAGCCCCGCCTTCGGGTCCGCTCATGTTCACTCGCGTCCTCCATCGGGTGGCCGCCCATCCGCGCGCCTATGACTTCATCCAGTGGCTGTTCGGATACTCCCAACTGGAGCGGATTCTGCGCCCCCGCCTGGCGGGGATGGAAGGACTGGTGGTGGTGGACGTTGGGGCGGGCACGGGCGCTGCGGCCAGCCTGCTGCCGCCCGGGGTGCGCTATATCTGGCTCGACCTGGATACCGAGAAGCTGCGCGGATACCGGGCCAAGGACCACGTCCGCCAAGCGGCGCTGTGCGACGCAACCCGGCTGTGTCTGGACGCTGGCAGCGCCGACTACGTGCTGTGCATAGCCGTGGCCCATCACCTGACGGACGCCCAACTGGAGGCCATGCTCAGCGAGGCGGCGCGCGTGGCCCGGCAGGGCATTATCTTCTGGGAGCCGGTGGAGGACCAGACCTCCTGGCGGAGCAGGCTGATGTGGCGCTACGACCGCGGCAGCCATCCGCGCACCCACGCCGATTTGGCTGGCCGGCTGGAGCGCTGGTTCGACCTCGAGCAAGTCGAGGCGCACACAATTGTGCACCGCTACCTGCTGTGCCGGGGCCGCGTCCGGCGCGCTAGCTGACCACACCACAACCCATGCCGCCTGAGATCACTATCCCCTTTAACCGTCCGGCGCTGGCCGGACCTGAACTCGACTACATACAGCACGCCATCGGCCAGTTTCATCTGTCGGGCGATGGCGCTTACACCCGCGCCTGCCACAGCCTGCTGGAAGAGGTGGTGGGCGCGCCCAAGGTGCTGCTCACGACCTCCTGCACGCATGCGCTTGAGATGGCCGCGCTGCTGCTGGGGATGCAGCCGGGCGACGAGGTCATCTTGCCGGCTTTCACCTTTGTTTCGACGGTCAATGCCTTCGTGCTGCGCGGCGCCCGGCCAGTGTTTGCCGACATCCGACCCGACACACTGAACCTGGATGAGCGGCAGGTGGCGGCCCTGATCACGCCGCGCACCCGCGCCATTGTGCCGGTGCACTATGCCGGGGTTGGCTGCGACATGGACAGCATCATGGCGACGGCCCAAACGCAGGGGATCGCGGTGGTGGAAGACAACGCGCACGGCTTGTTTGGGCGATACCGCGGCCAGCGGCTGGGGACATTCGGCGCGCTGGCCACCCAGAGCTTTCACGAGACCAAGAATATCACCTGCGGCGAGGGCGGCGCGCTCGTCATCAATCAGTTGGAGTACGTCGAGCGCGCCGAAATCGTGCGCGAGAAGGGCACCAACCGCAGCCGGTTCTTCCGCGGCCAGGTGGATAAGTACACCTGGGTTGATGTCGGTTCCAGCTACCTGCCGTCGGAACTGCTGGCCGCATTTCTGCTGGCGCAACTCGAAGCGCGCGAGGCGATTCAGGCGCGGCGGCGCGAGGTCTGGGAGACTTATCAGGCGGGTCTGGCCGGGTGGGCGCGCCGCCAGGGCGTCAGGCAGCCCTATATCCCGGCAGAGTGTGAACAGCCCTATCACATGTACTATCTACTGCTGCCGACGCTGGACGACCGGACCCGCTTTATCCAGCACTTGCGCGGCCACGGTATTCAGGCCGTCTTTCACTATCTGCCCCTGCATCTGTCGGACATGGGGCGGCAATTTGGCGGCCAGGCAGGCCAGTGTCCGGTGACAGAGGACATTAGCGACCGCCTGGTGCGCCTGCCGTTCTACAATGCGCTGACTGGGGCCGATCAGGAAACGGTCTTGGCGGCCATCGAGGCGTTCGTCGTCTGAGGCAGCCCAAATGACACCCGCGCCCACCGCCATCGCCCTCATCCCGGCCCGCTCTGGCTCCAAGCGGCTGCCCAACAAGAACGTGCGGAAGCTCGCCGGCCATCCGGTGATGGCCTACACCATCGCGGCCGCGCTGGAGAGCGGGGTGTTCACGACCGTGATGGTGTCCACGGATTCCGAAGCATATGCGGAGATAGCGAATCACTACGGGGCCGAGACGCCGTTCTTGCGCTCGGCCGACTTCGCGGGCGACTTGTCGCCGGATATCGACTGGGTGGAGGAGGCGCTGGTCAGGCTGCAAGCTGCGGGACGCAGCTACGAGTGCTTCAGCATCCTGCGCCCCACAAGCCCATTTCGCCAGGCCGAGACCATCCGGCGCGCCTGGCAGACTTTCCTGGCGGACCCGCGCGCGGACTCGCTGCGCGCCGTAGAAAAAAGCCGGCAGCACCCCGGTAAGATGTGGGTGCGGCGCGGAAATTACCTGCTACCTTTTCTGCCGCTGGGGCCGGCTGAGCTGCCCTGGCACAGCACCCAATACCAGGGTCTGCCCGAAGTCTACGCACAGAATGCCAGCCTGGAGATCGCCTGGAGCCGGGTGGTGCTGGAAGGACGGACCATTGCTGGAGAAGTCGTGGCGCCCTTCCTGACGCAAGGCTACGAGGGATTTGACTTGAACCAGCCGCTCGACTGGCTGGTGGCCGAGACGCTGCTGCGCGAGGGGCTGGCAGCGCTGCCGCGCGTGGTCCAGGCGGCGTTTGGCGACGGGAATGGGCCAGCCTGAGGGCGGCCACACGGCCGACGACAACCCGCAGGCGCGAGAGCTGTCAGCCACTTTGCACCTGCACAGACACCGATGGCAGACATGATTACGATCAAACTGATCCCGGCTTCTGAATTCAAGCGGGTGCGGGCGGCAGAGTGCGCCCTGCCCCAGCGCCTGGCGCTGCTGGCCGACATGTGCCGCCTGAACACCCTGGCCGCCGTCAAGCGGGCCGGCTCGGGCCACCTGGGCACCAGCTTCAGCGCGATGGATATTGTGACCTGGCTGTACCATCACAGGCTGAATACAGCGGCTGGCCTGGAAGCGCCCGAACGCGATGTGTACTTCTCGTCCAAGGGCCATGACGTGCCCGGACTTTACGCGGTGCTGTTCTCGGCAGGCGTTCTGCCCATGGACAAGCTGCTGCAACTGCGGCGCCTGGGCGGGCTGGATGGTCATCCGGATGTGGGCGTACCAGGCATTGAGGCCAACTCCGGGTCGCTGGGCATGGGCATCTCGAAGGGCAAGGGCATTGCCTGGTCGAAACGGCGGCGCGGCCTGCGCGGGCGCGTGATTGTGATGACGGGCGACGGCGAACTGCAGGAGGGCCAGAATTTCGAGGCGCTTCAGTCGGCCGCCCACCACCGGCTGCACAATCTGACCGTCATTGTGGACCACAACAAGGTGCAGTCCGACAAGCTGGTGCGCGAGATCATTGACCTGGGGCACCTGGAGGCCAAGCTGGGCAGCTTCGGCTGGCGGGTGGCGCGGTGCGACGGGCACGACTTCGCCGCGCTGGAGCAGGTGTGGGATGAATTCGAGCAGGTGGACGACCGCCCGCAGGTTCTCCTGGCGGACACCATCAAGGGCCGCGGCGTGTCATTTATGGAGCACCCGGCAGCGCTGCGCGACGGCAACGGGCTGTATCGCTGGCACGCCGGTGCGCCCTCAGACGAGGCCTATCTGGCCGCGCACGCCGAGCTGGCCGCACGGATCGACCGGCGGCTGGCCGAGCTTGACCTGCCGGGCCTGAGCCTGTGGACGGCGCCGCCCGAGGTGACGCTGCTGCCGAGCGCGGCGAATTCGCTGGCGGGCGAACCCACCAGCAAGGGCGCGGCCGCGGCGCAGCCAAGCCAGGTGAGCGACGAGTACGTGGCCGAGGCATTCGGACAGGCGCTGGTGGCGCTGGCAGCCGAACGGGAAGACCTGGTGGTGCTGGACGGCGATCTGAGCGCGGACTGCCGCTTGCGCGCCTTTGAGAACGCATACCCGGAGCGCTTTATCGAGTGCGGTATCGCCGAGCAGGACATGGTGTCGACGGCGGGAGGCCTGGCGCGGCATGGCTGGCTGCCGGTGGTTAACAGCTTTGCCAGTTTTCTGGCCGCGCGGGCCAACGAGCAGATCTACAACAACGCCTCGGAACAGACCAAGATCATCTACGTGAACCACTACGCCGGGCTGATCCCGGCCGGGCCGGGCAAATCGCACCAAAGCATCCGGGACATTTCGCTGCTGGCCGCGCTGCCGAACATGATCATCGTACAGCCGGGCAATGCGGAGGAGACGCGGCAGGCGCTGCGCTACTGCGTGCACGAAGCGCGGGAGAACTGCACCCTGCGGCTCATCATTGGGCCCTCGCCGCGCCTCGTTCAACTCCCGGCGGGCTACCAGTTGACTTTCGGGCAGGGTGTGACGCTGGCCGAGGGCGGCGACGCCATCCTGTTCGCTTACGGGCCGGTCATGCTGCACGAGGCCCTGGTGGCGCACGAATTGCTGGGCGCCCGCGGCTTCGGGCTGCGCGTGGTGAACATGCCCTGGCTGAACCGAGTGGACCGGGACTGGCTGGCGGCGGAGCTAGACAAGTATCAGCACGTGTTCGTACTGGACGATCATGCTTCAGTGGGCGGGCTGGGAGACGGCCTGCTCAGTGCTGGGGCGGCCATGAACCTGCTCGGCGGGCGAGCGATCACCAAATTCGCGGTGGAAGGCTATCCGGCGTGCGGCACGCCGCAGCAGGCGCTGCGTTACCATGCGCTGGATGGGGCTTCACTGGCGGCGCGCGTCGTCCGGGCGGCCGACGGTCCGGCGGGCAGGCGTTAGTGCAAACGATTGACCTGCTCCTCTTCTACGAACACACGGCACGGGAGCTCGACGCGCTGTGCGTGGTCAAGCACTTGTGTGAGACCCGGCATGGGCTGCGGGTCGAACTGGCACATCAGCCTTATGGCGGTCCGGAGGCCCTGGAGCGCTGGAATCCGCAGGTCGTGGCGGTTCCGTTCTGCTACAGCCAGAGCGTGACCCACTATCCCTTCCTGCTGGATTGGCCCACGGCGACCATCTTCAACCTGGCGTGGGAGCAGCTTTTCTATCAAGGCAACCGCGCGGCCAAGCTGCCGGAGGGGGAATTTGAGTGCCGGCATGTGCTCCACCACGCCTGGGGAGACGTCTTTGCGCGCACGCTGGAGGGACAGGGCGTGCCAAGGGCCAATATCTTTGTCAATGGGCAGCCGGCGTACATGCTGTACACAGAGCCGTATCGGCGCTTCTTCTCCAGCCGCGCTGAACTGGCGCAGCGGCACGGGCTCGACCCAGCCAAGCGATGGGTGTTCTTTCCCGAAAACTACAATTGGGCCTTCTATGCCGAGTGGAAGCTGGCGGAAATGGCTGCCAGCGGCACATCGCACGAGCATATTCAGGCCATGGTGGCATTCTGCCAAGATTCGTTTGGGCAAGTGATGGAGTGGTGCCGCCGGGCAACGGCCCAGGGCGACGTCGAAGTGATCGTGCGGCCGCGCCCCGCCACGCCGATGGGCGAGTTTGCCGCCGCGGTGGAGCGCAGCGTGCCCGTTCGGCCGCCGTCGCTGCACATTATCAAGGATGAAAGCGTGCGCGAGTGGATTCTGGCCAGCGACGTCGTGGTTTCGTCGTACAGCACCAGCCTGATCGAAGCCGCCGTGGCCGGGAAGGCCAGCTATATGTTAGAGCCCATTCCCATCCCACAGGCGCTGCACGTCGAGTGGCACGATCGGACCGCCCGATTGCGCACTTACGCGCAGTTTGAAGCCGCGTGCCTGGGCCAGCCGGAGCGATCGAGCGACCAGCAGCTCGGGCAGTGGGCGCGCGGTCAATTGATGGCGCATGGCGACGCACTGGCCAACCTGGCCGATCACCTCGCGTCGCTGGCCCGGCAGCACCGCCCGCGGCTGAATCTCGACCGGCGCCGCCTGCTGGCGCCCCGGCAGCCCAGGTGGGCGCCAGCCTGGCTGAGGTTTGAACTGGAGCGGAGGCAGAACGAGCGCCAGCGCCGCCAGCCACGGCAGCCGGCCGCGTTCTACGAGCGGGACTTGATGACGGCCGGTGAGTTGGCGGCACGTTCGCAGGCGTGGGGCGCCGTGCTGGCTCCGGCCCCGTTCCCCGGCGCCGGTTCGCCCACGGCGCTGCCCCAGGGATTTTCAGCCGATTAGGGTCCGGCCAGGCCGAATGCGCATCCTGCAAGTCAGCACGTTTGATGTGGGCGGCGGCGCTGAGAAGGTCGGCCGCAATCTGTTCGAGGCCTATCGCCGCCTGGGCCACCAGTCGTGGTTGGCGGTGGGCGCCAAACGTGACCTTGACCCAGACGTTTTGCAGATTCCACGCGTCGCGCCTGAGGCCGCCTGGCTGGAGCGGACCGCCTGGAAGGTGAGCCGGAGCCTGAGAGGCTACCAGCGGACGGTGCCTGGCATTGGCCGTCTGCGGCGCGGCCTGAGCCGCCTGACAACTAATGTGCCCGCGTCCAATCGGGAATTCGGGCTGGAAGAATTCACGTATCCGGGCAGCCGCCGCTTGCTGGAGTTGCCCCCCGAGCGGCCCGACGTCATCCAAACTCATAACCTGCATGGCGACTATTTCGACCTGCGCCAACTCCCCGAGCTCAGCCGCACGGCGCCCCTCTTCTTGACCCTGCACGATGCGTGGCTGCTGAGCGGGCATTGCGCGCATTCCTTCGATTGTCAGCGCTGGCAGTCGGGCTGCGGCCACTGTCCAGACCTCACCATTCCACCGGCTGTGGCCGCGGATGCGACGGCGTACAACTGGCAGCGCAAGCGCCGGCTCTACGCGCGCAGCCGGCTGTTTGTTTCCACACCCTGCCGCTGGCTGATGGGCAAGGTGGAGACGTCGATGCTGGCCGAGGGCGTGGTCGAGGCCAAGGTCATCCCGTATGGTCTGGACCTGGCGGTGTTCGGCGCCGCCAGCCCGAGCGAGGCGCGCCAGCGGCTGGGCCTTCCGCTGGAGGGCACCCTGATACTCTTTACCGCCAATTGGGTGCAGGGCAACCGGTGGAAGGACTACGAGACGATGAAGGCTGCCCTGGGCAGCCTGGGGACCCGGCTGCCAGAGGGGAAAGTGACCTTCGTGGCGTTAGGGGATCCTTCGCCAGCGGCAGAGATCAGCGGCATCAGCCTGCGCTTCATTCCCTTCCAATCTGATCCGCGCGTGGTGGCCAGCTACTATCAGGCGGCCGACATCTACCTGCATGCCGCGCGCGCAGATACTTTTCCGAATGCCGTTCTCGAGGCGCTGGCCTGCGGCCGGCCCGTCGTTGCAACGGCCGTCGGGGGCATTCCCGAGCAAGTCGTCGAGGGCGAGACGGGGCTGCTCACGCCTCCCCGCGACGCGGCCGCGCTGGCCAGTGCCCTGGAGCGCCTGGTTTCGGATCAGGAGCTGCGCGCGAGCATGGGCCGCCGGGCGTATGCCGATGCCCAGCAGCGCTTCAACCTCGAACGCCAGGCAGACGAGTATGTGCACTGGTTTGAACAAGTACTGGCGCAACCGGACCTTGCCGGCCAGGGAGCGCGCCCCACGCAGCGCCAAACGCCAGCCGGGCGCCGAGCCATCGGCTAGTGGACGGGCCGCGCATTACCCTCATCACGCCCTCGTATAACCAGGGCCAGTATCTGGAGCAGGCGCTGCGCTCGGTGCTGGACCAGGGTTACACCAACCTGGAGTACATCGTCGTTGACGGCGGGAGCACCGACGGCAGCGTGGACATTATTCGGAAGTACGCCGGCCGGCTGGCCTATTGGGTGAGCGAGCCGGACGGCGGGCACGCTGAGGCGCTGAACAAGGGATTTGCGCGGGCCACCGGCGAGGTCGTGGGATGGCTCAACTCCGACGACCTGCTGTGCCCGTGGGCGCTCCACACGGCGGCCAGCATCTTTAGCGATGCGCCCGAAGTGGAATGGCTGACCACGACCACGCCCCTGCGGTGGAACGCGGCCGGCGCAGCGACAATCGCTTACCATTTGCCAGGATTTGCGCGAACGTGGTTCTACCGCGGCTGGCACCTGGGCAGCCGGCGCGGCTTCCGGGGCTACATCCAGCAGGAGTCCACGTTCTGGCGGCGGTCGCTGTGGGATAAGGCAGGCGCCAGGCTCGACCCGCAAGCCCAGCCCGCGATTGACTTTGAGCTATGGGCGCGCTTTTTTCAGCATGCCGACCTGGTCACCACCACCAGCCCCCTGGGCGGCTTCCGCCAGCATGGGGCGCAGCAGACGGCCGATATGACCGCCTATTACGCGGCGGCCGAAGCTGTGCTGGCCCGCTACCGCGGGCGGACCTGGCACAACCCGGCGCTGGTGGCCCTGCTCCACGGCCTGCTGCGGCTGACCGGCCGCGGCGGCCGGCGCTTCGGCAGCCGCCTGGCGCGGGTCGAGTATGATCCGCTGGCCAACCGCTGGCGGCATGCTTTCACTTATACGGTCTAGCGCCGCTGATCAATCCGCTGCCTGAGACTGCCCTCGTGCCACCCACCCCGCAACTAGCCGAATTACCTCCGCCCCCCGCCGGGCGCACCGGCTGGCCGTGGACGGAAGCCCCCCCCGCCCTGCCCAGCGCCGCGCGCTGGCCTCGCCTGAGTGTCGTCACACCTTCCTATAATCAGGCGGCCTACCTGGAGGAGACTCTGCGCTCGGTGCTCCTCCAGGGCTATGCCGGCCTCGAATACTTGGTGATGGATGGCGGCAGCCAGGACGGCAGCGCCGACCTGATTCGCCGCTATGCGCCGTGGCTGGCCGGTTGGGTGAGCGAGCGCGACGCCGGACAGGCCGCCGCCATCAACCGTGGGCTGCGGCAGGCCACGGGGGAGGTGCTGGCCTGGCTGAACTCCGACGATGTGTACCTGCCGGGCGCGGTGGCGGCGGTGATGCAGGTGTTCGCGGAGCGGCCGGAAGTGGACGTGGTGTATGGCTCGGCGGTGTTTGTGAATGAGGCCGGCGAGCGGCTGGCGCGGTACGAGGGCCGTCCCCTGGCGCCGGGCGTCCGGCGGATGCAGTATTGGAAGGGCTGGCCCCTGCCGCAGCCCACGGCGTTCTTTCGCCGCCGCATGGTGGAGGAGTTTGGCCTGCTGGATGAAGCGCTGCACTATGCGGTGGACTATGAGTGGTTTGTGCGGCTGGCGCAGCGGGCGCGGTTTGAGTGCCTGGACGCCACGCTGGCGACCTACCGGCTGCACACGCACTCTAAGACCGGGCGGTGGGACACCAGCAAGCGCCGATTCTATGCCGAGTGCCGCCGGGTGAACCTGCGGCACGCGCCGCCGCTGAGGCCGGGCTCGTGGCCGCTGTGGCTGGCGCACGCGTGGGATAATGCCCGTTACCGGATGCGGCGCAAGGCGCCCAGTCCACGGCCCGGCGGCGGCGAGTGAAAGTCATTTGGGTCTCGTATTACGAGCCGAAGGCAATCGGCGATGGCGGCTATCACCGCGCATATCAGGTCGTTCATGATCTGGAAGCGGCGGTGGGCGCAGAGCAGGTCATCCACGCGCACGTGCCTCCCCCGTGGGATACCTGGACACCGTGGCCCACACCGGCGCGCCCGGCCCCTCCCGGCGACCCGGTCCAGCGCGGCTGGAAACGCTTGAGGCGCCGGATCGTCCGCGTGCGGAGCGCCGCTGGGCGGCTGGCACGCAACCCCTACCGGCTGGCCGCGCCCACGCCCTACCGGTCCACTGGCTACCTGACTCCTGGTTATCTGGCCTATTACGAAGAGCTGATCTCCGACGCCCACCCGGCGGTGTGCGTGTTGGAGAATACGCGTTTTGGCGAGGTGGTGGAGATCAACCAGCGGCACACGGTGCCGACGGTGTGCTGCACGCAGAACCTGGAGGCGTTTGACACTGCCGCGGGACGGGCCGCCGAGGGCTGGGGGCGCTACAGCCAGGCGGCAGACTTTGCGACGGAACTGGACCTGCTGGCCCGCTGCGCCGAGCGGCTATTTATCTCGCGCGTGGAGACGGGTTTGGTGGGCGGGCTGGGGCTGAGCGCCCATTATTACCCTTACCTGCCCGTGGGCGAGATCGCGGCGCGGCTGTGGGCGCTGCGCCGCCAACGCGCCGAGCAGCCGCCCGAGGCCGGGCTGTTCCTAATGGTGGGCAGCGCCGGGCACGGCAGCACGCTGGCCGGGTTTCAGTGGTTCATCCAGCAGGCGCAGGCGCACGGCCTGCCGGCGGGGGTGCGGGTGGTGGTGGCGGGCAATCACACCGAAAAGCTGCTGCCGGCTGGCGTGAGCGTGGCAGGCCTGGAGCTGCGCGGCTGGCTGCCGCAGCCGGAACTAGACGATCTGCTGGCACGCGCGAGCGCGATGCTGATCCCGCAGCAGACGGGGTTTGGGGCGCTGACGCGCCTGCCGGAGCTAGCCTGTGCGGGCGTGCCGGCCATCGTGTCGCAGCACCCGCTGTACGCGCTGGACCCGCCGCCGGGGCTGGTGCCGGTGAGGGATGAGTGGCCGGCCTGGATGCAGGCGCTGGAGGCCATGCGAGCCGCACCGCCCGCCTGCCCGCAAGAGGCATACGCGGCCTGGCAGGACCGGCAGCCGCGCCCGCTGGCGAACGTGCTGGCGCAGTGGCTGGGATAGAAGCAGCTTTCCGTGAGAAGCCAATGACTGAACTGCCCCCGCCCCCACCGGGGCGCACCGGCTGGCCGTGGACGGCCGCGCCGGACCCCCTGCCCGGCGCGGCGGCTGACTGGCCACGGGTGACGGTGGTGACACCGTCCTTCAACCAGGCCGCGTTCCTGGAGGAAGCCATTCGCTCGGTGCTGAGGCAGGGCTACCCGAACCTGGAATACATCGTGCTCGACGGCGGCAGCACCGACGGCAGCGTGGAGATTATCCGCCGGTATGCGCCGTGGCTGACGCACTGGGCCAGCGCCCCCGATAAGGGCCAGGCCGATGCGCTGCGGCGCGGGTTTGAGCGCGCCACGGGGGAGGTGCTGGCGTGGCTGAACTCGGACGATGTGTACCTGCCGGGCGCGCTGCGGCAGGCAGTGGCGGTGCTGCGCGACACGCCCGAGGCGGTGATGGTATTTGGGGACGCGGACCAAATCGGGCGCGCGGGTGAGCCGCTGGGTCCAGCCCGGCAGGTAGGGCCAGTGAGCCGCGAGAGCCTGCTGAAAGATAACAACGCGATTGCACAACCGGCAGCATTCTTTCGGCGGGCGGCGTATGAGGCAGCGGGCGGTCTGGAGACGGCGCTGCATTGGGCCATGGACTACGATTTGTGGATCAGACTATCAGCAATGGGGCCCCTGGCATATACGCCAAGCCGGCTGGCCCAAATGCGGCTGTACCCGGAAGCGAAGACGGGCCGCGGCGATCAGGCCATGTTCCGAGAAATCTTGGAGGTCGTCCGCCGACACGGGGGCGACGGACTACCGACTGAAATGAGCGCCTGGCTGGAGGCGATGCAACTGCCACGCGCGCTGGACGCTTATCGGCACGGTGACCGCGAGGCGGGCCGGGCGGGACTGGCTTTCCTAGTGGAGATGATGCCGGACTGGCGCGACGAACAGCGGCTCGGCGTGATGATCGCGGGCGAGGCGTGGCGCATGATGGCGGACGGCACGCTGAACGACCAGGACGGGCCGAACTGGGCGGCGGCGATGTGCGCCGGCCTGCCCACCGCTTACACCTCACCAGATCGCGTCCGGCAGGTAACGCTGGGCCTGGTG
This sequence comes from uncultured Anaerolineales bacterium, assembly GCA_964497615.1. GTDB lineage: Bacteria > Chloroflexota > Anaerolineae > Anaerolineales > UBA6663 > CAZCEC01. Next base: position 39,692 of record CAZCEC010000020.1, on the reverse strand, counting down.
CACGAGGCGCTCGCCTTTCGTGAGGCGCGGCGAGGCCGGACCGGGGCGGCATTGCGACACGCGAGCCGGGCGGTTCGGCACGATGCGCGACGACTGTGCAACCGGGGATTGTGGGCGGCCACGCTGCGCGCGGCGCTGCGGCTGGGGAACGAACCCAGCCGGCGCTCAACCCGGTAGGGATGCGCCGCACATGACTTCCCCGACGGCCACCCCACCCACGGTCAGCGTCATCATGCCCGCCTACAACGCCGAAGCGTACGTTGGGGCGGCCGTGGCGAGCATTCTGAACCAAGACTGGCGGGATCTGGAACTGGTGGTCGTGGAGGATGGTTCGACGGATGGCACGTGCGCTATTCTGGCCGAGCAGGCCAGCCGGGATCTGCGGATGCGGCTGCTCGTGCAACCCGAGAATCGCGGCATCGTGGCGGCGTTGAACCTGGCCCTGAGCCAGGCCCGAGGGCCGCTAATCGCCGTGCAGCACGCGGATGACGAGTCGGAGCCAGAGCGGCTGGACCGCCAAGTTAGGTTTCTCCAAGTGCATCAAGAAGTGGGCGTGCTGGCGACATGCGTGCACGTGATTGACCCGGCCGGACAAATCCTGGATATTGACCCGTATGCTGGCGGGCTGGACAATGCGGCGCTCCAAGCCGAACTGCTGGACCACAACCCGATCTGCCATGGCACGGTGATGATGCGCCGAAGCTGCCTGGAACGAGTGGGACACTACGACGAGGCGCTGGAACTGACCGAGGATTACGACCTGTGGCTGCGGCTGGCCGAAATCACGGAATTGGCCAAGCTGCCCGACCGGCTGTACCAGTACCGCCACCATCCGGAATCGGTCAGCCAGGTGCGGCGGGGCGCGCAGATGGCGGCGCAGGGTCGCACCCTGGAACAGGCGATGCGGCGGCGGCTTGGGGCGGGCGTCACCGGGCATCACCTGCGGTCCGCGGCGGAGGCGTTCCGGATGGCGGCGAGTATTTACCTGCCGCAGGGCGACGACGAGAGCGCCCGCCGCCATTTGAGCACGGCGATGCGGCTGAGCCCTGAGCTGTTTGCCGAGGCGGATACCTACGTGCCGCTGCCCGCCGGGAAGGGCAGCCAGCAACTGGACTTCCTGGAGCGGGCGCTGAAGGACTTGCCGGCCACGGACACGTACCGCCGGCTAGGAAGGCTACTGCGCGGGCGTCACTACATGCGGCGCGGGTATGCGGCTGCCCGCCGCGGCGACTGGCCGAGGGCGCGGAGGCAGTTGTGGCGGGGTGTGACGGCAGACCCGGGCTGGCTGCTGAACCGGGGTATTTGGGTGCTGGCCGGCAAGGCGCTGCTGCGCGGCTGGGGGCCGGCCGGACAGGCGAATACAACCTACGATGAGGGAGAGACAATTTGAAGCTGCTCGTTACCGGGGCCGGCGGGATGCTGGGCCTCGATCTTTGCCGGCAGTTGGCCGAGGACGGCCACACGGTGCTGGCCGCCACGCGCGCGCGGCTGGACGTGCGCGACTGGGAACAGGTGCAGCGGGTGTTCGCGGAGTTCCAGCCAGAGCGGGTATATCACCTGGCCGGGCTGACGGACGTGGACCGCTGCGAACGGGAGCCGGAGGCGGCGCTGCACACGAACGCGCTGGGGACGCAGCACGTGGCGCTGGCATGCCAGGCGGCGGGCGCGCCGCTGGTGTATGTGAGCACGATTGCTGTGTTTGACGGGCACAAGGCCGAGGCCTACACGGAGTTCGACGCGCCCAACCCGCAGAGTTGGTACGCGCGGTCCAAGTACCAGGGCGAGGCGGCGGTGCGCGAACACGCGCCCCAACACTTCATCGTCCGGGCGGGGTGGATGTTCGGGGGCGGGAGCGAGGACAAGAAGTTCGTGGCGCGCATCCTGCATCTGGCGCAGACGCAGCGCAGCCTGCCGGTGGTGGATGACAAGTTCGGGTCGCCCACGTACACGCGCGATCTGGCGCGGGCGCTCAGCCAATTGAGCGAGACCGGGCTGTATGGCCTGTATCACCTGGTGAACACTGGCGCGCCGGCCAGCCGCTTTGAGATCGCCCAGCACATTCTGCGCGAGGCGGGGATCACGGGCTGCGAGCTGATCCCGGTTAGCTCGGCGGAGTTTCCGCTGCCCGCGCCGCGGCCGCGCATGGAGGCCGGGCGCAACCTGCGGGCCGAACTGCTGGGGTGGGACTGGATGCGGCCGTGGCCGAGCGCCCTGGCCGAATACGTGCGCGAGTTGACGGCATGAGCGAGCCGAAGGTCAGCGTGGTGATGAGCGTCTATAGCCGGACCCATCTGCGGCCGGCGGTTGAAAGCATCCTCAACCAGGACCTGGAGGCGCTTGAGTTTGTCATTGTGAACGACAGCGTCAGCGCGGAGACGCGGGCGCTGCTGGAGGCGTACGCGCAGCGTGACGCGCGCATCGTCCTGCAACATAACGCCGAGAACCTGGGCCAGACGCGGTCGTTGAACCTGGGCTTTGGGCTGGCACGCGGGCGCTACCTCGCCCGCCAGGACGACGACGACATTTCGCTGCCGGGGCGGCTGAAAGCGGAGGCGGCGTTCCTGGACGCGCACCCCGAAGTGGGGCTACTGGGCACACAAATGAATCTGATGGACGCGGACGGGCAGCCGCTCGAGGCCCCGCCTCCATTCCCGACAGCCAATGGGCCTCTGCAACTGGCGCTGCTTGAGTCGTGCCCCTTCTGCCATGGGTCGGTGATGCTGCGGCGCGAGGCACTGGCGGGGCTGGACCTATATGACATCGAGCTGCGACCCGCCGAAGACTACGACCTGTGGCTGCGGCTGGCCGAGGTCACGCAACTGGCTAATCTGCCAGCGGCCTATTATCAGTTTCGCAGCCACGGCACTTCGCAGAGCCGCCGGAACCGCCACCGGACAGTCTACAACTCGGGCAGGTCGCTGGAACGCGCCCTGCGGCGGCGGCAGGCTGACCCGGCGGATCATCAGCGCTGGGAGCCGGCGGCGCGCTACTATCTGGAAGCGGCGGTCTTGAGCATGGGCGCCGATGAGGCTGCGCTGGCGCGGGACAGCCTGGCGCGGGGTATAGCACTCGTCCCGGGGTTGTTGGCCGACACAACTACATTAGAACGCATCCTGGCGGACTATGTGTATGGCCTGCCAACGGAGCCGGCGGTGGCGGCCTGCGAACGGCTCTTCGCAGATTTGCTGCCGCGCACGCGCACCCTGGCCCGCTGCCGGGCGCGGTTTGTGAGCCGGCTGCATATGCAGGCTGTTTTCGCAGCGGGTCAAGCGGAGACAGCCGGACGCGTGCGAGCCCATTTGTGGTCGGGTATTCGCGCAGACCCGGCCTGGCTGCTGAACCGGGGCGTGGTGGCGCGGCTGCTGCGCGGGGGGCGGACTGCTGCGCGGACACGTCCGGGCTGATGGATCAGCTAGTGGCCGAGGCCTGGCCGGCCGTGCGCTCGGTGTATCTGCTGGGACCAGATTTCCGGACGCGAGGGGGCTATGAAGCGCAGGTGACGATCCTGGCAACGGGACTGCGGGCGCACGGACTAGCGGTCAGTGTCTTTATCTGCGAGCCAGTGCCGCTCGACCACCCATACTGGCGCCAAATGCAAGCCGCGGGCGTGCGCACCTTTGCGCCCGGCCCGGGCCAGGCGCGGCTGTGGGGGCTGCCCCGGCGGCTGTTTCCGGGAGTGTATCTGGCGCTGGTGGTGCTGGGGGCGCCCTGGCTGGCAGTTGGCGCCGCGGCCAACGCGCTGAAGGAGCAGCGGTCATTTAGGCGCGCATGGCGCGGCGCGACGGGCCGGCTGCACGGGGTGTTGGGCCAACTCGCCAACGTTGACTGGCCCACCCGCTGGCTCGGGTACACGCTTGATCGGGCGGCGCGCTCCCAGCCGCCAGACATTGTCGATGTGCAGCATTCCTATCTGCCACAAGGACTACGGCTGGCCGCAGAGCGCGGCTGGGCTGTCGTTTATACCGAGCACGGCGCGCCCACTGAGGCGCACCGGGAACTTTGGAGCCGCCTGCCGCCAGTCATTCATCATGCCCGACTGCTCGTGGGTCGGGCGCAAGCGAGCCTGGATGGGCTGCGGGACATTTGCGGCGCCGCGCAGGCCGCCGTGGTCGTGCCCCAGGCCATCACCACGCAGCCCAGCCAAGCCGAGGTGGAGGCCAGTGCACCCCCCGCCTCCCCCCCGGTCGTCATTGGAGCCATTGGGCGGCTCGCGGATGAGAAGGGGATCAACGTACTGCTGGCAGCTCTGGAATGGCTGAGGAAAACTGGGCTTGAGGTCCGGTTGCTGCTGGCCGGCGATGGACCACACCGGGCAGCCCTGGAAGCCGAGGCGCGCGCGCGCGGGGTGCTGGACCAGGTTGAATTTCTGGGTGCTTTCTCTCACGATCAGGTTCGAGACATTCTGCGCCGCATGCACATTGTGGCGCATCCTTCCTTGACTGACAGCCGCCCGATGGCGGTGCTGGAGGCGATGGCCTGGGGCCGGCCGGTGGTGGCGTCGCGGGTGGGCGGCCTGCCAGAGCTCATCGAGGACGGCGTGACGGGCCGCCTGGTGCCGGCTGGCGATGCGGAGCAGTTGGCCGAGGCGCTGGCGGGTTTGGCGCGCGACCCGGCAGCGCGGCAGGCGATGGGCCGCGCGGCCCGGCAGAGATTCGTGGCGGGCGGATACACGACCGAGCGCATGGTGGCGGCGACGCTGGCCGCCTATGAATGCGCCATCGGCGAGCGCGCCCCGGCCAGCGCGCGAGGCTAGCCAAATGCGCGTGTGCATGGCGATGACGGTGCTGGCGCCGCTGGGAGGCATCGAGGCGGCGCTGAGGCCGCTGGCGCGAGAACTGAGGGCGCAGGGCCACGAGGTGCTGGTCTATGCCCGCCAGCCGGTGGAGCGTCCCAATCAGAATGCCGAGGCGCTGGAGGCGGCGGGCGCGCGCGTGCTGGCCTCGCCGCAGTGGCTGTATCGGGCGGCGATGGCGGTGTATGCGCGGCAGGCGGGGCTGGCGAGGGCCGCGGCCTGGCTGGCGACCCCGCTGATCCTGGCGGCGGCGCTGGTGGATGCGGCCGTGCGGCGGCGGCCGGTGCGGCGGGCATTGCGGGGCGGGTTTGGGCGCGTGCGCGGCTGGGCGGCTAAGCGGCTGGACCTGCCCGCCCTGCTGGACTGGCAACTGCGGCGCGCCTTCCGGCGCTGGCGGCCGGATGTGGTACACGTGCATGGGTGGGATTGCGGGTTCGACCCGCCGGGGATGCTGGACTGGCTGCACGCGGCGGGCATGGCGACAGTCTATACCGAGCACAACAGCCCGGACCCCAAGACCCATCCACCTTACGCGGACGCACCGCTCAACCGCGCGGACGTCATCATTGCCGTGTCGGCGGCAGGCGAGCGGGGGCTGCGCGAAGTGGGGCAGGCAGTGCGGCCCATCGTGGTGATCCCCTACAGCGTGAGGCCGCTGCCCGAGGCGCAAGCGGGCAGGGACCAGCCGGACGGGCAGTTTGTGATTACGTGCGTGGCGCGGCTGAACCCGCAAAAGGGGCACGCGGACCTGCTGCGGGCGATGGCGCAGGTGAGGGCGGAGGCGCCGCAGGCGCGGCTGCAACTGGCGGGCGCGGGGCCGCTGCGGGCCGAGCTGGAGGCGCAGGCGCACAGCCTGGGGCTGAATGGGCACGTTGCGTTTCTGGGGCTGGTGACGGGCGACCAACTGCCTGAACTGCTGGCCGGGACGGATGTGATGGTGCTGCCCTCGTACTGGGAAGGGCTGCCGGTGTCGCTGATCGAGGGGCTGAGCGCGGGCAAGCCGATTGTGGCCAGCGACGCGGGCGGCAACCCGGAGCTGGTGCGCCCCGGCGAGAACGGCCTGATCTTCGCGGCGGGCGACGTGGAAGCGCTGGGCGCGGCCCTGCTGGAACTGGCGCGCCACCCGGAGCGGCTGGCGGCCATGGGCGCGGCGGCGCGGCGGCGGTATGCGGCGGGGGGCTTTTCGCCGGAGGCCGTGACAAGGCAGCACCTGCACGCCTATCAACTGGCGCGGGATGAGGCGCATGGCCGCTGAAGCGCCAGCCGTCAGCATCATCATCCCCACGTACAACCGGGCGGGCTACTTGCCGGCGGCGATTGCCAGCGGGCTGGCGCAGGAGGGGCCGGCCGTTGAAGTGATCGTCGTGGATGACGGCTCGACGGACGGCACGCCAAAGGTGATGGCGGGGTATGCGGCCGACGCGCGGGTGCGCTGGGTGCGGCAGGGCAACCAGGGCCGGTCGCGGGCGCGCAACCGGGGGGCGGCAGAGGCCAGGGGAGAATGGCTGGCCTTTCTCGACTCGGATGATGAACTGCTGCCGGGCGCGCTGGGGGCACACGTGGCCGTGATGCGGAATGAGCACGCGGCGCTCACCCTGGGCGGATATGAGTACGTTGACGAGCAGGGGAAGCGCCTGGGGGAGCGGCGGCCCTGGGAAGAAAGCGACCTGAGCCTGAGCGGCTGGCTGTTCAACTGCCTGGGGATGCCGGGGGCCGTGATGGTGCGGCGGGAATGGTTCGCGCGGCTGGGCGGGTTCGATCCGGCGTGCGAGATCGCCGAGGACTGGGACCTGTTCCTGCGGCTGGCGCAGGCGGGCGCACCGATGGCGTGGGTGCGGCGGAACGTGTGCCGCTACCGCCAGCACGCGGAAAATTCGATGCGGGGATTGGCGCAGCACGCGGCAGGCTCCATGGGGGCCGTGGAGAAGGTGTTCGAAAGCGGGGGGCTGCCGAGGCATATCGCGGCACTGCGCGGGCAGGCGCTGGGCTGGGTGCAGGCGGTGTTCGCGCAGCGGGCGTTCCGGGCGGGGCAGCCGGAGGCGGGGCGGGGCTATTTGGAAGCCGCCCTGCGCCATGACCCGGACCTGGCGGGCGCACGCCGCGAGAAGCTGCTGGACCTGCTGCTGGCCGCGCCGGTGGGCGGCGAGGCGGACGAAGCCGCGCACCGGGCCCTGGTGATGGGCCACATGCCGCCGGGGATGAGGTCTGACGAGGGGGCGTGGCGGCGGGCGCTGGCGCGGGCGGAGATGGCGGCGTTCTTCCGGCTGGCGCGAGGCGGGACGAGCGACCAGGCGGGCCGGCGGCTGCGGGCCGCGCTGCGGCTGGACCCGCGCTGGCTGGCGAACCGAGGGGTGCTGGCCTATTGCCTGCGGCGGGCGCTGCGCCGCCTGCCCGCGACGACATGAGCGGCGGCCCGCTGGTGAGCATCGTGCTGCCCACGCTGAACGGCAGCCGATACATACAGCAGTCCATCGAAAGCTGCCTGCGGCAGAGCTACGCGAACCTGGAAGTGATTGTGGTGGATGGCGGCTCGACCGATGGCACGCTGGACATCGTCGCTGCGCTAGACGACGAGCGCCTCCGTGTGGTGCATCAGCCGGGCAACAGCGGGCGGCTGCCGGGGGCGCTCAACCTCGGCTTTGCGCAGGCGCGGGGCGATTTCTTCACCTGGACGCAGGATGACGATTGGTATGAGCCAACGGCCATCGAATACCTGGCGCGCTGCTTGACGGACAACCCCACGGTGGGGCTGGCATATGCCAGCTTTGCCTTCGTGGATGAGGCGGGCCAATTCGTGCGGGACGCGACGCTGGGGCCGCCGGAGGAATTGTATTGGACGAACTGCGTCGGCCACTGCTTTCTCTATCGGCGGACGGTGGCGGCGCAGGTGGGCGAGTACGACGTGGACTACGTCATGGCGGAAGATGTGCAGTATTGGGTGCGGGTCTTCAAGGCCGCCAAGATGGCGTTTCTGCCAGGGCGCTATTTCAATCACCGGCTGCACGCCGGCAACCTGACCGGCCGCAGCTACGGCGCGTACGAGTCGCTGCGGGTGGCCGCGCGCGCCCGGCGCGAAGTGCTGGGCATTGGATGGTTCGCCTATCAACGGCAAGTCGCCGCCGCCGATATTGAGGAGGCATTCGCCGCCCACGCCGACGCCGCGCATGACCGCTCGCGACGATGCCTAGCTCGTGGGTTGGCCCGCGATCCGCGCTGGCTGCGCAACCGAGGGGTGCTCTCGCTGGCGGCGGAGGCGCTGGTGGGCCGCCGGTTGATGAGACGCTGGCGCGGCCGCCGCGGGCCGGCCGCGCCACAGCACACCATGTCGAAATGAACGGGACATCGCCCGCCGCCGTTAGCGTCATCATCCCAGCCTACAACGCCGAGCGTTACCTAGGGGCGGCGCTCGCCAGCGTCCAGGGGCAGACCATCGCTGAGTGGGAAGTGGTGGTGGTGGACGACGGCTCGACCGATGGCACGGCCCTGGTGGCGGAGGGTTACCTAACGGACCTGCGCTTTCGGCTGGTGAGGCAGGCCAACGGGGGACCATCGGCGGCGCGCAATGCCGGACTGGCCGAGGCGGCGGGGGATTACGCGGCCCTTCTAGACGCCGACGATGTGTGGCGGCCCGGCTACCTGGCACAAATGTTAAAGGCTCTGCAGGCCGCACCGGATGCGCCTGCGGCGGCGTGCGGGTGGCAGTACCTGGACAGTCACGGACAGCCGCTGCCACAGCAGGTGGTCATTAGCCATGACGCGGCGGCGCGGCTAGGCGAGACCCTGGCCTGGGAGAATCCGTTGATCCCGTCCGGGTTGGTGGTGCGGATGGCGGCGGCGCGGGCTTGCGGGGAATTTGACTGCGCGCTGCGCGGCGTGGAGGATTGGGATTATGTGTGGCGGTTAGCCCGGCAGGGGACGTTCGCGTGGGTGCCGGAGGCGCTGGTGTTGTACCGTACGCACCCCTCCAACCTATCCACCGGCCATAACCATATGGAGAGCGAGCGCGAGAAGCTGCTGCGCAAGCACTTCCCCGGGCTGGCGGGAGCGCCGGAAACGTGGCCGGCAGCGGCGCGGCGCGGGCTGGCCCACACGCGCTTTAACGCCGCGATTGAGCTAATGTCCACCGGGGCGGAGGCGGCCGGGCAAGCCAAGCTGCGCGAGGCGGCGGGCCTGTGGCCGGCGCTGGCGGCCGAGCCAGCCACTTTCTACGAGATCGCGTGCGCCCACCAGCCAAAGGGCTATCGGGGCACGGTGGAGCGCCTGGACCTAAGGCGAGCTGAACAGGCGCTGCAAGGAGCGATGTCTGGCGGGGCTTTCGCAAATGCCGACCGGCAGACCGCCCAGGGACTGGCGAGCCTGACCCTGGCGCAACTGGCGCGACTGGCGGGCCGCGGGCATTTGGCGGCGCGGTTCGCCCTGCGGGCGGCGCGGCACGGCGCGCCCGGCCAGCGGCGCACGGCGCTGAAGGCCCTGGCGCGGAGCGTGCTGCCGCGCCGGCCAGCCGCCCGCCGCGGGGCCGCGTGAAGCTGCTCTACCTCGCCAACGGCTACCCGCCGCGCCACACGGCTGGGACCGAGAACTACACGGCCGGGATCGCGCGGGCGATGGCGCGGGCGGGGCATACGGTGGAGGTGATTTGCGGCGGCGACTGGGATAAGGGGCCGCAAGCGTATAACGGGACCGAGACGGCGGTGCACGACGGGGTGACGGTGCACCGCCTGAACATCAACTGGCAGCGCGGCCCGGACCCCAACCGCGCACTGTTCGACAGCCCCGAGCGCGAGGCCGTGGCGGCGGAGTTGGCAGAAGCCTATCGGCCCGATCTCGTGCATGTGACCTCGGCCACCACGCTTTCGGTGGGGGCGCTGCGGGCAGTGCAGCGGGCGGGATATCCGGTGGCGGTCACGCTGACCGACTTCTGGTTCCTGTGCCCGCAGTTCACCCTGCGCCGGACGGACGGCACGCTGTGCAACGGTCAGACCACGGCCTGGCAGTGCCTACAGTGCATGCTGCGGCCATCCGGGGTGTACCGGCAATTGGCACGGGCGCTGCCCGAGCGCGCGCTGGAGCCGGCCCTCACCTGGGCCAGCCAGCAGCCCTGGCTGGCGCGGCGGCGCGGGCTGCGGGGCATGGCGCTGGACATGGCCGCCCGCAAGCGGACGCTGCTGCCGCTGTTGGAGGCGGCCGACGCCATCATCGCGCCGTCGCGGTTTCTGGCGGAGATGTTCGCGGCGAATGGGCTGAAGCACAGCGTGCAGGTGATCCCATACGGACACGACCTGGCTTGGGCCGAACAGGTGCGGCCAAAGATGCCGGGCGGGCCGGTGGTGGTGGGCTATGCGGGCCGCCTGACCGAGGCCAAGGGCGTGCACGTGCTGGTGGAGGCCGCGGCCCGGCTGGCGCCTGAACTGCCGCTGGAGGTCCACATTTTTGGCGATTTGCAGCAGGAGCCGGCCTATGGCGACCGGCTGCGTGAGCTGGCGCGGAACGCGCCGCGTGTGAAGTTCCGGGGCAAGTTTGGCCGGGACGAGCTGGCCAAGGTGTTCAGCGCATTGGACGTCGTGGCGGTGCCGTCGCTGTGGTACGAGAACAACCCCCTGATCGCGCAGGAGGCTTTTGCAGCGGGGCGGCCCGTGATCGCCAGCGACCTGGGCGGCATGGCGGAATTCGTGGAGCATGAAGCCGGCGGCTGGCTGGTCCCGCCGGGGGACGCGGAGGCGCTGGCCGAGCGCCTGCGGGCGCTGGCGCTGCGGCCGGAGCAGATTAAGCGGATGCGGGGCGGGCTGCCGCGGGTGCGCACGATGGCCGAGGAGTGCAAAACCCTGGAAGCGCTGTATGCGCGTCTCGTGGACGTTCGCGCCCCAGCAAAGGCTGGCCCAGCTTGAGCCGGCCCAAGCTGGTGACGGTGGTGGTGAGCATGGACCGCGAGGCTGACCTGGCGGTGTGCCTGCGCTCGCTGGCCGCGAATGCCTACCCCAACCACGAAGTGTTGGTGTGCGAGCCGCCGGGCTGCGCCGCGGCACTGCCGGACCTGGGCGGGGCGCTGGCCGTCACTCGCGTGGGGCTGGCGGCCAACGGCGGCTACGCGGGCAACAACAACGCGGGCATCCGCGAGGCGCTGAAGCGCAATCCTGAGTGGGTGCTGGTGCTCAACGACGACGCCTGGCTGGCCGACGACGCGCTGGCGCAATTGATCGCCGAGGGCGAGAGCCAGCCCGACATCGGCATGGCCGGGCCGATGATCTACCACGCCGACCGGCCGAATGTGATCCAATCGGCCGGGGGCGAGTTGGGCCGCCGCTGGCGGGCGCGGCACATCGGGTTCGACGAGGTGGATGCAGGACAATACCGCGAGGCGCGGGAGGTGGAATGGCTTTCGGGGAGCGCGCTGCTGGTGCGGCGGGCCGTCATTGAACAACTGGGGGCGCTGGACGACCGGCTGTTCATCTATTGGGAAGAAACGGATTGGTGTCTGCGGGCGCGGGCGCACGGCTGGCGGCTGCGGCACACGCCGGGCGCGCACGCGTGGCACCGGGGCGGCCAGCACTTGCATGACGAGCGGGCGGGGCTGATCTATCTGATGACGCGCAACCGGCTGATGATCCTGGCCAAGCACCGTGCGCCGCTGACGGCGTGGGCCGCGGCCTGGGCCGAGACGGGGCGCACCCTGGCGGCCTGGAGCCTGCGGCCGCGCTGGCGGCACAAGCGGCCGCTGCGCGATGCCATGTGGCGCGGCGTGGTGGACTTCTGGCGGGGCCGGTCGGGGCCGCCGCCGGTATCATTGGCCGGGCGGTCGTGAGGCGCTCATGCCCATGAAACAGCCCGCCACACGTCTCAGTGTCATCATCCCCACCCACCGCCGCGCCGACCGGCTGCGGCAGACCCTGGCGGCGGCGGCCGCGCAGGCCCTGCCGCCGGACGAGTGGGAAGTGATCGTGGTGGAGGATGGCGCGACGGCCGCGACGGCACAAGTGGTACAATCGGCGGGTCTGGGGCGGGTAAATTACCTGACTCAGGCGCAGGCGGGGCCAACCGCGGCGCGCAACCTGGGCGCGGCGCAGGCGCAGGGCGAGGCGCTCGTCTTCATGGACGACGACATCGAACTGCTGCCGGACAGCCTGAAGGCCCTGGACGCGACGCTGCGCAGCCATCCCCGGGCGGCGGTGGTGGGCACGCTGCTGAGGCCGGGCGACCCGGCGCCGCCCGCCATCCGGCCTGACGAGCCGGCGCCGTTTACCGACTGCCTGACCGGGCTGTTGTGCATCCGGGCGGCGGACTTTGACGCGGTGGGCGGATTTGAGGACCCCACGGGCGGGTGGCCGAACTGGGACGATGTGGACTTCGGTTACCGGGCGCACCAGGCGGGGCTGGCACTGTGGCGGAGCGGCCGGGGACGGGGCATTCACCATGATGCCACAGCCGGCTCGATGGCCAGCATCGCCGAGCGCTACTACCGCGCCAGCCGCGCCGCGGCGCAGTTGTTTCGCCGCCATCCGGAACTGGCGCGGCACCTGCCGATGTTCGAAGACAAGCACCCGGTGGACTGGCGGCGCGATGGGCCCAGCCTGGCGGCCCGCAAGCTGGTGCGCCAGATGGCGTCGGGGCGGCCGGGGCTGAGGCTGATGGAGCAACTGGAACGCGGGTTGAGCCGGGTGGCGCCGGCCGCGGGGGTCACGCCCATCTTGAAGCGGTGGATCGTGGGCGGCTACATTTATCGGGGCTATCGGGAAGGACTAAAGGAACTGGAGTGACGGCACTGCGGCGCCGCTTACCGGCGCAACTGGAACGCTGGCACATCACGCCCAAGCTGTTGCTTCGCCTGGCGGTCATTGCGGCGGTGCTGGGCCTGTCCTACTACCTGGGCCGCCGGCCAAACCTGGATTACGCGGCCGTGCCGGTGCTGGCGGTGGTGGGCTGGCTGCTGCTGCGCCAGCCGGTGATCGGGCTGGTGGCCATCATTCCCGCCGCGATGGTCATACCGTTCGCAGTGGGCACCGGCACCGGCACGGCGCTCAATCTGGCCTTCCTCATGGTGCCTGGGCTGATCGGCGTGTGGGTGGTGAGGCAGATGCTCAGCCGGTCGGTGAGCCTGCGGCCCGGGCGCATGAACGTGCCCTTGTTCGGCCTGGTGCTGACGGCCCTCGTGTCGTTCGTCAGCGGCTATTTGCCGTGGGTGGTGTTCGCGCAGCAGGCGCCGGTGCGGGCGCAGGTGGGCGCGCTGGGCGTATTCATGTTTTCGGCGGGCGCGTTCCTGCTGCCGGCCAACTTGATTGACAACCTGCGCTGGCTGAAATACATGGTGGCGGCCTTTGTGGGCCTGGGCGCGGCCTATCTGGCCAGCGTGCTGGTGCCCGGCCTGGGGTTCCTGTATGGCTACTATTCGTTCGGCGCGAACGGGAGCATGCTGTACACCTGGCTGGTCGCCCTGGCGCTGGGTCAGGGCCTGTTCAACAGTGAACTGAAGCACTGGCAGCGGGCACTGCTGATTGGCATCAGTGCGCTTATCCTGTATGTGACGCTGACGGGGGAGTTACGCAGTTGGGCATCGGGCTGGATTCCGGTGACAGGCACGATCGGCGTGCTGCTGTTCTTACGCTGGCCGAGGCTGGGGATCGTGGCGGTGGCAGCGGCCGGCGTCGGCGCGGTGCTGTTTTGGCCCCAACTCCAAGCCATCGTGCTGGAAGGGAATCAGTACAGCCTGCTCACGCGCTCGGCGGCCATCGATATCCTGGTCGAGATCGTCCGGGCCAATCCGCTGCTGGGCGTCGGTCCGGCGAACTATTACTACTACACCCCGCTGTACGCCATCCTGGGCTGGTACGTGCGGTTCAATTCGCACAACCAGTATGTTGACTTGATCGCGCAGACCGGCCTGCTGGGGCTGTTCTTCTTCGGATGGTTCGCGGTGGCGGTGACGCGGACCGGCCTGAAGCTGCGCGCGCGCCGTCTGAGCGGGTTTGAAGCCGGCTATGTGAATGCCTGCCTGGCGGGCCTGGTGGGCATGCTGATGTCGGGCGTGCTGGGCGATTGGTTCCTGCCGTTCGTCTACAACATCGGCATCGCCGGCTTCCGGTCCAGCTTTCTGCCGTGGCTGTTCCTGGGCGGGCTGGCCGCCGTGGAGCATCTGAAGAACGCCGCGGAGCGCCCCGCCGGCCCGGCATGACAGGCGCCGCGGAGGCGGCCGCGCCGCTCGTCAGCGTCATCGTCGTGAGTTGGAATACCCGCGAGCTGCTGAGGGCGTGCCTGGACTCAATCTATGCTCAGCCGCCCGATGGACCATTCGATGTGTGGGTGGTGGACAATGCCTCGGCCGACGGCAGCCCGGCCATGGTGCGCGAACGTTTTCCCCAGGCGCACCTGATCGAAAACGCCACTAACCGCGGCTTCGCGGCCGCGAACAACCTGGGCCTGCGCCAGAGCCGCGGCCGGTATGCGCTGCTGCTGAACAGCGACGCGGAGGCGACGCCCGGCGCGCTGACGGCGATGGCGCGGTTCATGGACGAGCACCCGCGGGCCGGGGCGGCTGGCCCGAAGCTGCTCAACCCGGACGGGAGCTTCCAGGCTTCGTATGCGCGGTTTCCGACGCTGCTCTCCGAGCTGGCCCTGCTGACCGGGACGGCGCGTTGGTGGCAGGGGCCCTATGCGCCCAGCCCGCGGCCCCAGGCCAGCGAGCAGGCCCGGCCGGTGGATTGGGTGGCGGGGGCGGCGCTGATCGTGCGCCGGGCGGCGATGGACGAGGTGGGGCTGATGGACGAGCGCTACTTCCTGTACAGCGAAGAGACGGACTGGTGCTGGCGGCTGGGGCGCGGCGGCTGGCCGGTGTGGTATCTGCCGAGGGTGGAGATTGTGCACCACGCGGGCGCCAGCAGCCAGCAGCGTTCGGTGCAGACCTATGCCCTGCTGTATGAGGGCAAGCTGCGGTTCTTCGCGCAGCACTACGGCCCGTGGGCGGCGGGCGGGCTGCGGCTGGGACTGCTGACCCTGGGCGGGCTGCGGCTGCTGGCCTGGCTGGTTTTGCAGGGCCTGCCGGCCCGGACCGACCGGCCGCGCTGGCAGCGGCGCGCCGAGCAGGAACGCGCGCTGGTGCGCGCCTGCCTGGTCCCGCTCCGCTAGCGGCAGGGCCAAACCCGCCATGAATTACCCCGCGCTTTCGGTCGTCATCGTCAATTGGAACGCCGCCACGGTGCTGCCGGCCTGCCTGGACAGCCTGAGGGCGCAGCCCCCCGCCCCGCCGGTGGAGGTGTGGGTGGTGGACAATGCCTCGACCGATCACAGCCGGGACCTGCTGCGCGCCCAGTATCCGTGGGTGAAGCTGATTGCCAGCGAACGCAACCTGGGCTTTGCTGGGGCCAACAACCTGGCCGCGGCGCAGGCTTCGGGGCACTACTTGCTGCTGCTGAACCCGGATACGATCGTGCCCGCCGGGGCGGTGGCGGCGCTGGCGCAGTTCGCGGAGGCGAACCCGCAGGCGGCGGCGGTGGGACCGCGGCTGCTGAACGCGGATGGAAGCTGGCAGCGGTCGGCCTGGCGCGGGTATCCGGGGCTGGCGATGGCGTCGAGCGACGCGCTGTACTTGTGGAAGGTGCCGGGGCTGCCGCTGGCGCGGTTGAGCGAGTATCTGCCGGGGGAGCTGGCGCAGCCGCGCGAGGTGGATCACTTGCTGGGGGCGTGCCTGCTGATCCGGCGGGCGGCGTGGGACGGGGTGGGCGGGCTGGATGACCGTTTCTTTCTGTTCCTGGAGGAGACGGATTGGTGCTTCCGGGCGCGGCAGCAGGGGTGGCGGGTGATGTATTACCCGGAGGTCAGCATCGTCCACCTGGGGGAGCACAGCATGAACCAGAACCCGCGGCGCAATCTGCCGGAGTTCTACCGCAGTTACTGCCAGTTCTACCGCAAGCACGCTGGGCCGGCGCAGTGGCGGGTGGGGGCGCTAAAGATCATCATCGCGCTGGCGGCGCTGGTGCGGGTGGGGCTGTGGCAGTGGCGGCAGATGCGGCGGACGGGCGCGGAGCAGGCGCAGGCGCGCGCAATGCAGGCCGGGTATGTGAGCGTGCTGCGGCAGTTGGCGAGCTTCTAGCGTGAACGTGCTGTTCCTGACCCAGGTGCTGCCGTGGCCGCTGGACGCCGGCCCCAAGGTGCGGGCGTATTACGTGCTGCGGCACGTGGCGGAGCGGCACAGCGTGACCCTGGCGAGCTTTACGCGTCCCAGCGACACGGCGGAGGCGCTGGCGCATTTGCGGGCGGTGTGCGCGCGCGTGGTGGGCGTGCCCATGCGGCGCGCGCGCTGGCGCGACGCGCTGGCGGCGGCGCGGGGGACGCTGCGGGGCGAGCCGGTGCTCATCGCGCGCGACTGGATGCCGGCCATGCAACGCGCGTTGGCTGGGTTGAATGCCGAGACCCAATTCGACGTGATCCACGCGGACCAACTGTGGATGGCGCCGTATGCGCTGGCACTGGCCAAGGCAGCGCGGGGACGCCGGCCACGGCTGGTGCTCGACCAGCACAATGCGGTGTACCTGGTGCCGCGGCGGATGGCGGAGGCGGCGCGCTCGCCCGTGGCGCGGCTGGTGTGGGGGCGCGAGGCGCGGATGATGGCGCGCTACGAGGCGCGGGTGTGCGGCGAGTTTGACCGGGTGGTGACGGTGACGGAGCCGGACCGGCAAGCCCTGCGGGCGCTGTATGCGCCGGGGGAGCCGCCCGGCCTGAAGGACGTAATCCCGATCTGTATTGACCCCGCCGCCACGCCGCCCCGCGCCCACCCGGCCGATGAGCCGGGTATTTTGTTTTTGGGGGGGATGCACTGGCCGCCGAACAGCGACGGCATCCTGTGGTTCTGCCGCGAGGCGCTGCCGCGGGTGCGGGCCGCCTGCCCAGATGCGGCGGTGCAGGCGGTGGGGCGCCAGCCGCCCGCCGCGCTGGCCGCGTTGCCGGAGGCCGCCGCCATCCACGCGCCGGGCTACGTGGACGACACGGAGCCGTATTGGGCGCAGGCGCGGGTGTTCGTGGTGCCGCTGCGCGCGGGGGGCGGGATGCGGGTGAAAATTCTGGAAGCGTGGGCGCGCGGGGTGCCGGTGGTGTCCACGACCATCGGCGCGGAGGGGCTGGACTATGCGGACGGGGAGAACCTGCTGCTGGCCGACACGCCCGAGGCGTTTGCCCAGGCGGTGAGCCGGGTGCTGAGGGACGAGGCGCTGAGGCGGCGGCTGGCCGAGGCGGGCCGGCGGACGGCGGAGGCGCGGTACGATTGGCGCACGGTGTATGCGGCGTGGGACGGGGTGTACGCCGCCGACGGCGGGCGATGACGGCAGAGGCGGTGCCATGCCCGGTGTGTGGGGCGATGGAGCAGCAGCCGCTGTTCCGCCCGGCCCGGTCGCCGGGGCCGGTGGTGCGCTGCGGGGGGTGCGGGATGGTGTACGTATCGCCAAGGCTCGATGCGCACGCCCTGATCTTTAGGGGAGCGGACGTGGCGGCGGAAGCAGGCGTGGGCCTGAGCCTGGACGAGGTGCGGACCACCTGGGAATGGCCCATCCTGCAAACAAAGGCGGCCGAGCGCGAAGTCTTGGACCGCAACAGCCAGTTTGCGCTGGACCGGCTGGAACGCTGGGTGCGGCCGCCGGGCAGGCTGCTCGACTTTGGCTGCGGGGGCGGGTTCTTTTTGGGCGCGGCCCAGGCGCGCGGTTGGGAGACGACGGGGCTGGAGCCGCTGCCGGGCCACGCCGCCTATGCCCGCGCCACTTTCAACGCACAGGTGGTGGTGGATACGCTGCACGACGACACCTTTGCCCCGGAGAGCTTTGACGCCATTACGGCCTTTCAGGTATTTGAGCACTTGCCGCAGCCGCGGGAGGATTTGGCGCGGCTGGGGCGCAGCCTGCGGCCGGGCGGCGCGCTGCTGATCGAAGTGCCGAACATTGACACCTGGACGGTGAGGCTGCTAGGCGCGCGCCACCGCCACTTCGTGCAGGACCATCTCAACTTCTTCTCGGCGCGGACGCTGGGGCGGCTGATGGCGGGCGCGGGGCTGGAGGTAGCAGACCATTACTTCCCGGCGCGCTATCTGAGCGTGCGCCACTTGACCCGGCACTGGCTGAGCCGGCTGGGCGGCTGGCTGCCGCGGCTGGCGGAACGGATGCGATTGAACGACCGGCTGGTGCGGGTGAACCTGGGCGACATCGTGGCGGTGGCGGGCCGCAGGCCGGCGAGATGATGAAGGCGGCGGAGATGATGCGCGGCCAGCGCGGTTGGCTGATCGTGATTCTGGCGGCGTCGGCTGCGGCGCGAGTGGGCGTGGCGCTGTGGATGGGCAATGCGGTGGACACGCTGCCGGGCATCTACGATCAGGTGTCGTATCACGCCCTGGCGCTGCGGCTGCTGGAGGGGCATGGCTTCACATTCGCGGAGAATTGGTGGCCGCTGACGCGGGCGGGCGAGCCGACGGCGCACTGGTCGTATCTATATACCCTGTGGCTGGCGGCCAGCTACGCGATCACAGGGGCGCAGCCGCTGGCGCCGCGGCTGGCGCAGGCCGTGGCCGCTGGGCTGCTGATGCCGTGGCTGACTTACCGGCTGGCGGCGCGCACGCTGGGGACCGGCACGCGGGCGGGGCGGCTGGGGGCGCTGCTGGCCGCGGCCTGGACGGCGGGCTATGGCTACTTCGTCTATTACGGCGCGGCGCTAATGACGGAGACGTTCTACTTCGTGGGCATTTTGTGGACGCTGGACTGCGCGCTGCGGCTGGGGGATCAACGGGACGGGCCACGGGTGCGGCTGTGGGTGGAGCTAGGGCTGGCAATCGGGATCACAGCGCTGCTGCGGCAGGTGTTCCTGGTGTTTGTGCCGGTGCTGTTTGTGTGGCTGTGGTTGGCGGCGCTGCGTGTCCCGGACCCCAGGGGCCAGGACCGTGGGGCAGCGCTTGGGCGGGCGGCGGGTACGCCCTGGGCGGCGCTGCGGCGGTGGGTGGCAGGGGCCATCGTGAGCGGGCTGGCGGCGGCGGTGCTGGTCCTGCCATTCACGGCCTACAACTGGGCACGGTTTGGGCAGTTCGTGCTGCTCAACACCAACGCGGGCTATGCATTTTTCTGGGCCAACCATCCCATCTACGAGGACAGGTTTGTGGCGGTGCTCACCTCGCCCTCGTACGTGGATCTGGTGCCGCCGGAACTGCGCGAGTTGAACGAGGCGGCGCTGGACAGCGCGCTGCTGCGCCGGGGGATGCAGTTCGTGTTCGACGACCCGGTGCGCTACCTGCGGCTGTCGGTGAGCCGCGTGCCGGTGTTCTTCATGTTCTGGCCCACGAGCGAGTCGAGCGCGCTGTCGAATGTGGTGCGCGGGCTGTCGTTTGGCACGGCGCTGCCGTTCATGCTGGCGGGGCTGGCCAGTTGGGCGGCGGGCCGGGCATGGCGGCGCGGGCCGGGCGGGCTGCTGGCGCTGTTTATTGTGGTTTACAGCGGCACCCACCTGCTCTCCTGGTCGCTTATCCGCTACCGGCTGCCGGTGGACGCGGTGGCGCTGGTGTTTGCCGGAGGCAGCCTGGCGGCGCTGCTGCTGTGGGCGCGCGACCGGCTGAGGCGGGCGGCCCCACCCGAATGAAACTGCACTGCTATCAGCACGAGAACTTTGGCGACGCGCCGCTGAACCGCTGGCTGTGGCCGCAACTGCTGCCGGGGGTGCTGGACGACGACAGCACGCGGCTGCTGGTGGGCATCGGGTCGCTGTTGAACGACGGGCTGCCGCGCGCGCCGGTGAAGGCGATCGTGGGCACGGGGATGGGCTACGGGGCGGGGCTGCCGGTGGTGGACGAAAGCTGGCGGGTGTACTTTGTGCGCGGGCCGCGGACGGCACAGGCGCTGGGGCTGGACCCGGCGCTGGGCGTGTGCGATGCTGGCCTGCTGGTGAACAGCGTGCCCCTGCCGCCGCCCGCGCCCGCGCGCGAAGCGGCCTATATGCCGCACTGGTACAGCGCCGAAAACGGAGACTGGCGCGCGGTGTGCGAGCTGGCGGGCATACACTACATTGACCCGCTGGGCGGGGTGGAGACGGTGTTGAGCGAAATCCGGGCGGCGAAACTGCTGATCACCGAGGCACTGCACGGCGCGATTGTGGCGGATGCGCTGCGGGTGCCGTGGGCGCCGGTGCGGGCCTACAAGCACATCCTGGAAGTGAAATGGCTGGACTGGTGCGAGGCGCTGGGGCTGGACTATGCGCCGCACCCGCTGCGCCCGCTGTATGGCGAGGGGGCGATCCGCAAGCGATTGGGCCGCACGCCGCGCTGGGCGCGGCTGGAACGCTGGGCGGCGGGACCGGCCGCGTGGGCGGGGCGGCGGCTGGAAGCGGCCTGGGCCGAGCAGAACGCGCGCGCACTGCGGCGGCTGAGGCGAGAGGCGCGGCCCTGCCTGAGCAGCGAGGCCGCGCTGCGATTGGCCACCGAGCGGATGCTGAGCGCGGTGGACCGGCTGAGGGGGGACTATCACAACGGGCGGCTGAATTAGATGGGACCGGCGCCGCGCTATCAGGTGGCGGTGGTGCGCTGGACCGAGCACGACGGGCTGGCGCACGCCATTCAGAACGCCCTACACAGCCTCGGTCACGCCGCGGAATTGGTGGACTGGGATGGACCCTTGCCGCGCGAGGCCGAGGTCGTCTTTTCGCAAGGGCCGTACGGCAAGTTCCTGCGGATGCCGGCGCAGATGGAGCAGGTGCCGCCCGCGCGGCGGCCGGTGCTGGTGCATTGGAACGACGAGGGCCTGCCGGACCTGCGGCTGCCGTGGCCGGTGCTGAGCGCGCTGGGCGCGGGCCGGTCGTGGCTGGGGCGGCTGGAGGATGCGCCGCAGGCGGGGCTGCGGGCGCTGGCCGGGCTGCCGCCGGTGCGGTGGCTCAGCCGGCGGGGGACGCGCTTTGGGCACCTGGGCGACTACCACTATGCCTACCGGCGCGGCTGGCTGACCCTGCTGGTGGATTTTTCCAAGGTGTATGCGGCGCTGCACAGCGCGCATGGGCTGCCCACGCTGGCGGTGCCGTGGGGGGCGGTGCCGGGGTGGTATGCCGACCTGGGGCTGACGCGCGACATTGACGTGCTGTGGATGGGGGCGCGGGCTGGGCGGCGGCGCAGCCGGTTGATTGACCGGGTGCGGGCCGAGCTGCGCGCCCTGGGCATCGAAATGTATGTGGCCGACAACGAGGAGCGGCCGTTCATCTTTGGCGAAGAGCGGACGCGGATGCTCAACCGCGCCAAGATCACGCTGAACCTGACGCGGACGTGGTACGACGACAACTACCTGCGCTTTCCGATCGTCATGCCGAACGGGTCGCTGGTGGTGTCGGAGCCGCTGCTGCCGCACTGCACCGACTACGTGGCCGGCACGCACTACGTCTCCGCCCCCATCCCCGAACTGGCGCGCACCATCGCGCAGTATCTGAAGGACGACGCGGAGCGGCAGCGGATCGTGGCGGCGGCCCACGCGCTGGTGACGACCAAATTGGCGCTGCCCAACTGCGTGGCGAAGATCATGGCGGCCATCGAGCCGGCGCGGGCCGAGTACCGGCGGCGGTTCAACCTGGGGGCGGCGTGAGCGGCGGGCCGGTGTGGTGCTCGACCATCATCCCCACGGTGGGGCGCGAGACGCTGAAGCGGGCGGTGGAGAGCGCGCTGGACCAGGCGGGCGGCCCGGAGGCGGAAGTGATCGTGGTGAACGACTCGGGGCAGCCGCTGGCGCGGGAGGGGTGGCAGGCGGAGGCGCGGGTGCGGGTGATGGACCACGCGGGGCGCGAGCGCAGCGCGGCGCGCAACGCCGGGGCGGAGGCCGCGCGGGGGGCGTACCTGCACTTTTTGGATGACGACGATTGGCTGCTGCCGGGGGCGCTGCGGACCCTGGCCGAAGCGGCGCAGGGGACGAGCGCGGCGTGGGTGTATGGGGCGGCGCAGTTGGTGAATGGCGAGGGGCGCTGCCTGTTTCAATTTGACCACGGATTGAGCGGGAACTGCCTGGTGCAGGTGATGACGGGCGAGTGGGTGCCGCTGCAAGCGTCGGTGATCGCGCGCGGAGCATTCGCGGCGGTGGGCGGGTTCGACGAGCGCATGAACGGCTACGAGGACAAGGACCTGCTGGCGCGGGTGAGCCTGCGGTATGACCTGGACGGCACGGCCCAGCCGGTGGCCGGCATCCTGCGCGGGGTGTGGGCCAGCACCACCGACTATGGACGCGACCTGTACCGCCAAACCTGGCAATCGCGCGAACGATTGCTGAAGACGGCGGGCGCGTGGGAGCGACTGAGAGATTCGGCGCGGGGGGCCTATTGGCGCGGGCGGCTGGCGCGGCTGTACGCGGCTTCGACGC
Source organism: uncultured Anaerolineales bacterium (assembly GCA_964497615.1). Taxonomy (GTDB): domain Bacteria; phylum Chloroflexota; class Anaerolineae; order Anaerolineales; family UBA6663; genus CAZCEC01. Next base: position 17,567 of record CAZCEC010000020.1, on the reverse strand, counting down.
TCTACAATGCGCGGCACGGCCGGCTGGGCCTGGCCGCCCGGCGCGCGGGCCGGACCCTGGCGGCGCTGAGGGGCGCGAAGCTGATCCGCCTGCAGTGCTACGAGGGCCT
>CAZCEC010000020.1:0-17448 GCA_964497615.1 uncultured Anaerolineales bacterium | reverse complement strand
CGGGCTGGTGCGAGGCGAGTTCTGGCGCGGGCTGGCGCGCGGGCACCTGACGCGAGGCATTGCGGCGAACTGAAGTGGATGGCGATACGCAACTCGATTTGATCGTCTCCATCGTCAATCACAATTCGGTGGAGGCGCTGCGGGAGTGCCTGCCCACGGTGCTGGCGAGCCTGGACGGACTGCGGGCCGAGGTGTGGGTGGTGGACAATGCCTGCGCGGAGCGGGCGGCGCCGGTGGTGCGGGCCGAGTTCCCGCAGGTGCGGGTGCTGGAGAATGAGGCGGTGTTGGGGTTTGGGGCCAATCATAACCAGGTAATGCGGCGGGCGCTGGACCGCAGCCGCTATGTCTTCGTGCTCAATCCCGATACACGCCTGCCGCCGGACGCGCTGCGGCGCATGGTGGCGAGCCTGGACGCGCACCCGCGCACGGGGATGCTGGGCGTGAGCGTGGCGTACGAGGATGGCCGGGTGCAGCCGCTGCCGCGCGAGGTGATCCACCTGCCGCGCGACTTGTTGATGCTGACCGTGTATATCTCGCATTGGCCGGGGCTGCTTACGTGGCTGGAGCGCGCCAACCAGCGGCGCAAGCGGCGGCCGGCGGGTCCAACCGCGCCATCGGACAGCGGGATGGTGGAAGCCGCGGCCGAGGCGAACACGGGCGTGACGGCGGCTGAGGCTGAAGCCGCGCCCAGCGGCGTGGTCAGCGGGGCGGCGATGATGCTGCGGAGCGCGGCGGTGCGCGAGGTGGGTTTTTTCGACGAGGCGTTTTTTCTATACTTTGAGGAGTATGATTGGTGCTATCGGGCGCGGCGGGCGGGCTGGGAGGTGCGCAGCCTGCCAGGGGTGGAGATCATTCACACGGGCGGGCGCTCGACCTCGCGGCACGACTACTACTACTACTTCATGGTGCGGCTGGAGAGCTGGGTGCGGTTTTACCAAAAACATGGCGGGCCGGTGCGGTGGCGCGTGCTGGCCGGCTGGATGCGGGCGCTGGCCGGGCTGAACCTGGCGCGGCTGGCCGCAGCCAGGGCGCTGGGCCAGGCGCACGCCGAGGCGCAGCAGCCGCGGCGCGAGTTTCTTTACCGGCTGATGCGAAGCGGGGCGCGCGCCGCGCGACCGGCAACGTAAGATGCGGCTGCTGTTCGTCCTGCCCTACACGCCCACGCCCATCCGCACGCGCCCCTACAACCTGCTGCGGGCGCTGAGGCGGCGCGGACACACGCTGACCCTGGTGGCGCCGTGGGAGAGCGACGCCGAGCGCGCGGCGCTGACCGACCTGGCGAAGGAGGGGGTAACGGTAGTGACGGCGCAACTGCCCCGGGCGCGCAAAGCCATGAACGTGGCGCGGGCGGTGGTGAGTGGCCGGCCGATGCAGGCGCTGTACTGCTGGGAGCCGGGGCTGGCCGCCCAGCTAGGCGCGCCGCCCGGCGGGCCGTTCGAGGCGGCGCACATCGAGCACCTGCGCGGCGTGGAGTATGGGCTGGCATTGCGGCAGGCCCAGCCCGGCCTGCCCGCCGTGTGGGACAGCGTGGACTGCATCAGCGGGCTGTTCGAGCAGGCGGCGCAATCCAGCCGCAGCTTCTTTGGGCGGTGGGCGGCGCGGCTGGAACTGCCGCGCACGCGGCGCTATGAAGGGCAGGCGGTGGGGCGCTTTGACCGGGTGCTGGTCACCTCGGCCAACGAGGCGGCGGGGCTGGCGCGGCTGGAGGCGCTGAGGGCGGGCCAGGACACCAGCGGCGCGGAGCCGCGGGCCAGGGTGATGGTGCTGCCCAACGGCGTGGACCTGGAGCACTTTCGGCCGGGGAGCGAGGCGCGAGCGCCGGCCACGGTTGTACTGACCGGCAAGATGAGCTATCATGCCAACGTTACCGCGGCGTATCATCTGGTCACTTCCATCATGCCGCACGTTTGGGCCACCCACCCGGACGTGAAGGTTCATATCGTCGGCAGCCAGCCGCCGGCCGTTGTGCGGGCGCTGGCCGAAACGCACGGCCCGCGGGTGCGCGTGACGGGCTACGTGCCCGATCTGCGGCCGGATTTGCAGGCGGCCACCGTGGCGGTGGCACCGATGGCCTATGGCGCCGGCATCCAGAACAAGGTGCTGGAGGCGATGGCGTGCGGCACGCCGGTGGTGGCCAGCCCGCAGGCGGTGGCGGCTTTGACAGCGCGGCCGGGCGAGGACGTGCTGGTGGCGGAGAGCGCCCCGGCGTTCGCCGCCCTCATTATGCAGGTGGTGGATGACCCCGCCCTGGCGCGGCGGCTGGGGGAGAGCGGACGCCGGTATGTGGCCGGGCACCACGATTGGGATGTGGTGGCCCAGCGGTTGCAGGACGTATATCATGAGCTCGTCAGCGCGGCAACTCGACTCCATCATTGAGCATGTTACGTATCTCAAGTACCGCCGCAGCGCCAAGCGGCTGGACACGCACGCGCAGTGGCGGCTGCTGATCGCCCTGCTGATCGCGACGGACCTGCTGGCGCTGCTGGCGGCCTTTGCGCTGGCGTATGTCACCCGGTTCAATTTTCCGCTGCCGGTGTTTCAGAGCGGGTTCACGCCGCCGGTGCTGTTGTATGTGCGGTTGAGCCTGATCCTGACGCCGGTGTGGCTGATCCTGTTCTGGATTTTCCGGCTGTATGACCGGGAGGTGCTGCTGGGCGGCACGCGCGAGTATGCCGGGGTGTTCCAGGCCAGCCTGACGGGCACCATCGTGATCGCCATGGCGCAGTTTGTGGGCACGGAACTGATAATCGCGCGCGGCTGGGTGGGGCTGGTGTGGGCGTTCACGTTTGGGCTGGCGTGCGTGGGGCGGTTTACGGTGCGGCGGCTGGCCTACGCGGCGCGGCGGCGCGGCTTCCTGATGGCGCCGACGCTGATGATCGGCGCGAGCGAGGAAGGCCGCCTGCTGGCGCAGCAGCTGCAGGAGTGGCCCACCTCTGGGCTGAACGTGCTGGGCTTCCTGGACGATGACACGCCCGCCGGGACGCGAGTCTGCCGCAACCTGTACACGCTGGGCGATCTGGACCGGCTGGACGAGTTGGTGAAGGCGTACGAGGTGGAGGAGATCATCCTGGCGACCAGCGCGCTGTCGCGCGAGACGATCATGCAGGTGTTCCAGCGCTATGGCACATCGCCGAAGGTGCACCTGCGGCTGTCGTCGGGGCTGTTCGAGTTGATCACCACCGGTTTGCAGGTGAAGGAGGCGGCCTACATCCCGCTGATCGGCGTCAACCGGGTGCGGCTCAGCCGGTCGGACCGGTTCTTCAAGGCGGTGCTGGAATATAGCCTGACGACGGCGGGGGTGATCGCGCTGCTGCCGCTAATGCTGGTGATTGCGGTGCTGATCAAGCTGGACTCGCCGGGGCCGGTGTTCTACCGGCGGCGGGTGATGGGGCTGGGCGGGCGGCAGTTCGACGCCTTGAAGTTCCGCACGATGCACGTGAATGGGGATGCGATCCTGGCCGGCAGCCCGGCGCTGGTGGACGAGCTGGCGACGACGCACAAGATCAAGGGCGACCCGCGCATCACGCGCATCGGGCTGTTCCTGCGGCGCTACAGCCTGGACGAATTGCCGCAGTTGTACAACGTGCTGCTGGGCGATATGAGCCTGGTGGGGCCGCGCATCATCTCGCCGCCGGAGTTGGAACGGTATGGCCAGTGGGCGATGAACCTGCTGACGGTGCGGCCAGGGCTGACGGGGCTGTGGCAGGTGTCGGGCCGGTCGGACGTGTCGTACGAGGACCGGGTGCGGCTGGATATGTTTTATATCCGCAATTACAGCCTGTGGCTGGATTTGCAGTTGATCATGCAGACGATCCCGGTGGTGTTTAGCGGGCGGGGGGCGTATTAGGACGGGTGTCCACCAGGGCGCAGCCGGGGGGCGAGGTTCGATGGCCTGGAGGCCGGCGGGTGACAGGCCGGGACCGCCAGGCCGTTTAGGTTAAAGAGGCGGCGGTGGATGCTGGTACAATGGCGCGCGGGTGGGGGAGCAAGCAGGGCGGCCAGACAGCGAAAGGACAGCGACGGTATATGAAGATCCTGGTGACGGGCGGAGCGGGCTTTATCGGCTCGCACGTGGTGGATGCCTTTGTGGAGGCGGGGCACGATGTGGCGGTGGTGGACGACCTTTCGACAGGGCGGGCCAGCAACCTGAACCCGGCGGCCCGCTTCTATCAGGTGGATATCCGCTCGCCGGAACTGGAAGATGTGTTCCGGGCGGAGCGGCCGGAGATTCTGGACCACCACGCGGCGCAGATGGATGTGCGCAAGAGCGTGGCCGACCCGATTTTCGACGCGGACGTGAACGTGCGCGGGTCGCTGAACCTGCTGGAATTGGCGCGCAAGTATGGCACGCGCAAGGTGGTGTATATCTCGACCGGCGGCGCGGTGTACGGCGAGCCGGTGTACCTGCCGTGCGACGAGGCGCACCCGGTGGACCCGATCTGCCAATATGGGGTGAGCAAGCACGTGGTGGAACACTACCTGCACGTGTACCGGCACCTGTACGGGATTGATTTCGCGGTGCTGCGCTATCCGAATGTATATGGGCCACGGCAGAACCCGCACGGGGAAGCGGGGGTGGTGGCGATCTTCACCGGACGGATGCTGAAGGGGGAGCCGGTGACCATCAACGGCGACGGGGCGCAGGAGCGCGACTTTGTGTACGTGGCGGACTGCGCGCGGGCAAATGTGCAGTTGGCGGAAAACGACTGCCAGGGCATCTACAACCTGGGCTGCGGCGTGGGAACGAGCGTTTCCTTGCTATTTTCACAGCTTGCCAATATCATTGGCTACTCGCAGCCTGCCCTTTACGGGCCAGCCAAGTCGGGCGAAACGTCCCGGATTTACCTGGACAGCCAGCGGGCGAGGGCCGACTTTGGCTGGAGGCCGGAAGTTGACCTGGGCGCGGGGCTGGCGCGGACGGTCGCTCACCTGCGCGAGCACGAACGGAGCCGCTAGCATTCATGGAACTGCTACATTATTTCAACATCATCCGCAAGTGGATCTGGCTGATTATCCTGGCCACGACCCTGGCGGCCGGGTCGAGCCTGATTGCCAGCATGCTGGCGGTGCCGATTTACCGCACCACCACGACGCTGATGATCAGCCAGGTGATCGACAACCCCAACCCGAACTCGGGCGACATCTTCGCCAGCCAGCAATTGGCGCAGACGTATGTGCAGTTGGCGACCAAGGAGCCGATCCTGCAGGCGACGGTGACGGCGCTGGGGCTGGGCCAGAGCATGGGCTGGGGCGATCTGCGCGGGCAGGTGTCGGCCTTCCCCATCCAGGGCACGCAGTTGATGGGCATCAGCGTCATCGACACCATCCCGGAGCGGGCCAAGGCCATCGCCGACGAGATCGCGCGCCAACTGATCCTGCAAAGCCCCACCACGCCCTCGCCGGAGGAGCAGGCGCGGCTGGCCTTTATCCAGTCGCAGCTTCCGGAGCTGGAGACCAAGATCCGCAACGGCAACGCGCGAGTGCAAGAGCTGGACGCGCTGATTGCGGGCGCGACCAGCGCGCGCCAGATTCAGGACGCGCAGGCCCAGCAATCGGTCCTGCAATCGCAGATCAATGAGTGGCAGTCCACGTACAGCCAACTGCTGGCCTCGCTGCAGAGCGGCCGGCTGAACTACATCACGGTGATCGAGCCGGCGGTGGTGCCGGATGCGCGCTTCCCGGTGAGCCCGCGCACGACCCTGAACGTGACCCTGGCCATCGCGATTGGCCTAAGCCTGTCCATCGGCGCGGTGCTGCTGCTGGAATACCTGGACGACACGGTGCGGTCGCCCGCCGAGGTGCGGACGCTGCTGAACGCCCCCATCCTGGCCGCCATCGGCAAGATTGACGGCGACGGATACTCCAATCAGTTGATTGCGGAGCGCGAGCCGCGCTCGCCGCTGACTGAGGCGTACCGCGCCCTGCGCACCAACCTGCAATTCTCTTCGCTGGACAACCCGCTCAAGACCATCGTGGTGACCAGCGCCGGCCCGTCCGAAGGCAAGAGCGTGACGGCCTCCAACCTGGCCGTGGTGCTGGCGCAGGCGGGGATGTCGGTGGTGCTGGTGGATGCGGACCTGCGCCGGCCGGTGGTGCACAAGGTGTTCGCGCTGAAGAACAGCGTGGGGCTGACGAGCTGGCTGGTGAGCCAGCCGCAGGCGGAGGCGGTGAGCGTGGGCGGGCGCTGGGCCGAGCCGACCGGGCTGAGCAAGGGCGGGCCGCTGGAGCCGTATCTGCAAGCGACGACGGTGCCGCGGCTGCGGGTGGTGACGAGCGGCCCCCTGCCCCCCAACCCGGCGGAAGTGCTAGGCTCGACCCGCATGCACCAATTCCTGGAGGAGTTGGGCCGCGTGGCCGATATCGTGGTGCTGGACAGCCCGCCGTGCGTGACGGTGACGGATGCGGTGGTGCTGAGCCGCTGGGCGGACGGCGTGATCCTGGTGCTGGACCAGAAGAACACCAGCCGCCAGGGCGTGCAGCGCGCGCGAGAGAACCTGCAAGCCGTGGGCGCGCGCATCCTGGGCGCGGTGGTGAACCGGGTGTCGGCCGGCGGCAGCGGCGGCTACTATTACTCCAGCTACTACAGCTACTATTACTACCAGGACGAAGCGTCGGCGTCGGGCAATGGCAAGGGGCCAAGCGGGCTGCGCAAGTGGCTGGGGCTGGGCCGGTCGTCCAAGCCGAAGGCGACGCCGGGTAAATCCTAGCCAGCGGGGCGGCGCGGCCCAGGCGCGCCGAGGCGGAACCATCAGGCAAATGGCCCAGTCACGCGGCATCCGCTGGACTGGGCCATTGCCGTTAAAAGCAAGGCGGGCCGGGGATGCGGGCGGATGCCGGGCGGCTCGGTGGTAGAATTGGTCCGCCATTTCGGAGGGGCACAACCGGTGATCTGGAGATAGCGGGTTGAATCAGAACCGAGCACAACGCTATATCACGGCCCTGCTGGCCGCTATCTTGCTGTTTGCCTTTAGCTCCATCGGCAGCCTGGTGGACCAGGCGGCCGGGGTGACCCTGGACCGGGCGCTGATGGAGCAATTCCAGGACTGCCTGTGCCTGGAAGCCGGGGTGCCCCTGACGGTCAACATCTTCCGGGCGAATGTCTGGACCATCACGGGGGCCATCGGCGGGCTGCTGCTGGGGCTGGCAATTGGCTGGGGGATCCGGCTGGCGCAGCGGGACCGGAGCGGGCAGCCGCGCCGGTTCTCGAGCTTCCGGCAGGCCTCGGAGCTGGCGCGCTTCAGCCAGGCGCTGAGCGACACGCTGGAGCCGGCGCGCATCCTGGCGCGGCTGCACACCGAGGCGGTGCACGTCACCGGCGCGGACTGCGGCAGCAGCTTCCTGCTGGACCCGTCGTCCCCCGAGCACCGGGTGGCGCACCGCACTGGCGAGGGCGCGGAACTGGTGCGGCTGAACCCGATGGAGGCCGCGGCCGTCTCCACGGCGCGCAGCCGCATCGTGCAGGACTTCGAAGCGGAGGGCGAGCCGCCGCCGCACGTGGGCATCCGGTCGGCGCTGCTGGTGCCCATCACGCACGAAGAGAACGCCATCGGGCTGATCCATCTGCACAGCCAGTCGCCCAACGCGTTCGACAGCGAGTTCCACGACTTTGTGCAGGTGCTGGCGGCCCAGGCGGCCGTCGCCATCAATAACGCGCAGCGCTATGAGGAGCAGGCCCGCCGCAGCGAGGGCCTGCGCCAGCGCGTCAACCAGCTTCAGCAGCTTTCGCAAATCCCCAATATGGTGCGGGTGGACCGCCCGCTGGCGACGAACCTGGAGAGCATCGCCCAGGCGATGCAGGACACGGCCGGGTTTGGCTTCACGCTGATTCACGTCTTCGCGCCGGAGGCCAACCACCTGGCGCTGGAAGCGGCGGCGGGGCTTTCGCCGGAGATGTTTGCGAGGTTGCAGGATCAGCCTGCGCCGTGGGAGCGGCTGCAGCCGTTCCTGCGCGAGGAGTTCCGCAGCAACCGGGTGTACGTGGTGCCGCACGCCCAGACGGCGGAAGTGTATCGGGCGCTGGAATTGGGCCAGCCGCGCCATGCCGGCGAACCGCGCCAGCCGGGCCAGTGGCACCCGGACGACCTGCTGCTGGTGCCGCTGTATGCCACGCGCGGCGAGATCGAAGGACTGCTGGCCGTCAGCGCGCCGCGCGACGCGCACACCCCGCAGAACGTGGTGCTGGAAATGCTGGAGGTGTATGCCAGCCAGGCGGCGCAGGCCATCGAGAACGCGCAGCTCCTGGCGCAGGCCGAGGAGCGGGTGACTGAATCGCAGGAGCGCGCGGTGCAGCTCAGCGCGCTGACCGAGGCCACCGGCATCATCGCCGCGTCGCTGCGGGTGGACGAGGTCATCACCCTGGGGCTGGACCAACTGCGGCGGGTGCTGCCGTATGACACGGCGACCTTCTGGCGGCGCGACCCGAGCGAGGGCCGCTGGCGGGTGGCCGGCGCGCGCAGTTATCAGGAAGCCATCGAGCGCGTGATCGAACGGGCCGAGCGGGCGCAGCCGGTGCTGTTTGGCGAGATCGCGGCCACCCGGAGCGTGATGTTCGTGGCCGATGTGAGCCGCGATGTGCGTTTCTCCGCCAAGGAAGCGTCAGCCATGCGGGCGTGGATGGGCGTGCCGGTGATGACGGGCGGGCAGGTGACGGGCATCCTGGCGCTGGAGAAGGCGGAGGATGGGTTCTACGGGGCGGCGCACGTGCCGGTGGCGTTGTCGTTTGCCAACCGGCTGGCGGCGGCGCTGGAGAACGCGCGCCTGCATGAGGAGAGCGTGCAGCACGCGCGCGAGATGGAAGCGCGCGGGCAGCGGCTGGCCCTGCTGAACCGCAATGCCGGGGACTTGAACGCCGCGCGCGACGTGAACACGGTGCTGCGGCTGGCCTTGCAGGCGCTGCAAGAAGCGCTGAAGCCGGCCAGCGCCGCGGGGCTGCTGTTCGAGCCGGACGTGCCGCAGAGCACGCCCGCCATCCTGGCGGCGGTGCGGCTGCCGGAACGGGCGGATGCGCCGGGCCTGGACCTGGAAGATAACCCGCTGCTCAAGCGGCTGGCCGACCTGGGCGCGCACCTGCTGGTGGACGCGGACCGGCCGGCCGCCGACAGCCCGGCCCGGCCCGAGCACCTGGCCTGGGTGGGGCACGCGATTAACACGGCGCTGTTCCTGCCGCTGCTGGCGGAGAACCGGCTGTTGGGCGTGATGGGGCTGGGGCACACGGCGGGGGGCCGCTTCGACAGCGGCGATGTGGACCTGGCCTGGGCCGTGGCGCAGCAGGCGGTGATGGCGGTGCAGAACCTGCGGCTGCGCGAGAAGACGCAGGAGCAGGCCCTCATCAACCAGGTGGCGCGGGCGCTGAGCCGCGCCGCCGACCGCACCGAGCTGTACGACCTGCTGCGCGAGGAGTTGGGCGCGGCGGCGCAGATCCAGAACTTCACGCTGGCGCTGTATGACCCGAGCCGCAACCTGGCGACCTTCCCGCTGGTGATGGAGAACGGGGCGGCGGCCGGGGAAGCACGCGCCGAGCCGCGCGCGCCGACGGGCCTGGTGCGGTTCATCATCCAGAACCGGCAGGCAGTGCGGCTGGCGGGCGACGTGACGGCCCAGGCGAATGCGCTGGGCATCCCGCTGGTGCTGCCGGCCCACCACCCGGTGCGCGGCCGGGGCGGGCCGGCGGAGGCGCCGCTGGCAAAGGCTTACCTGGGCGTGCCGCTGCTGCTGGGCGAACGCGTGACTGGCGTGCTGGTGGCCGAGGACCACCGGCCGGGCGCCGCCTTCAGCGATTGGCACGAGCGGCTGCTGGCGATGGCGGCGACGCAGGCCGCGATTGCCCTGGACAACATCCAACTCTACGAGCAGGCGCGGCAAGGGCTGACGGCCGTGCAGGAGCGCGCGCAGCACCTGGAAGCGCTGGCCGAGGTGACGATTGGGCTGGCGAGCGCCCAACGCACCGACGAGGTGGCAGCGGCGGCCCTGGAACAGGCGCGGCGTTTGATCCCCTACGACCGCGCCAACTTGTGGCTGAGGGCGGCCAACGGGCGGCGGGCGCCGGTGTGGCGGCTGGTGAGCACGCGGGGCGAGGCGGGCGCGCCGGCCGCGGCGGCCCAGTCGTTCGAGGCCGGCACGCCGCTGGGCGACATACTGACTGCGCGCCGCGTGACGCTGGTGGCCGACACCGGCCAGGATGCCCGCTTCGGCGGATCCAGCCGGGCCTGGCTGGCCGCGCCCCTGACGAGCGGGGACGAAGTGGTGGGAGTGCTGGAGTTCGCCGCCGCGGAGGCCGGGGGGCTGAACGCCGCGCACCTCAGCGCGGCCCAGGCCCTGACGGCACGGGTGAGCGTGGCCCTGGAGAACGCGCGGCGCTTCGAGGCCGGCGTGACGCAGGCCGAGACCCTGGATCAGCAGGCTCAGGGATTGGCGTTCCTGAACCGGGCGGCGCTGGCCCTGGCCCGCCCGCAGGACGTGGAGGCGCTGCTGGGGACCGCCGCGCAACTGGCGGCCGAAGCCTTCAACGCGCCGCTGGCGGGCGCGGTGCTGTTCGCTACCGAAGCGAGCGACCTGCGGGCGGCACGGCTGCCGGCGCCGGGCGCGGGCGAGCGGCCCGCCGCGGACGCGGCCTTGAGCGCCCGCGTCTTGCTGGAACGGCTGGCCGCCAGCCCAGAGCGGGTGACCCTGGCCGAGCTGAACGCAATCCGGCCGGTGCCCGCGGAGCAGACCGAGTGGGTGGGCGGCGGGGCGGCGGCGGCGCTGTTCGCGCCACTGGTGAGCGGCGGCGAACTGCTGGGCGTGCTGGCCGTGGGCACCCGCGACGCGGATCGTTCGTTCTCGGAGGCCGAACGGCAGTTGGCCGCGGACCTGGCCGAACTGGCCGCCGCCGCCCTGGACGTGAGGGTGCAGCAGGAGCAGGCCCAGGCGCGGCTGGCCGAGCAAAGCACCATCAACCAGATCAGCCGGGCGTTGAGCCGCACCCTGGACCTGCGCGAATTGCTGGACTCGATCCACGACCAGATGGCGGCCTGGCTGGGCCCCAAGACCCTGAACCTGGCGCTGTACGACGAGACGCTGAACGAGGTGAGCTTCCCGCTGGCGATGAAGCTGGGGCAGGTGGAGACCACGCCGCCGCGCGCGCCGGTGGGGGTGCTGCGGCACGTGCTAAGCGAGCGCCAGCCGCTGCTGGTGCGCGCCGACGCGGCGGACGAATTAGAAGCGCTGGGCCTGAACGCCGAGGCGCTGGGCGGGGCCAAGACCTACCTGGGCGTGCCGCTGGCGGCGAGCGGGAAGGTGCTGGGGGCGCTGACCCTGAGCGACCCGCAAGCCGTGCCGGAACTCACCGAGAGCCATGCGCGCATCCTCAACGCCCTGGCCGGGCAGATGGCGATGACGCTGGACAACGCCCGCCGGCACGAACAGGCGCGGCAGGCGCTGGCGAACAGCCGGGCCGAGGCGGAGCAGGCCATCGCCGCGGCGCGGGCGCAGGCGGCGCAAGCGGTGAACGCGGCGCAGGAACGGGCCTACAACGCCGAGGGGCTGGCAGAAGCGTTTGGGGTGGTGACGGCGGCGCAGCGGGTGGACGAGGTGGTGGACCGGGCCCTGACGCAACTGGGCCGGCTGCTGCCCTACGCGGGCGTGACCTATTGGCGGCGCGGGCCGGGCGCGGAGCAGGCCTGGGTGCCCACGGCCACACGGCGGGCCGACGCGGAAGAGGAGGCCGAGCCCGCGCCCACCCCCCTGCCCCCGGCGCTGGCGCGCGAGGTGGTGGCCAGCCGCGCCCCCGTGTTTGTGCCCGACATGAGCCGCGACGAGCGCTTCCCCGGCAATGGGTCGCGGCGGGCCGCGGCGTGGCTGGGCGTGCCCGTCATTGGGCAGGCCGAGTTTGTGGGCGTGCTGGCGGTGGAGGCGAGCGCGCCGAACGCCTATCAGCCCAGCCAGGTGAGCCTGGCGCAGACCTTTGCGCTGCAAACGGGCGTGGCGCTGGAGAACGCCGGCCAGCACGAGGCCAGCCTGCGCCGGGCGCACGATTACGAGGCGCGCGGCACCGTGCTGGCCGGCATTGCGGCCGAACTGAACAGCACACTGGACCTGAGCGCGCTGCTGCCCCTGGCCCTGCGATTGACGATGCAGGCGCTGCGGGCCGAATGCGCCGGGCTGATGGTATTCGACCGGGCGGCCGCCGAGCCGCACCCGGCGGAAGTGCTGGCCCACGTTCAACTGCCGCCCGCCAGCCCCGGCACGGCCGCGCCGCAGGTGGCGGGCAACCCGCTGCTGGAGCGGCTGCGCGGCACCCAGCGGCCGCTGATCATTGAAGACCTGGCCGGCGAAAAGCTCATCCGGCGGGAGCATGTGGATTGGGCCGGCGAGGAATTCCGGTCCGGCATCTTGCTGCCGCTGGTGCACCGGGGGCAGGCGCTGGGCGCGCTGGGGCTGGGCAGCCCGGAGGCGCGACCCTGGTCCCCGCTCGATATGGAACTGGCGCAGGCGCTGGCGGCGCAGGCGGCCGTGGCGGTGCGCAATGCCCAGCAGCACGCCGAGGTGCAGGACCGGCTGCAAGAGCAGACGGTGACGGCCAACATCATCCGCGCCCTGAGCCGCGCCGCCGACCTGCGCTCGCTGACGGAGGTACTGCGCACCCGCGTGAGCGCCTGGCTGAGCGCCGACAGCCTGTACCTGGCGCTGTACGACGAGGCCCGCAACGAGCTGACCTTCCCGCTGCTGATCGACTCCGGGCAAGCGCGCGAGACGGCGGCCTGCACGCCGGGCGGCCTGCTGCGGCACGTGCTGCAAACGCGCCGGACGCTCCACCTGAGCGGCGACATCGGCCAACAGTGCCTGGACCTGGGCATCGCCGTGAGCCTGGTGACCCATCGGCCGCAGCGCTGGGCAGCCGATGCTGGCGAGGCGCTGGAGGCGCAATCGTACCTGGCCGCGCCGGTGCTGCTGGGCGAGAAGGTGTTGGGCGTGCTGGCCGTGGAGGCGAACGATCAGGCGGGCGCATTCACCGACCGGCACGAGCGCATCCTCAGCACCATCGCGGCGCAGACGGCGGTGATCCTGGACAACACCCGCCTGCACGAGGAGACCCGGCAGGCGCTGGCGGCGGTGCAGGAGCGCGTGGCCCAACTGGAGATTCTGACCACCGCCCTGAGCACGTTGGCGGCGGTGCTGTACAGCGACGACGCGGTGGGTGTGGCGCTAGAGCAGTTCCAGCGGGTGATTCCCTACGACCGGGCCGCGTTCTGGCAGCGCGAAGCGGCCGGCGGGCCGGGGCGCGACCTGCGCTGGCGGCTGATGGGCGCGCGCGGGCAGGCGGAGCCGGCCGACCGGACGACCGCCCCCGAGGCCGCGCTGCAAACTCTGTTCGGCGAGATCGTGCTGGGCCGGCGCGTGATTCATGTGCCCGACACGACGCGCGACGGGCGCTTCGGGGCCAATGCGCATCAGGTGACCCGCTCGTGGATGGGCGTGCCGCTGGTGAGCAAGGGCGACGTGATCGCCGTGGTGGTGCTGGAGAAGATCGAGGCGAATGCCTTCGACGCCAGCCAGGCCGCGCCGGCGCAGGTGCTGGCCAACCAGGTGACGGCAGTGCTGGGCAACGCGCGGCAGTTCGAGGCGAATGTGCAGCGGGTGGTGGAGCTGGATGAGCGCGCCCGCCGGCTGGCGTTCCTCAACCGCTTTGGCGCGGAACTGGGCGCCAGCCTGGACCTGAGCCACATCCTGCGGACGGGCGTGAAGGCGCTGGCCGAGGCGCTGGGGGTGGAGCACGGGGCCGCGGCGGCGTTCGACGAGCAGCGCACCACCCTGCTGGCGCTGGAGCATTACCCGGCGGAGGCCGGCGCGGGCGGGCCGATGGGCCAACTGCTGCTGCCGGGCAACACCCTGCTGGAACGGCTGCAGGAGACGCCCGCGCCGATCACGGTGGAGGACTTGAGCGCCGCCGACAGCCCGGCGCGGCTGCGGCCAGCGGAGTGGATTGGGGGAGATGTGCGGGCGGCTATGTTCGTGCCGCTGATGCACAGCGGGCGGCTGGTGGGGCTGGTGGGGCTGGGGCAGGCGCAGCCGGGACGGCGCTTTACGCCGGACGAGATGGAATTGAGCATGGCGCTGGCCAACCAGGCCGCGGCGGCGGTGCACATGGCGCGCCAGCACGACCGGACGCAGCAGCGGCTGGCCGAGCAAGCCACCATCAACCAGATCACGCGCGCGTTCAGCCGCGCGCCCGATGTACGCGGGCTGGCCGAGGTGCTGCGCCAGCAATTGGATGCCTGGATCAAGCCGGAGCGCATGTACCTGGCGGCCTACGCCGAGGACCGCAACGAAGTCTCCTTCCCGCTGGCGGTGGAAGCGGGCGAGGTGGTGAGCGTGGCCCCGCGCGCGCCCGCCGGGCTGGTGCGCTATTTGATTCAGCAGCGGCAGGCGGTGCGGCTGAACGGCGAGATCACGCAGCAGCTTCGCGACCTGGACATCTACGTAACCGGGCTGGGCGGCGCGGTGGGCCTGGAGGATGCGGCTGAGTTCACCGCCTACCTGGGCGTGCCGGTGGCGGCCGGGGAGCGCGTGGCGGGGGCGCTGATCCTGGCTGGGCCGCGCCGGGCGGAGGCCTTTGACGAGAGCCACGAGCGCATCCTGAGCGCGGTGGCGGCCCAACTGGCGGCGGCGCTGGACACCGCCCGCCAGCACGAGCAGGCGCTGCTGCTGACGGCGGCGGCGCAGACGCGGGCGGCACAGTTGAGCGAACTGACCGACGCGACCGGCGTGATCGCCGGGGCGCAGCGCAGCGAGCAGGTGGTGACGCTGACCCTGGACCAACTCCAGCGGCTGATCCCGTATGACGCGGTGCAGTTTTGGCGGCGGGAAGCGGGGCGCAACGGCGCCAACGGCAGCGCGGGCGGCGCGGAGCGCTGGCGGCTGGCCGCGGCGCGCGGCGCCACACCCAACGGACCGGAGCCGGCCTCGCCGCAGCGCGGGCCGCTGGCCGAGGCGTTGTCGCTGCAGGGGCCGCTGGTGGTGGGCGACACCGCGCAGGACGAGCGCTTTGCGCGGCTGGGCGCGTGGATGGGCATTCCCTTGATTCACAACGGGGAAGTGCTGGGATTGCTGGCGCTGGACAAGGGCGAGCCGGGCGCCTTCACCCAGGCGATGGTGCCCCTGGCGCAAGCCTTCGGCAAGCAGGCCGCCGCGGCCCTGGCGAATGTGCGGCTATATGAAGAAAGCTTGCAGCGCACCCTGGAATTGGATGAGCGCACCTCACTGCTGAACCGCGTGTCGGCGGCGTTCAGCAGTTCGGTGGAGCCGCTGAGCGTGATGCAGAATGCGCTTAGGGCGCTGGTGGACCTGCTGCGCGTGGAGCGGGGCGCAGCCCTGGTGCTGGACGAGTCGCGCACGGCCACGCGCGCCCGCGCCCAGGCCTACCACCCGCCCGCCCAGACCGACGCCGGCTCGCTGAGCCTGACCGGCAACGTGGTGCTGGATCAATTGCGCGAGAGCCTGGCGCCGGTGGCGGCGGACGACGTGAGCGCCGACCCGGTGGTCACGCCCGAGCACACCACCTGGATTGCGCCGGGCCTGACGGCGGCGCTGTTCCTGCCGCTGGTGGTGGCCGGCAAGCTCACGGGGCTGCTGGGGTTTGGGGTGACGGAGGGCCGCCGCCGGTTCACGCCCAGCGAGCTGGAGCTGGCGATGACGCTGGCGAACCAGGCCGCCATCGCGGTGCACAATGCGCGGCTGTACCAGCGCACGCAGCGCCGGATGGTGGAACTGGCCACCATCAGCCAGTCCAGCCGCGCCATCAGCCAGACGATTGACCTGGCGCAGTTGTTCGAGACGGTGCGCGCCCAGGTGGAGACCAGCCTGCGGGCCGACAGCCTGTACCTGGCGCTGTACGACGAGGCGCGCAACGAGGTCAGTTACCCGCTGGCAATTGAGCGCGGCCAGCCGGTGGAGATCGAGCGGCGCGCGCCCGACCGGCTGATCAGCCACATCCTGGCGACGCGGCAGTCGCTGCTGCTGGTCGGCGACGTGGCGCAGAAACTGGCGGAGGCCGGGGTGGCGCCGGGGACGGAGGTGCGGGCCAAGTCGTACCTGGGCGTGCCGCTGGTGCTGGGGACGAAGGTGCGCGGCGTGCTGGCGGTAGAAGACTATCAGCGCGGGTATGCGTTCAGCGACAAGCACGAGCGCACCCTGGCGACGATTGCGGCGCCCATCGCGGCGGCGGTGGACGGGGCGCGCATCTACGAGGAGAGCGCGCAGCGGGCGCTGGCCCTGGATGCGCGGGCGGCGCTGCTGGGCCGGCTGGCCGGCGAACTGAACGAAACTCTGGAGATGGTGGACGTGCTGCGGGTGACGGCGCAGGTGGTGGCCGAAACCCTGCTGGCAGACGTGGGCGGCGCCATCGCGTTGGACGAGTCGCCGGAGGCGCTGCTGGCCGCGGCCAGCGCCCGCTTCCCGGATGACGACCCCGACCTCGAGTCGCCGGTGATGGCCGGCAACCCGCTGGTGGAGCGGCTGGCCGAGAGCCTTTCGCCGCTGGCGCTGGACGACGTTGCCACCGACGAAGCGGCGCGCGCGGAGTTGACGGGTTGGCTGGGCGCGGAGGTGCAGTCGGCGCTGTTCCTGCCGCTGGTGACGGCCGACCGGCTGGTGGGCCTGGTGGCCGTGGGCCGCACCCGCGCCGAGCGGGCCTTCACGCCGGGCGAGGTGGACCTGGCGATGACCATTGCCAGCCAGACCTCGGTGGCGCTGGCAAACGCGCGCGCGCAGCAGAAGCTGCGGCCGCGGCTGGCGGAACTGGCGACGATCAGCCGCATCAATCAGGTGATTGGGCAGCCGGCCAGCCTGGGGCAGTTGTGCGACACCCTGCGCATGGAACTGGGGGCGGCGCTGCAAGCCGAGGTGATGTACCTGGCGCTGTACGACGAGGCGCAGAACAGTGTGAGCTTCCCGCTATTTGCGGAGGGCGGCCAGGCGCGGCTGGCGGCGGCGCGGCCTCCGGCGGGCGCGCTGGGCCTCATCCTGCGTGAGCGGCAGGCGCTGCGGCTGAACGGCGATGTGCCCGCGCAATTGGCGGAGCGCGGCGCGGCGCATCAGCCGGTGGCGGACGATCTGGGCGAGCCGCGTTCGCTGCTGGGCGTGCCGTTGGCGCTGGGCAGCCGCCTTTTGGGCGCGCTGGTGGTGGAAGACCACGACCAGGCCGGGCAGTTCGGCCCCAGCCAGGAATTCATCCTCAGCACGGTGGCAACGCCCATCGCGGTGGCGGTGGAGAACGCCGGGCTGCACGCGGAACGGACGCGGACGAGGCGCGAGATGGAGACCCGCGGCGCGCAATTGGCGCTGGTGGGAGGCCTCGCCGCGAAGCTGCAAGGAATGACGAACCCGGCCGGCATCCTGCGGGTGGTGGTGGACGAATTGCAGGGCACGCTGAAGGCCGCTCACGCGGCGGCGGGACTGAACGTTGAGGCGCCC
>CAZCEC010000019.1:86195-99604 GCA_964497615.1 uncultured Anaerolineales bacterium | reverse complement strand
CGGCGGGCCTGAACGTTGAGGCGCCCGAGGGCGTGTGGCAGGTGGTGCGCCCGACCGGCGCCGAGGCGGACAGCAGCACCCTCAGCGTGACGGCGGCGGGGCTGCGCCAGTGGCTGCGCGAGACCGGCGGCCCAATCAATGTGTATTCCGTGGCCGAGGAATCGCGCTTTCCGGCCAGCGACCTGGCGTGGGTGGCGCCGGGGCTGGAGAGCGCCGTGGCCTGGCCGGTGCGGGTGGGCGGCGCGCTGGCGGGCGCGATTGTGCTGGGCGAGAGCGATGCGCCGCGCGTGTACGACGAGCGCGAGCTGGGTGTGATCAACACGGCCGCCAACCAGGCCGCCTTCGCCATCGAGACGGCGCGGCTGTACAACGAGGCGCACCAGGCGCACCAGACGGCCAGCGCCCAGGCCGAGCAGTTGCGGCGCGCGGGGCAGGCGGCGGCGCGCATCCATGCGGCCCTGACGCCGGAGGGGGTGCTGAACACCACGCTGGATGAACTGCCGCCGGTGCTGCCGTATGACGGCGCGACGGTGTGGGTGAGCGCCGAGGGCGAGCCGGCGGGCCGCCTGACGGTGGCGGCGACGCGCGGGGGCGCGCCGGTGGGGCAGACGGTGACCCCCGCGGAGCATCCGGCGCTGGCCGAGGCGCTGAGGGCCGGGGCGCTGCACGTGGCGGACATCCACGGCGACAGCCGGTTCCCAGGCGGCGGCGCACAAGCGCATCACGCGTGGCTGGGCGCGGCGCTGCACGCGGAGGGGCAGCCCGTGGGCCTGCTGGTGCTGGAAAAGCGCGAGGCGAATTTCTATCAGGCAGAACACGCCGCGCTGGCGCAGGCCATGGGCGGGCATGTGGGGGCGGCGCTGCACAATGCCCGCCAGCACGCCGCCAGCCTGGCCCGCGCCGCAGAACTGAACGCTCAGGCCAATGGGCTGGCGCTGGAACAGAAGGTAAGCGGCGCGGTGCACCGCACACTGGACCTGAGCGGGGTGCTGGGCAACCTGGTCACCGAAGTCATGACCGCGTTGAACGCCGACCAGGGCGCGGCGGTGCTGTTTGCGGACGCGGGGGCGGGCCAGCCGGAGCCGGTGCTGGCCCCGGCTCAGGACGGCGCGGCCCTGCCCGGTCCGGGGCATCCGCTGTGGGAGCGCCTGAGCGCCGCCGGCCAGGCGGCGGTGGTGGTGGACGACACCGCGGCGGAACGGCTGCGGCCGGAGCACCTGGCCTGGCTGGGCGGCGAGGTCAAATCGGCCCTGCTGGCGCCGCTGTACGCGGACGGGCAGTGGATTGGGCTGCTGGGCGTGGGGCAGGGCCGCGAGCGCCGGCACTTTGCGCCGGAGGAGGCCGCGCTGGCCCAGCGGCTGGCCGGGCAGGCAGCGGGTGCGGTGGCGAACGCGCGCATGCACCGGCGCGTGGAGCAGCAGCTTAACGAAGCCCTGAACCTGAACCGGCTGGGCGAGGCGCTGCGGGCGGCGCGCGATGCGGCGCAGGCGGGCGAAATCCTGCGCGAGGCGCTGCGCACGACCTTAAAGGCGGATACGTACTACCTGGCGCTGTTCAATGCCGCGGCCGACGAGGTGGCGTTTGCGCTGCTGGTGGAGGGCGGGCAGCCGCGCGAGGTGCGGCCACTGCCGCCCGAAGGCGTGATCGATCACATCCTGCAATCGCGGCAGACCCTGCGGCTGGCGGGCGACATGAGCCGCGAGCTTAAGGAGATGGGGCTGGCGCACCGCGGCAGCCGGGCGCGGCGCGAGACGGGCGACCCGTCGGCCTCGCGGGCCTACGTGGGCGTGCCGCTGCTGAGCGGGGAGCGGGTGCTGGGCGTGCTGGCGGTGGAAGACACCCAGCGCGCCGACGCGTTCAGCGAGGCCAACGTGGCGTGGCTGGAGGCCGTGGCGCGCGACGTGAGCGCGGCGGTGGCACGGCTGAACGGCGAGGCCGAGGCGGCCCAGGCGGCGGCGGCGCTGGCGGACACCCGCGCGCAGTATGCCCAGGCCAGCCAGGCCGCGCAGTCGTTTGAACACCAATTGCAGACGCGGGCGCGCGAGTTCGGGGCGCTGGAAGAGCGCTACGCCGAGGCGGTGCGCACGGCCGAGGCGCTGGACCGGCAGTCGCGGGCGCGGGGCAAGCACGCCGCCGAGGCGCGGGCGCGGTATGAGCAGGCGGCAGCCCAAGCGGGGGAGCTGGCGCAGACCCTGGCCCAGCACGGCGAGGCCTTGCGGCTGTGGCGCGAACGCGCCCAGGCGGCGCTGAACACCCACACCCCGCCGCCGGAGCCAAACCTGCCGGCGCTGCTGGAGCGCGAACTGCTGGTGGCGAGCCGGGCGCTGGGCGCAGACTATGCGGTGCTGTATGTGGCCGAGCCGGGGCAAGCTGACCTAACGCAGGGCGCTGCCGTGGGCGAGGCCGCACCAGCCGCCGGGGGCGACCCGCAGGCGCTGGCGCTTTCGGCGCTGCAAACCCAGGCGCCGGTTTACATCCCGCGCCTGGAGGCGGATGCGCGGTGGGAGTCCGCAGCCACCGCGGAGTCCGCAGCCACCGCGGAGTCCGCAGCAACCGCGGAGTCCGCAGCAACCGAGGGGGCGGCGACGGGGGCCGCGCCTGAGGGCCAAGCGGCCGCCGCAGACGTGACGCAGATCGCTAACGGACGCTTCCACAGCGGGCTGGCGCTGCCGCTGCCAGCGGAGCGCAGCCAGCCGGGCGGGGCCGTGGTGTTCCTCAGCACCCAGCCGGATAGGTTTGACCCGGCCAGCGCGCCGGTGGCCCGCGCCGCGGCCAGCCAGATGGCGTTTGCCCTTCAGGGCGCGGCGCTGAGGCAGGCGCTGGAAGCACAGACCGCGCGCCTGCGCGAATTGCTGGATGACCCGGCCGCGGCCTGGAAGCCGAGGCCCGAACTGGAGGGCCTGCGGCTGGAGCCGCTGCCGGCGCCGGCCGACGAAGCCGAGATCGCAGTGCCGGCGCTGAGGCCGGTGCTGGCGCCCGAAGCCCCGCCCGCGGAACCGCCGCCGGTGGCGGAGCCAACTCGCACGCTGGCCCCAACCTATCAGCCGCCGGAGCCGGTGCTGCCGGAAGCGGCGCCCGCCGAGATTCCCGAAATCCAGCGGCCAGCCGCGCGGCCAGTGTGGCGGCGCGCGGCCATCCCGGCCGTGTTGGTGCTGGTGACGGTGTGCGGTGCGGCAGTGCTGGCGCGCGGCCCATTGAGCAATACGGCGACCCTGTTTGGCGGCAGCGCCACCGACACCGCGCCCGCCGCAACGCAGACCGCGCCGGTGATCCTGGCGGCCTCGGCGACGCCGCAAACGCCGCCGACCAGCGCGCCCACAGAAGCGCCGCCCACGACGGCGGCGCCGCCGACTGAGACCCTGCCGCCGCCCACGGCCACCCGCACCGCCGAGCCGACCGGGACGGAAACGCCGGCCGAAACCAGCACGCCCACCATCACGCCCACGCCGCCGCTGCCGCCGGAGCTGGTGGCGGTGGCACTGGTGAACCTGCCAGAGGGCATTGGGGGGCGGCTGCGCGATGCGCCCAACGGCAATGTGATCGGCGGCGTGCCCGGCAACACCGAAGTGCACGTGCTGGACGGGCGCGAGACGACGCCGGATGGGATCGTGTGGGTGCGCATCCGCATCCCCGACACCGGGCAAACGGGGTGGTTCGCGGAAGACTTGCTCATCTACCAGGATGAGCCGGGCGGATGATATCGGAGGCCGAGGGGGTCGCGCCCGTAACCCCGCAGGGGGGCGCTTCGCAGAGGGCGCGGCTACGAGGGTCGTGGGCGAAGGCTGCCCACGGCGTGGGTTGACCACATCGGCCATCCCCGGTAAGATTCCCGACCGAGCGAGGCAAAGCCGTCCTAAATGTCCACAATGCGAAATTCGGCCAGCCGGCCGTTATCCTCCGGCGTAATTCGCTGGAGCATGTACCTGGTGCTGGGCGTGGCGCTGGCCGGGCTGGTGCTGCGCGTGACGGCCCGGACGGTGGCGCTGGCCCAGAACGCGCCGGCCATCCCCACCGAGGTGACGCCGCCGACGGCCACGCTGCCGGCCGTCATCGTGCCGCCGACCGTGACCGTGGCGCCGACGGTGGCCACCCTGGCGCCGACGAACACGGGCGTGCCGCCCACGCCCACCGAGACGGCCACCCCCACCGCGCTGCCAGCCGCCACGCTGACCGCCATCTACGAGCAGAACTGCTCGCTGTACGACCAGGTGCCGCAGGATTTGCTGACCTACGTGGACCGGGACACGGCCCTGCCGCGCGATTTCGCACCGGAAGACCTGGCGATTGTGCCCCTGGACACGGGCAATGTGGCCTTCCGGCCGATCCCCCTGCGCCAGCCGGTGCATCAGCCGCTGCTAGATATGCTGGATGCGATGAACCAGGCCGGGTTGAGCGTGTGGGTGATGTCGGGCTACCGGTCGTATGGCGAACAGCAGTTGGCCTACGACAAGTGGCTGAACCTGTATCCCGACCACGCGCCGGACATCAGCGCGGTGCCGGGCCACAGCGAACACCAGTTGGGGACGGCGATTGACTTCAGCACGCCGTATATGGACGATCTGTACGGCGATTACTTTCACGTCAACTTCTTCCAGACGCCCGAAGGGCAGTGGCTGATCAAGCAAGCTGCGTATTACGGGTTCACGCTGTCGTACCCGACGTGGGCGGTGGAACAGACCGGCTACGCCTGGGAGCCCTGGCACTTCCGCTATGTGGGCCTGCTGGCGCGCGATTTGCTGGCCCGCAATATCACCCTGACCCAATACTTGCAAGAGTGCGTGCCGCAGCCGTAAGCTAGCCTGCGACGGCACCGCCAACGTGGACGCGCCGGCTGGCGACGCCAGCAGGGTCCATGTGGGCCGCATGTTGACCGGTCGCAGAGATGGGAACATAGGTCGAAGCGTAATCATGCCGCATCCGCAATCTCAAGTGTATAAGCTGCTGTTTGTCGTGGCGATCCTGGCGGTGGTGGGCGGGCTGGGCATCGTGATCGTCACCAGCCCGCAATCGTGGCGGCTGGGGCCGGTGGCGTGGTTCCAAAGCCGGGTGAGCAGCCCCACGCCCGACGCGCCCACGGACACGCCGCCGCCGACGGCCAGCGCCACGCTGGAGCCGCCCACGCCCACCGGCACGTCCACCACCGCGCCCACCCCGCGGCCCACGCGCACCCCCACCGGCACGCCCGAAACCCCAACCGAGACGGCCATGCCGACCGCGATGCCCACCGCCACCGAGATTGTGCTGCCGCAGAACGTGGCGGCGCTGGCGCGGGTGGACCTGGACGGCGCGGCCAACGGGCGGGTGCGCAATGCCCCCAACGGCGATACCGTCATCGCGGTGCTGCCGGAGGGCACCGAGGTGTACATGCTGTTCAACCAGGTGACAATTGACGGCATTGTGTGGGTGGAGATCGAAACGGTGGACGGCACCGTGGACGGCTGGATGGCGGACTTTCTCTTGGAGATTGTGTTCCAACGGTGATTTCAATTGTCGTCCCGGTTCGTAACGGCGCGGGCACGCTGGGGGCGTGCCTGGAGGCGCTCACGCGCCAGACGCTGCCGCGGGGCGCTTATGAAGTGATCGTCGTGGACGACGGGTCCACCGACGACACGCGGACGGTGGCCGAGCGCTACCCGGTGCGGTGCGAGGCCATCGCGCCCGGCGGGCCGGCGGCGGCGCGCAACCACGGGGTGCGGGCGGCGCGGGGGGAGCTGGTGCTGTTCACCGATGCGGACTGCGCGCCCGCGCCGGACTGGGCTGCGCGCATGGCGGCCCCCTTCGCCCAGCCGGCGGTGGTGGGAGTGCGAGGGGTGTACCGCACCCGGCAGCGCAGCCTCATCGCCCGGTTTGTCCAGCAAGAGTATCAAGACAAATACGACCGCACGGCGCGGCAGGCAACGATTGACTTCATCGACACCTACTCGGCCGCCTATCGCCGGGAGGTGTTCCTGGCGAATGGCGGCTTCGAGACCGCCTTCAGCGCGCCGTCGGTGGAGGATCAGGAGTTCTCGTTCCGGCTGGCCGAGAAGGGGTACAAGCTGGTGTTCGCGCCGGAGGCGGCGGTGTATCACCAGCACGACACGACGCTGGATGAGTACCTGCGGCGCAAGTTCTGGATCGGGTATTGGAAGGCGTTCCTGCTGCGCTGGCACCCAGAAAAGGCGCTGGGCGACTCGCACACGCCGCTGAGCCAGCGAGCGCAGCTCGGGCTGCTGGCGCTGGCGGGGCTGGGCGCGGCGGGCGGGGCCGCGCTGGCGCTACTGCGGCAGCCGGCGGGGCAATGGCTGCTGCTAGCAAGTGCGGGCGCGCTGGCGGTGTTCTTCGCGAGCGCCCTGCCCTTCCTGGTCAAGCTCATCCAGCGGGATGCGCCGGTGGCGGCCATTGCGCCGGTGATGCTGATGGCGCGCGCGGGGGCGCTGGGCGTGGGGTTGGCGGCGGGAATAGTGGGCTTGCGGGCGCAGCGGTCGCCGCGGCAGGCCGCGCTGGGGGGCGTGGACCGGCTGTTGAAGCGGACGCTGGATGTGGCGGTGGCGGC
Organism: uncultured Anaerolineales bacterium; assembly: GCA_964497615.1. Taxonomy (GTDB): domain Bacteria; phylum Chloroflexota; class Anaerolineae; order Anaerolineales; family UBA6663; genus CAZCEC01. The sequence goes on along the minus strand of CAZCEC010000019.1, from coordinate 93,069 downwards.
TGTGGGGCTGGCGCTGTGCCTGCCGCTGCTGGGGGTGCTGGCGGTGCTGGTGCGGCTGGATTCGCCGGGGCCGGCGCTGTTCGTGCAGGAGCGCGTGGGCGAGAATGGGCGGCGCTTTCGGATGTACAAGCTGCGCTCGATGGTGACCGGGGCCGACGCGCTGGCGGCGGGCGTGGGACCGAACAACAAGCCCGCCCGCGACCCGCGCGTGACGCGGCTGGGGCGCTTCCTGCGTCGGTGGAGCCTGGACGAGGTGCCGCAATTCTGGAACGTGCTGCGGGGGGAGATGAGCCTGGTGGGGCCGCGGCCGGAGGAGCCCCGCATCGTGGAGACCTACAGCGACTGGCACCGGGCGCGGCTGCGGGTGAAGCCGGGGATGACGGGGCCGATGCAGATCAGCGGGCGCGGCGAACTGCCGCTGGATGAGCGCGTGCGGCTGGAGCTGGATTACATTGAGCGCTATTCGCTGGGGCGCGACCTGGCGATATTGGCGAAGACGGTGCCGGCGGTGATCAGGGGCGAGGGGGCGTATTAGGCGCCTGGGCGCAGGGCGCTCACTTTCCGAACGGATAGAACCAAATCGGCTGGGCGCGGTTGGCGGGGTGGAGGGGTTGGGGCAGCAGCAGCGCGAGACGGCGCACCCCCCGCTGCGAAGACGCAGGGGGCAGGCCGCGCCGTCTCTACGGGCGCCTTATCCAGCGGCAGTCTCAGCCAGATACTTCTCGCGGTTGGCGGCGCGGGCCAGCTTGCCGCTGCTGGTCTTGAGCACCCAGCGCGGGCCGACGAGGTGGACGTAGCGCACCGCCACGTCCGAGCCTTTGTTGATGGCCTGGCGGACGTCGTTTGAAAGTTGGGCGCGCTCGTCTTCATCCTCGGTGTCCACCTCGGCGACGACGGCCACTTCCTCGGTGCCCTGCGCTTCATTGAAGACGCCAAAGGCCACCACGCGGCCGGGGTGCACACCGGGCACTTCGCCCGCCAATGACTCCAAGTCCTGCGGGTGGACGTTCTTGCCGCCGACGATGATGAGGTCTTTCATGCGGCCAGTGATATAGACCTCGCCGTCCGCGAGGTAGCCGAGGTCGCCGGTGAGGTACCAACCGTCGTGGAAGGCGCGCTCGGTCAGGTCGGGGCGGTGGAAGTAGCCGGTGAGCATGCAGTCGCTGCGCAGGGCGATCTCGCCGATGTGGCGCTCGGGCAAGTCGGCGCGCTGCTCGTCGAGGATGCGGACCTGGACGTTGGGGAGGGGCGGGCCGGCCGACAACATCTTGAAGCGCTCTCCATTCGCGGGGAGGGCTTTTTTGTCGCTGATCAGCGCGCGGCGGTCCACTTCGTCCACCACGACGGGCGCGCCGATGCCGCCCTGGGTGACGGCAAAGACGTTCTCGGCCATGGCGTAGCAGGTGGCGAGGGCTTCGGGGCGCAGGCCGTAGGGGGCAAAGCGCTCGGTGAAGGCCTGGTGGCTCTCCCAGCGCATGGGCTCGGAGCAGTTGATGACGGCGCGCCAACTGGACAGGTCCACGCCTTCGAGGTCGCGGTCGCGGATCTTATGGGCGCAAAAGTTGTAGGCGAAGTTGGGCAGCCAGGAGAGCGTGCCGCGATAGCGGGTGACGGCCTGCATCAGGCGGTAGGGGGCGCGGACCCAGTCGAAGGGCGAGAGCAGGACGAGGGGTAAACGGCGCAGGACGGGCATGACAAAGCCGGCGATGAGGCCCATATCGTGATACAGGGGCAGCCAGCTCACCACCACGTCGTCATCGGCCAGGCGCAGGGCGGCGGCGTAGGTATCGAGCTGGTTGAGCACGGCGCGGTGCGAAAGCGCAACACCCTTTTGCAGGCCGGTGGTGCCAGATGAGTGCTGGAGCAGGACGATATCTTCTGGGCCGCAGGCCAGGCCGGGGAGGCTGGCGGGGTCCGGCGCGGGGTCGGGGGCGATGCCGCTTTCCAGCAGCACGGCGCGGACGGGGCTATCGGGCGCGAGGGCGGCGTGGACTTCGGGCGCGAACTCCGGGTAGGTGACGATGCCGGCGGGACGGGTGATGGCGACGAGGGCGGCCAGCTCGTCGCGGTACTTCTCCGGGGCGAGCTTTTCGGTGAGGAAGGGCATGATCGAGGGGATCGCGCCGTGCAGGATCGCGCCCCAGAAGGCGGCGGCGAGGCCGGGGCCATGCTGCTGGATGAGGACAATCACGTCGCCGGGGAGCAGGCCCGCCTGGGCATAGGCGCGGGCAAAGCCGGCGGCGGCTTCCAGCAGGCCGCGATAGGTGAGGGTGTGGTCGGGCTGCTTGGAAAAGAGCAGGTGCAGGGCCGGGCGGTCGGGCGCGAGGGCCGCATGAGAGACAAGCAGGGAGGCGAGGGTAGAGGGCATGGTCAACGAATGCAATGAATTCTCATCGAGGCCCTTCGCGCGCCAAATGGGTTGGAGGGCGAGTACGGCTGCATTCGCGCTCAGGGCGACAATGATCTTCTTAGGCTGATAAAAGATTACGCGCGCCGCTGCTCGATGATGGCCGCAAGCTGGGCCAGGGAGTCGAAGGTCTCGGCGTTAAGCTCGGAGTCGTCAATGCGGACGCCAAAGGTCTGCTCGACAAAGAGGGCCAGGTCCACCAGGCTGAAGGAGTCGATCAGGCCGCTGGAGATGAGGGGCTCGTCGTCGGCCAGGACGCGCTTGGGCTGCTTGAGGATGGTGGCGGCGACGTACTGGCCGAGGGCGGAAGTGGTTTCAGACATCAAGGCTCCTTAGTCGGTGAGGGTGTCGGTGATCAGCGCCCCTACCCGCGCCGCAAGCTGGGCCGAGCCGCGCGGGGTGAGGTGGATGGGGCTGTCGGTGTATTCGGTGTTGTCCACAGCATCCCACAGGTCGGCGTAGGCCCAGCCGCGGGCGGCGGCCTCCGCGGCCAAAAGCTGCCGGTAGTCGTCATAGGCCCAGCGCGGGTAGAAGAAATTGTACCGGAGATCGCTGTTGGCGCCCGCGCTGACGAACATCGGCTCGTTGACGATGACGATGGGCGCCGGGCCAGCCTCGGCCACGCCCGCCCTCAGCACGTCGAAGGCGATGTCTTCGCGGGCGAGGCGGGGCGGCTGGAGACCGTGAAAGGTCTCATCGGGCTCCAGGTCTTCGGAGCGCGGGGTGAAGGCCGCGGGGATGTCCTGGTCAATGCCGGTGGCCGCCCACAGCGGGCCGTAGAGTTGAAGGCGCAGCAGATCGGCCAGGGCGCGGCGGCGGCCGATGAGGGTGCGGTCCCACACGGATGGGTCCACGAAGTCGGGCGCGTTCGGGTCCAGGCTTAGGCCGTGCGCGGCGATGAGAGCGCGCATAGGGCCAGGGTTGTTCTGCACCAGGGGTGGGAAAAGCTGCTTGTCGTGAGGGAACGACTCCAGGGTGACGAACCAGAAGATCAGGTCGGGGTCGTAGGGCTGGAGGCGGGAGAAGAGGAGCAGGTCCTTGGCGAGCGAGAGGATGGGATAGCCGAGGTTGTAGGCAACGACGCGGCGGCCATCGGGCGCGGATAAGTTGAGGGCGTTGATCTGCGCGGACAGGGTGTGTTCGGGCGGCAGTAGGAAGCCCCAGACGGAGGAGTCGCCGACGAGCAGGACGCGATATTCGTCCGGGGCCTTGGGGCGGGCCACGGTGTGGGAGGCGAACATGGCCTCCAAGGAGTAGAGGCTGAGGTTGTAGGACTTGGCCGGGTCCTCGCCATAGGGCAGGCGCTGGCGGCCCGGCCAGAGCAGGTTGTAGCCGGAAAGGCGGCCGAGGACGGGCAGCGGGTCCGCCGGGATGAGGAGCAGGTTGGCGAGGGCAAAGAGGACGAGGGCCTTGAGGGTGACGCGGAGGAGGAAGCGGGCGGGAGGGGGCAAGGCTGCGCGATTGTATCAGACGGGACGGTAACCCAACAAGCGCAGGGCGTTGAGGACGACGACCAGGGTGCTGCCTTCGTGAAGCACGATGGCGAGGCCGATGCCGGCCCAGCCGGTGACGGAGGCGACGACCAGCAGGCCGATGACGCCCAGGGCGATGGCGAGGTTCTGCTGGATGACGGCGCGGGTGGCGCGGCCCAGGCCGACGGCAAAGGGCAGCCGCGAGAGATCGTCGCCCATGAGGGCCACGTCGGCGGTTTCGAGGGCCACGTCGGTGGCGGCGCCGCCCATGGCAATGCCCACGGTGGCGTGGGCCAGGGCCGGCGCGTCGTTGACGCCGTCGCCCACCATCGCCACGTTGCCGTGCGCGGCCGCCAGGGCGCGGATGGCCGTCACCTTGTCTTCGGGCAGGAGGCCGGCGCGATAGTCGCTGAGGCCGGCCTGCTGCGCGATGGCGGCGGCCACCGCGGCGTTGTCGCCGGACAGCATCACGGTCTGGCGCAGGCCCGCGCGGCGCAGGGCAGCCAGGGCCGGGGCGGTCTCGGGGCGCAGGGTGTCGGCCAGGGCCAGCAGGCCGAGGAGTTGATCGGCGAGGGCCACGAACATGGTGGTCCGGCCGGCGGCGTGGAGGGCTTGCGCCTGCTCGCCCGCGGCGGGCGGGACGCTGACGCCGGATTCTTCCATGAGGGCCAGATTGCCGATGAGGACGGTGCGCCCGTCCACGGCGGCGCGCAGGCCGCGCCCGGTGAGGGACTCGACTTCCCCGATGGGCGGCAGCCTCAGGCCGCGCGCCTGGGCAGCGCGCACCACCGCCTGGGCCAGCGGGTGGCCGGAGCGGCTCTCCACGGCGGCGGCCAGGGCCAGCACTTCATCGGCGGACTGCGCGGCGAGGGAAACGATATCGGTCAGTTCGGGGCGGCCGTGCGTGAGGGTGCCGGTCTTATCGAAGGCGATGGCGCTGAGGCGGCCCAGGTTCTCCAGGTGCGCGCCGCCCTTGACGAGCACGCCGTTGCGGGCGGCCTGGGCCACGCCGGCCAGGATGGCGGCGGGCGCGCCCAGGGCCAGGGCGCAGGGCGAGGCCGCCACCAGCAGGGTCATGGCGCGCAGGAACGACACCGAGAACGGCACGCCGAACAGGGGCGGCACCACGATCAGGAGCGCGGTGGCGGCGAGCACGCCCGGCACGAACACGCGCGAGAAGCGCTCCACCGTCTGCTGGGTGGGCGACTTTTGCGATTGGGCCTCCTCGACCAGCTTCATCACGCGGGCCAGGGTGCTGTCCTTCGCCAGGCGCGTCACGCGCACTTCCAGCGCGCCCAGGCCGTTCACCGAGCCCGCAAACACCGGGTCGCCGGGGGCCTTGTCCACCGGCACGCTCTCGCCCGTCACCGGGGCCTGATCCACGCCCGACTCGCCGCTCAGCACCACGCCATCCACCGGCACGCGCACGCCGGGGCGCACGATGACGGTATCGGACAGTTGCAGGTCATCGACGGGCACTTCGCTGGACTGGTCACCGCGGACCACGAGGGCGGTCTTGGGCGCCAGGTCGGCCAGGGCGCGCACGGCGGCGCGGGCGCGGTCGAGGGCGCGTTCCTCGAGGGCGTGGCCCAGGCTGAAGAGGAAGAGCAGCAGCGCGCCTTCGGCCCAGTGGCCAATCGCGGCGGCGCCGAGCGCGGCCACCACCATCAGCAGGTCGGTGTCGAAGCGCTTCTCACGCAGGGCGTGGAGGGCGTGGCGTGAAATGTCCCAGCCGCCGAGGGCATAAGCCACGGCATAAAATGCCCAGGCGGCCAGGGGCGGCCAGGCGAAGACGGTCGCGCCGGTCCAGCCGATGAGCAGGGCGAGGCCGGCTAACAGGCTAAACAGCAGTTCGCGGTTGGCGAGGTAGCGCTGGCGCAGCCCGGTGGCGGGGACGGCGTAGCCCAGACCGCGCAGACGGCGCTCGATGAGGCGGCGGCGGGTCTTGCGCGCATCGTATTCCACGCGCATCTTTTCGGCGGGGAAGCTGACGTTGACGGACAGCACGCCGTCCAACCGCCCCACCCCGTGCTCGATGACCTTGACGCAGTCGGAGCAGTCCATGCCCTCGACCGGGATGAGGGCGTGGCCGTAACGGCTGAGGAGGCCGGCCCCGGCGCGCTCGGCCAGGCGCTGGACCTCGGCGCGGGAGAGGACGGCCGGGTCGTAGTGCAGGCACAGGGCCACGGGGCGCTTCTCGCGCTCCAGGTGGGCGCGGCGCAGATCGGCGTGCCCTTGCAGGGCGGCTTCGAGGCGTAACAAGCAGGCATCGGTGTCGTCGTCCACGCCCGGCAGCAGCCGGGGGATTTCCAGCTCCAGGGTTTGCTCGGTCATCTTCAATCAGCCGTGTCGAATGTGGTCCAGGCCCTGACGGAACAGGGCGGCGATGTGGTCGTCGTCCAGGCAGTAGAAGACCTGGCGGCCCGCCTTGCGCGCGCGCACCAGGCGCATCTGCCGCAGCCCGCGCAGGTGATGCGAGACGGCGGACTCGCTGATGCCGACGGCCTCGGCCAGGGTGCCTACGTTTTGCTCGCCGCCAACGAGGGCGGCGATCAGGCGCACGCGGCTGGTGTCGCTAAAGGCGCGGAACAGCTCGGCCAACTGGGCGGCGGTGCGCTCGTCGAGGGGGGCGGGCTTGGTCATACGATACTATGAATATATGAACATATACTCATATATAGACCGATTATAGCGCGGGAGGGGAAGAGAGTCAAGCTGAGGGCCGGGCGGTTTCGCTGTGCGTGGACTAGTCCAGCGCTCGGTCGATGTCATTCCGAGGGGCGAGCTTTGCCACGAGAAATCTTGCCCAACCGCGGGCCGACCCTTCCAGATTCCTCGGCGCAAAAACCGCGCCTCGGAATGACAATATCTGGACGGCAGCACACTCCGCCAAGCACGCCCCTACCCCAGGCCGAGAAGTTTTCCGAACACCTGAAGAGCTAAGGCGGGCGTGGGGAGCGCGAACCACACCCAGCCGAGGGCGACGAAGTGGAAG
>CAZCEC010000019.1:0-86185 GCA_964497615.1 uncultured Anaerolineales bacterium | reverse complement strand
GGCGAGGACGCCGGCCCAGTGCGCCAGGCGCTTGAGGCGCGGGCGGGCGTCGAGGGCGGCGGCGCGGGGCTTCATGCGGTCGGCGAAACGGTTGTGGATGAAGAGGCCCAGGCCGTGCCACGCGCCCCAGATGAGGAAGTTCCAGGTGACGCCGTGCCACAGACCGATGAGGACCATGACGACCATCTGAGTGAGCAGGATGATGAGGGCAGGCGGCAGCGGGCGGGCACGCAGGGCGCGGGTGAGGGGATTGAAGACGTAGGCGCGGAACCACTGCGCCAGGGTGATGTGCCAACTGTTCCAGAAGAGGGTCAGGTTCTGGCGGGCGTAGGGGCGGTCGAAATTCTCGGGGAGCTTGATGCCAAAGAGCCGCCCCAGGCCGAGGGCGATATCGGTGTAGCCCGCGAAATCGAAGAAGAGGCGGAAGGCGTAGGCATAGACCAGCACCCACAGCCATGGGCCGGACTGGGCTTGCTCGGCGTTGAGAGGGTTCAGGGCAATCAGGGCCAAACTGTCGGCCACCACGAACTTTTTGAGCACCCCCAGGGCGATGCGCTCGCCGCCGGCCAGCACCTCGGCGGCGGTGAGGGTGAACGGGGCGCGGGCATCCTTGACGAAGCGCTCCACCCGGTCTATGGGACCGGCGGTGAAGGCCGGGAAGAAGGTGAGGTAGGTGATGAACTCGCGCAGGGAGACGGCGGGCAGGCGGCCAAGGGCGCGGTCGCGCAGGACGTGGATGAGGCGGAAGGCGACGTAGGAGAAGCCCAGCCAGCGCAGGTCGGTGGGTAGGGCCAGGGAGGCGTCTTGCCCGCCAAGCGAACGCAGGAGGGCGCTGAGGGCCTGGGATAGCGACTCGCTCTTGAGGATGATGAACAGCAGCAGGAGCAGGATGACGCCGCCGGTCCACAGGATGGGGCGGGCCCGGAGGCGGACGAGGGCCAGGGCGAGGCCGGCGGTGAGGGCCAGGGCCGCGGCGACCGGGACAATGTCCGGCGGGCGGGCGGGGGTGAGGCAGCACAGCGCGCCGGTGTAACGGGTGAGGGCGATGAGGAGGACGAGGGCGGCGAGGACGAGGGCCGTGGCGCGGTCTTCGCCTGGGCGAGCCTGGGCAGTCGAGTTGCCCCCACCCCCCTGCCCTGCCGCGCGCGATGGGGCGACGGGGGGAGGGGCACCAGAGGCCGGCGCGGGCCGGGTGGCGGCCCAAACGAGAACCGTGAGGGCGAGGGTGGCGGTGGGCAGCCAGAAGTCGAGGTAGCGGATGGGGGTGAGGGGCTGGAGCCAGTAGACGGCCAGCACGCTGCCGCCGAACATGAGCCAGGACCGCGCGCGCCCCTGGACCACGTAGCGGACCAGGGGCGCGAGGAGACTGAAGGCGAGCAGGTGAGCGAGGGTCAAGGGCCTAGAACCCTTGGTAGATCCACTGCGGCGCGGCGTCGGCGGTGGCGATGACGACGCCGATGAGGATCAGGCAGAGGACGAGGGCGGCGAGGTTTTCGCGGGTGAGGACTCTATCGCGCAGAAATCGCATCACAAGATTCCTCCGGGCAAAGGCGGCCCGTCGGAATGACATGGGCCGGCGGGCAGGAAGATTCCTCCGGGCAAAGGCGGCCCGTCGGAATGACATGGGCCGGTGGGCTGGAAGATTCCTCCGGGCAAAGGCGGCCCGTCGGAATGACATGCCAGCCGGTTGACCAGTTCACCAGTTGACCAATGGCCCGACGGGCTGGCTAGCGGCCTCCAGTGACGTTATGCAACGAGTCGCACGCCGGGCAGGCGCCGCCGGGACGGATCATGGCGTAGCCGGCCTGCGGGTCGTCGCCGTAGTGCGTCAGGTCCACGTTGAACACGATGATCATGCGGACGCTGATGGACGTGCGCGCCAGGCTGACGGCCTCGGCCAGCCACTGCGCCTGCTGGGCCACGGTGGTATTGCCGGCCCAGCCGAAGTTGGGCGAGAGCGGACCGTAGCCTTCGGGCGTGAGGTAGCCCAGTTCGGTGAAGCACACCTTGCGCGCGCCGCCAAAGGCCCAGTAGTAGGTGCTGACCATGCCGCCGTAGTAGCGGGTGTAGTACGGGTCGCGCGGGTCGCCGGTGGTTTGCAGGGGGCTGATGATGCCCTCGTTGTAGTGCGCGCCGATGCAGTCCATGTAGTTGGCGGCCCCGGCGGCGGCCATGCCGGCCAGGAAGGTGTTGTCGTTCCACACGCGGGCGCGGCCAAAGGCGCCCTCCGCGCCGGTGGGCGCGGGCGCGCCGGAGATGACCAGGGTGCCGGGGTTGGCGGCCTTGATAGCGTTGTACGACTGGCGCAGGAGTTCGGTGTAGCGGGCCGGGTCGATCTCGCCCTGCGGCCACTCGCGGTCAATGTTCATCTCATTCCAGACTTCGATGCCATCGGCGCCCATGCGGGCCAGGTCGCCCACGAAACGGGCAAAGTCGGCGTAGTTGGCGCCGCCGCGGATGTCCTCGGGATGGCCGAGGACGCTGAGGAGAATCTTAAAGCCGCGGCCGTGCGCGTCGTTGATCATACCCGCGTCGGCGGTGGCGCCGGGGCTCCAGCGCACCTGGCGCTTGACCCAGAGCATGCCGGCGTGGCGCATGAGGTCGGGCCGGTCGAAGCCGGCCACCTGCCCGCCCAGCTCAAAACCGGTGTTGATGACGCCGGAGGGCGGCGGCGGCGGGGCCGCGCCCACGGGCGGCGAGACCGGCGCGGTGGGCAGCAGGGCAAAGCGGGCGGTGTACCAGGTGGTGCCGCCGCCAAAGATGGTGATGGGCGTGCTGACCGGGCCGCCCCAGCGGCCGGCGCTCGCGCCCACCACGGCCACCTCCAGGGTGTGCGTGCCGATGCCGAGGCTGATGAGACTGCGCGTGCCGGCGGGCACCAGGGCCACTTCGCCGCCGTTGACCTTCACCTGGCACTGCGCGTCGTCGCTGGCGGTCTTGCCGTTGAGCTGGCAGAACAGGTTGAGCGTGCCCTGGAGCCACACCCGCTGCGGGCGCAAATAGACGAAGCGGTTGCCGCCCGCAAAGGTGATGGCCTGGGTGCTGAGATCGTTGTAGCGGTAGCGGCCGTTGGCGGCCGGGTCCACCACGTTGCGGACCTCGACCGTGTGGAGCACCTGCGGCGTGGTGAGCGTGGTGGCCGAGGCGGACTGCGCGGCGATCAGGATGCCGTCCACATAGATATCGCCCACGAGGCCGGCGGGCAGCACCGAGATGGTGAAGCGGCCCTTGAGCGGGAAGCTGGCGGTGAGCCAGGTGGTGCGGCCGGCGAAGATCACGGGCGCGTCGTCGCGGACCAGCACGCTCCAGTTGCCGGCGCTGTCCCCGACGAGATCGGTGTGCACCGAGCGCGTGCCGGGGTCGAGGGTGTAGTTGACCACGCCGCCAGGGGGCACGTCGGGCATGGTCACGCCGTCAATCGTCACGCGGCAGGCGATACTGTCGGCGGCGGCGCGGCCCAGGGGCTCGCAGGCGTAGCGCAGGGTGCCGCGGATGTACTGGGTGCGCGGATAGAAGGGCACGCGCCAGATGACGCCGCCATTGGCCTGCACCACGGTGCTTTGATCGGGGTAGATGAACAGGCTGCCGTAGTTGGGCGTGGTGGGGTCCTGGAAATTGCGGACCTCGATGGTGTGCGGCACGCCGGGCGCGGCATGCAGGCGGACGCTGTTGACGCCGGGGACGATGAGGGCGCCGTCGAGGTAGATATCGCCGACGACGGCGGGCAGGCTGATGCTCACATCGAAGCAGGCGTTGGCGGGGTCGCAGGGTTCGCCCACCTGGGCACGGTCGGCGCTGATGAGCACGGGCGCGAGGAGCAGCGCCAGGCCGAGGAGCCAAAAGCGGGGGGAGAGCCAACGGCGCTTGGACAGTTCAGTCATGGATACCTCCTGCTTGACGATCACCGGTAGACGTGGAAGCCAGCCGCTTATCTCACCGCGGAGCGCGCGGAGAACGCGGAGTAAAAGCAAATGAGTGCGCTATGGTACCGCAAATTCGAAGGTGCCGGTCTGGGCATAGGTGTGGGTACAGCCAGGCTCGGCCGTGGGCGCGAAGACGCGCGACATGTTGAAGGTGGTGGCGCTGGTGAAGGTGACGCCGATGGTCACCAGGCCATCGCCGCGGGTGGTGTTGCCGGAATACTGATAGACGTTCGGCCCCAGGCGGGTGAGAGTGTAGTCTTCGTTGGCGGTGTTGACCCAGCCCAGGCCGGAGGCATTGGGCCGGATGATGACGGGGCCGTAGGGGGCCAGGATGGTGCCGCTACACCCGGCGGCGTTATCCACCGGGGTGGAGGTGTTCCACCGGCCAGGCGAGGTGGGCGCGAAATCGCCGCCGCCGGGCGCGCTGGGGGGCGTGGTGTTGGTGGCGGTGGGCGTCTCGGTGGCAGTGGCAGTGGCCGTGGCACTGGGGCTGGCGGTGCTGGTGGGCGGCTCGGCCGTGGGCGTCGCGGTGGGGGTGCTGCTGGGCGCAGGGGTGGTGGTGGGCGTGGCCGAGGGCGCGAGGGTGGTGGTGAGCGTGGGCGAGGCCGTGGCGGTGGGCGGGAGCGGCGTGGACGAGGCCGGCGGCGGGGTGGGCGCGCAGGCGGCGGCTGCCAGCAGGGCCAGCAGGAGGCTCAGTTTCCATACGCGGCTCAGTTGCGCCATGCGGGTTGCTACGGTCAATCCAAACTCCTGAATTCGTAAGGGAATGCGGGCGGCGGGGAGAATTATACCCGCAGTTGGTGGCACGACCTATCCCCCCAACCCCCTTCCCTACAAGGGAAGGGGGAGAGATGTGCGGACAGCGAGGAGTTAGCGCATTTCGTGCGGGCGGACGACGAGCATGGAGGTGGCGGCGGTGTGCAGCACCTTCTCGGTGACGCTGCCATAGATCCAGCGGCGCAGCCCGGTGCGGCCGTGGGTGGCCATCGCGATCAGATCCATGTCGCCCAGCTCGGCCTGCTTGAGGATGGCCGGCGCCACCGCCCCGGCGCTGACCAGGGTCTTGATCTCGACGCCGGGGCGCGCAAAGGTTGCGGCCATGCCGTCGAGGTAGGCTTGCGCGCCTTCGTGCGCGTCGTCCAGCATCCGGTCGCTCAGGCCGCGCTCCAGCTCATCCAGCGTTTCAAGCTCGTGCGGCCCGACATCGGGCAGGACGCGCAACAGGAGGACGCTGGCGCCAAGGGCCTCGGCCAGGTCCAGGGCGGGGGCCAGGGCATGGCCGGCCAGGGGCGATCCGTCGAGCGGGATGAGCACGCGCTGAATGGGCTGTGGGGCGCGCACGATGAGCACCGGGCAAGCTGCAGCGCGCAGCACCTTCTCGGCCACGCTGCCCAGCACCCAGCGGGTGACGCCCGAATAGCCGTGCGACGACATGACGATGAGGTCGGCGCGCTCTTCGACGGCAGCGTCCACCAGGGCGCTGGCGACATCGCCATCGGCCAGCCGCGCCGCGAGGGGAACGCCGTTCACACCGCGTTCGGCCTGCACGCCCTGCAGGTAGGTCCAGGCGGCGCCGCGAGCCTGCTCCTGGGCGCGATCGGGATAGTGCATGCCCAGGCCGCCCTCGGCAGGGATGAACATTTGCACGGCTTCGGGCACGCGCACGAGCATGACTTCGGCGTTGTAGAAGCGGGCGATGGTGAGGGCCGGCAGCAGCGCGCGCTCGGCCAGGGCCGAACCGTCCAGGGGGACAAGAATCTTGGTGAACATGAGGAACTCCTTAAGCCAATCCGCTCACTAGAGCTAACAGCACCCCACCGGCCATCACGCTGGCGAGTTGGCCGGCGGTATTGGCGCCCATGGCGTGCATGAGCACGAAGTTGTCGAAGTCTTCCTCCTGGGCCAGGCGCGCGACGAGCCGCCCGGCCATGGGAAAGGCGCTGATGCCGGCCGCCCCCACCAGCGGGTTGATGGCGCCGCGCGTGACGAAGGCCAGGAACTTGCCGAAGAGCAGGCCGGCGGCGGTGTCGAGCGCGAAGGCCAGCAGGCCCAGGAGGAGGATGCGGCCGGTGTCCCAATTGATGAAACTGGCGGCGCTCATGGTGGAGCCAATGGTAAGGCCCAGGAACAGGGTGGCGACGTTGACGATCTCGGTCTGCGCGGACTGGCTGAGGCGGGCCACCACGCCGCTCTCGCGCAGGAGATTGCCGAGCATGAGCATGCCGATGAGGGGCGTGGCCGCCGGCACCAGCAGCCCCACCACCACGGTGACCAGCACGGGGAACAGGATGCGGGCGCGGCGCGACACGGGGCGGGGCACGTATTCCATGCGGATACGGCGCTCGGCAGGGGTGGTGAGCAGGCGCATGAGGGGCGGCTGGATGATGGGCACCAGGCTCATGTAGGAATAGGCGGCGACGGCGATGGGGGCCAGCAGGCGCGGGGCCAACTGGCTGGCGACGAAGATGGAGGTGGGGCCATCAATGGCGCCGATGACGCCGATGGAGGCGGCCTCGTTGAGGGGAAAGCCCAACAGCACGGCCAGCAGCAGCACGCCGAAAATGCCGAACTGCCCGGCGGCGCCCAGCAGGGCCAGGCGCGGCTGGGCCAGCAGCGGGCTGAAATCGAGCATCGCCCCCACCCCGATGAAGATGAGCAGCGGGAACAGCTCGGTGCTGATGCCGGCGCGGTACAGCAGGGCGAACAGCCCTTCGCCCTCGGTGAGGCCGGTGAGCGGGATGTTGGCCAGGATGCAGCCCAGGCCGATGGGCAAGAGCAGCACCGGCTCATATTCCTTGGCGATGGCCAGCCAGATGAGGGCAGCTCCGGCGGCCAGCATAAAGGCATGCCCCAGCGTGAAGGCGGCCAGGCCCTGGGTGAGCAGCGGGAGCAGTTGGCTGAGGTCCATGTGTATGGCCCGCCTATCCCTGGACCGGGCAGCGAAACCTAGATTCCTCGGCCAAGTGCGCCTCGGAATGACAGGGCCGATGGGCGGCGTTACTCATACTCTACCAGGACCTGCTTGTGCTGGACGCTTTGGCCGGGGGCGACGTGCACGCGGGCGATGGCGCCGGCGCGCACGGCGCGGACCACGTTCTTCATCTTCATGGCCTCGATGGCAAGCAGTTCCTGCCCCACCGCAACGACATCGCCCGGCTGGACGCTGATGGCGGCCACCACGCCCGGCAACGGGGCGAGCACAGCCTGGGCCGAGGCGGATTGCCCATTGGAGGGGTGCGCGAGGGGCGGCGGGGCGGAGGCCGCATCGGCAGGGTCGCGGCCCGTAACCCCCAGGGGGCGCTTCGCAGAGGGCCGCGCTACGGAGGAAGACGCGGAGGCGCCGGTTGGCTCGGCCTCGGGCCAGATTTCGAAGCGCTCGCCGTCCACCAGAGCGACGACGGGGCGCGCCTGAGGGTCCTGGACCTCGACGGTGAAAGTCTCACCCTGCACGGTGACGCGAATGGTGGTCATCGGGTGGGGCCTCGCTGGCGAAGACGATAGGCCCGCATGGCGGCCTGCCAGGGGCTGACGGTGGCGGTGGGCGGGGGCGGCGGGGCGGCGGGCGCGGCGCGCAGGTTGGCCAGCAGGGCGGCCACAGCCGCGGCAGCCGCGCGCGGGCGCAGGGCAGCGCGTGGGCCGGCGTCCATGGCCAAAACGGCCTCGGCGCGCTGGCGCAGGGCAACTCGGCGGCCGGCGACAGAGGCGGGGACGGCGTCAGACTCGGCGGGCGCTGGCTCCGGGGTCAGGCGCACCAGCAGGGCCATCAGCCCCCACAGCAGCAGGATAGCGGCGAAGACGATGGTCATGCCGACGAGTGAGATTTGGAGGGCAAGGATGAAGTCGGCGGGCATGGGTGCGTGGTCCGTGGTCCGTGTTGCGGGTTCCGTGATGTAATGATGCAGCGTTGACTTCGTCCTTCGTCTTTCGGCTTTCGTCGGTCGTCGCTACCGGGCTAGACCGGAATGTTGCCGTGCTTGCGCGGGGGCGCGGGCGAATACTTGTCGCGCAGGGCGCCCAGGGCGGCGATGAGTTTGGTCCGCGTCTCCATCGGCTCGATGATGTCGTCCACGTAGCCAGCGCTGGCGGCGTGGTAGGGATTGTTAAAGCGGGCGCGGTAGTCGGCGGCCAGGCGGGCGCGCTCGGCGGCGGGGTCCGCGGCGGATTGAATTTGCTGCTTGAAGAGGATGTTGGCCGCGCCCTCGGCGCCCATCACGGCGATCTCGGCGCTGGGCCAGGCATAGTTCACGTCGGTGCCGAGGTACTTGCTGCTCATCACCACGTAGGCGCCGCCGTAGGCCTTGCGGGTGATGACGCTGATCTTGGGCACGGTTGCTTCGGAATAGGCGTAGAGCACCTTGGCCCCGTGGCGGATGATGCCGCGATGCTCCTGGTCCACGCCGGGGAGGAAGCCGGGGGAATCGACCAGGGTGACGAGGGGCACGTTGAAGCAGTCGCACATGCGCACGAAGCGGGTGATCTTGTCGGAGGCGTCAATGTCAATCACGCCGGCCATGACGCTGGGCTCCTGGGCCACCACGCCCACGCTGTGCCCGCCCAGCCGCGCCAGCCCGACGATGGCGTTGCGGCCAAAGGCAGGCTGAAGCTCGACCCAGGTGCCGCCATCCACCAGCGCGCCGATGACGGTGTGCATGTCGTACGGCTCAGACGGGTCGAGGGGCACGATGGCATTCAGGTCCACATCGAGCGCAGGCGGCTGGGGCGGCGCGTAGGGCGGGTTCTCGACATTATTGGCGGGCAAATAGCCGAGCACGCGGCGGCACAGGGCCAGCGCGGCGTGCTCGGAGGGCGCGGCCAGGTGGGCGGTGCCGCTGAGGGCCATGTGCACCTCGGCGCCGCCCAGGCTCTCGGGGTCCACCACCTCGCCGGTGACGGCCTTGATGACCTCCGGGCCGGTGAGGAACATATACGAGTGGCGCTCGACCATGATGATGAGGTCGGTGAGGGCGGGCGAGTAGGCGGCGCCGCCCGCGCACGGGCCGAGCATGACGCTGATCTGCGGGATGACGCCGGAGTATTGGGCGTTGCGGCGGAAGAGTTCGGCGTAGCCGCCCATGCTCTTGACGCCTTCCTGGATGCGGGCGCCGCCGGAGTCGATCAGCCCGACGACGGGCAGGCCGTTGCGCAGGGCCAGGTCCATCACGCGGCAAATCTTGTGGCTCTGCATCTCGCTGAGCGTGCCGCCATAGATGGTGAAGTCCTGGGCGTAGACGTACACGGTGCGGCCGTCAATCTGGCCGTAGCCGGTGAGCACGCCGTCGCCCAGGTAGGGCTGCAAGCCCAGGCCCAACTCATCGCCCTGGTGGGTGATGAAAGGCTCTAGCTCATTGAACGTGCCGGGGTCCAGCAGGAGATCGAGGCGCTCGCGGGCGGTGAGCTTGCCCTTGGCGCGCTGGCGCGCGATGCGGTCGGGGCCGCCGCCGGCCGCGGCCTGGCGGCGCACTTCGCGCAGGTGGAGGAGGCGGGGGTCGGGCGGCGGGGTGGACATGGGTGAGGCGCGCAACGTGAAGCGTGAACCGTGAAGCGTGAGGCGTCTCACGCTTCACGCATGACGTGTCACGCCTCACGCCCTATTTCACGGGGATCAGCATCAGCGGAAGCTGGGTGCCGCGCAGGACGGCCTCGGCCACGCTGCCATACAGGAAGCGGCTGATGCCGGAGCGGCCGTGGGTGGACATGACGATCAGGTCCGTGCCGCTCTCGGCGGCGGCGCACAGGATTTGCTCGGGCGGGGCGCCAAGGGCCACGCGGGTGGTGACCACCACCTCGGTGGGTTCCCACAGGCGCTTGAGGGCGCGCAGGTAGGCCTCGGCCTCGCCGCGGTCGCGCTGCTCGTGCAGATCGGCCAACTCGATGTACTGGGGGCCGGCGCCGGCCGCGGCGGCGACCGTCTCGGGCGACAGCACCCGCAGCAGGAGGACTTCCGCCTGAAACTTCTGGGCAATATGAAAAGCCGGCTCCAGCGCCCGCTCGGAGAAATCGGACCCATCTAGGGTAACCAGGATGCGCTTGAACATATTCGCCTCCACAGGGCCGACCGGGTGGTCGCGCTCGGTGCCGCTCCTGCTCATCCAGGAGCACATTCAGCATACGTTCGTCGCCCCCGGCCTCACAGTGCAGTATGTCACGGACGGCGGGGACAAAACGCATGGCGGCGGCAGGCAATACCGCGGAAATCACACCCAACTCACGACGAATATCATTCACTTTGCGCCGTCAAATGACACTGTCCGGGCGGGCCGGACCTGCTAGGCTGGAGGCGAAAGGAGTGCGAATGACGACGCCTTGGACCTATCGCTACGCCCATCGCACGAAAACCCTCACCAGCTCCACCATCCGTGAATTGCTTAAGCTCACCCAGCGGGAGGAGGTGATATCCTTCGCCGGGGGGCTGCCGGCCCCAGAAATCTTCCCCCTGGGGCGGTTTCACGAAGCTTGCAACCGCATCCTGGCCGACCCCAAAGCCGGGCAGATGGCGCTGCAATACAGCCCCACCGAGGGCTACCCGCCGCTGCGCGAACTGATCGCGCGGCACACCTCGCGCTACGGGGTGCTGGCCAAGCCGGAGAATGTGCTGATCACCTCCGGCTCGCAGCAGGCGCTGGACCTGATCGGCAAATTGCTAATCAACCGCGGCGACCGGGTGCTGGTGGAAGCGCCCACCTACCTGGGCGCGCTGCAAGCCTTCAATGTATTTGGGCCCGATTACGTGAGCCTGCCGCTGGACGACGACGGGCTGCAAACCGAAACGCTCGAGGCGGTGCTGAAGACCGGCATCAAGTTCATGTACCTGCTGCCCAACTTCCAAAACCCCAGCGGCGTGACGATGTCGCGCGAGCGGCGCGAGACGGTGGTGAGGCTGGCCGAGGAGCACGGCGTGCCCATCGTGGAAGACGACCCGTATGGGCAGCTACGCTTTGAAGGCGAGCACCTGCCGCCCCTGTTGGTGCTGGACCGCGACAACGTGCGCCGCGACAACGGCTACGACCTGGGCAACGTGATTTACCTGAGCACGTTCTCCAAGACGCTGGCGCCGGGGCTGCGGCTGGGCTGGATCGTCGCGCCCACCGAGGTCATCGCCAAGCTGGTGCAGCTTAAGCAGGGCGCGGACCTGCACACCAGCACCTTCGGGCAGATGGTGGCCTACGAGGTGGCGCGCGGCGGGTTCCTGGATGAGCATGTGCACCTCATCCGGCGGGTGTACCGCGAGCGGCGCGACGTGATGCTCGACGCGCTGGAAGCGAACTTCCCGCCCGAGATGGGGGTGAGTTGGACGCACCCCAGCGGCGGGCTGTTCCTATGGTTGAAGCTGCCGGTGGGCATGACGGCCAGGCAACTGCTGGAGGCGGCGATTGCGGTGGATGTGGCCTTTGTGCCGGGCGACGCCTTCTTCGCGGAGCCGGGCGCGGGGGCGCGCTTCTGCCGGCTCAACTTCTCCAACGCCGGCCCGGAGATGATTCAGGAGGGCATCCGGCGGCTGGGCGTGGCGGTGCGGCGGCTGCTGGCGGAAAGCGAGGAGGAGGGCGACCCGCTGCTGGCGCTGGCGTGAGGGAGGGATGACCTATCCCCCTGTCCCCCTTTCCTGATAGGGAAGGGGGTGCGGGCGGCGAGACGAACAACGGGGCCGGCGATGCCGGCCCCGTTATCTTTCTGCGGGATTCTGGTGCGCAGCGATGACGGCGCTAGGCTGCGGCGAATAGGGGCGGCTTCTCCACCAGGGCGATGGGGATGGACTCCGCAGTGGAAGGCGTAAAGGTCGAGACCTTCAGGATCTGATTGACCGGCGGCTGGGTGATCAGGTCAATGACCAATTCCTGCCAATCGGGTTCGAGGTCCTTCAATCCACTCAGCGGAAATTGGCGCGGCCCCAAGCCAGTCGTCTGGACCAGGACCGAGAAATCCATCAAGGTCAAGCCAATGACGCGCTTCTCGGCGCGATTGAACCGGAGCAAGATGTTGTCGTTGAGCTCGACGGCCGCCGAGGCCTTCTCGCCCGGCGCGAACGAGATATAGAGGACGTCCGTTTCCTGGTCGTAAGTGTAAGTGGGTTCGTCCCGCATCACCGGCCACCTCGAATCATCATATGTTTGAGAAAAGCCGTCGCCACATAGTTGTTGGCAACAATGCCGCGACCCGGCTCGTCGTCAAATCCAAAAAGCACGATCGCCACCACGTGGCTGAAGTCGCCGGGCAGGTCATCAAAGGCAAAAGCGTAACGGTATTTACGCGGATTGAGCGCTTCTTGACGTCTCCGAGCGCGCTGCAAGGTGAGCCGCAATTGTGCCTCGCAGTCGGCCAATTCAGGGTGATTGTCAGGCGAGATGATGTGCTGCCAGCGCTCCTCTGTCAGATAGATCGGGTTGCCGTCGCGATCATGGACTGTCCAACGCTTCCCGCTTGGCATTGATCAATTGATCCTGTCTCGCCAGGTATTATACCCCCAGCCGACCTCCGGCCTTTGAACTACGGCTGGCGCCAGACTTTGGCTGGCATTACACCGGCTCGACGCGCACGGCGCAGACCTTGTACTCCGGTATCTTCGCGATTGGGTCGAGGGCGGCGATGGTGACGTTGTTGACGTTCTCCGCGCCGGGGAAGTGGAAATTGGCGAAGATCAGGCCGGGCGAGACGCGGTCGGTGACGACGGCGCGGGCCAGCATTTCGCCGCGGCGCGAGACGACGCGCAGGCGCGACCCGCCCGTCAGCCCCAAGCGCACGGCGTCGTCCGGGCTGATCTCCACCAACGATTCGGGATAGATCGCCAGCAGGCCCTCGGCGCGGCGGGTCATCTCGCCGCCGTGCCAGTGGTAGAGCACGCGGCCGGTGGTCAGCACCATCGGGTATTCGGCATCGGGCAGTTCCTTGGGCGGCAGGTGGTCAATGGCGTGGAACTTGCCCTTGCCGCGCGTAAAGGCGCCGATGTGCAGGATGGGGGTGCCGGGATGATCCGGCCCCTTGACGGGCCAATGGAGCTGTTCGCCGGCCTCCAGGCGCTCGTGGCTGACGCCTGCGTAGGACGGGGTGACGGCGGCGATCTCGTCCATGATCTGCGCCGGGCAGGCATAGTCCCAGGCGGCCTGGGGCCCCACGGGGCGGCGGTTCTCGGCGGCCAGCAGGCGGCGGCCCAGCTCGGCCAGGAGGGCCCAGTCGGGCCGGGCCTCGCCGAGGGGCGTGAGGGCCTGGCGCACAAGCTGGACGCGGCGCTCGGTGTTGGTGAAGGTGCCGTCCTTCTCGGCGAAAGAAGTGCCGGGCAGCAGCACATCGGCGTAGTGCGAGGTCTCCGAAGGGAAGATCTCCTGCAAGACGGTAAACTCGCAGGCCTCCAGGCACTCGCGGACGTGATTGGAGTCCGGGTCGGTGAGCACGGGGTCCTCGCCGAGGATGTACAGGGCCTTGATGCGCCCCTTTTCAGCGGCGGGGATCATCTCGGTGACAGTGAGGCCGGGCTTCTCGCCAAACCAGGGGACGGCGGCGGTGCCCAGCGGGGCCGTGCGGTGCTGGTCGTCACGCACGGCCCAGGCCGCCGCGAACTTGGCGCGGGCGGCCGGGTCGGTGACGGCCTGGTAGCCGGGGAAGACGTTGGGCAGCCCGCCCATGTCGCAGGCGCCCTGGACGTTGTTCTGGCCGCGCAGGGGGTTGACGCCGCCGCCGGGCACGCCCATATTGCCGAGCAGCATTTGCAGGTTGCCCAGGCTGAGGACGTTGAACACGCCGGTGGTGTGCTGGGTGATGCCCATAGCCCAGATGACGGCCATGGGCTTGTTGAGGGCAATGATTTCGGCGGCCTGGCGAAGCTGGGCCTCAGGCACGCCGGTGATCTCGGCCACGAGCGCGGGCGGGTATTTTTCAATGGTGGCCTGGAATTCGTCCCAGCCCTCGCAGCGCTCGGCGATGAAGGCGGCATCGTGCCAGCCGTTCGCGAAGATGATGTGCATCAGGCCGTTGACAAGAGCCACATCGGTGCCGGGGCGCTGGCGGATGTGCAGGCCGCCATAGCGGGGCGCGGCAAACTCCGTCAGGTCAATGCGGCGCGGGTCGGCGATGACGAGCTTCACGCCGCGGCGCAGCACCGCCTCGCGCAGCATGGTCCCGAAGACGGGATGCTGCTCGGTGGTGTTGGAGCCGATGACGAAAATGGCCTGCGCGTGCTGGGCCACATCGGCCATGGTGTTGCTCATCGCGCCGGAGCCGTAGCACATCGCCAGCCCGGCCACGGTGGAGGCGTGGCACAGCCGGGCGCAGTGGTCCACGTTGTGCGTGCCGATGACCTGGCGCGCCAGCTTGTTCATCAGGTAGTTCTCTTCGTTGGTGCACTTGGCCGAGGCCAGCAGGCCGATGGCATCCGGCCCATGCGCGCGGCGGAGGGCCAGCAGGCGGCGGGTCACCAGGTCGAGGGCGGTGTCCCAATCGGTCTCCACCCACGGGCCGCGGGCCGCGCCGGCCGGGCGAGCCCCCTCCCCCTCCAGCAGATAGCGGCGCACGCGCGGGCGCAGCAACCGTTCGGGGTGATGGATGAAGTCGTAGCCGTAGTGGCCCTTGACGCACAAGGCCCGGCCATTGACGGGGGCATGGTCCGGCGCGGTGACGCGGATGATGTGGTTGTTGGCGACGTTCAGGTTGAGCTGGCAGCCGACGCCGCAATAGGTGCAGGTGGTGGTGACGACGCGTTCCGCGTCCTCCTGCCCGAAGGAGAGCTTGTGATCGAGCGCGCCAGTGGGGCAATAGGTGACGCAGGCGCCGCACGATTCGCAGCGCGCATCGAGCATGAACTGATCGGCCCCGGCGGCGATATGGGCCTCGTAGCCGCGGCCAGCCACGCCCCACACAAAGCGGCCCTGCACCTCGGCGCAGGCGCGCACGCAGCGGGTGCACAGGATGCACTTGTTCATATCCACGCGGACGAAGGGGTTGGGGTCGGCATCCACCGGGTAGCGGCGGACGGGGGCCGCGGGCAGGGGCACCTGGTAGTGGCGCACCCAATGCATGAACTCGGTATCGGCATCCAGGCCGGCGCCATCATCCACATAGTTGGCCAGCAGCATGCCCAGGATGCTGCGGCGCGACTCGACCAGCGCCGGGGTTTCGGTGTGGATGACCATGCCTTCGGCGGGGGCCAGGGTGCAGGCGGAGGCCGGGCCGCGCCAGCCGTCCACCTCCACCAGGCACAGGCGGCAGGAGCCGGTGGGCGACAGGTCCGGGTGATGGCACAAAGTGGGGATGGTGAGACCGTGGGCGCGGGCGAGGTCGAGCACGCTCTGGCCGGGTTGGGCTTCCACCGGGCGGTCGTTGATGGTGAGGTGAACGGTCATCGCGAAAGCACTTTCTCCGGGGCGGCGGCCCACCCGCGCCTGAAGTGGACGGCGAGCAGGGCGGTGATGAAAAAGAGCAGAAGCCCCCAGGCCGCAAAGCCCAGGGAGACCAGGGGACTCTCGAGCAGGAAGGCGGCGGCGCTGATGAGGCCCAGCAGGCCATACAGCGCGCACAGCGCCCGCAGCCAGCGCTCCAGCCGGGAGGCGCCGAACAAGGGCACGAGGGACAGAAACGCCAGCGAGAGAAACCAGCCCCAGCCCATGATCTCGAAGCCAAACATCACCGAGTGGCCGGCATAGGCGAGGAACCACTCCACGCCGTCAGCCGAGCCGGCGGCCAGGCTTTGCCGGACGACGCCCAACTGCGTGAAGCGGTTGGCGCTCACCGATAAAGCAAAGAGGATGGTGAAGGCGAGGCCTGCCTGGCTGAACACGCGCCGGTTCGCGGGGGCGGCGGTGTTCAGGGCCGCCATGAGGACGACCATGACCGGACAGAAGAGGAGGCTGATGAGCCCGCCGAAAAGCTGGAGCCACTCCGGCGGCGGGAAGGTGAACTGGCCGGTGAGGGCCGCGAAGACAATCACCAGGAAGTAAGCCACGCCCGCCACGGTGCCCACCACGGCGGACCAGAAGCCCAGTCCATGGGCGGCAGAGGCGGGCGGCTGGGCGGCGCGCACTACGCTGGCAGCAGTGGTGGTGGTCATGCGCGTTCGTGATCCGGCCCGAATTCAGACGCGAAGTGACGGAGCGCGGACTGGATGGGCATGGCGGCCGCCTGGCCGAGGCCGCAGAACGACGCGGCGCGCAGCAGATCAGCCAGCGCGGCCAGTTCGGCGAGGTCGCCGGGGCGGCCCGCGCCAGCGGCGAGGCGGTCCAGGATGAGGCGCGCCTGGCGGGTGCCGTGCCGGCAGGGGGTGCACTTGCCGCACGACTCCACTTCAAAGAAATGGAGCAGTTCGCGCAGCAGGCGGACGGGGGACACGCCCTGATCGCAGACCAGCGCCGCGCCCGCGCCCAGCGACAGGCCCTGCGCCGCCGAGCGATAGTCGAAGGGCAGGTCCAGCAAGGAGGCGGGGACGAAGGTGCCGGCCGCGCCGCCGGTGAGGGCGAAGTGGAACTGGCTGCCGGGGGTCAGGCCGCCGCCGAAATCGTCAATGAGCTGGCGCAGGGTGAGGCCAAAGGGGGCCTCCACCAGGCCGGGGCGGTTGACGTGACCCAGCAGCATGAACAGCTTGGTGCCGGGCGCGCCATTCGCGCCCAGTGCCCGGTAGGCGGCCGCGCCCTGGCGCAGGATGGCGGGCACGGCGCAAAAGGTCTCGACATTGTTGAGCAGGGTCGGATGGCCGTGGTAGCCGGCGGCGGCCGGGAACGGGGGACGGATGCGGGGCTCGCCGCGCCGGCCCTCCAGCGACTCCAGCAGGGCGGTCTCCTCGCCGCAGATGTAGGCGCCCGCGCCGCGATGGACGTGGATGTGGAAGTTGAAGCCGCGGCCCTGGATGTTATCGCCCAGCCAGCCGGCGGCCTGCGCCTGGGCGATGGCGGCCTCCAGCCGGCCGGCCTGGAGCGCGTACTCGCCCCGAATGTAGATGAAGGCCTCATGCGCGCCCACGGCATAGCCGGCCAGCGCCATGCCCTCCAGCAGCAGGTGCGGGTCACTCTCCATGAGCACCCGGTCCTTGAAGATCAGGGGCTCGCTCTCGTCGGCGTTGGCGACGACATAGCGCGTCTCGTCCGGCGACTGCGCTACCAGCCGCCACTTGCGCCCGGCAGGGAAGCCCGCGCCGCCGCGGCCGGCCAATCCGGAGGCTTCCACTTCATCAATGACGGCGGCGGGCGGCTGAGTGAGGGCCTGGGCCAGGGACTGGTAGGCGCCCAGGCTCACGGCGGACTCAAGGGAATCCGGGTCCACGCGCCCGGCGCGCGCCAGCATCACGCGCACCTCGCCGGGGCGGGGCTGGGCATAATCGGGTGTGGGGCCATCGCCAACCTGCCGGCCATCCACCAGGGCAGCGGGGGCGCGGTCGCACAGGCCCAGGCAGCTAGAGCGGGTGACGGCGGCTGGGCCAAGCTCGGCCTCCAGCCTGGCGCGCAGCCCCAGAGCGCCGCGCAGCCAGCACACCGGGCCATCGCAGACGCGGGCGCGGATGGGCGTTTCCGGCGCGGGGGCCGGGCGCACGTCCAACAGGGAATAGAAGGTCGCCACGCCACGCGCCTGCTCGGCGGGCACGCCCAGGGCGCGGGCCGTGTGACCGATCAATTCTGGGGTCAGGCAGCCGTGGCGGACCTGCAAGGCTTGCAGGACCGGCAGGAGGGACTCCGCGCCGGGGGCGTGTTCGGCGGCGACGGCGGCCACCAGGTCAGCCACCGGCGAGGGGTTGGGAGGGGAGGGCGAGTGACGGGTGCGCATGGGGCGGGGTTAACTCCGTGTAGGTCGGCCCTTTAGTAAACAGGTAGCCGGCCGCCAGGGCTTTAAGGTCCGGCGGGGTGCACAGGCAGGTGAGCCGGGGCGCGCCGCTGAGGGCGGGCGTGGCGGGCGCCCCGGCGATCAGATCAGCGGCGGCCGTTGCCCACGGGTTCGGCCGGCGCTTCGGCCGGGGCGCCAAGCAGCGCGGGCTGCTCCTCTCGCGTTCCGTGGGCGGCGGGCGGCGGCGGGGGCGGGGCCAGACGCCGCAGATAGACGAACCAGTAGACCACGCCCACCAGCAGTGCGCCGCCGATGATGTTGCCCAGGGTGACGGGTAATAAGTTGTTGAACAGGAAGGCGCCCCAGGTGAGCGCGCCGTAGTCGAGGGCGGTGCGGCCGATATCGGCCCAGAAGGCGGCGGGCGCGCCGGCCTTGATGAACAGCGCCACCGGGATGAAGTACATGTTGGCGATGCTGTGCTCGAACCCGGCGGCCACGAAGGCGGCAATGGGCGGCACGATGGCCAGGATGCGGTCGGTGGTGGTGCGGGCGCTGAAGGTGAGCCAGACGGCCAGGCACACCAGCCCGTTGCATAGGATGCCCAGCGCCAGCGCCTGCCACCAACCCAGGCCCACCTTGGCGGTGGCGGTGGCCAGGGCGGCGGCGCCCACCGCCCCCTGCCCGAAGGCGTATTGGCCGGCGACGAATACCAGGGCGGCCGTGCCCACGGACCCCAGGAAGTTGCCGATGTACACGATGAGCCAGTTCTTGAGCAGGAGCGCCGTGCTAACCTTGCGGCTGGCCCAGGCCATGATGATGAGGTTGTTGCCGGTGAACAACTCGGCCCCACCCACGATGACGAGGATCAGGCCCAGGCTGAAGACCACGCCCGAGAGCAAGCGCGTGACGCCGTAGGGCAGCGCGCCGCCCGCGCCCGCCACGGTGGTGGTGGCGAAGACCGCGCCCAGAGCGATGAAGGCCCCAGCCAGGACCGACAACACCAGCAGGCCCATCGGCGGCTGGTGAGCTTTCTTGACGCCGATCTGCTCCGCCCGGAGGGCCATATCGGCCGGGAGCAGGGAATCGAGCGAGGGAGGAATCGGGTTAGTGAGCATACGTTCGCATGCGGAGGCTGGGCCTGCGGTTAGTTGCGGGCTTCGTGCGCCACGGCCTCGCGCTCCCACATGTTGACCACCATGCGGAAGATGTCGGACTCGGTGATGATGCCGACCAGCCGGTTCCCGTCCATCACGGGCAAGCCCGAGACCTTGCGCTGGAGCATCAGGCGCGCGGCATCCTGGACGGTGGCGGTCAGCGGGATCGTAATCGGGTTGGACGTCATGATCTGCTGGAGGGTGATGCGGCCCACCAGGTAGTGCAGCTCGAAGATGCTGAGGCTGGTGGCATCGGAGGGCTGGGCGCCGCGCAGGTCGCCGCGCGTGACGATGCCGATGAGGCGGTCACCGTCCATGACGGGCAGCCGGCGAATGTTGTACTTCTTCATCACCATGAGGGCATCGGGCAGGGTGGTTTCGGGGATGGCGGTGATGGGATTGGGGGTCATCCAATCCTTGACGAGTACGGTTTGCATGGGGACCTCCTGGGTCAAATACGGCCAAGAATGGCCGATAAGTTTCTTCGTCCCCACTATAGCGGGCAGGTGGAGAGGCGCTTAGTGCTGTTTGTCACCGGTGGGAGGCGATGAAAGGCGGGAAAGAATTAGCCGGGCAGGGATTCGACGCGGCGGGCGAGGAGGGAGAGGACGGGGCCGTTGCGCTGGAGGATGCCTTCGACGACGACGAAGACGCCGCGCAGGGCCTGGCGGCATTCGGCGTAGACGGCGGGCGGGACGATCACGTCCACCAGGCCGTCCGCGTCTTCCAGGCGGATGAAGCTGGTGCCCTTGGCGGTGGGCGGGCGGCGCAGGCCGTCGGCCACCAGGCCGCCGGCCCGGACCTTGACGCCGCTGCGCAGTTTTTGCAGCTCACGGTAGGGCAGGCAGCCGGCGCGGGCAAAGGCGTCGCGGCGCAGTTCCACCAGGTGCGGGCCGGCGGTGACGCCCGTGACGGCGAAGGTGCGCATGAGCTTGAGGTCGGGGGGCATGGGGGCCAGGGCAGCGCGCTCGTCGGGCAGGTCGAGGGCGAGTTGGGGGGCGGGGCGGCGGGCCAGGTCGAAGGCCTCGGCCAGGTCCCACAGCAGTTGGCGGCGCTCGCCGAAAGAGTCAAAGGCGCCGGCCAGCACCAGATTTTCCAGGGCGCGGCGGTCAAGTCCGACAGCGGGGACGCAGGTGCGCGCCACGCAGTCGGCCAGGGAGGTGAAGGGCCGGTCGCCGCGCGCCTGCACCAGGGCTTCGGCGCGGTCTTCGCCGAGGCCGTGGACGTAGTCGAGGCCAAAGCGAATGGCGACGGCCGACGAAGGACGACCGACGAAGGACGAAGGTAGTGCGACGGCCGACGACCGGCCCCCAAAGGGGGCGTGCCTGCGACCGACGACCGAAAGCCGTGGCTCGGCGAGCGTCGTCTTTCGTCCTTCGTCACCTGCCCCCGCATGGGGGTTCGTCGGCATTGGCTCCACCGTTGCCTTCGCCAGCGACCGGTTAATATCGAACGGCAGGAACTTGACGCCCACGCGGCGGGCCTCGGCTTCGAGGACGTTGGCGGGGTAAGTGCCGAGGGGGGCGTTGCGTAATAAGCCGCAGAAGTATTCGGTGGGGTAGTGCACGCGCAGCCAGGCCGACCAGTAGACGATGACGGCAAAGGCGGCGGCGTGGGCCTTGCTGAAGGAGTAGCCGGCGAAGTTAGCGATCATCTGCCAGACCTGTTCAGCGAGACCTATCCCCCCCGGCCCCCGGAATAAATTCTGCTCGCTGCCTTCCTGGCGCTCTGCGGGCGCTGACGGGAAGCGGCGGTCGGTGTCCCGGCTGGGCGATGTCATTCCGAGGCGCGGTTCGTGCGCCGAGGAATCTGCTCCGCGCGAGGGGCGAGATTCCTCACCCGCGCTCAGGCCGCGCCAGGCCCGGCGGGCTGCGGCGGGTTCGGAATGACGATGGCCGCCGAGGTTGGACAAGCCTCCCCCCGCTTGGATGGCACCCTGGGCGAGCGCGCCAGCAATGAATTCGTCCTTGAACTTGGCCAACTCATCGGGGGCGTGCTTGTGGCCCAGGGCGCGGCGCAGGACTTCGCCGCGGCCGGGGGTGAAGCCGGCGAAGTCGCGGGCGAGCTTGATGACCTGTTCCTGAAAAACGATCACGCCCAGGGTCTCGGCCAGGGCGGGCTTGAGGGCGGGATGCAGATAGGTGACGGGCTCCAGGCCCTGGCGGCGGCGCAGGTAGGGGCGGACCATGTTGCCCTGCAAGGGGCCGGGGCGGATCAGGCTGATCTCGATGACTAAATCTTGAAAGCAGCGCGGCTGCATGTGGGGGATGACGGACACCTGCGCGCCGCTCTCCACCTGGAACAGGCCGATGGTCTGCGCCGAGCAGATCTGATCGTAGACGGCGGGGTCGCGGAGGTCGAGGCGGTCCAGGTCCACGGCCTCGCCGCGGCCCTGCTGGATGAAGGCAACGGCGTCGGCGATAGCGGAGAGCATGCGCAGGCCCAGCAGGTCCACCTTCACGATGCCCAGGCGCTCCAGGTAGTCTTTGTCGAACTGCACCACGGTGCGGTCTTCCATGGTGGCTGGCTCCACGGGCACTAGCTCGGCGATGGGGCAGCCGGTGATGATCATGCCGCCGTTGTGCAGGCCGAGGTGACGGGGGCGCTTTTGCAGGCAGGCGGCGAGGGCGAGGAGGCGGGCGGCGGCGGAGTCGACGACCGACGGATGGTGACCGACGGAGGACGAAGGACGAAGGACGGAGGACGGACCCCCATGCGGGGGCAGGTGACGGAAAGCGTGAGGCATGAGGCGTGAAACGTGAAGAGCGGGCGAAGGATGAGGGGCAAGGGCCTGGAGGAGCGAGTCGGTGGCGGGCAGGCCGGGGTCAGCGAGTTGTTCGGCGATGGCGGCGAGGGAGACGTCCGGGGGTTCGGCGCGGCCGTCGGGGCCGGGGATAGGCTGGCGGCGGCGGGCCTCGAGGGCGCTCTCCACGGCTTCGATGGCCTCGGGCTTGAAGCCGAGGGCATAGCCAGCGTCGCGCAGGGCGGAGGCGGAGCGGTAGGTGATGTAGGTGCAGGCCATGGCGGCATGGTCGCGGCCCCAGCGGTCGTAAACGTACTGGATAACGGTCTCGCGGCGGGCGGCGTCAATGTCCAGGTCAATATCGGGGGTGCCGCCGTGCTCCACGGAGAGGAAGCGCTCGACCACCAACCCCTGGGCGATGGGGTCCACGGCGCTGATGTCGAGCAGGTGGGCGACGAGGCTATTGGCGGCCGAGCCGCGCCCGTGGCACAGGATGCCGCGGCGGCGGCAGAAGTTGACGATGTCCCAGACGATGAGGAAGTAGTTGGCGAGGCCCAACTTCTCGATCATGGCGAGTTCTTTGTTAAGCATATTCTCCGGGGCGCGGTCCGCGGAGATGCGCTGCCTCTCCGCTGACCGAACCCCGGAGTAAAGCCTTGGCAATTCCGCCTCGCAAAGCTGCCGCAGATAGCCCAGGGCGGTGAGGCCGGCGGGGAGCGGGTAGGCGGGGAGGGTTTGCAGGCCGCTGGGCAGGGCCACGTTGCAGCGCTCGGCGACGGCCAGGGTGTTGGCGAGGGCCGCGGGAAAATCGGCGAAGAGGGCGGCCATGGCGGTGGAGCCGCGCAGGTAGAACTCGTGGTTGGGGCGCAGGTGGGGGCCGGCCTGCGGCAGGGGCGCGCGCTCGCGGACGCTGATGAGGGCGTCGTGCAGGCTGGCGTCTTCGGGGGCGAGGTAGTGGACGTTGCCGGTGGCGACGACGGGCAGGCCGCGGGCGTGGGCCAGGGCGGCCAGGGCACGGCCCAGGCGCACATCGGCGCGCTGGAGGTGGCGCTGCACTTCGATGTACAGGCTGCGCGGGCCAAAGATTTCGAGCAGGCGGTCGAGGGCCTGGGCGGCCCGGGCGGGCTGGCCGGCCAGCCAGGGCGCGGCCACTGGCCCGCGCCGGCAGCCGGTGAGGCAGACGAGGCCGGCGGTGTGCGCGGCCAGGGCCGGCCACGGCAGGGCGGCCTGCCCCTTGGGCTGCTCGGCGCGGGCCAGGGTGATGAGGCGGCACAAGTTCTGGTAGCCGCCCTGGTCCTCGGCCAGCAAGGTGAGGTGGGCGCCATCGGCCAGGGTCATCTCCGCGCCGAGGAGGGGCTTGAGGCCCACCTCGCGGGCGCGGGCGAAGAACGGCACAGCGCCGTAGATGGCGTCGTGGTCGGTGAGAGCCAGGGCCGGCAGGCCGCGCGCCGCCGCGGCTTCGGCCAACTCCTCGGGGAAGGGCACGCCGTCGAGCAGGCTGAAGCAGCTATGGGCGTGCAGCTCACAGTATGGGCCAGGCGCGGTCGAGGTACCAGCGCTCATCGTTCAGGTCCTGGTAGATGTTGCGGTAGGTGTCGTCGGCCAGGGTGATGCGGTAGTAGTCGCGGCGCAGGGCGCGGGCCTCATCCCACCACTGCTTCTCTTCGCGCCAGCGCTCGTGGATGGAGACCACGGCCCGCACCAACCCGCCAAAGGCGAGGCGCTGCGGCTGGCCGGCAGGGTCCAGGTCCACTTCGATGGGCAGGGGCACGGGCGGGCCCAGCAGGGCGGCCACGCGGATGATGGCCTGGCCGAAGCGGTGATAGAGCAATTGCAGGGCGGACTCGAAGCGCAGTTGCTTCTCCGGCACCCCGGCGCGCAGCAGGTCAATCTGGTGGGCGCTCAGGTGCCAGGGGCGGAGGGGATAGACGCTGAGGGCCACGACCGCCACCGGCGCGCGGGGGCTGAGGCGGCCCAGCAGTTGGGCGGCCAGCCGGCCCAGCCGCGCCTCGTCGGAGGTGGGCGGCTTGGCGGCCTGGCCGGTTTCGATGACGGCGCCATCCTCCAGGTAGAGGGTGAGCTTGAGGGCCTCGGCGTGATAGCCCTTGTCGTTGAGCAGCTTGCTGAGGCGCCAGGCCACGCGTTGGGCAGCGTTGAGCAGGATGTGCCGGTCGCTGACGGGGCTGGTGAGGCGCAGGGAGCGCACCAGGCGCAGGGGCGGCACGTCTGGGTGGAGAGGGCGCGGGTCGCGGCCGCGGGCCAACTCGTAGAGGCCGGCCATCTCGCCGCCAAACTGGCGCAGGACGGCGGGCTTGCGCAGGGCCACCAGGTCGCCCAGGGTGTGCAGGTCGAAGAGATTGAGCCGGCGGCGGGCCTCGGGGGGCAGGTTGGGCAGCACGCCCACGGGCAGGGGCGCCAGGAAGCGGGCCTCGCCGCCGGGAGGCACCACCAGGGCGCTGTTGGCCGGGGCCTGGCGGGCGGCCTGCTCCGCCACGAAGCGCCCTTCCCCCAGCCCCACGCGCACCGCGAGGCCGCTGGCAGATTGGGCGGCGGACAAGAGGGCGGCGGACAGGGCCTCGTCGCCGCCGTGCGTGGCCGAGAGGGCACGGGCATCCAGCAGGAATTCGCCGAGGCCGACGGTCTCCACCAGGGGCGAATAGGCGCGCAGGGCGGCCTCCAGCGCGCCGTGGCTGGCGTGGTAGGCATGCTCGTCGGGCGGGAGCAGCAGGGCCTGGGGCAGCATCTGCCGGGCCTGATAGACGGAGAGGCCCGGCTGCACCCCGGCGGCCAGGGCCTCCGGGGAACAGGCAAAGATCAGGCCGGTATCCACCGGGTGGGTGATGAGCAGGGGCAGGTCGCTGCGGCGGCGCTGCTGCTCCACCTGGATGGGGAGGTGGTCGGCGAGGAGGCAGGCAATGGGCATACCTCTAGCGTAGAAAACAATTGTTCTATTAGCAAGAGGCAATTTAGGAAAACGGGAAATAGAAGGAACTAAGGGAAATCGAGGGAAGTGGGGCCGGGTCCGGTACAATCATGCGAAATCCGGGATAATCGTCACTGGAAACATGCTAATTCTTGTCCGTATAATTTCCCAGCCATTGAAGAGGAGGCGATTGAAGACCCATGAGCAAACGTGAAGAGATGCGGCGGCGGCGGCAAGCCCAGGCCCGGCAGCGCCAACTGGCAGTGATCGGCGTGATTGTGGTCCTGGCCCTGGCAGTCGTGGGCTGGCTGATCTACCAGAACTCCCGGCCGATTGGCGAGTTCGTCACCGTCCCCACCCAGGCGTATCCGCTGGCCTCCGGCAAGAGCATGGGCCAGGCCGACGCGCCGATCACCATCCTGGTGTTCTCCGACTTCCAGTGCCCGTTCTGCGGGGTGCTGGCGACCAGCACCGAAGAACAGCTCATTGAAACCTTCGTGAACACCGGGCAGGCGCGGCTGGAGTACCGCCACTTTATCGTGGTGGACGGCAACGTGGGCGGGAGCGAGTCGCGCGATGCGGCCGAGGCGAGCGAGTGCGCGGCCGAGCAGGGGGAGTTCTGGAACTACCACAACTTTGTGTTTGGCAACCAGCAGGGCGAGGGGCGCGGGGCGTTCGCGGAGCGCCGGCTGAAGGCGTTCGCGGAGGCGATCGGGCTGGACATGACCCAGTTCAACGCCTGCTTCGACTCGAACCGCTACGCGGGCGGGGTGCGCTCGGACGAGGCGCTGGGCACGCAGATGGGCGTCAGCAGCACGCCGTCGGTCTTCGTCAACGGCTACCGGATGGATAACCCGCTGGACATGGCGGAGTATCAGCGCGTGATCAGCGCGCAATTACAGCAGTAAACCGTGTGGGAGTGCGGGGGTATGGGAGGGCAGGGATACGCCCGCCCTCCCATACCCCCACACAGGGAGCAGCAACTATGCACTTGGGCATACCAAAAGAGCGCCGCTCGAACGAGCACCGCGTGGGGCTGACCCCGGCGGGCGTGGAACTGCTGACGGCCGACGGGCACCGCTGCTACGTGGAGGCGGGCGCGGGGCTGGGGGCGGGCTTCGCCGATGAGGACTACGCGCGGGCCGGAGCGGCGCTGGTCTATTCCGGCGAGGAGGCCTATGGGCGCGCCGACCTGGTGGTGAAGGTGACGCGCCCCACCAGCGGCGAGCTGGCCTGGCTGCGGGACGGGCAGACGGTGATGGCCTTCTGGCACCTGGCCTCGGCCTCACCCGACAACCTGGAGGCCTTACAGCGCCACAAGGTGACGGCCATCGCCTACGAGCAGGTGCAGGCAGGGGACGGTTCGCTGCCCGTGCTGCGGACGATGAGCCAGATCGCGGGACGGATGTCGGCCAACATCGCCGCCGGGCTGCTCCGCAACGACCGGGGGGGCAAGGGCATCCTGCTGGGCGGGGTGCCGGGGGTGCCGCCGGCAGAAGTGGTGATCCTGGGCGCGGGCGAGGTGGGGGCCAACGCCGCGCGGGCCTTCCTGGGGCTGGGGGCCAGCGTGTATGTGCTGGACCGCGACCTGGACCGGCTGGGGCGGCTGGCGCTGCAACTGCCGCAGGTGGTGACGATGGTGAGCCACGCCTTCAACGTGCGCAAGACGGCGCGGTTCGCGGATGTGCTGGTGGGGGCAGTGCTGGTGCCGGGGCAGCGCACGCCCATCGTGGTGCCGCGCGAGGTGGTGGCCGAGATGCGGCCGCGCTCGGTGATCCTGGACGTGGCCATTGACCAGGGCGGGTGCGTGGAGACCAGCCGGCTCACGGCGCACAGCGCCCCGACCTTCGTGGCCGAGCACGTGACCCACTACTGCGTGCCGAACATGCCGGGCGTGCTGGGGCGCACGGCCACCCACGCCCTGAACAACGCCACCTGGCCGCTGGTCCAGCTTATCGCGGCGGTGGGGGTGGAGGCCGCCATCGAGCGCAGCCAGCCCCTGGCGCGGGGCGTGGCGACGGTGGCGGGGCAGGTGCGGCCATGAACTGGCTGGAGATGTATGCCGACCGGGTGAAGACACCGGCCGAGGCGGCGGCGCAGATCGAGTCGGACACACGGCTGTTCCTGACCGGCAACTGCTCGGTGCCGCGCGAGGTGCTAAGCGCCCTGGTGGCGCGGGCGCCAGAACTGCGCAACGTCGAAATCTGTCAGGTGCTGACGGTGGGGGCAGCGGACTACGTGGCCCCGGAGATGAGGGGCCACCTGCGCGTCAACACCCTGTTCATCAGCGACAACGTGCGCGCGGCGGTGAACGACGGGCGGGCGGACTTTACGCCCTGTTTTCTCTCGGAGATACCGGGGCTGTTCCGCACGGGGCGGCTGCCGCTGGACACGGCGCTGGTGCAAATCTCGCTGCCGGATGAGCACGGCTTCTGCTCGTTTGGGGTGGAGGTGGGCGTCACCAAGCCGGCGGCGCAGTCGGCCAGGCGCGTGATCGCGGAGCTGAACCCCAACATGCCCCGCACCCTGGGCGACAGCTTCATCCACATGTCCAAGCTGGATACCATCGTGCCGGTGGACTATCGCCTGCCGGAGATGCACATGGGCTCCACCGACGAGGTGACCGACCGCATCGGCGCGCACGTGGCGGAGCTGATCCCCGACGGCGCGACGCTCCAGACCGGCATCGGCGGCATCCCCGACGCGGTGCTGCGCCACCTGGGAGACCGGCGCGACCTGGGCGTGCACACCGAGCTGTTCTCAGATGGCGTGATTGACCTGGTGAACCGGGGCGTGATCAACGGCGAGCGCAAGACCCTGCACCCCGGCAAGATGATCGCGGGCTTTCTGCTGGGGACGCAAAAACTGTACGACTTCGTCCACGACAACCCGCTGGTGGAACTGCACCCGACCGACTACGTCAACGACCCGTTCGTCATCGCGCAGAACGAGCGCATGGTGGCCATCAACTCGGCCATCGAAGTTGATCTCACGGGGCAGGTGTGCTCCGACAGCATCGGCCCGCGCTTTTACAGCGGCGTGGGCGGGCAGGTGGACTTTATTTACGGGGCGTCGCGCTCCAAGGGCGGCGTGCCCGTCATCGCCCTGCCCAGCACGGTGGTCAAGAAGGACGGCACGCGCCTGAGCAAGATCGTGGCGATGCTGAAGCCGGGCGCAGGCGTGGTGACGACGCGCAACCACGTCCACTACGTGGTGACAGAGCACGGCATCGCCAGCCTGTATGGGAAGACGATTGCCCAGCGTGTCAAAGCTCTTATCGCCGTCGCCGCGCCGGAGTTCCGGGAGGAGTTGGAGGCGGCGGCGAAGGAGTTAAGCTACCTGTAGGAAGGGGGCCTGAGGGGCATAAAGGGCGTGAGGGGAACTTGAGTCTCAAGCGCGGCGCGCGCATCCTTGCCTTTCTCATCATCGCGGCCCTATTGGCATGGGCCGTGTATCTCCTCGTCGTCGGCCAGCCTAACCCGGTGTATGCCGAGGGGCAGGCCGGCGACGCCTTGCCCCCGCCACAGATCATCTACGTTCGCTACTTGCCCGCGCTGTATTCCGTGTTCGCGCTGCTGGTGGTGGCGGTGGGGCTGATCCGCGACGAGTGGCTGCTGATGGCGTGGATTGGGCTGGCGCTGCACCTGATCGCGGGCGGGCTGCTCATCTTCGGTTGGGGCATCGTGTACATCGCCGCGACGGGCGCGCTGGCGGCGCCGGTGGGCATCGTGCATTGGCAGGCCAGCGGCGAGCGGCGGTGGTTGTGGGGCGCGTGGGCGGGCGTGGTGGTCCTGCTGGTGGTGGGCGCGCTGATGGCGTGGAACCCGTTTGGCTATGCCGCGTTGGCACTCGCGGCGATATTGGGGGTGGTGTTGTGGGTGGTCGGCCACGTGCGGAGGACCGCCCCTACGCCGCACTGACCAGGGTGGCCGGATTGGAAGGACGTGCGGCTATGCAATCACGTGGCCTTCGAGATAACACGATTGCGATCCTGGCGCTGATCGCCCTGCTCGTCTGTGCCTATGGCCTGGATGCTGCCCTGCATCGCTGGCGCCTCTACGCGCAACAGACCTTTGAATTGCTGCCATACATGTGGTCGGGAACGCTGATCAGTCTCTCGGCCGCCGCGATCGTGCTGTCTTTCGCGTATTGGCTGGTCACGCGCTCCGCCGCGCACCGACTCGTCGGTCTGGTCTACCTGATCGTCGGCGTTTTGGCGGTTGTCTATGTTCCACTGGTATTCACGTTTCACCTTCGCTTGCCGTTGCTGCTTGCCACGCTTTCCGGGCCGATCTCTTACTACGTACTTCACCGGCTCCGTCATGGCAGTCGCCGGAGCCTTTCACCTGCTGCGGCGTCGCGCGGAGACATAGCCAGCGCCGCCCGCACGTCCTCCAGCGTTACACCGTACTCCTCGGCTACCTGGTCAGCGGTCATGCCGCCGGCCAGCGAGCAAAACCTGTGGATCGTCGTTGGCCCCACCCTGCTGTTTCCGGTCTGGGGCGTGGCGCTGGCGGTGGCGGCGCTGGGCTACTACTTCCGGCGGCGCGGACTGTGCCGGGTGTGCGGCCGGGGCTCCCCCAGTGCAATTCCCCCCAATCCTGTCCAATCCGTGACACATAGCCCGCGGCCAGGGTGATAAACGGCACTACGGAGAGCGCCTCCCACCGATTAGGCTTACGGTGATCCATTACCGTCAGGGAGACGACCATGCCTAAGACCGCTGTTAAGAAGACGCCGATCCGCCACACCAACGGGCACGCCGCGAAGAAGGCCGCCAACGGCCGCGCCAAACGGCCCGCCGCCGCGAAGTGGGTATACCTGTTTTCCGAGGGCAGCGCGCAGATGCGCGACTTGCTGGGCGGCAAGGGCGCCAACCTGGCCGAGATGACGCGCATCGGGCTGCCGGTGCCGCCGGGTTTCATCATCACCACCGCCGCCTGCAACGCCTACCTGGCCGCGGGCCAGAAGTTCCCCGCCGGGCTGTGGGAGCAGGCGTTGGAAGCGCTCAAGGAAACCGAGCAGGCCACCGGCAAGACGTTTGGCAGCGCCGAGAACCCGCTGCTGGTCTCGTGCCGGTCGGGGGCCAAGTTCTCGATGCCGGGCATGATGGACACGGTGCTCAACATCGGGCTGAACGACGCGACGGCGCAGGGCATGATCGCGCTGACGGGCGACGAGCGGTTTGTGTTCGACGCCTACCGCCGGCTGGTGCAGATGTACGGCAGCGTGGTGCTGGGCGTGGCCGACGAGCCGTTTGAGGAAGTGCTCGCGGCCTACCGCGCGCACCGCGGGGTGAGCAACGACGCCGAACTGCCGGCCGCGGACCTGCGCGCCATCACCGCCGAGTTCAAGGAGATCGTGCTCAAGCAGACGGGCCGGGAGTTCCCGGACGATCCGCTAGAGCAGATGCGGCTGGCGACCGAGGCCGTGTTCAAGAGCTGGAACGGCAAGCGCGCCATTGATTACCGCAACGCCGCCGGCATCGCCCACGACCTGGGCACCGCCGTCAACATCATGACGATGGTGTTCGGCAACATGGGCCTCGGCTCGGGCACGGGCGTCGTGACGACCCGCAACGTCTCCACCGGCGAGAAGGAGATCGAGGGCGACTACCTGACCAACGCGCAGGGCGAGGACGTGGTGGCCGGCACCCGCGCCACCAAGCCCATCTCCGCGCTGAAGACGGAGATGCCCAAGATTTACGCCCAGTTCGAGCGCATCTGCCGCAAGCTAGAGAAGCACTACCGCGAAGTGCAGGACGTGGAGTTCACCGTCGAGCGCGGCAAGCTGTGGATGCTCCAGACCCGCGATGCCAAGCGCACGGCGCAGGCGGCGGTGCGCATCGCGGTGGACCTGGCGACCGAGCGCCTGATCACCCGCCAGGAGGCGGTGCTGCGCGTCAAGCCTGACCATGTGGACTTCTTCCTGCACCCGCAGTTCGATCCCGGCGAGAAGAAGGCGGCCGAGGTGCGCGGCGACCGCATCGCCACCGGGCTGAACGTCTCCCCCGGCGCAGCCTTTGGGCAGTTAGCGTTCGACGCCGACACCGCCGAGCGCATGGCCAAGGAGGAGAAGAAAGACGTCATCATGGTGCGGCCCGAGACCAAGCCGGATGACGTGCACGGCATGCTGGCCGCCAGGGGCATCGTCACCAGCCGCGGCGGGCGCACCAGCCACGCCGCCCTGGTGGCGCGGCAGTTCGGCAAGCCCGCCGTGGTGGGCGTGGCCGAGATGGAAGTGGACGTGGAGGGCCGCCGGTTCAGCGTGGACGGGCGCGTGTTCCGCGAGGGCGACGTCGTCTCGATTGACGGCACCACCGGCGAGGTGTACGCGGGCGAGATCAAGACCGCCCTGCCCGACTTCAACGACCCGTACCTGCTCAAGCTGCTGAGCTGGGCCGACGGGTTCCGCGACCTGGGGGTGTGGGCCAACGCCGACTATCCGCGCGACGCCGAGCGCGCCCGCGGCTACGGGGCGGAGGGCATTGGGCTGTGCCGCACCGAGCACATGTTCTTCGAGACCGAGCGCCTGCCCCTGGTGCAGGAGATGATCCTGGCCAAGACCGACGCGGAGCGGGCCGTGCCGCTGGCGAAGCTGCTGCCGTTCCAGCGGGCCGACTTCGAGGGCCTGTTCCGGGCGATGGACGGGCTGCCAGTAACCATCCGGCTGATTGACCCGCCGCTGCACGAGTTCCTGCCCAGCCACGACGACCTGCTGCGCGAGGTGACCGAGCTGGACCTGCGGGTGCAAGGCCGGAAGACCGAGGTCGAAGCCATCGGCCGGATGCTGGCCCGGCGGCACGAGATGCTGGACACCATCGAAGCCATCCGCACGGTGGCGGCCGACCCGGCCGTGCGCGGCTCGCTGCCCACCCGCGAACAGCAAACGCAGGACCTGGCCGAGGCCGAGGCGCGGCGCGAGTTCGCCCTGGGCGAGATCAAGACCCTGAGCACGCGGCTGGAAGAGCGCCGCCAGATGCTCAATGCGGTCCAGTCCATGCGCGAGGCCAACCCGATGCTGGGGATGCGCGGGGTGCGGCTGGGCATTCACCTGCCGGGGCTGGTGAAGATGCAGGTGCGGGCCATCTTCGAGGCGGCCTGCCAGGTGGCTGGCGAAGGGTTGAAGGTCTACCCGAAGATCATGATCCCGCTGACGGCGCACTCCAACGAACTGCGGATCGAAGAAGAAATCCTGGAGGCCGAGGCGCTCAAGGTGATGGCCGAGCAGGGCCGCAAGATCAAGTACCAGTTCGGCACGATGATCGAAATCCCGCGCGCGGCGCTGACGGCCGATCAGGTCGCCGACCATGCGCAATTCTTCTCGTTCGGGACGAACGACCTGACCCAGACCACGTTCGGCATCTCGCGCGACGACGCCGAGAGCGGCTTTCTGATGGAATACCTGGAGAAGGGCATCCTGCCGGAGAACCCGTTCGCCAGCATTGACGAGCGCGGCATCGGCAAGCTGATGGAGATGGCGGTGAAGCTGGGCCGGCAGACGCGGCCCGACCTGGAGATCGGCGTGTGCGGCGAGCACGGCGGCGATCCTAAGTCGATCGACTTCTGCCATCGCGTTGGGCTGAACTACGTAAGCTGCTCGCCGTTCCGCATCCCGGTGGCGCGGCTGGCGGCGGCGCACGCGGCGCTGAAGTCAAACAGCCGCCCAACCAACTGAACCGGCACGGCACGTAGAAGCGACACCCATCCGGGGTACACCTGAAGCGGCGAAGGGCGAAGCACGGAGACGAGCTTCGCCCTTCGTGTTTCTCTAGAAAGCACTCACCGCTGAGCACACGGAGTACGCAGAGAAAAACGAGAGGCGGCGTCTCGAACACCCCAGTTGCAGGGCGCAGGCGATTGGGTTACAACCCTGGCATGAACCTAGAGGGCCGGCTGCGGGCGGCGTGGGACCGGCGGGCGCCGCTGCACGCGGACGCGACGACCAACGCCTACCGCCTGATCAACGGCGCGGGGGATGGGCTGCCCGGGCTGACGGTGGACCGCTTTGCGGACGTGCTGGTGGCGAGCCTGTACGCCGCGGGGCGGCAGGCCCAGCCCCCCACCCGCCTGCTGGAGGCCCTGGCCGAACTGGCGGGCGCGCGGGCGGTGTACGTCAAGCAGCGGCCCACCGAGGCGAGCAAGCTGGAAGACGCGGAACGGCGCGCCCTGGCCCCGGCGAAACCGCTGCTAGGCACAAACGTAGAGGAAGTAGAGGCCCTGGAGCACGGGTTGAAATACGTCATCCGGCCGGGCGAGGGACTGAGCACCGGGTTGTTCCTGGACATGCGCGAGCAGCGGGCGAGGGTGTGGGCCGAGGCGGCCGGACGGACGGTGCTGAACTGCTTTGCCTACACCTGCGGGTTTGGGGTAGCCGGGCTCAGCGGCGGCGCAGCGCGGGTGGCGAACTTGGATGTATCCAAGCGCTACCTGGACTGGGGCAAGGAGAACTACGCCCGCAACGGGCTGGACACGGTCCGCACGGACTTCATCTTTGGGGACGTATTCGACTGGCTACGGCGCTTTGGCCGGGCGGGGCAGCGCTTCGACCTGGTGATCCTGGACCCGCCCAGCTACGCCACCACGCGCCAGACTCGGTTCGCCGTGGAACGCGACTATGCCGATCTGGTAAAGTTAGCGGCGCCGGTGGTGGGGCCGGGGGGCGCGCTGCTGGCCTGCGCCAACAGCCGCGGGCTGAGCGAGCGCGGCTTCCTGGCACAGATCCGGCGCGGGCTGGGGGACAGGCCGCACAGCCTGGGGCCGGTGCTGGGACCACCGGAGGTAGACTTTCCGCCGGGGGGCGAGGAGGGGACGAGGTTGAAGGCGGTGATGGTAAGGATGAGTTGTGAAGGATGAAGGGCGACGGACGACGAAGGACGAAGGCGTCTTCAACGCCTGACCACCGTATTAAGGCCTTTCTCCGCGTTCTCAGCGAACTCAGCGGTGAAGGATTAGCGGAAGGCAGAAGGCGATAGGCTGGAGGCAAGCCAGGAAGGGCGTGATATGCGCGGTGCAACGGCGATTGAGAGTACGAAGCTGACGCGCACGTTTGGCGCGGTCCACGCGGTGGATGGGCTGGACCTGGCGGTGCCGAGCGGCATCGTGTTCGGCTTCCTGGGGCCGAATGGGTCGGGGAAGACGACGACCATCCGGCTGCTGCTGGGGCTGCTGGAACCGACAGCGGGCGAGGCGCGGGTGCTGGGCTACGACACGCGCCAGGAGGCCGGGCTGATCCGCGAACGGGCGGGGGCGCTGCTGGAATACAGCGGGCTGTACGAGCGGCTGAGCGCCGAGGACAACCTGGACTTCTACGGGCGGGTGTATCACCTGCCCAAGGCCGAGCGCGCGGCGCGCATCCAGGAACTGCTGACGCACTTTGACCTGTGGGACCGGCGCAAGGAGAGCGTGGGCACGTGGAGCCGCGGCATGAAGCAGAAGCTGGCCGTGGCGCGCGCCATCCTGCACCGGCCGCAACTGCTGTTCCTGGATGAGCCGACGGCCGGGCTGGACCCGGTGGCGGCGGCGGCCTTGCGCGACGACCTGGCGCGGCTGGTGGCGCGCGAGGGCGCGACGGTGTTCCTGACGACCCACAACCTGGGCGAGGCCGAACGGCTGTGCCAGCAGGTGGCGGTGATCCGTGAGGGGCGGCTGCTGGCGGTGGGCCACCCGGACAAGCTGCGGGCGCAAGGCGGCAAGCCGCGAGTGGAGATCATCGGGCGCGGATTCTCGGAGGCGGTGGTGGCGCGGCTGCGGGCGCGGCCAGAGGTGGCCGGGGTGGAGGTGGTGAACGGGCGGCTGGCGGTGGACCTGCGCGGGCAGGTGGAGACCGCCCCCATCGTCAAGGAGCTGGTGAGCGCCGGGGCCGAAGTCGAGGAAGTGCGCAAGGGCCAGGCCAGCCTGGAAGAGGTGTTCCTGACCCTGGTGAACGAGGAGGCCGAGGCATGATCAACGACATCGTCACGATGGTGGGCAAGGAACTGAAAGAGTATCTGTTCCAGCGCGGCGCGCTGAC
The DNA here is from genome assembly GCA_964497615.1 of uncultured Anaerolineales bacterium. Taxonomy (GTDB): domain Bacteria; phylum Chloroflexota; class Anaerolineae; order Anaerolineales; family UBA6663; genus CAZCEC01. The sequence continues at coordinate 51,700 of CAZCEC010000019.1, read as the reverse complement.
GCGCAGCAGCGGCGGGCGCGGCGGCTGGCTGAGCCTGCTGGTGCTGGTGGGCGTGTTCGGCATCTTCCTGCCCTGGCAGAGCGGGCGCGACTGGGTGGAAACGCCGGTGGTGATCATCTGGGCATGGGTGCCGCTGTTCCTGACCACCTCCATCACCGCCGATGCCTTCGCGGGCGAGCGCGAGCGCCACACCCTGGAGACCCTGCTGGCCAGCCGGCTCTCGGACCGGGCGATCTTGTTTGGCAAGATCGTGGCGGCGGTGGTGTATGGCTGGGGGATCACGCTGGTGAGCCTGATCGTCGGATTGGTGACGGTGAACGTGGCCTTTCGGGAGGGCGGGCTGGCGCTATATCCGCTGGACGCGGCGCTGGCGGGATTGGCGCTGAGCCTGCTGGCGGCGGTGCTGGCGGCGACGGCGGGGGTGCTGGTGTCGCTGCGGGCCTCCACAGTGCGGCAGGCGGCCCAGACCATGAGCATTGCCATCATGGTGCTGCTGTTTGTGCCCGTCTTCGGGTTCCAGGCCCTGCCCCCGGAGACGGTCAACCAGTTCCTGTTGTGGGTGGAAGAAGTGGGGATGAACGGGATCACGCTGGTTGCGGCCGGGGTGCTGCTGGCGCTGGATGCGGTGCTGCTGTGGGCGGCGATGGCGCGGTTCCAGCGGGCGCGGCTGATTCTCGATTGAGGCCTCCGGCGATGTCGGTGGCGGTGGCCCTGACGCTGCTAGCCTTTGCCGTTGAGCCCATCGCGAGGGGCCTGAGGCTGCCCCAGTTGCAGGCGTGGAACGCGGAGGCCCAATAGAGCGGCTATCAAGACGGAGATTCCTCGGCACAGACCGCCTCGGAATGACAACTTAGGTGCGGTGGTACGCCGAGGCAGCGTATCGTAGGTGGGCGCTTGACCGCTACTTCGGCGTGGCGAATGACTTCCCCTTGGCCGCGAGCCCTGCCTTGAGTATGCGGATGCCCTTGAGCCCCATGCCGTGCAGGTCCGCGATTTCCTTTTCGGTAGCCTTCGTTAGCTGCGCCAGGCGGGTGTAGCCCGCCCCAAAGAGGGCGCGCAGGGCGGGCTGCGAAAGGCCGGGGGGGAAGTCGTGCTGGTCGGGGGTGATCTTCGAGACAGGCAAGGCGGCGCTCCTATTTGTGGACCAGTGGCAAGACACTGCGCTCAATCAGCAGGCTGGACAACTTGAGCAGATGATACGCCAATTGCGTGAAGCCGCGCGTGCCCTCGCCGGCTGGCCGCACGTCGTCGAGCGCCGCAGCCCGGCCGGTGATCCAGGTCTCGCTTTCGAACAAGACAAAACCGGCCGCCTCCCGGCTGATGGGCTGGCTGACGACGGCGGTGCGGCCCTGCCCCTCACCCGCCGTGACAACTACCAGTTCGCCAAATGCGTATGAGTCTTTGGACATGGATGGTTCCTTCCTCCTTCAATCTTTAGGTTAGCACTGATCGTCAAGGGGAGCATCAGTTAGCGGTGCTGGCGCGGATTGAGGGTCTGGTTGAGGCCGTCGCCAAGCAAGTTCCAGGCGAGGCCGAACAGGACGAGGGCCAGGGTGACGGGCAGGTAGACCCACCAATACCGGAGGGGGTTGCCGCCGGCGCCCATCACAAAGTCGCGCGCGCCCAGCAGCAGGCTGCCCCACATGGAACTGCTGCCGCCGCTGACGAAGGCGAAGCCCGTAGCCCAGATGACCATGCCGCCCACGTCGCGGGCGGCCAGGACGATGACGGGCGCGAGGGCGTTGGGGAGCAAGTGGCGCAGGAGGATGCGCCCCGGCCCGGCGCCTACCGCCCGCGCCGCCTCCACATAGGCCTGGCCCTTCAGCCGGATGACGTTGGTGTTGATCAGCCGCGCATAGGGCATCCACGAGAACAGGATGAGGGCGATCATCGCCGGGGTCAGGCGCCACTCGGCCATCACTCGGCGCAAGAGACCGAACTGCCCAAGATCCGCGGTCTGTTGTGGGTTGGTGGTCAGACTGGAAAACAGGAGGGCGTTGATGAGCCACACCGAGGCCAGCGCCGGGAACGCCAGGAAGGCATCGGCCAGGCGCATGACCACGGCATTGAGCCAGCCGCCGGCATAGCCGCTGGCGGCCCCGAGCGTGACACCGATGAAGGCCGTCAGCAGGGTCACGCCCAGACCCAGGCGCAACGCATCGCGCGTGCCCCACACCAGCACGTACCAGACATCGAACGAGCCCACCCGGCCCAACGGGGCCTCGGGGCTGGGCGGCTGGGGCAGCCGGGGCGGCGGGCCAGATTGGATCGCCGGGCGGGCGGCCAGGGACGGCGCCAGCACCGCCATCACCACGAAGGCGAGGACGAGAACGGCCCCGAGCCAGTTGCCGCCGAGGCTGAAGAACCGGCGCAGGCTACGCATCGCGGCCCTCCGCTTGGCGCAGGCGAGGGTCAACGACCGCCAGCAGCAGGTCCAGGCCCAGCATCACCGGCAGCACCAGCAGGACGCTGAAGATCGCAAAGCCGAGCGCCAGCGGCACATCCGGCACATCGCCCAGCGAGCGGATGACGAGCGACGACAGGCCGGGCAGGTCGAAGATCGCTTCGATGATGAAGACGCCCGTGATCAACCCCGCCGCCGAGAGGGACAGGCTGGTGAGGCTGGGCGGGATGGCGTTGCGGAAGGCATGCCGCCAGACAACTCGCCACTGGGGCAGGCCGCGCGCCCGCGCGGCCGTCACGTACTCCTGGTCGATTTCCTCCGCCAGGGAGGCGCGGGTGACACGGCCGACGGTGGCCCAATGCGCCAGGCTGAGTGCGACGACGGGTAGGGCCAGGTGGCGGAAGGCGTCCAGGGTGATATCGGGCCGGCCGTTGAGCAGGCCGTCCACGGTGAGCAGGCCGGTGTACCAGGTGAAGTCGCTGAAGGTAACGCGGATGACGTCGGCGACGCTGGTGCGGCCGGTGGGCAGCCAGCGCAAACCCACGTAGAAGACGGCCAGCAGCATCAGGCCCAGGATGAAGCCGGGGATGGCGGCGGCGACATAGGCCGCCAGCCGAAAGGCCCGGTCGCCCGCCCGGCCCTGCCGCGCGCCGGCCCAGGCCCCGCTGAGCAGGCCCAGCGGGATGATGAGCAGCATGGCATACAGGGTCAGTTCGGCCGTCATGGGCGCGCGCTGGAGCAGCAGCGTGAGCACCGGGCTGTTGAGCACCGGGCTCCAGCCCCAGTCGCCGCGCGCCACGGTCGCGACCCAGTGGACATACTGCACCAGGAAGGGCTGATCCAGGTCATGGTCGCGGATGATGGCTTCCAGGTTGCGCTGGGCCAGGGCGGGATCCATGTTCTGGCGGGTGCGGGGCGGCAGGTAGAGGGAGGCGCGCAGTTCGGCCGGCGCGAGCATGAGCATGCCGTAGAGGGTGGCTGTAACGACCAGCACGGTCAGCCCAGCGTACGCCAGGCGGCCGACCAGAAAACGCAGCGCGGGCAGGAGGTTGGGGCGGATGGGGCATCCCCTTTCGGGTGAGTGACGATCAGCAGCCGGTATTGGCCGGCAATCTCACACTAGCACAGCCCGGCGGCGCGGGGAGGTGCCGAATTCTGAGGGATGGGGTGATCAAAGTCCCGGTGAAACGCGGCCCGGAATACCGGATAAAAGTCATCCTATAGGCGGCCCTCTGTCACTACAGGGGGCGGGGCAGATGGACTAGGCTTACTGGGACTCAGCCTAGAAAGGACATGCCATGTCTCAGCGCGTAACGGTAACCATTGACGGCAACGAAGCCGCCGCCACCATCACCCACAAAGTCAATGAAGTCATCGCCATTTACCCCATCACGCCCTCGTCGGGCATGGGGGAGCTGGCCGACCAGTGGTCGGCGGAGGGGCGCAAGAACATTTGGGGGACGGTGCCCCTGGTGGCCGAGATGCAGAGCGAGGGCGGCGCGGCCGGCGCGGTGCACGGTGCGCTGCAAACCGGCTCGCTGACGACCACCTTCACCGCCTCGCAGGGCCTGCTGTTGATGATCCCCAACATGTACAAGATCGCCGGGGAGCTGACCTCTACCGTGTTCCACGTGAGCGCGCGGTCGGTGGCGGCGCATGCGCTGTCCATCTTCGGCGACCACTCGGACGTGATGGCGGTGCGCGGCACGGGCTGGGCCCTGCTGGCCAGCAACTCGGTGCAGGAAGCGATGGACCAGGCGCTGATCGCGCAGGCGGCCACGCTGGAGGCGCGGGTGCCGTTCCTGCACTTCTTCGACGGGTTCCGCACCTCGCACGAGGTGATGAAGATCGAGCCGCTGGCGGATGACGTCATCCGCGCCATGCTAGACGACGACCTGGTGCGCGCCCACCGGATGCGCGGGCTATCGCCGGACCGGCCGGTGATGCGCGGCACGGCGCAGAACCCGGACGTATTCTTCCAGGGGCGCGAGGCCGCCAATACCTACTACCAGGTGTGCCCGGCGGTGGTGCAGAACGCCATGGACCGCTTCGCCGAGCTGACCGGCCGGGCCTATCACCTGTTCGACTACGAGGGCGCGCCGGACGCCGAGCGCGTGCTGGTGATTATGGGCTCGGGCGCGGAGACGGCGCAGGAGACGATTGAGTACCTGCATGCGGCCAACACGGGCGAGAAGGTGGGCGTGCTCAAGGTGCGGCTCTACCGGCCGTTCGCGGGCGAGACGTTTGTGCGCGCGCTGCCGGCCACGGTCAAGGCCATCGCCGTGCTGGACCGGTGCAAGGAAGCGGGCGCGGGCGGGGAGCCGCTGTATCAGGATGTGGTGACGGCGCTGGCGGAGCACTGGACTGCCGGCCCCATGCCCAGGGTCATCGGCGGGCGGTATGGGCTGTCGTCCAAGGAGTTCACCCCGGCGATGGTGAAGGCGGTGCTGGATGAGCTGAAGAAGCCGCAGCCCAGGCAGCACTTCACCGTAGGCATCCACGACGACGTGACGCATTTGAGCCTGGACTACGACCCCGGCTTCTCCACCGAGGCAGACGACACCACGCGGGCCGTGTTCTTTGGGCTGGGCGCGGACGGCACGGTGGGGGCCAACAAGAACTCGATCAAGATCATCGGCGAGGACACCGACAGCTTTGCCCAGGGCTACTTCGTGTACGACTCGAAGAAGTCCGGCTCGGTGACGGTCTCGCACCTGCGCTTCGGGCCGCGCCCCATCCGCTCGGCCTATCTGATCACCTCGGCCAACTTCGTGGCCTGCCACCAGTTCAACTTCCTGGAGCGCTTTGACATGCTGCGCGTGGCGGCCCCCGGCGCGGTGTTCCTGCTGAACAGCCCCTTTGGCCCAGACGAGGTGTGGGACCAACTCCCCCACCCGGTGCAGGCCCAGATCATCGAGAAGCGCCTGCGGTTCTACGTGATTGACGGCTACGGCGTGGCGCGCGACACCGGCATGGGCGGGCGCATCAACACCATCATGCAGACCTGCTTCTTCGCCATCAGCGGCGTGCTGCCGCGCGAAGCCGCCATCGAGGCCATCAAGCATGCCATCGAGAAGACCTACGGCAAGCGCGGCGAGGCCGTGGTGCAGCGCAACTTCGAGGCGGTGGACCAGACCCTGGCGCATCTGCACGAGGTCAAAGTGCCGGCCCAGGTGACGGCGGCCAACGGGCTGCGGCCCGCGGTGCCGGCGGAAGCGCCGCGCTTCGTGCAGGACGTGACGGCCATGATGATCGCCGGGCTGGGCGACGAGCTGCCGGTGAGCGCCATGCCGGCGGACGGCACCTTCCCCACGGCCACCTCGCAGTGGGAGAAGCGCGCCATCGCGCAGGAGATCCCGGTGTGGGACCCGGAGGTATGCATCCAGTGCGGCAAGTGCGTGCTGGTGTGCCCGCACGCCGTCATCCGCGAGAAGGTCTATCCGGCCGAGGCGCTGAGGGGCGCGCCGGCCGCGTTCGAAAGCTCCCCGGCCCGCTGGAAGGAGTTCGAGGGGCAGCGCTATACCCTGCAAGTGTCGCCCGATGATTGCACCGGGTGCGCGCTGTGCTTTGAGGTGTGCCCGGCCAAGAATAAGCGCGAGCCCAAGTTCAAGGCCATCAACATGACCTTATTACACGGGGCCACGGTGGGCACTAACGGCGCCAGCCTGCCCCTGCGCGACGCCCAGCAAGAAAATTGGAAGTTCTTCCTGGACCTGCCGGAAGTGGACCGGCGCGGGCTGAACCTGAGCACGGTGAAGGACTCGCAGCTGCTCCAGCCGCTGTTCGAGTTCTCCGGCGCGTGCGCGGGCTGCGGCGAGACCCCGTATCTGAAGCTGCTCTCGCAGCTCTTCGGCGACCGGGCCGTCATCGCCAACGCCACCGGCTGCTCATCCATCTACGGCGGCAACCTGCCCACCACCCCGTGGGCGCAGAACCGCGAGGGGCGCGGCCCGGCCTGGTCCAACTCGCTGTTTGAGGACAACGCCGAGTTTGGGCTGGGCTTCCGGCTGACGCTCGACAAGCAGACGGAATACGCCCACGAGCTGCTCCGGCGCCTGGAAGACATCGTGGGGGCGGACCTGGCCGGGCAGTTGCAGTCCGCGGACGGCCACACGCAGACCGGCATCTACGAGCAGCGCGAGCGCGTGGCGGCGCTGAAGTCGCGGCTGAACGCCTGGCTGACGCAGATGCCGCCGGACGACGCCGAGCGCGCGGGGGCGGTGCGCGACCTGCTGGGGCTGGCTGAGGTGCTGGTGCCCCGCAGTGTGTGGATCGTGGGCGGCGACGGCTGGGCCTACGACATTGGCTATGGCGGGCTGGACCACGTGCTGGCCGCGGGCCGCAAGGTGAACGTGCTGGTGCTGGACACCGAGGTGTACTCGAACACCGGCGGGCAGGCCTCCAAGGCCACGCCGCGCGGCGCGGTGGCGAAGTTCGCCGCCAGCGGCAAGGGGCTGGCCAAGAAGGAAATGGGCCTGCTGGCGATGGCGTACAAGAACATCTACGTGGCGCGGGTGGCGCTGGGCGCCAACGACGCGCAGACGATCAAGGCCTTCCAGGAGGCAGAAGCCTACCCCGGCCCGGCCCTGATCATCGCCTACAGCCACTGCCTGATGCACGGCTACGACCTGCGCTACGGGCTGGACCAGCAGAAGAAGGCGGTGGCCTCCGGCTATTGGCCGCTGTACCGCTATGACCCACGGCTGGAAGCGGCCGGGCAGAACCCGTTCCAGCTCGACTCGAAGGCCCCCAGCCTGGGGCTGGACAAGTATATGTACAACGAAACCCGGTTCCGGATGCTGACCCAATCGGATCCGGCGCGGGCCGAGATGCTGCTGAAGCAGGCCGAGGCCGATATCGCGGCGCGGTGGAAGCAGTACGAGGGGTTGGCGGCGAAGAGCGCATAGGGAGCAAACATGATTGACCTTTCGACGACTTATCTCGGGCTCAAGCTCTCCAATCCCCTGGTGCCGTCGGCCTCGCCGCTGGCGCGCAGCCTGGACAATCTGCGCCGGATGGAGGACGCCGGGGCCGGAGCAGTGGTGCTGCACTCGCTGTTTGAGGAGCAGATCAACGCCGAGAGCCACACGCTCGACCACTTCCTCAGCCACGGCACCGACAGCTTCGCCGAGGCGCTGTCGTTCTTCCCGGAGCCAAGCGAGTTTCAGCTGGCGCCGGACCAGTACCTGGAGCACCTGCGGCGGGCGAAGGAAGCCCTGCGCATCCCCGTCATCGCCAGCCTGAACGGGGTCTCCACCGGCGGCTGGGTGAAGTATGCGCGTTATATGGAGCAGGCTGGCGCAGACGCGCTGGAGCTGAACATGTACTTTGTGCCCACCGACCCGGACATGACCACCGGCGCGGTGGAGGACAACTATGTGCACCTGCTGCACGACGTGCGCCGGCAGGTGTCCATCTCCATCGCCGTCAAGCTCAGCCCGTTCTTCAGCGCCCTGCCCCACACCGCCCGGCGGCTGGTGGATGCCGGGGCCAACGGGCTGGTGCTGTTCAACCGGTTCTATCAGCCGGACATTGACCTGGAACTGCTGGAGGTGGTTTCGCGGCCGGAGCTGAGCAACCCGCTGGCGCCCCAGGCCCTGCGCCTGCCCCTGCGCTGGATCGCGATCCTGTATGGGCAGGTGGCGGCGGACCTGGCGCTGACGGGCGGGGTGCACAGCGCCGAGGATGCGCTCAAGGGCTTGATGGCGGGCGCGAGCGTGACGATGATGGCCTCGGAACTGCTGACGCGCGGCATCGACCGCATCGGGCAAATCCGGGCCGACCTGGTGGAGTGGATGGAAGCGCACGAGTACGAGTCGGTGGCGCAGATGCGAGGCAGCATGAGCCAGAAGTCGTGCCCGTACCCGGCTGCGTTCGAGCGGGCGCACTACGTGCGCGCCGTGTCGCAGTATGAGGTGGCGCGTTAGGGAAAGAACGAGAAAAGAAAGAGAAAGAGGGCCGCCGGGCTGGGCGGTACATTTCCCCGCGGTGGCGATTAGGGTCGCTGTTGGCGCTGGAGGCGCTGTTTTCGCTCCGCCGGCGAGGCCAGACCGGCGCGACGCAAGCGGTGTGGGTGCTGATCGTGGTGGCGGTGCCTTTCTTGGGGCCGCTGGCTTATTTCCTCGTGCGGCCGGAGGGTACCGAGGCAGCGAGGGGTTGAGGGAACGGGGACCGGGCGATGTGGTGATCGGCATCGCTCGCCGAGTCACCAGCGAGGCGTCATCCTCGTCATACTGGAAAGGGTCGCCGTTGGCGGCAGTGATTGCCGCCCCTCATCGCGCGAATGGATGACACTGTGAAGCCTCCCGCCCCAGGCCAACTCGACCACCTGACCCTCACCGCCCCAGCGCTGTTGACCCTGGCCCATCTCGTCGCTGGCCTGGCGCTGCTGACCTTTGGGATGCGGGCCGGCGGCTATCCCGTCCATGCTGACGGGCTATACCTCTATTGTGCGGCGGTAGGCGTCGCGGTAGCGGCCATGTTCGTCTTAGCGCGACGAGTAAGGCAGGCCAGGTCCGAGGCGCTTAACTTGCTCCTGATCTCGATGCCCGCCCTTGCCAGCCTGGCTCTCGTCGGAGCTGTGTGGCTTTCACCGTGGCGCGGCGGCGCGGCCTACCCGCCCTACGATTTGCAGGATAGCGACGCCATTCTGTTCTTCGGTGGCTTGCCAGCATTGGTGTTCGCCGCAGTGGCGGCGAGCTATGCCTCGAGCCGCTACCTGATCAGTGCCGGTGCCGTGCACCTCCTAATCTATTTCGGAGCGCACGCGCTGCCACATTGGTTGCGCTACCCTACAGCCAGTCTGCTGGGCAGCCAGCCCCACGTGATCGCCGCCATCCTCGCTATGTATGGGCTAGGTCTCGGCCTTGCGGTTCTGCGAGAACGGGCGGGCCGGCCGGTGCTGCCCGGTCTCTGGCTCGCGAGCCTGTTGGCGACGATAGTGGGGGCGTTCTTACTGATTCAGGTATTGAGTGCTTTTCCCGGCAATGGCGCCTATCTGGGCTACGCACAGACTGGACTGTACGTGCCCGCTAACGCCTGGGGCAGCAGCCGCCCGGCCGCAGAGTTCCTAGCCGCGTTGGCAATACTGGCCGCCGTGGCAACGGGCACGTTGCCTCTCGCAGCTCGTGCTGGCGTGGGCCGCAGCCGGCGCGGCGCAACGCTGGCTTAAGTTGTTTATCTCACGTATCACGTTTCACGTTTCACACCTCACGTCCCCCGCCACACTGCCTCATCATACGCCGGCAGTTCGCAGCGCAGGTCGCCGTCGGTGCGGTAGCCGAGGGCATAGCCGGCCTGCATGAGCTGGTGGATTTCGCTGGTGCCCTCGTAGATGATGGCGCCGCGCGCATTGCGCAGGTAGCGCTCCACGTCGTACTCATCGCTATAGCCGTACGCCCCGTGCACCTGGATGGCCTGGTGGGCGGCCTCGAAGGACGCGTCGGTGGCGAACCACTTGCACAGCGAGGTCTCGCGGGTGTTGCGCTGGCCCTGGTTCTTGAGCCAGCCGGCCTGGAGGTAGAGCAGCCGCCCCATCTCGTAGTCGCGGACCATGTGGGCAATCTTCTGCTGGACAAGCTGGTGCTTGCCGATCTCACGGCCAAAGCTCTTGCGGCTGTTGGCGTAGCGCACGCTGGCCTCCAGCGAGGCGCGGATGAGGCCCACTGCGCCGGACCCGACGGTGTAGCGGCCGTTGTCCAGGCACGACATGGCGATCTTGAAGCCTTCGCCCTCCTCGCCCAGGCGGTTGGCGGCGGGCACGCGCACGTCGGCGCAGTTCACCCAGCCGGTGGAGCCGGCGCGCACGCCCAACTTGCCGTGGATGTCGCCGGTGGTGATGCCGGGGCGGTCGGTCTCGATGAGGAAAGCAGAAAGCTGGTCGTGCGGGTCGGGGCGCTCCGGGTTGGTGCGCGCCACCCATAGGATGTGGTGGGCCTTGGTGGCGAGGGAAATCCACATCTTCTCGCCGTTGATGATGTAATCGTCGCCGTCGCGGCGGGCAGTGGAGGCCATGCCGGCCACGTCGCTGCCCACGCCCGGCTCGGTGAGGCCAAACATGGCGTACTTCTCGCCGCGCGCCTGCGGGACGAGGAAGCGCTGCTTCTGGTCTTCCGTCCCCCACTGGAAGACCGCCAGGCTGTTCAACCCCATGTGGACGGACATGACCACGCGCAGGCTGGTGTCGCAGGCTTCCAGCTCCTCGCACACCAGGCCCAAGGTGATGTAGTCGAAGCCCATCCCCCCATACTTCTCCGGCAGGCAAATGCCCAGGATGCCCAGCGCGCCCATGCGAGGCAGGATGCTCGGGTGCATGGTTTGGGTGCGGTCAGCTTCCTTGATGATGGGCGCCACTTCCTTTTCGCAGAAGTCACGCACCGTCTGCTGAACCATGCGGTGCTCTTCGGAGAGGGAGAAGTCCATGAGAGTGTCCTTTGTGGGGGCGGGGATCAGGCTTCGTCCGCGCCTGGGTTGGCGAGGGAATAGCGCTCCAGGGCGGCCTCGATGACGGGGCGGGCTTCCAGGTCGGTGGGGTTGGCTTCGAACTTGACCAGCAGGCGGGGAAAGTCCCACTTGTAGGGGAGCTTGTGCGGCGGGGCGGAAACTTCCTGAAAGTCGCCCACGGCGTGCCATTCCTGGGCCTGGTAGACCATCTCGATGGCCAGGACCGTCATCTGCCGGGGGTCGCTGGTGAGCACCCGGCCGCCCCAAATCGTGGCCACCTTGCCGTTAACGTCAAGCTGGCGGAGCAGGACCAGGGAGCCGGGGCGGTATTTAGCGTGGCGCATGGAGGTTATTCCCTTTGAGAGAAGGCGATTTACCTCTCGACTTTACGCAGAACCACGGGTTTGTCAACGAAGTAGCCCTGTTTAGTGGTTGACAAAACGGTTAATATCGTATATTTTTGGTCTGCTTCGTGTATCATATACGATATATCGAAAACGTCAAGGGAAAGGTAGGTATGGCCGAGACGCCTTTCAAGCTTTCCCCAATGAGCGTTGGGCTGACACTCACCGAACGCGTCTATTTGACGATCAAGGAGGCCATCCTCGACCTCCAATACCGGCCGGGCGATCCCCTGGTGGAAGACGACCTGGCCCGGCAGCTTGGCACCAGCAAGACCCCAGTGCGCGACGCCCTGCTCACCCTCGAGCGCGATGGGCTGGTCACCAAAATCCCGTACAAAGGCACTTCCGTCTCCGAAGTCTCGCTCAAGGATGCGACCGAGATCTTCGAACTGCGGGCTGTGTTGGAGGGCCTGGCGGCGCGGCTGGCCACGCCCGAGTTCTCCCGGCGCGACCTGGACGAGGCCGAGCACCTGCTGGACGAGGCCGACCGGGCGCTGGAGCGCCGGGATGTGGAGACCTGCTCCCGCCTGGGCGCGCAGTTCCACACCATGATCCACGAGCGGGCCGATAACCGCCGGCTGAAGCCGATCCTGGACAAGCTGGAGGAGCAATTGCGGCGGCTGCGGCGGCTCTCGGACCGGCTGCAAGGGCGGCTGGAGAAATCCGGGCGCGAGCACCGGCGCATCCTGGCCGGGCTGCGCACCGGCGACCCGCAGCAGGCCGAGGCCGCCATGCGCGCCCACCTGGACAGCGTGGTGCGCGACTTTGCCCAGGCCGGCCCGCTGGAACGGCTGCCCGAGGCCGCCCCCCTCCCCACCCCCGCCGAGGTGCACAGCCTGTGACACTCCATTCTGCGCAAGCCCTGGTGGAAATGCTGAAGGCCTACGAGGTCGAGTACGTCTTTGGCGTGCCGGGCGATACGTCGATCCCGTTTTACGATGCGCTGCATGCCGCGCGCGACAGCGTCCGCCACGTGATGACCCGCGACGAGCGGGGCGCGTCGTACATGGCGGATGTGTATGCGCGGCTGAGCGGCCGGCCGGGCGTGTGCGAGGCCCCTAGCGGGGCGGGCGCGCTGTACCTGGTGCCCGGCCTGGCGGAGGCCAACGCCTCGTCGGTGCCGGTGATCGCCTTCACGTCCGACATCCCCCTGGAGGCCGAGGGCCGCAACGTGCTGACCGAGTTGGACCAGGGCCAGCTCTTTGGCGCGGTGACCAAGTGGCGCCACACGCTCAAGCGCGGCGAACGGGCGGGCGAGGTGATGCGCAAGGCCTTCCGCATGGCGACGACGGGCCGGCCCGGCGCGGTGCAGATCACCCTGCCGGAGGATGTGCTGGAAGAGCCCGCCCACCCGGAGAGCCTGTACGCCGAGAGCGCCTGCCGCACCTATCCCGCCTACCGCACCGGCGCCGACCCCGAGGCGGTGGAGGCCGCGGCCCAGGTGCTGCTGCAAGCCCAGCGGCCGGTGATCGTGGCCGGCGGCGGGGTGATGATCTCGCGGGCGTGGGACGAGCTGACGGCGCTGGCGGAACTGCTGAGCGCGCCGGTGGGCACGTCCATCAACGGGCAGGGCAGCATTGACGAGACGCACGCCCTGAGCCTGGGGGTGGTGGGCGGCAACGGGGCGCGGCCGTACGCCAACGAGGTGCTGGCGGCGGCGGACCTGGTGCTGTACGTGGGCTGCAAGACCGACTCGGTGACCACCCTGAACTGGAGCGTGCCGGCCAGCGACGGGCAGGTGCGGGTGATCCAGATTGACGTGGACCCGGTGGAGGTGGGCAACACCTATCCACTGAGCGCCGGGCTGGCCGGCGACGCCCGCACGGTGCTGAAGCAGATGACGGCGGCGGCGCGCGGCCAGATGACGCGGCTGGATGGGGCGGCGGGGCGCGAACCGTGGACCGACTTTGCCGGGCTGCGGGCGGCGTGGTGGGCGCGCGAGGCGCCCAAGCTGGCCGCCGATACCCAGCCGATGAAGCCGCAGCGGGTGCTGCAAGCCATCCGCAGTGTGCTGCCGCGCGACAGCGTGATCGTGGCCGACGCCGGCACGGGCACGCCGTTCACCTCCGCCTATTATGCCAGCCCAGCGGGGCGCCACATCATCATCCCGCGCGGCTATGGCGGGCTGGGCTATGCCCTGCCGGGGGTGGTGGGCGCCAAGCTGGCCCGGCCGCAGGCGCCGGTGCTGGGACTGGTGGGCGACGGCAGTTTTGGCATGAGCTGCGGCGAACTGGAGACGATTGCGCGGCTGAACCTGCCCGTCGTCCTGCTGCTATTCAATAACGCGCAGTTTGGCTGGATCAAGACCCTCCAGCACCTGTACCGCGACCGGCGCTATCTCTCGGTGGACTTTTCGGCCGACACAGACTATGCCGGCATTGCCCGGGCGTTTGGGCTGGAGGGCCGGCGGGTGGAGACGCCCGACGAACTGGAACCGGCGCTGCGCGCGGCGTTTGCCAGCGGCCGCCCGACCTTTCTGGACGTGACGACAGAGTCGGAAGTGACCGAGACGCCGCCTGTCGAACGCTGGCTGCAGGCCTCAGCCAAGATCGAAGCCTAGACGCGTGTCCGCAACCATCCGCCCGCGCTGCCAACCCGGCGCCCCGTCCCAACAAGGAGGCTATACCAGCGCACACCTTTTCCAACCTTCAAGTCGACGCAAGCTGATTGGCGCACTACCCCGAACGACTCACAGGAGGAGTGAGATATGAAGAGGACTGCAAAACTGCTGGCATTCGTGATCCTGGCCACCCTGCTGATTACGGCCTGCGGCGGCGGCGCGACCGCCACCCAGGCCCCGTCCAACACCCAGGCCCCGGCCAACACCGCCGCGCCCCAGCCGACCGACGCGCCCCCGGCGGAGATGAGCTCCATCACGATTGTGCTGGCGGAAGACCCGGCCACCCTGGACCCGCAGGTGAGCGAGGACGGCAACGGCCGCGCGGTGAATGAGAACATCTACGAAACCCTGCTGACCCGCGACGCGGGCGGCGAGCTGGAGCCCCTGCTGGCGACCGCATACACCCAGGTGGACGACACAACTTGGGAATTCACCCTGCGCGAGGGCGTGAGCTTCCACAACGGCGCGCCCTTCAACGCGGAGGCCGCGGCCTTCAGCATCAACCGCATCATCGACCCGGCCACGGCTTCGGACCAGGTGAGCAACTTCGCCACCATCGTCTCGGCCGAGGCGGCGTCGGAGTACGTGGTGCGCATCATCACCAATGGCCCGGACCCGATCCTGCCGGCGCGCATGAACATGCTGATGATCATCGAGCCTGGCCATGCCCAGGCCGACCCAGAGGCGTTTGCCACCACCCCCATCGGCACCGGGCCGTACCGGTTTGTCTCCTGGGACCGCGGCGTGGACGTGACCATCGAGAAGAACCCCGACTACTGGGGCGCGGCGGGCAGCATCGACGTGGTGCACTACCGCCCGATCCTGGAAGAGTCCACGCGCCTGGCGGCCCTGCAAGCCGGCGAGGTGGACCTGGTGTTCGGCCTGCTGCCAGAGCAGATTGACTCGGCGCCGGTGGCCGTGCACCGCCCCGGCCTGGAATTCCCCATGATCCTGCTGCACAACGGCGCCGGCTCGGTGCTGGAGGCCGTGGAACTGCGCCAGGCCATCAACTACGCCGTGGACAAGGAAGGCATCGCCGACGCCATCTACGGCGGCTTCGCGGTGCCGGCCGATGGGCAGATTTTGACGCCCGGCCACTTCGGCTACAATCCCAACGTCTCGGCCTACCCGTACGATCCCACCATGGCCCAGGACCTGATCGCGCAGTCGGGCTACGATGGCGCGGAGATCGTGCTGGAGAGCGAAGTGGGCCGGTGGCTGAAGGACAAGGAGCTGGTGGAGGTGGTGGCGGGCCAACTGGCGGAAGTGGGCCTGAACGTCCGCATCAACATCAGCGAGTTCTCCAACTACCTGGACATCCTGTTCGATGCGGAGAACCGGGCGCCGATGATCTTCGTGTCGCACGACAACTCGCTGCTGGACGCGGACCGCACCCTGTCGGGTTACTACTCATGCGGCGGCACGGCTCCGTCGTACTGTAACCCAGAGGTCACGGACATGATCAACCAGGCCCGGACCGAGACGGACGTGGCGGCGCGCGAGGCGCTGTATCACCAGATCATCCAGACCTCGCACGACGAGGCCTCGCACCTGTACCTGGTCAACTTCGAGAACATCTACGGGCTGAGTGAGCGCCTGGATTGGGAGCCGCGGCTGGATGGCCGGCTGCTGATCACGGAGATGGGCTTGAAGTAATGAGTGGATCGCGGCTGGGCGTGGCGCAGGTGGGCCGCGCCTGGCCGCTGGACCGGCCGCCGCCGGGCTGGGCGACTGCCTGGCCCGGCGGCAGCCGGCACGCAGGCACCGCCCGCGCGGCCGCGGCAGACGCCCACCGCCGCGCGCCCGGCGGGTGAAAGCGGCAACAATGCCGGGCGGCAACGCCCACGGAAGGATGATGCGATGGTCGGCTATTTGCTGCGCCGCTTGTTCTACGCCCTGATTTCCATCGCCGCGGTCTCGGTGCTGGTGTTCGTCATCACGCGCGTCATCGGCGACCCGGTGAAGCTGATGCTGCCGCTGGAGGCCACCGAGGCCCAGCGGGAAGCGATGCGCGAGACGTTGGGCTTTAACGACCCCCTGCTGGTTCAATTTGCGCGCTTCAGCGCCGACGCGGTGCGCGGCGACTTTGGCAACTCGCTGTGGCAGCGGGTGCCGGCCCTGCCGCTGGTGCTGGACCGGCTGCCGGCCACCTTCCTGCTGGCCTTCGCGGCGATGGCCCTGGCGGTCGTCTTCGCGGTGCCGCTGGGGGTGCTGGCGGCGCTGCGGCCGCGCAGTTGGCTGGACCACTTTTGCAGCCTGGGCTCGCTGGTGGGCATGTGCGTGGCCTCCAACTGGCTGGGGCTGATGCTGATCCTGATCTTCGCCGTGAACCTGGGGTGGTTCTTTACCTCGGGATACGGCTCCTGGAAACATTTGGTGCTGCCGGCGGTGACCCTGGCGGCGGCGCCGTTGGGCCGCATCACCCAAATTGTGCGGTCGAGCGTGCTGGATGAGCTGGGGCGCAACTATGTGACAGCGGCGCGGGCGCGCGGGCTGGCCGAGCAGACGGTCATCATGGGCCACGCGCTGAAGAACGCCGCCATCCCCATCGTGACGCTGAGCGGGTGGGAGCTGAGCCGCTTGCTGGCGGGCTTCACGGTGATCGTGGAGGTGGTGTTCGGGTGGCCGGGGGTGGGGCTGCTGGCAATGGACGCCATCCGCCGGCAGGACTTGCCGCTGCTGCAAGCGGACGTGTTCGTGGTGGGGGTGCTGGTGGTGGCCCTCAACCTGCTGATTGACATGACGTACGGGTGGTTCGATCCGCGAATTCGGTACACGTAACGGTATGGGCGATTCGCCCTCACCCCGCCCCCCCACTCCGCTACGCTGCGGGACCATGGTCTCCCGCCAGGAGAGGAGGCCGCGAGGCGGGTTCTGGGTGAGCGGGCAGGCTACGGAGAAGGAGGCGGGATGGCAACCACACTACGCAATTTAAAGCTGGCCGAAACCGTCAGCGAGCCGGCCGAGAAGGTCGCGGAGCGGAGGTTCCCGTGGCTGCACGGCCTGCGCGAAGTGCTGGCAGACCTGGTGAGCGACCGGGTGGCGCTGGTGGGCGCCATCGGGTTTGTGCTGGTGGTGCTGATGGCGGCTGCCGCCCCGGTAATCGCCGATCAGTACACCAAGCAGAACCTACGGCTGCGGCTCTCGCCGCCCATGCTCACCGTCGAGGGCGAGTTCAACTATCACTACATCCTGGGCACCGACCAACTGGGGCGGCCAATCCTGGACCGCATCATTCACGGCAGCCGGGTGTCGCTGCTGGTGGGGCTGGGTGTGGTGGCTGTGACCGGATTGTTCGGCACGGTGCTGGGGCTGACGGCCGGCTATTTCGGCGGCACGGTGGACACCATCATCATGCGCTGGGTGGATATCCAGACGGCCTTTCCGGGCCTGCTGGTGGCGCTGACCCTGCTGATCATGCTGGGGCCGAGCCTGCAAAACATGATGATCGCGCTGATGATTAACGGGTGGATGATCTTCGCCCGGATCGTGCGCGGGGTGACGCTATCGCTGCGCGAGGAGGTGTTCGTGAAGGCGGCGCGGGTGATCGGCGCCGGCGACCTGCGCATCATCTTCATCCACCTGCTGCCCAACTTAGTGTCGCCCATCCTGACGATTGCGGTGATGGAATTGGCGCGCATCATCCTGGCGGAGGCGGCGCTGTCGTTCCTGGGCATGGGCATCCAGCCGCCGGAGGCGTCGTGGGGGCTGATGCTCTCGGACGGGCGCGATTACATGGCCAAGGCCTGGTGGCTGGTGACCTTTCCAGGGCTGGCCATCGGCCTGAGCGTGCTGTTCATCCAGATGGTGGCGGGCTGGCTGCGCTCGGTGACGGACCCGCAGCAGCGGTTCAAGAAGGCCAGCAAGGAGGCCTAGTGTTCGCCAATATCCTGGTGCCATTGGACGGTTCGGAACTGGCGGAGAAGGCCCTGCCCTACGCCGCCGCCCTCGCGGGGCCGCTCAAGGCCACGCTGCACCTGCTGATGGTGGTGCCCACACCGGCCGGGCGGTCGGGCGGGTCATTTCGGCTGGCGGCATCGTTCCTAAGCTCGATCAAGCTGCCGCGCTCGGAAACCGACCTGGAACTGGCCAACCACCCCATCTACAAGGAAGCCGAGATGGCCAGCCAGGAGGCAGAGGCGAAGCGCATGCTGCTGCCGGCGGCGGAGCAATTGCAGGCCGAGGGGCTGACGGTGGAAGTGGGGGTCGTTTTTGGCCGGCCGGCGGGCGGCATTCTCAATTACGCCAAGGCCAACGCGATTGATTTGATCGTGATGTGCACGCACGGCGAAGGCGGGCCGGCCCCTTACGCTTACGGCCCCACCACCGACCGGGTGGCGCGCCGCGCCACCTGCCCGGTGATGTTAATCCGGCCGGAAGAAGTGAGCCGCATCCTGCCGGGGACGCAGGGAGAGGACCCAACCCCATGATGCCGATGCTGGACGTTCAGGACCTGCGGACGGTCTTCCGGACCAAGGGCAAGGCCGTGGCCGCGGTGGCCGGGGTCAACTTTTCGCTGGCGGAGGGCGAGACCCTGGGCATTGTGGGCGAGAGCGGCTCGGGCAAGAGCGTGACCATGCTGTCGGTGATGCGGCTGGTGCCGTCGCCGCCAGGGCAGATTGCGGGGGGGCGGGTGTTGTTCAAGGGCCGCGACTTGCTGCAAGTGAGCAAGGAAGAGATGCGCAAGGTGCGCGGCAAAGAAGTGGCGATGATCTTCCAGGACCCGATGACGTCGCTCAACCCGGTGCTGACCATCAACCAGCAGATGAGCGAGGCCATCCGGCTGCACCTGGGCTACGACCGGGCGGCGGCGCGGGCGCGGGCGCTGGAGATGCTCCAATTGGTGGGCATCCCCGACGCGGCCAACCGGCTGGACGACTACGCCCACCAGTTTTCGGGCGGGATGCGCCAGCGGGTGATGATCGCCATGGCGCTGTCGTGCAACCCGAAGCTGCTGATCGCCGACGAGCCCACCACGGCGCTGGACGTGACCATCCAGGCGCAGATCACGTCGCTGGTCAAGCGGCTGCGCGACGAGACCGGCATGTCGGTCATCTGGATCACACACGACCTGGGGATCGTGGCCGGGCTGGCTGACCGCATCATCGTGATGTATGCCGGGCACGTGATGGAGAATGCGCCCGCGGCGGACCTGTACGACGACCCGCGCCACCCCTATACCCTGGGACTGCTGGGCGCCATCCCGCGGCTGGACATCGGCAAGAGCAAGCGCCTGACGCCGATCCCCGGCCTGCCGCCGGACCTGGCGAACCCGCCGCAGGGCTGCCCGTTTGTGCCGCGCTGCCCGTTCCGGATCGAGCGCTGCCTGACGGAGCGGCCCGCGCCCCGGCTGGTGGCGGAGAATCACTACTCCGCCTGCTGGCTGGAAGTGGACGACCTGAGGAGCACCAAGCATGAGCCACGCGCCAGTTGAGCCAGGGACGACCGAGCGCCACACGCCGAACGGCGCGTCGAGGCAGACGCTGCTGGAAGTGCGCGACCTGAAGGTGCACTTCCCGGTGTTTCGCGGGTTCCCAATCGCGCGGCAGGTGGGCGCGGTGAAGGCGGTGGATGGGATTTCGTTCACCGTGAAGCAGGGGGAGACGGTGGGGCTGGTGGGCGAATCCGGCTGCGGCAAGAGCACCATCGGGCTGGCGCTGGTGAAGATGAACCCGATCACCGGCGGGTCGGTGCACTTTGAGGGGCAGGACATGGTGCGGAGCACGGGCGAGACGATGCGCCAACTGCGCCGCAAAATCCAGATGGTGTTCCAGGACCCGTATGCGTCGCTGAACCCGCGCATGACGGTGGAGCAGATCGTGGGGGAGCCGCTGACGGTGCACGGGCTGGCCCAGGGCGCGGCCCGGCGCGAGCGGGTGCAGGAACTGCTGCAAGTGTGCGGGCTGGACCCGCGGGTGCACACCCGTTACCCGCACGAGTTCTCGGGCGGGCAGCGGCAGCGCATCGGCATCGCGCGCGCCCTGGCCTCCGACCCGGTGTTTGTCATCTGCGACGAGCCGATCTCGGCGCTGGACGTGTCCATTCAGGCGCAGATCATCAACTTACTGGAAGATTTGCAGCGCGCCTTCGGGCTGACTTACTTGTTCATCGCCCACGACCTGGCCGTGGTGCGGCACATTAGCCAGCAGGTAGTGGTGATGTACCTGGGCCGGGTGATGGAAGTGGCGGAGAGCAAGACGCTGTACGAGCAGCCGCTGCACCCGTACACGCGGGCGCTGCTGGCGGCGGTGCCCATCCCGGACCCGAAGCTGGAGAAGAAGCGCGAGCGCATCGTGCTGAAGGGCGAAATCCCCAGCCCCATCAACCCGCCCAAGGGGTGCCGGTTCAACACGCGCTGCCCACTGGCCCAGGCGGTGTGTTTCGAGGAGGAGCCGGCCTTCCGCGAAGTGCAGAGCGGCCACTATGTGAGTTGTCATTTGGTCGAATAATATGAGTGTGGGTACGAGCGCGGCCAGCCCGCGCGTGGACTATGGCCGGCGCCGCTGGGGCATCCTGGCGACGGTGTTGATCGGGTCGTTGGTGGGCACAATGGGCAACAGCATGGCGAACGTGGCCTTGCCGTCCATCATGGACCACTACGGCATTGGGCTGAACGTGGGGGTGTGGGTCGTCACGATCTACGTGCTGCTGTTCTCGACGCTGATGCCGGTGTTTGGGCGGCTGGGCGATATGTTCGGGTACAAGCGCATCTATTTGCTGGGCATGGTGGGGCTGGTGATCGCCTCCGCCATGGCGGTGGCGGCGCCCACCATCGGCTGGATGATCTTCTGGCGGGCCATCGCGGGCGTGTGCAACGCCCCCACCCTGCCGGCCATCATGGCCATCATCGCGGAGGTGTTCCCGCCGGAACAGCGGGGCGGCGCGCTGGGCTTTTGGGCCACGGCCAACGGCGCGGGGCACGGCTTTGGGCCGGTGATCAGCGGCTTGCTGGTGCAATACTTCGGCTGGGAGGCGGTGTTCTGGTTCAACGCAGCGCTGAGCCTGGCGGGCGTGGTGTTGATCTGGATGATCGTGCCCACCGATCACAAGCACTCGCGCGAGCGGTTCGACCTGGTGGGCGCGGTGACGCTGACGGTAGCAACGGTGCTGGTGATGTTCAACCTGAACGAGGGGCTGGCCGGCGCGCTGTCGCCTGCGATGACGGCGCTGCTGTGGCTGGGGTGCGCGGCGCTGTTCGCGTTCTTTATCATCTCGCAGCTCCGCCTGCGCCAGCCGTTCGTGAACTTGCGGCTGTTCACCAACTCCGGCTTTGGGGTGGTGACGTTTGTGTCGTCGGCGCAGCTCTTCTGCCTGTTTGGGATGCAGTTGCTGCTGCCGCTGTTCCTGATCAACGTGCAGGGGCGCACCAGCGGCAACGCCGGGCTGCTCATCGCGCCGCTGGCGGTGAGCCTGGCCTTTATCTCGCCCGCGGCGGGGCGGCTGTCGGACCGCATTGGCAGCCGGCTGACGTGCCTGGTGGGCATGGGAACGGTGGGAGTCGTGGGACTGGCGCTGTCGCTGTGGACGGCGGAGACTTCGCCGTGGGTGATCGTGGCCGCGCTGACCGTGCTGGGGGTGGGCATGGGCATGACGCAGTCGCCGACGGCCAACGCGGTGACATTGGTGATTGACAAGACCCAGTTGGGCGTGGCGCTGGGCATCTTCAACATGCTGCGGTTTGTGTCGGGCACGCTGGGCGCGACGATCTTTGGGGCGGTGCTGGAGCGCGGCGGCACGAGCGCCCTGCCCGCCTTCCGGCTGGACTTTTGGCTGCTGGCGGGGGTGGCGGGGGTGGCGGCGCTGCTGGCGCTGAAGATGCCGACGGCGGTGCGGCAGATGCGCGCGGGGGGGACGATGAATGCGGCGGCGACGGGGGATTAAAACAGGTAGCGCGCGCACCGAATCGCGCCTGCAAGGCGCTCCTACGGGGAGCGACGGGGGTGGATGGACGTGCCGCGCTGGCACGCGGCGGTGTAGGGTCGAAGGGAGCAGCACATATGGAAACACTCAAGGTCAACCTGACGATCAACGGCAAGCCGGTGGAGGCCGCCGTGCCCACCAAGGACAGCCTGCTGGACTACCTGGGCGAGAAGCGCCTCAGCCCGTCCATCACGGGCCGGATGAGCCTGATGCGGACCCTGCGTGACGACCTGGGGCTGACGGGCACCAAGAACGGCTGCGGCACCAACCACTGCGGCAACTGCCTGGTGCTGGTGAACGGCAAACCCAAGAAGTCGTGCCTGCTCCAGATGCGCACCCTGCAAGGCGCCGAGGTGGTGACCATTGAAGGCTTGAAGGAGAACGGCCATCTGCACCCGATCCAGGCCGCCTTCATCAACTCGGGCGGCAGCCAGTGCGGCTTCTGCACGCCGGGCATGATCATCGCCACCAAGGCCCTGCTCGACAACAACCCGAACCCCAGCGAGGCCGAGATCAAGGATGGGCTGGAAGACGTCATCTGCCGGTGCACCGGGTACAACAAGATCATTGACGCCGTGAAGATCGCCGCGCGCAGCCTAGCGCAGACGAGCGACATCAACGTGGTGGAGGCTGGCGGGCTGGGCACATCGGTGATGGACTATGACGGGATCGAGAAGGCCACCGGCACGCTCACCTACGCGGACGACATCTACCTGGAGGGGATGCTGCACCTGAAGGCGGTGTGGAGCACCGAGCCGCACGCCAACATCCTGAGCGTGGACACCAGCGCCGCCGAGGCCGTGCCGGGGGTGGTGCGGGTGCTGACGGCCAAGGATGTGCCGGGCAAGAACCGCTTTGGGGTCATCAAGCGCGACCAGCCGGTGCTGGCCGACGACCGGGTGCGCTTCTTGGGCGATGCCATTGCGCTGGTGGTGGCCGAGACGGACCTGGCGGCGGACAAGGCGGCCCGGCTGGTGAAGGTGGAGTATGAGCCGCTGCCGGGCGTGTTCACCGCGGCGGACGCGCTGAAGCCCGGCGCGCCGCAGCTCTTCGAGGACGGCAACATCTGCAAGCACCTGGTGCACACCGTGGGCGACCCGGCGCGCGGCCTGGAAGAAGCCGACCTGGTGGTGGAGGGGCACTTCGAGACGCCGTTTGTGGAGCACGCCTACCTGGAGCCGGAGGCAGGCGTGTGCTATTGGGAAGACGACCGGCTGGTAGTGAAGATGCCCACTCAGTTCCCGTTTGAGCTGCGGGTGCAGCTTTCGGAGATCTTCAACCTGCCCGAGGAGCGGGTGCACATCATCTGCACGCCGGGCGGGGGCGCGTTTGGCAGCAAGATTGACGCGACGGTGGAGCCGCTGCTGGCGCTGGCGACCTACGTGACCGGCCGGCCCACCAAGATGACCCTGACGCGCGAGGAGTCGCTGGTGCGGAGCACCAAGCGCCACCCGTATTACATGGACTACCGGGTCGGGCTGAGCCGCGAGGGCCGCATCCTGGCGGTGGACTGCAAGCTGCTGTCGGACGCGGGCGCCTACACCGACCTGAGCCCGCGCGTGATTGACCAGGCCTGCATCTTTGCCTGCGGGCCATACGAGGTGCCGAACATCCGCATCGAAGGCTGGGCGGTGTACACCAACAACGTCAAGAGCAGCGCTTTCCGCGGCTTTGGCATCAATCAGGTGGCGTTCGCCATCGAAAGCCTGCTGGACGAGGCGGCCCGCAAGCTGGGGCTGGACCCGATTGAGATGCGGCTGAGCAACTGCCTGCGGGCCGGCAGCAAGACGGCTTCGGGCGAAATCCTGAAGTACAGTGTGGCGATTGAGGAGACGCTGGTGGCGGCGCGCGAGGCGGTGGCCAAGGACCTGCCGCGCATCCGCCAGCAGGTGACGCCTGGCTGGAAGCTGGGCGTTGGCGTCGCCAGCGGGTTCAAGAATGTGGGCGCGGGCAAGGGCAAGGTGGACGACGCCGGGGCGACCTTCACCTTACTGCCAGACGGGCGCGTGCAGTTGCGCGTCTCGGCGGTGGACTTTGGGCAGGGCATCCGCACCACGATGGCGCAGATTGCGCGCGGGGTGCTGCCGCTGAGGCCGGGGGCGCTGGAGGTCATTTCGGGCGACACGGTGCTGACGCACAAGCACGGCGGCGCCGTGGCCGAGCGGCAGACCCTCATCAGCGGGGCGGCGGTGGAGAAGGCGGCCAACGCGTTCAAGGAAACGCTGGTGACCAAAGCCGCGGCGGTGTGGAAGGTGCCGGCGGACGACGTGATGCTGGTGCCGGAGGGCGTGGCCGACACGCGCACCGAGCAGCACATGACCCTGAACGAGCTGGCCGACGAGCTTGACAAGCGCGGCGAACAGGCCACGAACAGCTACGTCCACGTGGCGCCCAAGACCTTTGCGCTGGCCGACCACGAGGGCCGCAAGACCGTCTCGGCGGAGGACTACCGCAACTACCCGGCCTACGCCTATATTACCCAGGCGTGCGCGGTGGAGGTGAACCCGGACAACGGGCAGGTGCGCGTGCTGAAGGTGTGGGCGGCGCACGACGTGGGCCGCGCCATCAACCCGCAGAAGATCGAGGGACAGGTGGAGGGGAGCTGTATGATGGCGATTGGGTATGCCCTGACCGAGGACTACCCGATGGAGAACGGCCGGCCCAAGTTCACGAACTTCGGCGACCTGGGCGTGCCCACCATCCACGACATGACGCCGGTGAAGACCCTGATCATCGAGAAGCCGGACCCGAACGGGCCGTTTGGGGCCAAGGGCATCTCGGAAGTGGCGACGGTGCCGCTGACCCCGGCGGTGTGCAACGCGATCTACGACGCGATTGGGCTGCGGGTGTACACGCTGCCGGCCACGCCGGCCCGCATCCTGGCGGGGCTGAAGGCGCAGGCGCTGGAATTGGAGCCAGCCTGAGTTCACCGCAGCGCGCGGAGAAACACGGGCGAATGGGGGCATATGGCAATTGTCATGGCGCGAGGCGCGAATGGACAGGATAATGGGGCGAGGGTAATCATCGCGTGAGGCTGAATCTTGAGTTGACTGTGCGGCAGTCGGCAGCGCCTGGGGCGAGCCATGGGGCGCGCCATTCGCACGGCGGGGGCCATTGGGCGCCCCATTACCATCGGTGCGCGCATGGGTGCCGGTGCCGCTGGCGGCTGCTGGCCGGGACGTGGCGGGTGCGGCCTTGAGATATTGCTGGCGAATGGAATTCGCGCCTACAGGCCTGCGGCCACCGCGTCCCTCTCCAGGGACGCAGGACGCTTTGCCAATTCGCCGGCAGTATCTGAGAGGCAATGCGTCAATTGGTTGACAGGTCAAATGGTCAATCGGATGCTTGATGGAGGGGGCGGACTGGCGGGCAGACAACTGCCAAGGATGTCAATGGGTCGAGCACGACGAAGGAAGGAGACGAGACGATGAGCAAGTCATCTGACGGCGGCAAGGTGGGGATGGGACAGGTGCCGTCCACGGTTTACAAGCGCAAGAGCACCCACGCCGACGTAGTGGTGGTGGGCGGGGGGTGGTCGGGCTGCGCGGCGGCCCTGGCGGCCAAGAAGGCCGGCGCGGAGCGCGTCATCATGCTGGAGCGCACCGACGGCCTGCTGGGCACCGGGCTGGTGGGCGGCATCATGCGCAACAACGGGCGGTTTGTCGCCACCGAGGAAATGATCGCCCTGGGGGCGGGGGAGCTGTTTGAGGTGTGCGACAAGACGGCGCGGCACGCCAACGTGGAGTTTCCGGGCCACAAGCACGCGTGGTTCTACGACGTGGCCCACATCGAGCCGGCGGTGCGGCGCTGCCTGCTGGAGCACGGCATCGAGTTCTGGCTGATTGCGCGGGTGACCAGCGCCCACCGCGAGGGCACCAACCACATCCGCATGGTGGCGCTGGAGAACGGCACCTACATCTCCGGCGACGTGTTTGTGGACGCAACCGGCACGGTGGGGGCGCAGAGCTTCTGCACCGAGACCGGCAACGGGTGCGTGATGTGCATCGTGCGCTGCCCGACCTTTGGGCCGCGCGTGAGCCTGGCCGGGCTGGTGGGCATCGCCGAACGGCAGGGCGTGCGGCCCGACGGCGGCATCGGCGCGATGAGCGGCTCGTGCAAGCTGGCCAAGGACACCATCCGGCCCGATATCATCGCCGAGATGGAGCGCACCGGGCTGGCGATGGTGCCGATCCCCGAGCACCTGGTGCACGAGGAAAAGCTGGGGCTGAAGGCCTGCCAGCAGTACGCGCTGCCGGAATACGCCCACAACATCATCCTGCTGGACACGGGGCAGGTGAAGCTGATGACGTCCTACATCCCGCTGGAGCAGCTGCGGCAGATCCCGGGGATGGAAGAGGTGCGCTACCTCGACCCGTATTCGGGCTCCATCGGCAACTCGATGCGCTACTCGCAGCTCTCGCCGCGCGACGACGCCATGCACGTGCGCGGGCCGGTGGAGAACCTGTTCTGCGGCGGCGAGAAGGCCGGGCTGCTGGTGGGCCATACCGAGGCGATGGTGACGGGCACGGTGGCCGGGCACAACGCGGTGCGGTTCCTGGCGGGCAAGGAGCCGGTGGTGCTGCCCGACAGCCTGGCAGTGGGCGACGCCATCACCTACGTGCGCGAGGAGATGGACCGGCCGGGCGGCATGTCGAAGAAATACACCTTCTCCGGGTCGGTGTACTTCCAGCGCATGAAGCAGCGCGGGATGTACCAGGGCGCCAAGCCGGAGGCCTATCACGACCGGGTGGCCCAGGCCGGGCTGACGGGCGTGTTCGCCGAGAAGGTGTACGAACCCGTCAAGGTCATGTAGCCATGGCGCACATGATCACGGCGGAGTGCATCAACTGCACCGCCTGCGCCACCGACTGCCCCACCGAGGCCATCAGCCCAGGGGCCAACCAGTACATCATCAACCCCAACGTGTGCACCGACTGCGAGGGGCTGTACACCGTGCCCAAGTGCTTCCAGGTGTGCCCGGTGAACGCCTGCGTGCCGCAGCGCGCGTTCTACCTGAACAAGA
Organism: uncultured Anaerolineales bacterium; assembly: GCA_964497615.1. GTDB lineage: Bacteria > Chloroflexota > Anaerolineae > Anaerolineales > UBA6663 > CAZCEC01. The sequence continues at coordinate 24,887 of CAZCEC010000019.1, read as the reverse complement.
TCTCCACCATGGCGACGCGCGGCGCGCGGCCGGTGCGCTATGGGCCGGAGAACGAGGCGCCCGAGTATGTGAACGTGGGCTGGTACGAGGAGTCGCCGTTCCAGTTTATGCAGGCCAGCGCGGGGGATGCGTAGGCGCGGGTGAGCGGCGGAGCATGTGAACGGGCGCGGGCCGCGTCCTGAAGTGGGCGCGGCCCGCGCAAAGCACTACACAGCGCGGGAGGCGAGATGGCAACGTATCTGCTGCTGGGGAACTACACGCACCAGGGCATGGAGAAGATTCGCGGCGCGCCAGCGCGCATCGACACGGCGCGTGAGGTGATTGACAAGGAGGGCGGCAAGCTGCTGAGCTGGCACGTGACCATGGGCCAGCATGACTTCGCGGCGATGGTGGAAGCGCCGGACGACATGGTCATGGCGCGGCTGTCGCTGGCGATGTGCTCGCACGGCAACATCCAGACGCAGACCTTGCGGGCGTTCACCGAGCAGGAGTTTCGCGACATCGTCAACAACCTGCCGTACTAGGGCTGCCCGACAGCGCTGTCATTCCGAGGCGGTTTTTGCCGAGGAATCTAGGTTTTGTTAGGCGCCGCTAGACCTTTCGACAAGACCAAGATTCCTCGGCGAAGTGCGCCTCGGAATGACAAGTCCCGGAAGTGCGCCTCGGAATGACAAGTCCCGGAAGTGCGCCTCGGAATGACAGGACAGTCGGAATGACTTGACAGTTAGGCGATCCAGCGATGAGCAGCGCCCCAACCGCCCCTACCCAACTCCAGAACTCCTTCATCCTGCGCGAGTATTTGCGGCCGGAGATGATGCCGTCCACCTGGTGCCCAGGCTGCGGGCTGGGCATCATCCTGAGCAGCATCGCGCAGGCGGTGCACTTCAGCGGGCTGGCCAAGGATGAGGTGGCGATGGTGTCGGGCATCGGCTGCACCGGGCGCATGTCGGGTTATGCCGACTTCAACACCCTGCACACCACGCACGGCCGCGCCCCGGCCTACGCCACCGGGCTGAAGCTGGCCCGGCCCGACCTGACGGTCATCACCGTGATGGGCGACGGCGATGCCATGTCCATTGGCGGCAACCACCTGGTGCACGCCATGCGGCGCAACATCGGGCTGACGGCGGTGGTGGTCAATAACAGCGTCTATGGGCTGACGGGCGGGCAGTCCTCACCCACCACGCCCATCGGCGGGCACACCACCACCGCCCGCGCCGGGTCGTTCGAGCGGCCAATGAACCTGGAGGCGCTGGCACGCGCCGCGGGGGCGGCCTTCTACGCCCGCGCCACGGTGAACCACAGCTTTGGGCTGACCAAGCTGGTGGAACGCGCGCTGAAGGTGCCGGGCTTCGCGGTGGTGGAAGTGTTGAGCAACTGCCACGTGCTGTACGGCAAGATGAACGAGACGCCGGACGCGGCCAAGATGATGATGGCGATGGACGCCAACACGGTGCGCGGCAACCCCACCCTGCTGCGGCGCGCCCGCCTGCCGGTGCGGCTGACGGACGCGGACACGCCCGCGACGCCCGCCGCGGAGGCCGCGCCCCTGGGCGGCGTGACGCCCGAGAGCCGCGTGCAGCGGGGCGTGATCTTCGAGCGGCGCGGCGGCCAGGACTACAGCCAGCGCTATCAGCGGCAGGCCGCCGGGCGCCGGGCCGAGGCTGAGGACGGCGCGGAAGGCTGACATGCCCCCGGTGGTGCGCGGCGTCTATCACATCGAGGTCTACCAGCGGCTGTGCAAGGCCTGCGGGCTGTGCATCGCCTGGTGCCCGCAGAACGTGCTGGCGCCGGACGCGGAAGGCTACCCGCTGGCGCCCGGCCTGGACCAGTGCATCAACTGCAAGCTGTGCGAGCGGCACTGCCCCGATTTCGCCATCGAAGTGCTGCCGCGCGCCGGAGACAAACCGTGAGCCAGATCGCCTTTATGCACGGCAATGAAGCCGCCGCCGAGGGCGCCATCGCCGCGGGGTGCCGCTTCTACGCCGGCTACCCCATCACGCCGTCGAGCGAGATCGCCGAGATTCTCTCTGGGCGGCTGCCGGAGGTGGGCGGGGTCTTCATCCAGATGGAAGATGAGATCGCCAGCATGGCGGCCATCATCGGCGCGTCGCTGGGCGGGGTCAAGAGCGCCACCGCCACCAGCGGGCCGGGCTTCTCGCTGATGCAGGAGAACCTGGGTTTTGCGGTGATGTGCGAAATCCCATGCGTCATCATCAACGTGCAGCGGGTGGGCCCCAGCACCGGGCTGCCCACCAAGGCCGCCCAGGGCGACGTGATGCAGGCCCGCTGGGGCACGCACGGCGACCACCCCATCATCGCGCTGACGCCCAGCACCGCGCAGGAAACCTATCACCTGGCGGTGCGCGCCTTCAACCTGGCCGAGCGCTACCGCACGCCCGTGATCCTGCTGATGGACGCGATTGTGGCGCAGGTGAAGGAGAAGGTGGCCGTGCCCGACGCGGCTGAGTTGGAGATCGTGCCGCGCGCCGCGCCCAGCGTGCCGCCGCAGGAGTACAAGCCCTTCCCGTTCACGCGCGGCGAAGTCGCGCCGCTGGCCGTCTTTGGCGAGGGCTATCGCTACCACGTCACCGGGCTGCTGCACGACGAGTATGGCTACCCGACCGAAGACCCGGACGTGGCCGAGGCGTGGTGGGCGCACATGACCACCAAGATTGACGCCCACCTCGACGACATCCTCGACTACGAGGCGGCGCAGTTGGACGACGCCGAGATCGCCGTGGTGGCGTATGGCGGCACGGCGCGCGCCGCCGCGCATGCCGTGGCGCTGGCGCGGGCGGAGGGCTTGCGGCTGGGGATGCTGCGGCCCATCACCCTGTGGCCCTTCCCAGAGGCGGCCGTGCGCGAACTGGCGGGCCGGGTGCGGCGGCTGATCGTGCCCGAGTTGAACCTGGGGCAAATCCGGCTGGAAGTGGAACGCCTGAGCGCGGGGCAAGCGCCGGTGGAGGGCATTCACCGGGCGGATGGCATGCAGATCACGCCCGACCAGATTCTGGCCGCGGCGCGGGCGGCGGTGGCCGCATGACCTACGACCGGGCCTTTGCCAGCAACTGGCAGCTTCTGCTGGATGCCATCTGCACCACGATGGGGCTGGGGCCGGGCCGCAAGCCGCCGGTGATCCTTTCGAGCCTGGCCGATTTGCCGTACGAGGTAGGCCAGGCAGCCCGGCGCGCGCCGCTGTCGTTTGTGCAAGGGCCGCCCGGCCGCAACATCGCGCTGGCGATTGGGCTGCGGGCGGCGCTGCCCGACACCCCGCTGATCCTGATCATGAGCGCCGACAGCGTCACGCTGGGCACCAATCACCTGATCCACGCCGCGCGGCGCAACATCGGCATGACCCTGCTGATCCTGCGCTCGGACGTGATGGAAAGCGCCGGGCGCGGCAGTCAGGACCGGATGGATTGGAGCGCGCCCTATTACCAGCCGGACCTGGAGAGCGCCCCTGCCCCGCTGGCCTGGCTGACGGCGCTGGATGCGGCGCTGGTGGGGCGCGGCTCGCTGCGCGACCCGGACGGGCTGGCCGAATTGATCAACACCGCGATTGAGACGCCGGGCTTCACGGTGCTGGGCGTGACTACGGACGCACAATTGGAGATCGGCATACTCAGCCGGTCGGAGTGGCCCGAATACTACGACGCCTACCGGCAGTGGACCAGGGGGATGGCGGCGATGCCAAGCAAGCATCAGGCTGGGGCGGGGCCTGTCCAGGCGCAGCCCGCGCGCCATGTGCCGCGCTGCGCCATGCGCATCGCGGGGCTGGGCGGGCACGGCATCAAGCTGGCGGGGACCGTGTTGAGCGAGGCGCTGGGCCGGCACGCGGGGTTGTGGACCACCCAGCGCGGCGAGTATGGCTCGGCCACGCGCGGCGGCCCCAGCCAGGTGGATGTGATCGCCGGAAGCGACCCGATCGCGTATCCGGGGGCCGACCGGCCGGATGTGCTGGTGCTGTTGAGCCAGGCGGCGGCCCAGCGCTATGCCGGCACCGAACTGCCGGGCGCGGTGCTGGTGGCAGACCCCGGCGAGGTGGATCCCCTGCCAGCCAATGCCGTGCCGGTGCCCATCACGGCGCTGGCGCGGGAGCACGTCGGGTCGCCGATTGCGGCGGGGCTGGTGTCGCTGGGGTGCGTGGCCGCGCTGACGGGGCTCGTCTCGCTGGAGGCGGTGACCCAGAGCGCGGCGGGGCACGTGCCGCAGCGCCTGCTCAAGCGCAATGTGGCCGCGCTGGAGGCCGGGTATGCGGCCGCCCAGCACGCACGGGAAAGGGCAGTCCATGGCTAGAGTCATCATCGTGGGCGGCGGCTGGGCGGGGTGCGCGGCGGCGCTGGCGGCGCGGCAGGCGGGCTTCGCCGAGGTGGTGGTGCTGGAGCGCACCGACAGCCTGCTGGGCACGGGGCTGGTGGGCGGCATCATGCGCAACAACGGGCGCTTCACGGCCACCGAGGAGATGGCGGCCATGGGGGCGGGGCAGTGCTTTGAGATTTGCGATGCCACCGCCCGCCACCGCAACATTGCGTTTCCGGGGCACCAGCACGCCTCGCTGTACGACGTGGCGCTGATCGAGCCGGCGGTGCGGCAGGCGGTGCTGCGGGCCGGCGCGGAAATCTGGCTGATGAGCCGCGTGACCGGCATTGCCCGGAACAACGGGTCGCTGAGCGCCGTGCAGTTGGAGAACGGCACGGTGATCGAAGGCGATGTGTTCATTGACACGACCGGCACGGTGGGCTCGCAGAGCTTTTGCACCGAGCACGGCAACGGCTGCGTGATGTGCGTGGCGCGCTGCCCCACCTTTGGCCCGCGCGTGAGCCTGACCGGGCTGGCCGGCATCGCGGAGCGGGCGGGCAAGAAGGCCGACGGCACCCTGGGCGCGATGAGCGGCTCGTGCAAGCTGAACAAGGACACGGTGGACCGCGGGCTGCTGCACGAATTGGAGGCCAAGGGCGTGATGGTCATCCCGCTGCCGGGCCATCTCGTCAACCGGGGCAAGCTGGCGACCAAGGCTTGCCAGCAGTACGCCACCGCCGACTTCGCGGAAAACGTGGTGCTGCTCGACACCGGGCAGATCAAGCTGATGACGGCCTACATGCCGCTGGAGCAATTGCGGCAGGTGCGCGGGCTGGAGAACGTGCGCTACGAGGACCCGTACTCCGGCACGGTGGGCAACTCGATGCGCTACTCGCAGCTTTCGCCGCGCGACGACGCCCTGCGTGTGATCGGCGGGCCGGACAACCTGTTCTGCGGGGGCGAGAAGGCCGGGCTGCTGGTGGGCCATACGGAGGCGATTGTCACCGGCACGCTGGCCGGGCACAACGCCGCCCGCCACGCCGCCGGCCAGCCCCTGCTGCAACTGCCGGATACCCTGGCCTGCGGCGACGCCATCCGCCATGTGCGCGAGGCGATGGACACCGAGGCCGGGCTGGCGCAGAAGTACACCTTCTCCGGCTCGGTCTATTTCCAGCGGATGCAGGCGCGCGGGCTGTATACGACTGATGTGGCCGCCATCCAGGCGCGCGTTGGCGCGGCAAGCCTAACGAACGTGTTCGCGCAGCGGGTGTTGTAGCCATGGCCTACATGATCACGGCCGAGTGCATCAACTGCTCCGCCTGCGAGATGGACTGCCCGGTGCGGGCCATCACCCCCGCGCCGAGCCAGTACCGCATCGACCCGGCGGTGTGCGTGGAGTGCGACGGATACTACCCGGTGCCGCGCTGCAAGTGGGTGTGCCCGGTGAACGCCTGCGTGCCCGAGCGTGCCGCGTATTTGTTGAAGGCCAGCACCCTGGCGAACCGCGGCGCCGCGCCGCTGGTGCTGCGCGCGGCCCCGGCTGATTGAGCGAGGTCCTATGGAACCCCCTGCCCCACCCCCGGCGGAGACGCCCGCGGAACTGCAAGCCCGGCTGGACCGGCTGACGCAGCAGTTGGCGCTGGTGACCAACAAGGAAACGCGCGCCGAGCTGCGCTATGCCATGGCCAAAATCCAGTGGCAGTTGGGACAGCTCAGCGACGCGGAGTTTGCCGAGATCGAAGCTTTCTACGAGAGCTTTACTTACGAGTGGTGCTGAGCACCCACAAGGAGACCTGATTGATGAAGGCATTACTGGAGAAGCTGAAGCTCGAAGCCGTGAACCCCGGCGCCTGCACCGGCCCGGACAACTGGATCAGCGACCCCAACGGCAAGAAGCTGGTGAGCTACAACCCGGCCACGGGCGAGGCGATTGCCACGGTGGTGCAGGCCACCGCCGCCAGCTACGACAGCGTGGTGGGCAAGGCCGCCAGCGCCTTCGCAACCTGGCAGACTGTGCCCGCGCCCAAGCGCGGGGCGGTGGTGCGCGACCTGGGCGACGTGCTGCGCGAGTACCAGGAGCCGCTGGGCGAGCTGGTGAGCCTGGAAATGGGCAAGATCCGGCCCGAGGGCGCGGGCGAAGTGCAGGAGATGATCGACATCTGCGACTTTGCCGTGGGGCTATCGCGCCAGCTTTACGGGGTGACGACGCACTCGGAGCGGCCGGGCCACCGGATGTACGAGCAGTGGCACCCGCTGGGCGTGGTGGGCATCATCACGGCCTTCAACTTCCCCACGGCGGTGTGGAGCTGGAACGCCGCCATCGCGGCGGCCTGCGGCGACACGATGGTGTGGAAGCCCGCCTCGACCGTGCCGCTGTGCGCGGTGGCAGTGCAGCACTTGAGCAACATGGTCGCCGCCGACCACGGGTTGGACGGGGTGTTCAATCTTCTGGTGGGCAGCGGGGGCGAGATCGGCGAGCGGATGCTGAACGATACGCGCGTGCCGCTGGTGTCGTTCACCGGGTCGGTGAGCATGGGCCGGCACGTGGCGCAGACGGTGGCCCACCGGCTGGGGCGCACCATCCTGGAGCTAGGCGGCAACAACGCCATCGTCGTCACCGAGGACGCCGACCTGGCGCTGGCGACGCGGGCGATCCTGTTCGCGGCGGTGGGCACGGCCGGGCAGCGCTGCACCAGCACGCGCCGCATCATCATGCACCGGAGCATCGCGGGCGACCTGACCGAACGCCTCAAGCGGGCCTATGGGCAGGTGACCATCGGCAACCCATTGGACGACGGCATCCTGATGGGGCCGCTGGTGAACGAGCAGGCCGTGGACGACATGTTCGCGGCGCTGGAGAAGGTGAAGGCCGAGGGCGGGCAAATCGTCACCGGCGGCGAGCGGCTGCCGGACAAGGGCCAGTGCTTCGTCCAGCCCACCATCGTGAAGATGCCCAAGCAGACGCCGATGGTGTGCGAGGAGACCTTTGCGCCGATCCTGTATCTGATGGAATACGAAACGCTGGACGAGGCCATCGCCATCCACAACGGGGTGCCGCAGGGGCTGTCGAGCGGGATGTTCACCACCAGCCTGCTGTCGGCGGAGCGCTTCCTGTCGGCCACGGGGTCGGACTGCGGGATGGCGAACATCAACGTGGGCACCAGCGGGGCCGAGATCGGGCTGGGGTTTGGCGGCGAGAAGGAGACGGGCGGCGGGCGCGAGAGCGGCTCCGACGCGTGGAAGGTCTATATGCGCCGCCAGTCAAACGTCATCAACTGGTCGCGCGAGCTGCCCCTGGCGCAGGGGATCAAGTTCGGCGACTAAAGAGCGGTGTGGGAGTTTGGGGGTATGGGCGTGTGGGAGTGGCTCACTCCCACACGCCCATACCCCCATACCCTGCAAACTCCAATGGACTTGGGATTTAACGGGAAGATTGCACTCGTTGCTGGCGCCAGCCGCGGGCTGGGGGCGGCGACGGCCAAGGAATTGGCACGCGAGGGCGCGGCGGTGATCATGTGCAGCCGCAACGCCCGCACCCTGGTGCACACCCAGGAAGACATCTTTCGAGAGCACAACGGGCGCGCGCCGACGATGGTGGTGGAGGCCGACCTGACGCGCGACGAGGACGTGGCGCGGCTGATCGGCATGGCGTCGGCGCGCTTTGGACGGCTGGATATCCTGGTCACCAATTGCGGCGGGCCGCCCAGCGGGCGGTTCGAGGACCACAACCTGGACGCCTGGCGCACGGCGGTGGACACCACCCTGTTCAGCGTGGTGCGGCTGGTGCAGGCGGCGCTGCCGGAGCTGAGGAAGTCGGACACGCCTTCGATCCTCACCTTCTCGTCCAACTCGGCGCGGCAGCCGGTGCCGTATTTGGCGCTCTCGAACTCGCTGCGGCTGGCGGTGGTGGGGCTGACCAAGACCCTGGCCCTGGAACTGGGGCCAGAGGGCATCCGCGTCAACAGCATCCTGCCAGCATGGACCAAGACCGAGCGGGTGATGGAGATCATGGGGGAGCGGGCGCGGCGCAACGGCACCAGCGAGGCGGAAGAGCTTGAAAAGCAGGCGGAAGAATCGCCGCTGGGCCGGCTGGGCACGGTGGAGGAGTTCGCGCGGGCGGCGGTGTTCCTGTGCTCGCCCGCGGTGCCGTTCATGACGGGGGTGATGCTGCCGTTTGACGGCGGGATGTACAAGGCCACCCTGTAGGGCTGGGACAACCGATGAGCGATGTGATCGTCATTGGCGCGGGCGTCATCGGCGCGGCGTGCGCGTGGCGGCTGGCCCAAGCCGGCGCGCGCGTCATCCTGCTGGAGCGCAGCGCCCCGGCGGCGGGCGCCTCGCAGGCCGCGCTGGGCGTGCTGCAATATCACGCCAAGCCGGGCACGCACCCGGCCTATCAGTATCTTTCGTCCCGCAGCCGCGAACTCTACCCGGACCTGATCGCCGAGCTGGCCGAGGCAACGGGCGAGCACGTGCCCTATACGGCCGGCGGGCAACTCAGCGTGGCCCTGGCCGAGGCCGATTGGCCCGACCTGGAAGCGCTGCTGGCGTTGAATGCGGAACTGGGCCTGGCAGTGGAGCGCGCCTCGGCGGAGGAGTGCCGCCTGCTGGAGCCGGCGCTGACCCCGGCCGCCCTGGGCGGCATCTTCTTTCCCGACAATGCCTGGGTGGACAACACCGCGCTGAACCTGGCGCTGGCGCAAGCCGCGCAGCGGGCCGGCGCGCGCCTGGAGCGGGTGGAGGTGACGGCCATCGAGCGCGAAGGCGGCCGTGCCACGGGGGTGCTGGCCGGGGGGCGGCACTACCCGGCGGACTGGATTGTGCTGGCGGCGGGCTGTTGGTCGGGCCAGATTGCGGGCGTGCCGCCGCTGCCGGTGCGGCCGGTGCGGGGGCAGGCCCTGGCGGTGGGCGGCCAGTTGGTGCGGCGCGTGATATCATCGGCGCGGGGGTACCTGGCGCCCAAGGCCAGCGGGCAGACCCTGGTGGGCGCCACCGTGGACGAGGTGGGCTACGACGACGGGTTGACCTTGGGCGGCATCGCCGAGGTGGCCGCGATTGGGCTGGAGCTGGCGCCGCGGCTGCGCGAGATGAGCTGGGAGGGGGCGTGGGCGGGGCTGCGGCCGGCCACGCCGGACGGGATGCCGTACGTGGGGCCGTTTGGCGAGTGCCCCAACCTGGTGGCCGCGGCCGGGCACTTTCGCAACGGCATCCTGCAAGCGCCGGCCACGGCAGAGATTGTGACTGCTAGGGTGATGGGGGGCGAGGCGCCGGAGGTCGTGATGGCGCTGGGGCCGGATCGAGCGGCGTAACTGATTGTGGAGATGATAGGGATTGACCTTGAAGATTGGTATCTTGCTCTCACGCGTGCGCGTCGAGGAGAAGTGGCTGTTCGAGGCGTGCGAGAAACGCGGAATCGAATATGCGCGGCTGGACGACCGGGCGGTGACGTTCGACTTGCAGCGGCCGGAGGCGTGGCGGCAGTATGACGTGGTGCTGGAGCGCAGCATCTCGTTTGCGCGCGGGCTATATGCGCTGACGGTGCTGAACGCCTGGGGCATCCCCACGGTGAACCGGGCGGCGGTGGCGGCGCTGTGCGGCGACAAGCTGGCCACTTCGGCCGCGCTGCAAGCGGCGGGCGTGCCGCAGCCGAACGTGCGGGTGGCCTTCACGCCCGAGGCGGCGGTGCGGGCCATCGAGGAGATGGGCTACCCGGTGGTGCTCAAGCCGGTGGTGGGGTCGTGGGGGCGGCTGGTGACCAAGATCAACGACCGGGACGCGGCCGAGGCGGTGCTTGAGCACCGTGAGGTGCTGGGCAGCTACTACCACCAGATCTATTACCTGCAAGAGTACATCCGCAAGCCGGGGCGCGACATCCGCGCCTACGTGGTGGGCGATGAGACCATAGCAGCCAGCTACCGGTCGTCGAGCCACTGGATTACCAACACGGCGCGGGGAGCGGCCGGCTCCAATTGCCCGGTGACGCCGGAGCTGAGCGCGGTGTGCGTGGCGGCGGCGCGGGCCGTGGGCGGCGGGGTGCTGGCAATTGACGTGCTGGAAGACCCAGACCGGGGCTTCCTGGTGAACGAAGTGAACCACACGATGGAGTTCCACTCGTCCGCGCCGGCCACGGGGGTGGACATTCCGGGGAAGGTGGTGGAGTATGCCGCCGAGGTGGGGAAGCGCTAGGGCGACGACCGACGACGGCTGGACGAAAGACGAAGGACGAAAGACGCAAGACACTTACTCCTTCCATCCCCGCTTCACAATTGCCCCACAATCCAATTGCATACTGCCGAGCATAGACGACCTGTGATCGAAAGGAGATTACGATGACCAGGCGATTTGTGCTCGGCGTATTGGTGGTGCTGGTGCTGCTGGCCGGCGCGGTGATGGTGGGCGGCTACGCCTATCAGTTCGGCGTGCGGCAGGGCCTGGCGCAGAACCCCGTGATTGTGGCGCCAGACGGGACGCTGCCCGACGGCATGCCGGCGTGGTATTACCATAGCGGCCCAATGATGTGGCGCGGCGGGTGGGGCTGGGGCGGCGGGTTTGGCTTCTTGCAGTGCCTGATCCCCATCTTCTTCGTCTTTGTGCTGATGATGCTGCTGCGCGGAATGTTCTGGCGCGGGCCTTGGGGGCCGCTGGGTACAGCGGGCTGGCGGCGCGGCTGGGGTGGGCCGGGCCACATGCGCTGGGACCGCGAGAAGGGCTACCCGCCCATGTTCGAGGAGTGGCACCGGCGGATGCATGGCGAAGGACCGGACGGAGGACGGAAGACGAAGGACGAATAGCAGGCGGCGACCGACGACCGAAGGGCGGCAGTGAGTGAGCGTGCGAGACGGTGCGCGAGGCCGGCGGGCGAGAGTCTGCCGGCCTTGTTCGCCGGCTTGCTTGGGAACGGCGGCAACAACCGCCGCCGCGCGGGGGCTGCTGCGCAGCCACCTGCTCCACACAAAGCGCTAACGGTCCGGGCGGTCGTCCGTCATCCAGCTTTCGTCCTTCGTCTTTCGTCAGTATGATGCACCCCATGAAGCTGATCCTCGTCGTGGATGACGAAGCCCGCATCGCCCAACTGGCGCGGGATTACCTGGCGCAGGCCGGGTTTGAGGCGGCGGTGGCGCACGATGGGCCGGCGGCGCTGCGGGCCTTCCGGGCGCGCCGGCCCGACCTGGTGGTGCTGGACCTGGGGCTGCCGGGGCTGGACGGGCTGGATGTGATGCGCGCCCTGCGCAAGGACAGCAACGTGCCCATCATCATGCTCACGGCGCGGGGCGAGGAGAGCGACAAGCTGGTGGGGCTGGAACTGGGCGCGGACGACTATATCGTCAAGCCGTTCAGCCCCAAGGAGTTGGTGGCGCGGGTGCGGGCAGTGCTGCGCCGCGCCGAGGCGGCCCAAGCGCCGGCCGAGGCGAGCGAGATGATCCGCGCGGCCGATTTGACCCTGGACGTGCCGCGCCTGCGGGTGACGCAGGGCGACGGCGCGAACGTGCGGCGCGTGGAGGTGACGGCGACCGAGTTCGCGCTGCTGGCGACATTGGCGCGGCAGCCGGGGCGGGTGTTCACCCGGGCGCAACTGCTGGACGCGGTGCGGGGCGTGGCGTTCGAGAGCTACGAGCGCGCCATCGACACGCACATCAAGAACCTGCGGCGCAAGCTGGAGCCCAACCCGCGCGAGCCGCGCTACCTCCTGACGGTGTATGGGCTGGGGTACAGGTTTGCGGATGAGTAAGTCCTTTCGCCGCAGAGCGCGCGGAGAGCGCAGAGAAACGCGGTTTGACGCGGGCACGACACGCCATGCGTAGCAAGCGATTTTGGGCCGGCAGGCATCAACGACCGCCGTGGTGGCCGGAGGGCGAAGCGTGGCCGCCGGCCGGGCCGCCAGGGCCGCAAATGTGGCGGCGCTACCGGGGGCGGTTCTTGTGGCGGGCGATGGCGGCGCTCATCACCCTGTTCGTGCTGACGGTGGGCGGCTGCACCCTGGCGTTCTGGCTGGTGACGGCGGCGGTGGCCCAGGTGGAGCGCCCGCTCTCCCTGACGGTTACCGCGACAGTGGCCGGCATCTTCCTGATGTTGTTGGTTCTGCTGTTTGTCGTGTTCACGGCGAGCGCGGTGCGGCGGATGGCGGCCCCGGTGGACGACTTCATGGAAGCAGTGGGGCGCGTGGCGGATGGGGACTTCGAGACGCGCGTGGAAGAGCGCGGGGCGCGCGAGATGCGGCGGCTGGCGCGGGCCTTCAACACGATGGCGGCGCGCCTGAAGGCCAGCGAGGTCCAGCGGCGCGGGCTGCTGGCCGACGTGACCCACGAACTGCGCACGCCGCTGACGGTGATCCAGGGCGGGCTGGAGGGCGTGCTGGACGGGGTGTACGCGCCGGACGAGGCGCATCTGCGGCCGATCCTGGATGAGACGCGGGTGCTGGCACGGCTGATTGACGATTTGCGCACCCTGGCCGAAGCCGAGAGCGGCACCCTGGCGCTGCACCGCGAGCCGACCGACCTGGGGGTGCTGTGCGGCGAGACGGTGGCGGCGTACCGGCCGCAGGCGCAGGCGGCGGGGGTGACGCTGAGCCTGGAGGCGGCGGACGATGTGCCGGTGGTGAATGTAGACCCGGTGCGGATACGGGAAGTCGTCAGCAACTTGATCGCGAATGCGCTGCGGTATACGGGCGAGGGGGGGAGGGTGAGTGTGAGGGTAGGAGTTCAAGGAAGTGAGGAAAATAGGGGAAATCAGGGGGCTGAAGGGACTCGGGGGACTCAAGGGACTCAGGGGACGCTGGGGACTGAGGGGATTTGGGGTGAGGGGAATAGGGCGAATGCAGGACATCAGGTGGATCGAGGCGGTGAGGGGGACGCGGGTGAAGGACTGAATGGGGAGGAGAGGGTGGTGATTGAGGTGGCAGATACGGGGGCGGGGATTGGGGCGGAGGCGCTGCCGCACATCTTCGAGCGGTTCTACAAGGGGCCGGACTCGCGGGGGAGCGGCTTGGGGTTGGCAATCGCGAAAGATTTGGTGGAGGCGCATGGGGGGCAGATCGAGGCGACGAGCGCAGTGGGACAGGGGACGACGGTGCGCGTGGAACTTGAGATCGGCGATTAGGGGCAGGCGATGGGTGCGAGCATTGAGCGGGAAAGCGGGGCGGGCAACAAGCGGTTGATGCCGCCGGCATACTTCTATGCGGCGGCGGGAGCGATGGCGGCGCTGCATCTGCTGGTGCCGGCCTGGGTGTGGCTGGCGGGAGCGGGGCGGCTGCTGGGGCTGATCCCCTTAATCGCGGGGACGGCGCTGGCGGTGATCGGGAGCCAAATGTTTCAGCGCGCGGGCACGACGATCCGGCCGTATCAGCGGTCGGAGGTGCTGGTGACGAGTGGGGCGTTCGCCGTGAGCCGCAACCCGATGTACCTGGGGATGGTGATGGGGCTGACGGGGATCGGGGTTCTGCTGGGCACGCTCACCCCGCTGGCGGTGATTCCGATATTCGTGTGGGCCATCCAGGCGCGTTTCATTGCGGCGGAGGAGCGGATGCTGCGGGAGCGCTTTGGCGCGGAGTATGAAACCTATCAGCGGCGCACGCGGCGGTGGCTGTAACGCGTAAGCCGCCGAGGCGCGCGCGGGGATGAACCCCGCGACTACGACGGCGGGCACGTCAGGCGAGCGGCGCACGCGGGGATGAACCCCGCGGCTACGGCGGCGAGACGGCACGCCCCTGCTCGCCAGCGGTGCACGCGGGGCTACGCTGCGCAGCCCGCGACTACGAGGCCAATTGTGCGATGAGGTCCTTGAGCGCGTGGGCGGCTTCAGCGAGGCGGGCCGGGTCCACGAGGTCGGGTGTGTCCTGGGCGGTGTGGACGATGCGGGCCATGAGGTCGGCGACGCGCTCGGAGGTGAGGGCCAGCGCCGGGCAGTTGTTGAACAGAAAGAGGCCATGATCGCCCTGGTACCATGGCTCGCCGGGTGCGAGGCCGGGATGCGGCGCGAAGGCTGAGTCGATGGCGGCAGCCAGCGATGGCGGGCAGTTGTAGATGGAATAGGCCGTGCGGCCCTCACGGTAGCCCAAGCCATCGAGGTTGATGCCGAGCACGATGTCGTCGAAGCGGCTGGTGTTGGCTTCCAGGAACAGCCGCTCGCCGGGCACGGCATAGTTGTCCTCCCCATTCATCGCCACCATCTCAATCCCCAACGCGCCAGCGTAATCCGAGAGCAGTTCGGCCAGGAGCAGCAGGGTGACGACGCCGGAGGCATTGTCAATCGCGCCGGGGGTCGTCGCTTTGGCGTCAATGTGGGCCATCAGCACCACGCGCCTGGCAGCGGCGGGGCCGCGGCGGGCGACGACGTTGCAGCCCTGCGCGGGGCAGCGCTCCGCCTGGATGGCAAGGCTCACGGGCTGGCCGGCATGGGCCGCCAGGGCCGCGCCGGCTTCGGCGGTGAGGTAGGCCGAGGGAATGTCGAAGTCGCCGTCTTCGAGCATGGGGTAGGGATAGAGCGCGCCGGCCATCTCGGGGTGGCGGGCAGAGGCGGTGAGAACGGCGGCGGGCCGGGCGGCTTCGAGGGCGCGGTAGAGGCGCTGGTGCTCGTCGGGGTTGTAGAACGGGAAGCGCTTGGGCATCAGCGGCTCGCGGGCGATAGCGCCATGCAGGAGCAGAACGTCGCCCGCAACGGCCGCGGCTTCAAGCGCCTCGACGGTCTCGACGGCGCGCAGAGGGGCGGTGACGGCGCAGGCGGGCGAATAGGGGCTGGGAAGCGCCTCGAATGGCTGAGCGCCCGCCAGCAGGGAGGCGCCCTCGGCGTGCCAGTCGAGGCAGTCGAAGGCGGGGCGCTCGACCGCCCAGCCGAAGCCGGCCACCGTGGCGGCAAAGAAATCGGTGGCGGCGCGATTGCCGGGGGCGCCGGTGGGGCGCGGGGGCAGTTCCAGGCACAGGCGATGCAAGTAGGCGCGGGCGTGATTGGCGAGCATGGTCAATCGGCTCCGGCGGCGGCGGGGGCGAGGGCGGCCCGCCCAAAGAAGCGCCAATACAGGAACGTGGACAACGTATAGAGAACGATGGTGAGGGCAAAGGCGGGGCCAAAGCCGTAGTTGACCTGGAGCCAGCCGCTGAGGCTGGGGCTGAAGGCCCAGCCAAAGTTGTGGGCCATGCTCACCAGGCTGGCGACGGTGGCGCGGGCGGTGGGCGAGACGTGCTCCATCACGAAGCTCTGATAGACGGGGCCGCTCATGTTCATCAGGGCGAGGCGGATGTAATAGGCGGCGGCGCTGACCCAGAACAGGGGCGCAAAGCCGAGCGCGACCAGGAACGGGATGGATAGGGCCTGGCTGAGCACGACGAGTTGGATCTTGCCCAGGCGGTCGGCCAGGGGCGGCGCGATGAGCAAGCCGAGGCCCATCGCCAGGGCGCCCCAGGCGAACAGGCCGCCGATAACGGGGTCGGGCTGAGCGTGCTGGACGCGGTAGAAGACGTTCATAAACGGCATGATGAGCCCGGCGCCGATGGAGGTGACGAACATGGGCAGGATGAGGCGAGCCAGCAGGCCGGGGTGGGCGCGGGCATAGGCGAAGGGAGCGAAGATGGGCTGGGCCGCGCCGGCCTGCGGGGCACGCGGGGCGCGCAGCCACAGCAGGGGCACCAGGGCCAGGGCCGCGAAGATGGAGGTGAGCAGGAGGGCGGCGCCATAGGCGGCGGCGCTGGTGGGCGACACGCCCTGCCCGGCCGCGGCCCAGGTGGGCAGGTAGCCGCCGATCCAACTGCCGAGGGAGACGGCGGCCATTTGCAGGCCGGCGCTGAAGCTGAAGAGGTAGGTGCGCTCGGCCTCGCCGCTGTTCTCCACCAGGAAGGGGGCGTTGGTGACGGTGCCCAGGCTTTGGGCCAGGCCGGAGATGACGCTGGAGAGATAGAGCACGCCGACAGCGGGCCACAGCACCATGCCGGCGGTGGAGAAGACGATCAGCAGGCCGGAGGCGAGGAGCGAGCGCTTGCGGCCTAAGCGGTCGGCCAGGTAGCCCATGGGCAGGGCGGCCAGCAGGGCGGCCAGGCTGCTGGTGGTGACCAGGCGGCCGAGAACGGCTTCATCGTGGCCGAGGCTGAGGACGAAGAAGCTGAACAGCAGCCGCAGGATGCCCATGGCCGCGCCGGTGACCACCACGCTGAGGAGGTACAGGCGGGCGTTGGGCTGGAAGAGCCGCAGGTGGGCGAGATAGCCGCGGGCGGCGGGCGGGCGCATCTAGCGCAGGGCGGCGGCCTGGGCGCTGCCGGCCAGGGGCGCGGGCCGGACGAGCGCGGGCCGGCGGCCGAACCAGCGGCGGCGCGCCACGGCGCGGTCGCGCAGGACACGGTCGCGGTAAATGCGGCGGCGGATGGCGGCCTGATGGGCCTGACAGACAAAGAGCATTGGATCAGACATGGCAGGAGGAGGGTAGCGCGCCGGACGGGGCGCGGGTAGTGCTGAAAGTCACCCGGGCGGAGGGTTAGTTATCTTGCGTTAGGTACTCCACTTCGGGGAATTTGTCCTGGCAGTAGGTGAGGTCGAAGGGGGAGCGGAAGAGGGCGACGAGGCGGTCCCGGCCGTCGCGGGCGCGGAGCAGGCCGTGGCCCCAGGGCAGACGATCGAGCACCTCCGCGGGGCCGGTGAGCCAGCGGGCCAGCTTGTAGGTGAGGGGCTCGACGACGGCGGTGACGTTGTATTCCTGCTCCAGGCGGGCCTGGACGACATCGAACTGAAGGCGGCCGACGACGGCCAGGATGGGGTGGCGCTGGGCGGCGTCCTGGTCGTAGAGGACCTGCATGGCGCCTTCGGTCTCGAGCTGGCGCAGGCCCTTGACGAACTGCTTCTGCTTGCCGATATCGGTGTTGCGGAGCAGGGCGAAGTGCTCCGGGGCGAAGCGCGGGATGGGGGCGAAGGCGAAGGGCGGGCCGGCCACGAGGCTGTCGCCGATGGCGAACTGGCCGTTGGAGGGGAGGCCGATGATGTCGCCAGGGTAGGCTTCTTCGATGACTTCGCGCTCGTTGGCGAAGAAGCGGTAGGGGCGCGGGAGGCGCAGGTCGCGCTGACCCTGGGTGTGGGTGACGGTCATGTCGCGCTCGAAGCGGCCGGAGCAGACGCGCAGGAAGGCGACGCTGTCGCGGTGGTGGGGGTTCATGTTGGCCTGAATCTTAAAGATGAAGCCGCTGAACTCCGGACGGTCGGGGGGGATGGCGCCGTGGTCGGAGGGATAGGGGCGCGGGGCGGGGCCGTATTGGGTGAAGCCGTCCAGGAAGAGGCGGACGCCGAAGTTGGTGAGGGCGCTGCCGAAGTAGACGGGGGTTTGGGCGCCGCCGAGGACAAGCTCGTGGTCGAAGGTGATGCCCAGGCCGTCGAGCAAGTCCACGTCGCCGCGCAGGCGGGCCAGGGCGGCGTCGCCCAACTGCTGGGCGAGGGCGGGATCGTCCAGGGGGAGGAAGTACTCGGGCGCGATGGTCTCGTTGCGGACGGTGCGGTCGTAGAGGTAGACGCCGCGGAGGGCGCGGTCGTAGACGCCCTGGAAGGCGGGGCCGTCGCCGATGGGCCAGTTCATGGGGACGGGCTGCATGCCGAGGGTCTGTTCGAGCTCGTCGAGCAGCTCCAGCGGGTCGCGGGCGGGCCGGTCGAGCTTGTTGATGAAGGTGAAGATGGGGATGCCGCGGCGGCGGCAGACGTCGAAGAGCTTGCGGGTTTGGGCTTCGATGCCTTTGGCGGCGTCGAGCACCATGACGGCGCTGTCCACGGCGGCCAGGGTGCGGTAGGTGTCTTCCGAAAAATCTTCGTGGCCGGGGGTGTCGAGCAGGTTGAGGGTGTGGTCCTGGTAGGGGAACTGGAGGACGGTGGAGGTGATGGAGATGCCGCGCTCGCGTTCGATGGCCATCCAGTCGGAGGTGGCGTGGCGCTGGGAGCGGCGGGCGCGGACGCTGCCGGCCAGGTGGATGGCGTTGCCGTAGAGCAGCAACTTTTCGGTGAGAGTGGTTTTGCCGGCGTCGGGGTGGGAGATGATGGCGAAGGTGCGGCGGGCGGCGATGGCGGCGGTGAGCGTGTTGCCGTGCACGTGTGCATGTGCGTGCGTGAGCGTGTGAGGAAAATTGCTCCCGGACGAGCCGTCGTTGATCGCCGAGGTTTCAAGGGTGAGGGACATGGTTGGGCGCAGGCAAATAAAAGGCCACGGCGGGGCGGTGGCGGGGGTAAGTATACCAGAGGCGAAGGATGAAGGATGAAGGCCGGTGGCAGCGGATTGTGAAGCGGATTAAGCGGATTGGGCGTGGCTAGTTCGGTGGCGGGCGGGATTTGGCAGCGGATCGAGGTGGCTAGGCCCGCGAAGCCCTTCGCCAATACACTGGCATGAGCGCGCACTTGAATAGCTTGAACGTGCAGTTGGTTAGGGCCGACCTCGTGGGGACCTGGGATCAAACTCGAGCGCATCTTCTGTCCCCACATCGCCACGGTAGACTTTGCCGAACAAGGCTGGTGCAATGGAATCTAGGCTGGCGGAAAGCGCCTGGTTGAACGCATCGATCTGCTTCCGATATTCACTCAGCTGGCTTTGAAGTGAGTAGATTGCTGAGATCATACGCTCCTGCTCACCACGCGGCGGAATCGGTATGAGGAGCTTCTTGATTTTGTCATCTTTCATCGCCGGATAGTGACCGCCGCGCATCGCAGCCCGACATTGCCATATCACATACGGCGACATGAGAGCTAACAGCAGGAATTCGGGAACGATTTCATCTGGGCACGAGAGGACGGCGAATCCTGTTGAACATATCTGATTGTCAAACTCTGCTGGCACTACCGCATGTCCATTGAGATAAGGCCTTACTGTTGAGAAAAGCACATCACCGGAGTGCATTACCCGCCTGGCTCGTGACGGTGCATTGATGCCTTGAATCTTCTTTGGGGTACCAATGACTCCGTGGTTCACTGTGCCCAGGTCAATGTAGAAGAAATCCTCGGTGGGGCTGTCGCGCACTGGATTACGACTCTCGTTATTCACTTGAATACCGGCATGAATGATGGTCCGCAGTGGCCACTTTGAGTAGCCCTGCGACAGTCTGTAACTATCTGGCTCGGTGTCAAGCATCAGACTCCGAGGAAGCAAGGCCTGCATTTTGTGAATACTTGTGCCAATCGCGTCACCAGATGAGCTAATCGATGTCATTACTTTTCGCAAAGAGGGTAAGTGCTCATCAGCACCATTCGGATTTCGACGCTCGAAGTCGTAGGCAGACGCCGCGAGCTCATCAACGGACACTTTCCATGCGCATGGTGTAGGTCGGCGGTTGTCCCACCAATCAACGCATGCTTGGAATTCCTCAAATAGCATGGGGCGTGTTTTGGTATACACCTTGCGACCTGCTGGGAGGGGCATCTCGTAGTACCAGACATCCGTGGTGGATGTCGTCTTGTCAAAGAACAACAGGTTCGCCTCCAGGTTTGTGTAGGGCGCGAAGGTGCCCGGGGCGAGCCTAACAATTGTGTGCAGATTGAATTCGTTCACGAGCTGTTTGCGAACTTGCATCGGTACGCCGTCCCCTGAAAGAGGGGTCCCATTTGGCAAAACCATACCACATCGGCCACCCGATTTGAGTGTGCGCATGATGAACTGCAAGAACAACAGGGCTGTCTCGTGCGTGCGCGTTGCCTCGGGGAAGTTGAGTTGGATGCCGCGCTCTTCCTCGCCACCAAAGGGCGGGTTGGTCACGATCACGTCAAAGCGGTCCTTTGGACCGATCTCGATGAGGGGGTTCTTGAGCGCGTTGTCGCGCTTCAGGTTGGGGCGTTCCAGGCCGTGCAGCAGCAGGTTCATCATCCCCAGCAAATAGGGCATGGGCTTCTTTTCCACGCCAGACAGCGCGCCGCTTTGGAGCGCGCGGCGGTCGGCGGCGGTGCGCTGCTGCTGGCGCATAAACTCGTAGCACTCCACCAGGAAGCCGCCCGTGCCCGCCGCCGGGTCCAGCACCTTCTCGCCAATCTTGGGCGCCACCCGGTCCACGATAAAGCGCACGACGGGACGGGGCGTGTAGAACTCGCCGGAGTCGCCCGCCGCGTCGCGCATCTCCTTGAGCATGGATTCGTACAGGTGGCCGAGGGTAAAGATGTCGTCGGAGGAGTTGAAGTTGATCTGGTTGACGAGATTGACCACATCGCGCAGCAGGTAGCCGGAGAGCATGCGGTTGTAAGTCTCGCCAAAGACTTCGGCGATCACCTGGCGCTCGTCGGAGCCAGTGAGGCCGCGCAGCTTAGAGAGCAGGTTGTTGTTGACGAAGTCCAGCAGGTCCGGCCCGGTGCTGCCCCGGTCCGGGTCGGCGGCCCAGTCGCGCCAGCGGAAGGGGGCGGGGATGACGGGCTGATACTTCTGCCCGGCCATGACGGCCTCAGCCGCGCGGCGCTGTTCCAAGTCGTCAAAGCACTTAAGGAACAGAATCCACGATAGCTGCGGCAGGCGGTCCAGGTCGCCGTTCAGCCCGGCATCCTTGCGCATGATGTCGCGGGCGGACTTGATGACGGACGAGAGGCGCGCCTTGGAGGTCGCGCCGCCGTTATCGGCGGGCAGCAGGGCCGGTTGATTGGGGCTGGTCTTCGGGCGGCTCTTCTTTCGCGTTGTCTTGGGCTTGGGCATACTCAGGTTTGCGTTTCCGGCTGGTACAACAGGGCCTGCATTCGCTCGACAGCCTGCTTCATTTCAGCCGGTCCGCCAAACAGGGCGGCGATTTCCAGGACGGTGCCCGTCTCGGACAGGGGCGGCACCTTGAGCACATCGTTCCAGCGCTGCAATTGATCGAAGCCATAGTCGGCATACTTCTCCAGGATGGTGGTCAGCACGCCGCGGGCGGCGGGCGTATAGGTGTTGAAAAAACTGGCGCGTTTGGACGTGAGCTGCCGCGCGCGTTCGCGGCGGGTGAGCAGGGGCCCATTGAAGGCCACAAACAGCAACAAGTCAAGCGGGTCCGCCT
Organism: uncultured Anaerolineales bacterium; assembly: GCA_964497615.1. Classification (GTDB taxonomy): domain Bacteria; phylum Chloroflexota; class Anaerolineae; order Anaerolineales; family UBA6663; genus CAZCEC01. The sequence goes on along the minus strand of CAZCEC010000019.1, from coordinate 3,636 downwards.
CGGGCTGGTTGGTGGCCTGGATCAGCGCCTCCAGGTCCACCCCGCGCTGGTGCAAGGCGGCGATGATTTCGGCGCGGCGCTCGGCCACCGGCCAGATTTCCTTCAAGTGCGCCGCCGAGGGGATCAGCCGCCGCACCTGGTCGCGGGAGAAATCGCTGTATTGGAACGTGCGCAGCACCTGGCCGTCCGGGTCCATCTCAAAGGCTTGCTCGCCCATGATCCAGACCTCGGCGTTGTCCACGTAGTATTTGCGGGTCGCCTTGGGTTCTGTGACCGGCAGCGGGCCAGCGCCGGAAGAATCAACCGGCGCCTGCTCAGTGGCGGGCGGCTCCGCGCCCGTTTCATCTTCCACCCCAATCACATCGCCGTCCTCGTCAATGGTCTGCTTGCCGGTGGAGACCGGATCGCCGTCGAAGGCTGGGTCGAAAAACAGGCGGGTTGCGCCGGTGTAGTCCAGAATAGTGAAGGACAGCTTGCCCAGTTCCTCGCGCACCCGCGTGCCGCGCCCGATGATCTGCTTGAACTCCGTCATCGCATTCACGGGCTTGAAGAGCACCACATTTTGGACGGTGGGCGCGTCCACGCCGGTGGTCAGCATCTGCGAGGTGGTCAGGATCACGGGCGTGTCCTTCTCCGGGTCCTGAAAGTTGTCCAGGTGCCCGCGCCCGATCTTGCCTTCGTCCGACACCACGCGGGCCACGTAGTGCGGGTGCTTCTTCACCCGGTCGGCGTTCTCGGCCTTGAGCGCGTTCATCATGTCCAGGGCGTGTTCCTGGTCCACGCAGAACACAATGGTCTTGGCCATTGGGCCGTTGTTGCGGAGATAGCGCGTCAGGTGCCGGGCGACGGCCCGCGTACGGCTCAGGAGCGAGATCAGGCGCTCAAAGTCCTTTGTGCCGTACATCCCCTCCGGGATTTCGCGCCCGAAGCGATCCACCTGCCCCGGTTCGGGCTGCCAGCCCAAGGCATCGGGCGAGGGGATCACACGTAGCACCCGGTAGGGGGCCAGGAAGCCATCGTCAATGCCTTCCTTCAGGCTATAGGTGTAAATGGCATCGCCGAAGTAGGCGTAGGTGTCAACGTTGTCGCTCACCTTGGGGGTGGCCGTCATGCCAATTTGGGTCGCCGGCTCGAAGTATTCCAAAATCTGCCGCCACAGGCCTTCTTCGTTGGCGCTGCCGCGATGGCACTCATCCACGATGATCAGGTCAAAGAAGTCCGGCGGGTATTGGCGGAACAGCCCCGGCCGCCCTTCCCGGTCGGCGATGGCCTGGTAAATGGCAAAGTACACTTCACGGCTCTTGATGGCGCGCCCCCGCAGCTTGGCCGCCGCGTCGCCCACCGGCGCAAAGGTACGGTCCTTGGCCTGGTCAATCAGAACGTTCCGGTCGGCCAGGAACAGGATGCGCGTCTTGCGCCGGGCCTTCCACAGCTTCCACGCAATTTGGAACGCGACCAGGGTTTTGCCGGTGCCGGTTGCCATCGTCAGCAGGATGCGCTGCTTGCCCTGCACCACCGCCCGGACGGCCCGGTTGATGGCGACTTCCTGGTAGTAACGCGGCGTCTTGCCGCCGACTTCGCGATGGAAGGGGAAGAGCGTGTCGGCGGCGTCTTGGTCGTCCGTCAATTGCAGCTCACCCCGCAGCCGCCGCCACAGTTCGTCCGGCGTGGGATATGCCGTCAGGTCACGCTGGAGGCCGGTCGTGTAATCGTGCTCAACGATGCCGGCGCCATTCGACGAATAGGCAAAGCGCACGTCGAGGAGTTCCGCATAATCCATCGCCTGTTGCAGCCCGTCGGCGGGCTTGTGGTCGGCGTCTTTGGCTTCCAACACTGCGATGGGGAAATCCGGCGTGTAGCGCAAAACGTAGTCCGCGCGTTTGCCTGGCTTGCGGGTGTGCTTGCGGCCAGCGGGGATGATCCGCCCATCCGTGAACGTCACTTGTTCACGGATTTGCTCATCGGTCCACCCGACGGCCTTCAGCGCCGGGGTGATAGAGATGCGGCAGATGTCAGCTTCGGAAAGGCTCAACAGCCCCCCAGGGTGCGATCAGCGTGGATCGCATTATACCGCCGTAATTGGACGGTTATGTGCGGGGCTTTGCCTTGCGGGCGACTTGGATGAGGTGGCGCAGGGCGGTGTTGACGGCGTCGGAGTCGGGGAAGACGCGGGCGACGTCGCTATCGAGGACGACGGCGGTGGGGCGGTGGGGCCGGGCGCGGCGGGCGAGGGCAGTCTTGCGGGTGGGGAGGCCAGGGATGGGGAGCTGTTCGTCGGAGCCGGTGAGGGTGAGGGGGGCGCGGAAGAAGTCGTCGAGGCGCTGACGGTCGGGGTCGGTTTGGGCGCGGGCGAGGAGGCGGTCGCGGAGGGGGGCGGGCTGGCGGGCGAGCCAGTCTTCGACGTCGCGATCAAAGTCGGCAGTGGGGCCGTCGAGGGTGCGCTGGTAGGCGTGGGCGATGGCGCTGTAGGTGCAGCCGCGGCGTTGAGCGACGAGGCGCGTGGCTTCCGGGCGCAGGTGCGCGACGGGCAGGGGGCCGCGCTCGTGGCGCAGGCGCTGGATGTGGGTCAGGACCGCCAGAAGGTCTTCAATCCACTGGTGCGCTGGCATGGGATCATTATACGATTCCGGTAGGGTGGGGCAACCGGACCTAACCCCCGCCCCCATCCCGGCGCTCTGCGAGCGCTGATAGGGAAGGGGAGTCGCAAGCGGAGGGGCGTGGGCGGCCTGACGGGCATCTGCGCAAGCCGCGATCCCCCTGCCCGCTTGGGCAAGCGAATGACCATCCGTTACATTTGTTGCCAAATCCGCTGCCAATTGAGTTGCGGTTACAATGGCGCGGCGGGGCGGCTTCAGTGGGTATTCATTGAGATGCCTCGCGCGCGACGCGGGTGGCAGGCCGGGGTTGTTGGCTTTCGCGCTCGGCATGACAGTGATCTTCGAGGCGCGGCGGGGGGCCGCGTTGGGGGGTCGTTGAGATGCCTCGCGCGCGGCGGGGGTGGGAGGCCGGGGTTGTTGACGTTCGCGCTCGGCATGACAGGGTGAGGCGAGGGGGAGGCGGGGCGCTTCGCAGTCCGGGCGACTATGGGAGGCGGGCAGGGACGCGCGCGTAGACCGGGCGGCTACGGCAGCGAGGGCAGCGGCGCGCCGGGGTGATCCCGGCGGCTACGGACAGGCGTTAATCGGATGAGACTCTTACGACAGCCGGTGTTCCTGGCGGTGGCGCTGGGGCACTTCTTGGTGGATGTGCTCAACGGGCAGACGGGGGTGCTGCTGGCGGTGCTGAGCGTGCCGCTGGGGTTGAGCAACGCCGATATCGGGCTGATTGCGACGGGCTACTCGCTGCTGGGGTCGCTGACGCAGCCGCTGTTCGGCTGGCTGGCCGACCGGCACGGCGCGCGCTGGGCGACGGCGGGCGGCGTGGTGTGGATGGCGGTGTGCTTCTGCTTCGTGGCGGTGGCGCCGGGGGCGTGGGCCATTGGGTGGATGATGCTGGGGGCGCTGGGGTCGGCGGCGTTCCACCCGCCGGGGACGATGAAGGCGGCGCAGGCGGGGCGGCGGTTTATGGCGGGGCAGGTGGCGACGGCGGCGTCGGTGTTTTTCCTGTTCGGGCAGGGGGGGCTGTCGGTGGGACCGG
>CAZCEC010000018.1:66663-103518 GCA_964497615.1 uncultured Anaerolineales bacterium | reverse complement strand
GCGCAGCCCCTGCGCGGGTGAGGAATCTGCCCCTTTCCCCACTCCGCGTGCTCCGCGCCCTCCGCGGTTGAATGCTCTTCTCCCGCCTTTCTCCTCCCCTTCTCCCGCCTTTCTCCGCGTGCTCAGCGTACTCCGCGGAGAAAAATGCCTCCTCCATGACATCCATCACTTGTGCCTCCCGGCCGCTTGCCGTACAACGTTAGGCATGCCCTCACCCACGCCCGCCTCCTGCCACGTCATCGCCTGCGCCACCGTCTTTGAGGAGATGCAGCCCTTCCTGCCTCCCGGCGCCACCCACGAAATCCTGGAATACGGCCTGCACAACCGCCCCCCCAACCTGCGCGTTGCCCTGCAAGAGCGCCTGAACGCCGTCCAGGCCGGCACCGTCCTGCTGGGTTACGGCCTATGCTCGCTCGCGGTCGTCGGCCTGCAATCGCCCGCCGCCCGCCTCGTCGTCCCCCGCGTGGACGACTGCATCGCCCTGTTCCTCGGCTCCCGCACCGCCTACCACGAGCAGATCAGCCGCGAGCCTGGCACCTACTACCTCACCAAGGGCTGGGTGGACGAAGCTGACACCCCCTTCAAGGAATACGACCGGCTGGTGGCGAAGTACGGCGCGGAAACCGCCGATGACGTCATCCACATGATGTTCCAGCACTACACCCGGCTGTGCTTCATCAACACCGGCCACGCCGACCTCGCCCCCTACCACGCTTACGGCCGCGAGATGGCCGCCCGTTTCAAGCTCCGCTTCGAGACGGTGGACGGCTCGCCCGCCCTGGTGCAAAAACTGGCCCAGGGGCCGTGGGACGACGAATTTGTGGTCGCGCCGCCGGGCCGCGCCCTGGCCTATACGGACTTCACCGCGTAAGGGCGAAGCAGTGGTTGGCTCCGCCTTGAGATAGATGGCTCCGCCTGACAAACGCTTCGCCTGTTCCCACGTTGACAATTCCTTGTTTCAAGCTAGCATAAACAGCGTGAATACTCGTATTCAGCGCGCCGTGCTTCTCCTGGCGCTGGCCGCCGCCCTGGCCGCCTGCCGGGCCAACCCCGCGCCCGCCACCGTCACGCCCGACATTGACCGTCCCACCCTGACGGCCCTCCCGGCCGCCTCGCCCACGCCCGCCCCTTCGGCCACCAGCGCCCCCTCGGCGAGTGCCGCGCCCACCCAGGCCGCCTCCCAGACCCCCGTCGTCGGCGATGCTACCGGAACGCCGGAAGCCACGCTGCCCCCCACTGCCGACGTCACCGCCCAGCCCGGCACCGACAGCGCGGAGTTCCTGGCCGACGTCACCGTGCCCGACGGCACGGACTTCACCCCCAACCAGGTGTTCACCAAGACCTGGCAAGTGCGCAACAACGGCACCACCACCTGGAACGCCGCCTACGCCCTGGTGCACGTCAGCGGCGAGCCGATGGGCAACGCCGAGGCCGTGCCCCTCCTGGCCACCATCGCGCCCGGCCAAACCGCCGACCTGTCCGTCATCCTGACCGCCCCCGCACAGTTGGGCCGCTACACCGGCTTCTGGATGTTGCGCAACCCGTCCGGGCAGGTGTTCGGCATCGGCCCGGAGGCCAACCAGCCCATCTACGTGCAGATTGACGTGGTAGCGGCAATTGGCGGCAGCCCCGTCCCCACCGGCCAGGCCGCCGGCCCCATCAGCGTCACCGCCGCCAACCTGGCAGTAGACAACGCCGAGGTCACCGGCACCTGCCCGCAGACCATCGTGTTCAGCGGCACGTTCACCTCGCAGGGCGCCGGGCAGGTCACCTATGTGCTGGAGATGGCCGCCGACACCCCCGGCTTCGTCTTCATCCCGCCCGACACCCTCACCTCCACCTTCGACGGCCCCGGCCCGCGCACCTTCGCCGTGGCCTACGACATGCAGTTCACCGGCTCGGTCGGCGGCCAGATGTGGCTCAAGATCATCGCCCCCAACGCCCTCGAGTCCAACCGGGTCAGCTTCACGCTGACCTGCACGCCCTAATGCACATCCTGTTTGTCCACAAGAATTTCCCCGCGCAGTTTGGCCACATCGCCGCGCATCTCATCAAGGAAAAGGGCTACCGCTGCACCTTCGTCTCGGAGACGCCCCCCGGCATCGCCGGCGGCATCCAGAAGATCCAGTACAAGCCCAGCGGCGGCGCCGACCAGCAGTCGCACTACCTCACCCGCACCTTCGATAACGCCACCGCCCACGCCGCCGGGGTGTACGAGGCCCTCAAGCCTCTCGCCCTGCGCCTCCGCCCCGACCTGATCGTCGGCCACTCCGGCTTCGGCTCCACCCTCTTCCTGCCCGAGCTGTTCCCGGCCGCGCCCATCATCAACTACTTCGAATACTTCTATCACCCTCACAACAGCGACATGGACTTCCGCCCGGAGTGGCCGGTGCTGGAGGAAGACGTCTTGCGGGCGCGCACCCGCAACGGCATGATCCTGCTCGACATGGAGTACTGCCGGGCCGGCTACTCGCCCACCGAATATCAAGCCAGCCTGATGCCCGCCGCCTACCGCCCCAAACTGCGCGTCCTCCACGACGGCATCGACACCGACTTTTGGCGGCCGCTGCCGCAGGCGCCCGAGCGCGCCTTTGGCCCGCACAAGTTTGGGCCCGACACCCGCATCGTCACCTACGTCTCACGCGGCTTCGAGTCCATGCGCGGCTTCGATATCTTCATGCGCGCCGCCAAAAAAATCTACACCGCCGACCCGCGCGTCGTCTTCCTCATCGTCGGCTCCGACCGCGTGGCCTATGGCGGCGACCTGAAATTCATCCGCGACAAGTCGTTCAAGGACTTCGTCCTCAAGCAGGATGAATACGACCTCAACCGCCTGCTCTTCCTCGGCCAGGTCAAGCCCGCCGACCTGGCCCGCCTCCTCAGCCTGAGCGACCTGCACATTTACCTCACCGTGCCTTTCGTGCTAAGCTGGTCCTTGCTCAACGCCCTGGCCTGCGGCTGCACCGTGCTGGCCTCCGACACCCCCCCGGTGCGCGAGTTCATCCGCGCGGGCGAGACGGGCCTGGTGCGCAATTTCTTCGATGTGGATGGCTTCGCGGACGCGGCCCTGCGCGTGCTGGCCGACCCCGCCGCCTATCACCACCTGGGGCAGGCTGGCGCGCGGCTGATCCGCGAGCAATACAGCCTGCATAGCGTCATTCCCCGGATGACCGCTTTTTATGAGGAAGTCGCCCAAGGAGGCTAACATGCTCAAGGAATTCCGTACGTTCATCATGCGCGGCAATGTGCTCGACCTGGCAGTGGCCGTCATCATCGGCGGGGCGTTTGGCAAGATCATTGCCTCCCTCGTCAACGACCTCCTGATGCCCCTCGTCGGCCTGCTGCTGGGCGGCATCAGCTTCGCCGACCGCTTCATCCCCCTGGATGGCGGCACCTACGCCACCCTGGCCGACGCCCAGGCCGCCGGCGCCGCCACCCTCAACTACGGCCTGTTCATCAACGCCGTGGTGGATTTCCTCATCATCGCCTTTGTCATCTTCCTGCTGGTGCGCACGGTCAACCGGCTGACCACCAAGCCCGCCGCGCCCACCACCAAGGAGTGCCCGCACTGCCTGAGCACCATCCCGCTCAAGGCCACCCGCTGCCCCAACTGCACCTCGCAGCTCGAAGCCAAGTAACTGCCGTTCCTGTCCCTCCGCGCCTCCGCAGCAGCGAAGCATTCGCTCAACCGCCCGGACTTGCCAGTCTCCTGAGCGAATGCTTCGCCCTGCCTCGTCGCCCCTCCCCCGCCCCCTCACCTACACACCTTCCACTTACACACACCCTCGCCCTCCGCCCTTGACACCCGCCCCCCTTTTCGGCTAATATGTCGTCAGGCGACATATCAACCGACGCCATATTCAGGGAGACGCCTATCATGCTGCCGGCCGACAATCTCCACGCTCAGCTCCCGCTCACGGAGGCCACCTTCTTTATCTTGTTGAGCCTGGCGCCCGGGCAAAACCACGGCTATGCCATCCTCAAGGACGTCGAGGCCCTCAGCGCCGGCCGCGTCAAGCTCAGCACCGGCACCCTCTACGGCGCCCTCAAGCGCCTGCTGGATCAGGACTGGATCGAACGCGTGGACGACGACGCGCCGGAGGCGTCCGGCCGCCCGCGCAAGGCCTATCGGCTCACGCGTCTGGGCCGCCGCATCCTGGAAGCCGAGACCGCCCGCCTGCGCCAGATGACCCAGGCCGCCCATCTGCGCATCGCCAAGGATCAGGCCTGATGGCCGCCCTGCGCGCCGCGATCTGCGCCGCCTAGTGATGCGCTCCCGGCTGGCTGGAACCCTCGTCACCCTGTATCGCCGCCTCCTGCGCGCCTATCCGCCGCGCTACCAGGCAGATTTCTCCGGCGAGATGGAGGCCGTCTTCGCCCAGGCGCTGGCCGACGCCGCCCAGCGCGGCCCCCAGGTAGCGCTGGCCTTTGCCGCGCGCGAGCTGGCCCATGCGCCGGCCCTGCTGGCGCGCGAACACTGGCGCGCGTGGCGCGCCCCCCACCGGGAGGCAGGCATGTCCAAGTCCCTCAAGCTGGTCATCTACTTCCTGCTCCCGCTCGTGCTGGTGCTGGGCAGCCTGGCGATTGGCTTCTTCTTGCGCGGCGGGATCGCCTCGTTCGCCATGCTGGGGGCCATTGCCGCCGGCTGGTTACTCGTGCCCGGCCTGGCCTGGGCTTCCCAGCACACCGGCGCGCGCGTGTGGCTCATCGCCGGCCTGCTGGCCCTCGCCGCCCTGGCCCTCCCCGCCGAGCTCAGCTACTACACCGGCGACCGCGCCGTGCCCCCCCCCTTCGCCGCGCTGGCCTGGCATCCCTGGCTCATGCCGCCCCTGGCCCTGCTCATCGCCGGCCTGCTCTTCTGCGCCGGGGTCCGGGCGCTGCCGCCTCAGCCCGCCGCCGGCCGGTGGACTGCCGCCGGCAGTTTCACCGCCGCGCAGTGCCTCGGTCTGTGCGCCCTCCTGCTCGCCCGGACGATTCACTTCCTCTACTGGCTGCTGGTCTGGGACTCCACCTACGATTCCCTGTTCATCTTCTGGATGGTGCTGCCCGCATTGGCGGCCCTGGCCGCGGGCGGCGTGGTGATCGCCGTCCTGCCGCGCCGCCGGCTGTGGGCTGCCGCCTATTCGGTGCTCGGCCCGGCCCTGCTGGTCGGCGTCTACCTCCTCGCCCTGCGCGTGGACACCCGCCAGTTGACCGAACAGCGCGCCGCACGGGTCACGCAGGCCATCACCGCCTATCACGCCCGCGAAGGCCGCTATCCCGCCACCCTGCGCGAGTTGACCCCCTGGCCCGCGCTCTTCCTCCCCGGTCCGGTGATCATCCACGGGCAAGACTGGTGCTATCAAGCCGGGGACGATTACTACCAGCTCGGCTACGTCTACCGCGCCCACTGGAGCGACCCGCGCCTGGTGGGATTGCCCGTCAGCGCGCAGGGCACTGGCCCGGCGCGTGCTGAACTGTGCGCGGCCGAGATCGCCCTCATCCAGCAGCGCTACCCAGGCTATTACGGGGTCCAGCCCGAATGATGCCCAGCGCCTCCCGCCCGGCGCAGCCGAACCAGGCGCGATCCTTCGCCGCCCTCACTCGTCTCTATCGCCTCCTGCTGCGCCTCTACCCCGGCCCCTTCCGGCAGGAATTCGGCGATGAGATGGTGGCAGTCTTCAGCGACCACCTCGCGGAAACGGCGGCTCAGGGCCGGCTAAGCCTGCTGCAAGTTGGCGGTAGCGAGTTGGCGGGTCTCCTCGGCCAGGGTTTGCGCGAACGCCTCCTCGCCCTTCAGTCCCAGCCCGCGCGCCTGGCCCAGACCAGCAGCGGGCCGCGCCTGTGGGCCGGCGCCCGCAGGCGCTTCGGCTGCGTCCACCTCCTTCTCGCCCTGCTCGTCCTTGGCGTGCTGGCCGTGCCCCTGCTGTCGGCGGCCTGGCAAGCCGCCTGGGAGCGCCTCGAAAACACCCCCCGCGTCAACCAGGTGGCACTGGCCGACCTGAACGGCGACGGCCACCTGGATGCCTTCCTCGCCGCCGGCCGCGGCAACATGCCCTTCCCCACCTATGCGCTCTACAACGATAGCGCGGGCGGCTTTGCCGACGGCGCCCAGGACATTGGCACCTGGCCGGGCTTCAGCGTGGTCCTGGGCGACGTGAACGGCGATGGCCGCGCCGATGCGCTGATGGACATCACCGCGGGTTCCATCGTCCGCTTCCTCAACAACGGCGGCCGCCCCCAATACAACCGCTTCCTGAAAGACGACTTCTTACCCGGCGCCGACCCCGGCCCGCGCGGCGTCATGCGGCTGGTGCCGGCGCTGGGCGACCTCAACGGCGATGGCCGCCTGGATGTCTTCGCGGCCGGCTGCTGCGGCCGCCCCTCCGATTCCAGCGTCCCTCCCCTTGATAGCTATCAGCCGTCATACAGCCAGGTGTGGCTGCAAACCCCGGAGGGCAAGCTCAAAGTCGGGCAGCGTGTTGGCGCCGCCCCCAGCCGCGCTGCCGCCCTGGCCGACCTCAACGGCGACGGCAGCCTCGATGTCTTCCTCGCCAACGGGCAGGCCCTGGCCGAGGACTGGGAACGCGGCCCCAACGCCCCCAACACCGTCTGGTTCAACGATGGAGCTGGCGCTTTCGCCGACAGCGGCCAGCAGCTAGGCCAGGCCGAGAGCCTGGCCGTGGCCCTGGGCGACCTGAACGGCGATGGCTTCCTCGACGCCGCCGTGGGCAACACCGGCCCCGACGAAATCTGGCTCAACGACGGTCACGGATTCTTCACCGACAGCGGCCAGCGCCTCCAAGACGGCGCCACCGAATTTGTGTTCCTGGCCGACCTCGACCGCGACGGTGACCTGGACCTGTTCGCAGCCGCCGAAGAAGTTGGCCGCGCCTGGCTCAACGACGGCAGCGGGCAATTCACCCTCAGCCCCCAGCGGGTGCGCTTCAGCGCCGACGAAGCCGTGGCCCTTGGCGACCTCACCGGCGACGGCTCCCCCGACATCTTCGTGGCCGGCGCCGCCGCCTACCGCCTATATCGCAACGACGGCGATGGCCGCTTCACCGCCGGCCCCCGCACCGCGTACACCACCGCCCCGTAGTCGCCCTGGCACCAGCTTCCCGCGCCTGACAAAACCGTCATTCCGAGGCGTTATTTGCCGAGGAATCTTGGTTTTGATCGGCGCGCCAGGGTGGTGGCCTTTGAGCCGCCATCGTTCGCATGCTCGACATTACAATTCTCGGAGTACAATCAGTTCTGCGTGGCTTGTTCGTTCGGGAGAGATAAGTGCCGGTGAGAGAGAATTGTCCAAGCTGTGGCGCAACGATGAAGCGTGTAAAGAAAGAAGAAGACAGGCAGCGTACTGTCGACGCGCGCGGTCCCAGCTGGGTCATGTTATCGCAGACGCAGGTCATTTCCATTTGGAACGTCTGTGATCAGTGTGGCTATTCCAGCCGAAGCCCGGCAGACGGCTCTGTCCAACCTCGACCAGATTCAGGCCACTAACCGGATGTTCTCCTTCTCACAGACCATCCAGCGAACTCAACACGCCATGCAACGGGTTTAGCTGCTCTGCGCTCTCCGTAAGACGTTGATGCTGGCGTTGGGTGCCAGCAGGCTGTTGCTATCCCAACGGGCCGCGCGAGGCTGTCGGCAGACGCCTACCAGAATTTGTGCCTGCCTCATGCCCACGCAGTGTGCGGCTCCGGTCGGTTCACTGAGACCCGGACGTAAAGCCGCTTGCGTCGTCAAATGTCCGTGTTTCCCACGCCCAATCCGCTTGATCCCGCGAAGCGTCAAAATCCGCCGCCCGTCCTCGCACGCGCTCACCCGCCCACGTTCACACTTACACACGTACCCGCCTACTCAACCCCAATTGACTCTTCCCCCGTTCGGGCCTACATTCCCCCGCCTCACACCCTCCCAGGAGACACCCCATGAGCCCCCAACACAAATTCCTGCTCGACGAAAGCAAACTCCCCACGGCCTGGTACAACATCAGCGCCGATATGCCCGTGCCCCCGCAGCCGGTCCTGCACCCCGGCACCCTGGAGCCCGTCACCCCGGACTTCCTCAGCGTCCTCTTCCCCATGCCCCTCATCATGCAGGAAGTCAGCCCCGACCGCTGGATCGAGATCCCCGAGCCCGTGCGCGACATCTACAAGCTCTGGCGGCCCACGCCCATGTACCGCGCCGTCCGGCTGGAAAAGGCCCTCGACACCCCCGCCCACATCTACTACAAGTACGAAGGCGTCTCCCCCGTCGGCTCCCACAAGCCCAACACCGCCGTCCCGCAAGCCTTCTTCAACAAAGAATCCGGCACCAAGGCCCTCACCACCGAGACCGGCGCCGGCCAGTGGGGCAGCGCCCTCGCCATGGCCTGCAACTTCTTCGGCCTCGACCTCGAAGTCTACATGGTCAAGGTCTCCTACCACCAGAAGCCCTATCGCCGCATCATCATGGAGAATTTCGGCGCGAGCGTCTACGCCAGCCCGTCCGACCGCACCCACGCCGGCCGCGCCGCCCTCGAGCGCGACCCCAACAACCCCGGCTCCCTCGGCCTGGCGATTTCGGAGGCCGTTGAAGTCGCCGCCACCTCCGGCGGGGCCAAGAAGTATTCCCTCGGCTCGGTGCTCGGCCACGTCCTCATGCACCAGTCCGTCATCGGCCTCGAAGCCCTGGAGCAGATGGAGCTAGCGGGCGAATATCCCGACTTCGTCATCGGCTGCGCGGGCGGCGGCTCCAATTTCGCCGGCTTCGCCTACCCCTTCCTGCACCAGAACCTCACCAACGGCAAGAACGCCAAGATCATCGCGGTAGAGCCTGCCTCCTGCCCCAGCCTCACCCGCGGCACCTACACCTTCGACTACGGCGACACCGCCGCCACCGCCCCCGTCGTCAAGATGCACACCCTCGGCCACACCTTCATCCCACCCGGCATCCATGCCGGCGGCCTGCGCTATCACGGCATGTCGCCCAGCGTCAGCGCCCTGGTAGACCACGGCGACATCGAAGCCCGCGCCGTGCCCCAGCTCGCCACCTTCGCGGCGGCGGTGGAGTTCTCCAAGGCCGAGGGCATCATCCCCGCGCCGGAGAGCGCCCACGCCGTGCGCGTCGCCATGGACGAAGCAATCAAGTGCAAAGAGACCGGCGAGAAGAAGGTCATCGCCTTCAATCTCTCCGGCCACGGCCACTTCGACCTGACGGCCTACGACGCCTACCACCGCGGCGAACTCCAGGACTACGAGTATCCCGCCGAGGCCATCGCCGAAGCCATGACGCATTTGCCCCAGGTGCCGGCGATGTAGGGAATAGAAGTTGGAAGTTAGAAGTTAGAAGTCGGAAGTCGGACGTCAGAAGCGGCGCCGCGCATCAGCCTGGTGCGCGGCGCCGATCAAGGAGGTGGCATGGGCCTCGAACTCTACATGGTGGGGTTGATCGTGCGCGACATGCCCACGGCCCTGGCCTTCTACCGGCGCCTCGGCGTGGCGGTCCCGGACGGCAGCGACACGCGCTCACACGTCCAGGTCAAAATGGCCGGCGGCCTGACCCTGTTCTTCGACGCCCACCCCGAGCGCTGGGACCCCGGCTTCGACCCGCAGGCCGCCCCCGCCCCGGCCCTGCCCGGCCGCTATCCGCACTTACTGGAGTTCTACCTGAAGGAGCAGGCCGCGCTCGAAGCCAAGTTCGCAGAGATGGTCAACCTCGGCTACGAGGGTTATCGCGCGCCGTACAACAACGGCTTCGGCATGCTCTTTGCCATGCTCCGCGATCCGGACGGCAACACCGTCCTGCTCTCCGCCGACCCCGCGCCCTCTGCCGGCTAGGCCCCGCCTCGCCGCGATCAGAGCCAGCTGCGCGGCCTGCGCCTTACGCAAACGGCACGTTCGCCGGTGTCGCCTCTGCCGGCTCTGGGCCGTGGACCACAAAGTCCGCCACCACCGGCTGGGCCACCCGCACGTAGTCGCTGGTCGCCATCCGCAGCGCCTCGTGGTGCGAGCCCGCGGCAAACACCAGGTGCGGTCGGCGCGCCAGCACTTCGTCCAGGTAGACCGGCACGTTGTACAGGTGGCCGAAGGGCGGCATGGCCCCCACCTCGCAGTCGGGAAAGACGTGGCTGAACTCGTCCTCGGTCGCCCGCCGGAGCAGCGCGCAGCCCAGAAGTTCTTTGGCCCGGCTCAAATCCACGCGCTCGTAGGCGGGCAGCACAAACATCGCCAGGTCGCCGTCCGCCCAGGCGATAAAGACCTTGGCCACGTACTTGCCCTTTTCGTGCAGCACCGTGGCCAGGGCCGGCGCAGTATACGTCTGCGGGTGAGGCTCCAGTTCAGCATGTACCCCCTGGGCGGAGAGGAAGGCCTGGATGCGATCGAGACAGGGTGTCATGGCGCGCCTCCTTTGCGGCGTGAAGATAGGCCGATGATCTGATTCTGTCACGTCGGCCGGCCGCGGATAAGTGATAGGCGTCATGCGCGAGGCGTGCCAGTTGGCGCAATAGGCCAACCCAGCCCCGCGTGAAAAGTGGTCATTCCCGGCCCGCTTGCGGCGCAATGTCTCCTGGCGGCGTGCCGCCCCATCGCGATTTGTTGAGGGTTCTTCCGGGGACTAATGCGCGGCTGGGGCTGGCGCGAGGGGCGCCAGCCGGGCCATCACCGCCAGGTGGTCGGAGTGCGGGGCCGCAGGCGCTTCGAGGTGGCGCGCCTCCAGCACCTGCCAGGGGTGCTGGCCCGCCTGCCAAAAGATATAATCCAGGCGCTGCCGCCGCAGGGTGCGCCCGCCCGGCCAGCGCAGTGTGTGCGTCGCGCCGTCCGCGTGCGGGTGCAGGTGACGGAACGTGTCCAGCCAGTGCCGGCGCGCACCCCGGATGCCCGTCCGGTGCTCGGGCGCATTGAAGTCGCCGCCGATGACGGCCGGATGCGCGCCGGCCAGCCCGCTCACCCAGCCCGGCAGCGCCGCCAGTTGCCGGGCGTTGCGGCCCGGCATCAGGCTGAGATGGACCGACACCGCTGCCACCGGCCCGTTGGGTGTCGCCACCATCGCGCCCAGCGCCACCCGCCGCACCCATGGGTTCAGCCGCGCCCGGAACTGGCGCACCTGGCCCTGGCCCAGCGGAAAGCGGCTCAGCACCGCCACGCCCTCCTCGAACTCCACCGCGCGATGCCCATTGGCCCGCGCATACAGGCAGTGCATGTTCAGCCGGCCCGCTAGCCACTCGTCGGCCCGCATGGTCCGGGTGCGCGCCACCTCTTGCAGCAGCACCACCTCGGCCTGTTCGGCCTCCACCAGTTGGGCCAGGGCCTCCAGCCGGGCCGGCCAGCGCCGCTGGCGCGGCCAATCGTGCCACAGGTTGGCGCTCAGCACGCTCAGCGGGCGTTCAGGTTGGGGTTGCAGCGGGGGCAAACTGGCTCCAGCGGGCGGCACTGGAGCAACTGTATCACACTTTGCGGCGCGGGTTCGTCAGCCGCACTCGCACGGCCCGCATACCCGCCAGGAACTCCGGCACCACGGTGCGCGGAAAGCGCGGCCACGTCAGCAGGATGGCGGCTAACACCCACAGCCCCATCCCAGCCGCCGCCAGCGGCGCCCGGTCAATGGTGATCACGACTAAGCCGCCATAGATCGGCGCCTGGCACAGCATGCCCAGGGCGCGCGGCCAGCCGCTCGCCCCCAGCACAACGACCCACGCCGCGACGTAGCCCGCCGCCAGCCGCCCATCCACCAGGTCGGTCGCGGCCAGGTAGGCCAGCAGGCAGCCGGCCACCCACATATCCACTTCCAGGTCGTGATCGCCGATCCACGTGCGCCGTGCGCGCGGGCTGCGCCGGGCCAGCGCGCCGTCCAGGATGTCGCCGGTCCAATTGGCGACCATGAAGGCCGCGGCCACGGGCAGCGACTTCGCGCCGTGGACCATGCCCCACCCCGCGAGGCCCAGCGCGCCCGCGGCCCGCCCTAGGGTAATTGAGTCGGCCAGTTGCTTGCTATTCATCGACCGCCTCCCAATCTCAGTCTGCGCCCGCCAGCCCGGCCCCGCCAGTGTCGTCTGTCATCGGCCCACCCGCCTGAAATCCCGCAAATATCGGCCGACAACGTCCATGATTTTCAACGGGCCGCGCGCGGGACAATTGGCACCTGTCCGTCCCCATAGTGCGTCTTAGACTAATAAGCAGGGCCCTCGGCGAAAGGAGGCCATTGCCATGCACGCGTCACGCTGGTTCACTGTCCTGCGCGGGGCGGCGCTTCTGTTGGTCGTTGTGCTCCTGCTGGCCCTGCCTGGTTCAATCTCCCGCCTGCGCCAGCCGGCCTCGGCGTCATCCAGCGCATCGGATGCCGGTTTGTGGCGGGTGCTCCTGGCGGCGCCCCTGATGGTTCATGGCCTGGCGCATCTATCGGGCGCGGCGGCTCCTTTCTCCCCTCGCAGCCTGGGATTCGCCGACCAGCCCTGGGCCCTGACGCACGGCGGCACACTGCACAGCGCCTCCGGCCAGGCTTCCAGTGTGGCTTGGCTGGCCGCCGCGTTCGGCCTGGTTGGCGCCGGTTGGGGCTTGCTGGCCGGGCAAGATTGGTGGGCCGCGCTGGCGCTCATCGCGGCCTCCCTCTCGTTGGCGGTCATCCTCACCTGGTGGCGGGCCGTGCCGCCGGGGGCGAAGGTCGGCGCGGCCTTTGATGTTCTGATTGTGCTGGCTGCGCTGCAGCCGGTCGAGGTGTTGATCAGGCAGGCGGTCGGGTAAGACGCCTAATCCACGTAGATCAGGAGGGCTGCCCATGCGCGTGAACACCAGTGTCGACTGTGAGCAGTTCCCCTGCACCGATGTCCGGCCGGCAGCCTATAGCATCCCCAGCCTCGACGTGCGGCCGGCCGTCATCTGGATGGTCATGGTGGCCGAAGCCGCGGCGCCCGACCCGGCTGACAACTTCTACGCGCGCGGCAGCCCCCTCTTCGAGCAGACCACAGTGCAGGCGTTCAACGACGCCGGGGTGGCGGTGTCCTCCGCCCGCGAGCTGGCCGGCCTCGGAATCTACCTGACCACGGCCGTCAAGTGCGGCAAGGCCAATGCCGGCCTCCAACCCCATACCATCGAGGCGTGCTCGCGGCTGCTGGAGATCGAACTGGGCCTGTTTCCGAACCTGCGCGTGCTGATGCTGATGGGCGATGTTGCCATCCGGGCCATGAACGCCATCGCCCGCCGCGCCGGGGAGCCGCGGGTGATCCCGGCTCAGGCCACCTACAAGCTGCGCGGTCAATCCTTCTATTTTCGCGGGAGGCGCGTTTTTCCCTCCTATCTTCAGGCCGGACCCGCCTTCTTCATCGAAAAGAGCAAGCGCCGCATGATCGCCGAGGACATCGCCGCCGCCATGCGGCTGATGCCTGACGCCGCCAAGGAGGTTTCACATGACCTATCAGATTGAAGTCACGGACCAGCCGGCCCAGCCGGCCCTCGTCATCCGCACCCGCGCCCCGGCGGCCGACTTGCCGCGGCTGTTCGGGGAAGCCTACGAAGCCCTCATGCGCTATCTGGGCGAGTTGGGAGAACAGCCGGCGGGGATGCCCTTTGCCGCCTACCACAACATGGATATGCAAAACCTGGACGTCGAGATCGGGTTCCCCGTGGCCCGGCCGCTGCCAGGGAAAGACACCATTCAGCCTGGCGAACTGCCGGCTGGCCGGTGGGCCAGCGTTCTGCATATCGGCCCATACGATCAGTGCGGGCCGGCGTACGACGCGCTCACGCGCTGGATCAACGAACATGGCTACACGCCGGTAGGCGTCGCCTACGAGGCCTATTGCAGCGAGCCGGAGACACCGCCCCAGGAAATCCGCACCTGGATCCGTTTCCCCCTCCGCTGACCGGGATGCGCCCGAGCTAGCCTCAACCACTGGGAGGATCAACCATGTCACACGAACTCGTCGGCCACGTCACCCACTACTACGAGCACCTGCACGTTGCCGTGCTGGCCCTCATCGCGCCCCTCCACCTGGGCGAATGGCTGCACGTTGCCGGCCACACCACCGACTTCGTGCAGCCGGTCATCTCGCTTCAGGTCAACCACCAGCCCATCAGCGAGGCCGAGCCCGGCCAGGATGTGGCCGTCAAGGTAGCCGACCGCGTGCGCGTCCACGATGCGGTCTATCGCATCACCAGCACCGAAGCCCGCGAGTTCGAGCGCACGCCCACGCTTGACCCGGCCTGGTAACCGTCACCGCCGCGCCAGAACGCCGCGGTCCTGCAGTCAGGAGGCACCCCTATGCGCCGTTGGAATGGTTGGGGAGAAGACACCGTTGACTATCCGCTCACCGAGGCGGCCCGGCAGCACCTGGCCGCCCAGGTGGGCGAAGGCCTGGCTCTGGCCGACGCCGAGCGCGCGGCCGTGCTGGCCGCCATCCCGGCCGCCCGGCTGCCCGTGCACAGCCTCGTCACCACCGCCCCGGCCGAAAGGCTGCTGCACGCCCGCGGCCAAAGCCTGCCCGATTGGATCGCCTTGCGCTCGGGCCGGCTGGGCGTATTCCCCGATGGCGTGGCCTATCCAGCCTCCAGCGGGCAGGTGCGGGCCGTGCTCAGCCTGGCCCGGCAGGTGGGCGCGCACGTCATTCCCTATGGCGGCGGCACCAGCGTGGTTGGGCACATCAACCCCCCGGTGAGCGACGCGCCTGTCCTCACCCTGGACCTCTCCTACCTGCGGCGCCTGACCGGCGTAGATGATGCCAGCCGCCTGGCCAGCTTTGAGGCCGGCGTCCGCGGTCCCGACCTGGAATCCCAACTGCGCGCCCAGGGCTACACCCTCGGCCACTACCCGCAGTCGTTCGAGTACTCGACCCTCGGCGGGTGGATCGCCACCCGCTCCAGCGGCCAGCAGTCCTGCCACTATGGCCGCATCGAGGCCCTGTTCGCGGGCGGCTGGCTGGAGACGCCCCGCGGCTCCCTGGAATTGCCCGCGCACCCGGCCAGCGCGGCCGGCCCGGACCTGCGGCACCTCGTCCTGGGCTCCGAGGGCCGGCTCGGCGTCATCACGCAGGCCACCGTGCGCGTGCGCCCCCTGCCCGAAGCCGAGACCTTCCTGGCCTTGTTCTTCCATGACTGGGATAGCGGCGTCGCCGCCGTGCGGCAGCTGGCGCAGGCGCGCGTGCCCGTTTCCATGCTGCGCCTCAGCGATGCCGCCGAGACCGAAACCACCCTAGCCCTGGCCGGGCGCGAGCGGCTGATCGCCTGGGCCGACCGCGGCCTACGGCTGGCCGGGTATGGCCCCGAGCGCTGCCTGCTGCTCTTCGGCGTCACCGGCGACCAATGGCAGGTCGCGCCCATCCGCCAGCAGGTGCTGGAAATCGCGCACGCATACCAGGGCCGGGGGGTGGGCGCCGCCGCGGGCGAGATGTGGCGCAAGACGCGCTTTCGCACGCCCTACCTGCGCAACACGCTGTGGGAGCTAGGTTACGCGCTCGACACGGTGGAGACCGCCTTGCCCTGGTCGCGCGTGCCGGCCACCGCCCAGCGCATGCTGGCGGCGGCCCGCGGCGGGCTGTTCGCCTGGGACGAGCGTGTGCTGGCTTTCGCCCACCTCTCGCACGTCTATCCGGACGGCGCCAGCCTTTACCTCACCTACCTCTACCGGCGGGCGGCCGACCCCGACGAGACCCTCGACCGCTGGCGCGCCCTCAAGACCGCCCTCAGCGAAGTTATCGTGGCCCAGGGCGGCACCATCAGCCACCAGCACGGCGTCGGCGCGGACCATGCGCCCTACCTGATCCACGAGAAGGGGCCGCTGGGGCTGGACGTGCTCGCTGCGGCCACCCGCGCCCTGGACCCGGACGGTTTGCTCAACCCCGGCAAGCTGCTGCCGGAGATGGGCGGCGAGGGCCTCCATCGCGAGGAACCGCATGTGGACACCTGGCTGGCGTGACCAACTGTGGTCCCAGTGCGAGCAGCCCTGGGACCTGCTGGTCATCGGCGGCGGCATCACCGGCGCGGGCGTGCTGCGCGAGGCCGCCCAGGCTGGGCTGCGCGTCCTGCTGGTGGAGGCCCGCGACTTTGCCCACGGCGCCTCCAGCCGTTCGTCCAAGCTTGTCCACGGCGGGCTGCGCTACTTGCGCCAGGCCCAATTCCGGCTGACCCTGGAGGCCTTGCGCGAGCGCGAGCGTCTGCTGCGCGAAGCCAGGGGCCTCGTCAACCCGCTCGACTTCATCCTGGCCTGCCTCGCGGGCGACCGGACGCCAGCCTGGGTGTATGCCGCCGGCCTCGCCCTTTACGATCTGCTGGCCCAACGCTGGAACCATCGCTACCTCGCCCCCGGCGCATTGCGGGCGCACTGCCCACCCCTCGCAGGCGCCGATCTGCGCGGCGGCTTCTGTTACTTTGACGCCGAGACGGACGATGCGCGGCTGGTGCTGCGGCTCATTAGCGATGCCGTCCATGCTGGCGGCGCGGCGCTGAACTATGCCCGTGTGGAACGCCTCCTGCGGCGGCGCGATGGCACGGTCTGCGGCGTGGGCTTGCGCGACGAGGCCCCCGAGGCCCGCGGCCGCACGGTGGAGGCGCTGGCCCCGGTCGTCATCAACGCCACCGGCGCCTGGGCCGATGAGGTGCGCCGCCTGGTGGCCGGCGCCCCGCGCCTGCGCCCGCTGCGCGGCAGCCACCTGCTGTTCCCCGCGGCCCGCCTGCCGCTCCAATGCGCCGTCAGCTTCCTTCATCCCGCCGATGGCCGGCCCGTCTTCGCCGTGCCCTGGGAGGGCCTCGTCTTGTTGGGCACCACCGATGTGGATCACACCCCCGGCCTGACCAGCGAGCCGCGCATCAGCCGCGCCGAACAGGATTACCTGCTGGAGGCCGCGGCGCACGCCTTCCCCACGCTGGGCCTCAGCCAGGCCGATGTTCAGGCCACTTTCGCGGGCGTGCGCCCGGTGGTGGATACCGGCCAGGCCGACCCCAGCCGCGAATCACGCGAGCACGTTTTGTGGGACGAGCACGGACTGCTCACGGTCGCCGGCGGCAAGCTGACCACCTTCCGCCTCATGGCGCACCAGGCGCTGCGGGCCGTGCGCGCCCGCCTGCCCGGCCACCCGCGCGTGGACCCGCGCCAGCCTCTGTTTGTGGCCCCACCGCCCGATGAGACCTTTGACCCGCGCCTGGACCCGGCCCAACTCGGTCGGCTGGCGGGCCGCCTGGGCCGCGACACCTGGACCCTGCTCAATGAGGCGCGGCCCGACGAACTGAAGCCCATTGGGCCCACGCCGGTGCTATGGGCCGAACTGCGCTGGGCGGCGCGCGCCGAGGCTGTATGCCGCCTGGATGACCTCCTGCTGCGGCGCACGCGCCTGGGGCTGCTGCTTCCGGAGGGCGGCCGCGATTGCCTGCCCCGTATTCGCGAAGCGCTCCAACCGGAATTGGGCTGGAGCGACGACCGCTGGCGCCAGGAGGCCGGCGCCTACCTGCGCCTGTGGGAACAGGCCTACCAGCCCGAGCCGGCCTCACCGCCGCGGCAGCGCGGCGCGGTTCTGGAGTTCCCACAAGCGCCGGTACAGCCCAGGCGCAGCCGCTAGCTCAGCGTGCCGTCCGCGTTGGACGATCTGGCCCCGGTCGAGCACTAGGATTTCGTCCATCGCCTCCAGCCCCACCAATCGGTGCGTCGCCAGAATCAGCGCGCGCCCGCGGCGCGCCTCCAGCAGTGCCCGCAGCAGCGCCCGCTCGGTGGCAGTGTCGAGGTGGGCAGTCGGTTCGTCCAGGATCAGCACCGGCGTATCCCGCAGCAGAGCGCGGGCCAGTGCCAGCCGCTGCCGTTGGCCCGCGCTTAGCCGCACGCCGCGCTCGCCGATCCAGGTTGCGCCGCCCTCCGGCAGGCTCGCGATGAAGTCCTGGAGTTGCGCCTGTTCGGCTGCCCGCGTCACCTCGGCCTCGGTGGCTTGGGGCCGGCCGAGGCGCAGATTGTCCTCAATGGATGCATTGAACAGATGGGGGGTCTGCCCCACCAGCGTCATGCTGCGCCGGACATCGGCCTGCGCATACGCGCGCAAGTCCAGTCCATCGAGCCGCACCTGCCCGGCGGCGGGGTCGCACAAGCGCACCAGTGCACTCAGCAGTGTGGACTTGCCCGCCCCGCTGGGCCCCACCACCGCCAGGTGCTTGCCGGGCGGCAGGTCGAAGCTCACCTCACGCACACTCAGCGGCCCGGACGGCGCATAGGCCAGGCTCAGGCCGCGCACTTCCAGTGCGCCGGTGGCCGGTGCCGGCGCCGGGCGCGGCGGGTCGCTCACGGCGGGCGGCGTGTCCGCCGCCGCGAACAGCCGCCGGGCCGCCGCCAGCGCCGTCTCCAGCGACTGCGCCGCCAACGGCAGCGGCAGGATTGCCTCGAAGCTGGCCGAGGTCGCCAGGGCCAGCGCCGCCAGGTACACGCCATCGAGTTGGCCGGCAGCGGTCAGCGCCACGCCCGCCGCCAGGATCGCCCACATCGCGCCATTCGCCAGCAGGCCGCTCAGCCCGCTTTGCAGTCCGTTAATCCAGGCCAGCCGCCTCTGCTGGCGGGCGTAGTCCGCCGTCGCCTGCTCCATCCTCGCCAGCGCCCGCTCTTCCTGCCCGTTCGCGGCCAGGTCCGCCAGGCCGTTGAGGTCATCCACCAACTGGGCGTGCAGTTCGGCGCGCGCCGCCACCATGCGCTGGGCGGGCGCGTGCGCCAGCCGCCGCAGCAGCACCGGCAGCGCCAGCCCTGCCAGCGCGGCGAAGACCAGGAACAGGAGCGTCAGGACCGGATGGACGATCCACAGCCCAGCCGCCAGCACGAGGGCGATCAGCGCCGCCACGGCCGGCGGCGCGGCGACGCGCACAAAGAAGTCCTGCAAGGTCTCCACGTCGCTGACGGCGCGGGCCAGCAGGTCGCCGCTCTGGTGACCCAGCAGTTGAGCCGGCGTCAGCGGCTCAATCGCGGTGTAGAACCACACCCTCAGCCGGGCCAGCAGGCGGAAGTTCACGCTGTGCGAGACGTAGCGCTCCAGGTAGCGAAACACGCCGCGCGCCAGCCCAAAGAAGCGCACGCCCACGATGGCGACGCTCAACTCGGCGATGGATGGGCGTAGCGCCGCCGCCGAGATCAGGTAGGCCGAGGTCGCCAGCAGCCCCACGCTGCTCAACACCGTGGCCGCGCCCAAGCCCGCCGCCAGGGTCATCCACCCGGCGAAGGGCGCTGCCAGCCGCAGCAGCCTGCCGAGCGTGGTTGTCATCCGGCCTCCAGCGCGCTCTCAACCAACCGGCGATACAGCCCGCCCAGTTCCAGCAACGCCGCGTGCCGGCCGGCCTCCGCCACCCGGCCCTCCGCCAGCACGATGATCAGGTCCGCCCGCGCGACGGTGGCCAGCCGGTGCGCGATCAGCAGCACCGTCCGCCCGCGCATCAGCGCCTCCGTCGCCGCCTGGAGTTGGGCCTCCAGTTCTGGGTCCACGCTTGACGCCGGCTCATCCATCACCAGCAAGGGCGCGTCCTTCAGAAACGCACGGGCTAGCGCCAGCCGCTGCGCCTCGCCGCCGCTCAGCCGCGCGCCGCGCTCGCCGATCATGGTCGCGTAGCCTTCCGGCAGCCCGGCGATGAAGTCGTGCAGGTGCGCATGCTCGGCTGCCCGCCGCAGATCGGCCTCGGCAGCGTCGGGCCGCGCCAGCCGCAGGTTAGCCGCAAGGCTGTCGTGAAAGAGGTGGGGCGTCTGCGGCACCCAGCCCACGCGGCTTCGCCAATCGGCCAGCGCCAGCGCGCCCAGCGACTGCAACCCAACACTGATCTCGCCCTGATCGGGCGCGGCAAAGCGCAGCAGAAGATTGGCAATGGTGCTCTTGCCGGCCCCGCTTGGCCCCACCAGCGCCACCATCTGGCCGGGATGGATGTCAAAGCTCACGCCGCGCAGGGCCGCCCGCCCGCCGGGGTAGGCATAGTGCACTTCGCGAAAGTGGATGGGGCCGTCGAGTTCCACGGACCCATGCTCATCGAGCACGTCTGCGAGCGCGGACCGCTCGGCCGGTGTCATTCCAGGTTGCCCGGTCTGTGTCATTCCAAGCCGGTCGGTTGGCGTCATACCGAGCCGCCCCGTCTGTGTCATTCCAGGCCGACCCGTGTGTGTCATTCCTGGCCGCCCAGTCTGTGTCATTCCAGGCCGGCCCGTGTGTGTCATTCCGAGGCCCGCCTTTGGCCGAGGAATCTGATCCGACCTCGCCGGCTGGTCCAGTATCTCGAAAATGCGCGCCGCCGCCGTGGCGCCCGCAACTGCCGCGTGATAGCGCTGGCCCAACATCCGCAGCGGCAGGTAGAACTCGGGCGCCAGGATGAGCAGGCACAACGCCGGCTGAAAACTCAGCGTGCCCGCCAGCAGCCGCAGCGCCACCGCCACCGCGATGATGGCGGTGCTGATGGTCGCCACAATCTCGAGCACCAGGGCCGAGAGAAAGGCCACCCGCAGCACGTCCAGGGTCGCCGCGCGGTACTGGTCGCTGACGCGGCCGATGGCGCGGGCCTGCGCGCCGCTCTGCCCCAGCAGCTTGAGCGTCGTCAGCCCCTGGATCACGTCCAGGAAGTGCGCGCTCAGCCGCCCCAGCAGCGTGTGCTGCCGCCGGGTGAGCGCCTCCACCGCCTTGCCGATCAGGACCATGAAGAACGGAATCAGCGGCGCGGTCAGCGCCAGCACCAGCGCCGAGACCCAATCGAGCGGCGTGACGAACACCAAGATCGTCACCGGCACCAGGGCCGCGCTGGCGAGTTGCGGCAGATACTGCGCGAAGTACGGCTCGAGCGCCTCGATGCTCTCGGTGGCCGTGGCCGTCAGCTCGCCCGTGCGCTCGCCCTGCGCGTAGGCCGGGCCCAGCCTCAACAGCCGCTGGAGCAGCGCCCGCCGCAGTTCACCCTTCACCAGGATGGCCAGATGGCTGGCGGCCACCTCGCTGCCCGCCGCCGTCACCGCGCGCAGCGCCATGACGCCCAGCAGGACGGCCAGCTTCGGCGTCAGGGCGTCCAGCCCCTGCGCCAATAAAAAAGCCCCCGCGATGATTTGGCTGAGGGCCCACGCCTGGGCGACGGTCAGCAGACCGCCCGCCAGGCACAGTCCAATGGTGAGCGAGAGCCCCAGCCAACCGGATCGAGCGCGGCGCAGCAGGGCGCGGTTGAGCATGAGGCCGAAGAGGAGCAGCCGGAGCGGGGCGGGGGGGGCGCGGGCACCCCGCTCCGGCGCGGCCGGCAGCGCCGGCTAGTAGATCAGGGTCTCAGGCCGCGCCTGGATGCGCTGCCGGAACACCCAGTAGGTCCAACCCTGGTAGATCAGCACCACCGGGACGAAGATCAGCGCGACGATGGTCATCACCCGCAGGGTGTAGGGTGAGGCCGCCGCGTTGTAGATCGTCAGGCTCCACTCCGGGTTGAGGCTGGAGACCATCACGCGCGGGAAGAGGATCAGGAAGAACGTCGCCATCGTCGCGGCGATGGTCACCACCGTCATCCCAAACGCCCAGCCTTCCCGCTTGCGCCGCAGGAAGAACCCGGCCAGCAGCAGGGCAGCCGGCGCCAGCAGCGGCACCACGCCGGGGTTGACGCCGATCTTGGTCAGTATGTCGGTCTCCCAATAGGTGTAGACCGCAAAGGCGGCCAGGCCCAGGACGGCGGGCAGCCACAGGCGGTTGGCCAGGGCCTCGGCTTGGGTCCGCAAGCCGCCGGTCGTCTTCAGGCTCAGGAAGATGGCGCCGTGCAGGACGAACACCAGCACCGCCACCACACCGCCCACCAGCGCATACGGGTTGAGCAGATTGAAGAACCCGCCCACATACGCCATATTCTGGTCAATCGGCACGCCGCGCACCAGGTTGGCAAAGGCCACGCCCAGCAGCAGCGCCGGCACAAAGCCGCCCACCACCAGGCAGGCATCCCACACGCGCCGCCAGCGCGAGTTCGGCAGTTGGCTGCGGAATTCAAACGCGACCCCGCGCACGATGAGGGCCAGCAGCAGCAGGAACAGCGCCAGGTAGAAGCCGCTGAACAGGGTGGCGTACCAATGCGGGAAGGCCGCGAACGTGGCGCCGCCGGCCGTCAGCAGCCACACCTCGTTGGCGTCCCAGTGCGGCCCGATGGTGTTCAGCATGGCGCGCCGCCGGGCGTCGTCCCGCCCCAGGATCGGCAGCAGCATCGTCACGCCGAAGTCGAACCCCTCCAGCACGAAGAACCCGATGTACAGGATGGCGATCAGGATGAACCACAGGGTATTGAGATCCATGCATTACCTCCGCGGCGCGGCGTTGTCAGTCGGCCCCAACCAGGTTGGGCAGCGCTGGCGCGGTGGCGGGCGGTTCCAGGGCGCCCGCGCCAGCGCGGGCCGCCTTCGCCAGCAGATACAGGTCGGCGGCCATCAGCACGCCGTAAACCAGGGTAAACCCGATCAGCGTCACCAGCAGCATCCCCACCGAAACATTGGGCGACACCGCGTCTTCGATCTTCATCAGGCCGAAGACCACCCACGGATACCGGCCCAGTTCCGTCAGCATCCAGCCGGCGGTGGTCGCCAGGTAGGGCAGCAGCATGGCATAGATGAACAGCTTGAAGAAGCGCGGCTTGCGCGGGGCCTCCAGCAGTTCGCCCATCGCCAGGAACACGCCATAGGCGGCCAGCAGCAGCATCACCGTCCCCGCTCCCACCATCAGCCGGAAGCTCCAGTACGTGGCCCAGGCCGGCGGCACGTAATTGCCCGGACCGTACTGCGCCTCGTACTGTGCTTGCAGCTCGTTGATGCCCTGGACCTTGCCGGTAAGCTGGTTGTAGGCCAGCAGGCTCAGCAGGCTGGGCAGTCGAATCGAGAAGACCTCGTTGCGGCCGCTCAGGTCGCCGATGGTGATCAGCGAGAAGGGTGCCGGATCCTGGCTCTCGAACAGCCCCTCGGCGGCGGCGATCTTCATGGGCTGCGACTGCACCAGGTGTTGCGCCTGGCTGTGGCCGTTCAGCACCACCAGCCCGGTGGCGATGAGCCCCGCCGTCGCGCCGATCTGGAAGGAGCGCCGGAACATGTCCGTCTGCGAGGCGCGCAGCAGGTGGTAGGCGCTGATGCCCATCATGAAGAAGGCCGCCGTGGCCAACCCGGAGGCCAGCACGTGCGGGAACTGCACCCATACATTCGGGTTGAAGACCAGCGCCAGGAAGTCGGTCATCTCCGCCCGGCCATTGCGCAGCGCGTAACCCACCGGCTCCTGCATGAAAGAATTCGCGATCAGGATCCACAGCGCCGAGATGTTCGAGCCCAGCGCCACCAGCCAGATGGCGGCCACATGCGCCCGCTTGGACAGCCGCTCCCAGCCAAACACCCACACCGCCAGGAACGTGGATTCCAAAAAGAACGCCAGCAGAGCTTCGATGGCCAGCGGCGCGCCGAAAATGTCGCCGACGAAGCGCGAGTATTGCGACCAGTTCATGCCGAACTGGAACTCCTGCACGATGCCGGTGACCACGCCCAGCGTGAAGTTGATGACGAACAGCTTGCCCCAGAACTTCGCCATGCGCTTATACGTCTCGTTGCCGGAGGCCACGTACAGGGTCTCGATCAGGGCTACCAGCAGGGCCAGCCCCAGGGTCAGTGGAACAAAGAAGAAGTGATAGATAGTAGTAACGGCGAATTGGAGGCGCGCGAGGGCAATTGCATCCATGGGTCTTGTCTCCTGGGCCGCTGGCGGCGCCGGCTGGTTCACCCGCCGGGCTTCCGAAGCCCCGGCGCCATCCGGCCGGGCCAGACGGCAGCGGCTACAGGCATTTTGCGCCGCGGCCGCCCGCCCCCACAGTACTGCTTGTCACTCGCGCTCAGGCGGCTTGTCACAGTCAAAGTGGGCCTGGTTTGGCGTATTGCCCGTTCGCCATCCGCCCCAGTGAAAATGACATTCGTTGCAGCGATTCCGGCCATTCGGCAATTGGAGCCGGAGGCTTCCGGCGGCATCATGGGGAAAGGTCGAATTCCACGTCGGACCAGCCATCGGGGCGCCGCTGCGCGCCCGGCGGCTGGCGGCACCCGCACTCACCCCCAGGAGGCGCCCATGACCGAACGCAAGAAACTCACCCTGCCGGATCTGATGAAGAAGATGCGCGCCGGCACGCCGCTCACCTTCATCACCTGCTACGACTACGCCATGGCCCACCTGGTGGAGCAGGCCCAGGTGGACATGGTGCTCGTAGGCGACAGCCTGGGCATGACTATGCTCGGCTACGACGGCACCCTGCCGGTGACCATGGACGACATGATCCGGCACACCCAGGCCGTGCGCCGCGGCGCGCCCACCGCCTGGGTCATCGGCGACATGCCCTATATGTCCTATCAGCCCTCGGTGGAGACCGCCATCCGCAACGCCGGGCGCTTCATGGCCGAGACCGGCTGCGACGCCGTCAAGCTCGAAGGCGGCGTGGCCATGGCCGACCGCATGCACGGCATCGCCACTTGCGGCATCCCCGTCATGGGCCACCTGGGGCTCACCCCGCAGAGCGCCTCGGCCCTCGGCGGATTCCGGGTGCAGGGCAAGGACGCCGCGCGCGCCAAGGCCATCGTGGACGACGCACTGGCGCTGGAAGAAGCCGGGGCCTTCAGCATCCTGCTGGAAATGGTGCCCGACCGGGTGTGCGAGTTGATCACCGAGCGCGCCAGCATCCCCATCATCAGCCTTGGGTCCGGGCCGTATGCCCACGGCCAACTGCTGATCTTCCACGACATGTTTGGGCTGTACCCGCGCTTCAAGCCGAAGATGGCCAAGGTGTACGGCAATGCCGGTGAGGTCATCCTGCGCGGCTTGCAGCAGTATGTGGCCGAAGTGACCACGCGCCAGTTCCCGCAGCCGGAGAACTGGTTTGGCATGAAGGATGAGGAGTGGGCCGAGCTGGACAAGCTGATGCACCAGGAGCCCATGCCCGGCTGACCTGCCCGCACCAACAGCGACGGGAGACTAACGATGAACGATACCCTCCGCGACATCCTGCGCATCCCCGACGAAAACCTGCAAGCCATCAACGGGCTGCTGCTCGACCCCAACAGCACCCTCGTCAACGACTTCCTGGACGTGGTGGCGAAGTACGGCACCCCGGCCGCCATCAACCGCCAGGCGGCGGCGGCCCGCCACCTCCCCAGCCTGCTCGACCGCCTGGCTCAGATGGACTCCCCCTACCTCGCCGACCTGCACTGGCTCATCGAGCAGCGCGACAGCGGCGCCTTCATCAGCCTCCCCGCCTACCGCCGCCAGGTGCTGGGGCCGCGCGCCGATGAGATGACGTTCGCGCCCGACTTTGCCGTGACCCTGGAGATCAGCGCCTGCCAATACTTCCCCTGGGTCATTGCCGAGGCCCGCCAGGCGCTGGCCCAGCGCGAGCTGATGCCCGGCCGCTTCATCCGCGTCCGCAAGATGAAGGAATCCGAAGCCGACTCCGGCGACCTGCTGGCAATGGCGGCCGCCATGCAGATCATCGGCGCCAGCTACGTCGAGACCCTCGACACCAAGGGCACCGACGGCTCCAATATCCACCTGGGCGGGCCGGCCACCATCACCGGCTACTTCGGCGGTGTCGGCCAGCCGAACGACCATGCCCTGCAATGGCTAGACGAATACCTCTACTACTACACCCGCTACGGCATCACCCAGGTCTTGAACATCAACGCCGGCACCGTCCTGCTGGGTTACCTGCTGCACAAGCTGGGCATCGACAACGAGTTCAAGATCTCGGTGTTCATGGGCAACGACAACCCGTATGCCGTGCTGTGGACCCTGATCGGCGCCCGGCTCTTCGCCCGCCCGGACGGCACCAGCCCGTTGATCGGCTTCAACTTCAGCAACTCGGTGAACAACACCACCATCGAGCTGTGCGCCGAGGCGCGCGGCGCGCTGGACTTCGAGGCAGTGGTGCGCTTTGAGCACCACATCACCGAGACCTGGAAGAGCATCGTCCGCCAGCCTTATGACCGGCGGGCCGAGTTGGTGCAGTTGGCCGGGCACGTTGCGAATATCTCCGCCAAGCACGAGGGCGGCGACCCGGAGATCGAAGCCGCGCGCGGGCGCCCGTCCGACATCCTGGACTACTTCCGCGACAAGGCCGAAGTGCTGGCCAGCGGCGACATGGACCACCTGCTCGCCAACTTCCTGGATAAGCACGCCGCCATCAACCACACCGCCCGCGCCCTCACCGAGAACGGCCTCAGCTTCGTGGCCGCCCGCCACCTGCACGCCGCCGCCGAAAGCGAGCCCATAGGAGTGACATAGGGGTAGCTGCGCGGTTAGCGCTGCTCAACGACAAATGGCGCCGCGCACCTCACGAGAGGTGCGCGGCGCCGCCGTTTCGGGCATATTGGCGAGTAGAGGCCCTCCTCCCCCCTCGTTATCGCTGTCATTCCGAACCCGCCGCAGCCGCCCGAAACTGGCGCAGCCCTGGCGCGGGTGAGGAATCTTGGCCGTTGGGCGGGAGCAGTCCCCGGCCGCGTGGCCGACCAGTTAGGTCGGCCCGCCCCTCACCGCCGCCAGCCCAGCGCCCGAGAATGCCCTCACATCCGTCACGCGCAGCCGCACCGCCACGCCCGGCAGCAGATCGAACCAGTTGTCGGCAATGACCTCACGGCCATGATCCTCCAGGTGCACCCCGTGGCAGTACACGGGACTGAATACTTCCACCACCCCGTCACTCAAGCTGGACACGCGGATATCCGGCGCGGACAGCGTCAGCTCCCGGTGCGGGCGCAGTGCCCAGATGGATTGGTCGCCAGCCACACCGTCCCCGTCGCGCAGCACGGCAGCATACAGCCACTCACGCGGGTCGCGTTCTTCATCCGCTTGCAGGGGCGACGTCATCACGAGCCTCATGCTGTTGGGCGGCAGTGTAACGGCAATAGTCTCGGTCTCGCGGGCGCTCCCGTCCAGCCGCCACCAGCCGGCCTCCACCGTGCCCGTCACTGGCCGCAGCGTGTCATTCACCAGCCGCGTCACCAAGCCCTCCCCCCGCCGCCGCACGATGACCTTCACCGGCGCGCAGGCCCGGCGAAAAGCGTAGTAGCTGGCCTTGCGCCGCAGGTAATAGTCTAGGATGGACCAGCCGGTCTCCCCCCAGCAGTCCGAGTACGACCAGATCAGCGCGCCCTGGCAGTCATCCGCCGGGTCGCCCTTGCGGAAGCGCAGCGCCTCCAGCGCGCGGCCGTGCAGGCTGGCCTGGAACATCTGCCCATACAGCACATACTCGGCCACTGACAGCCCTTCGGCGTCGGCGTAGTGCCGCCGGATGGCGGCTGGCAGAGTCTCCTTCTCAAACGTGTTGGTGTGCATCATCCAGGCCGGCGTGCCGGACTGGCGCTCGTCCGGCTTCAGGTATTGGTGGATTGAGTCCAGGTGGCACGGGCCGATAACGCCATACTCGCTGACAAACCGCGCCCGGCACTCGTCGAAAACCTCGTGGCTGATGCGCCGGTTCATGTCCGGGTTCATAAAGGCCGGCGTCCACCAATGGCAGTCGCCCTCCAATTCGGAGTTGGGGTGCGCGCCGCCCGCCGGGCTGCTCAGCCAGTACGGCCGGCGCGGGTCCAGGTAGCGGCACAGGTCGGGCAGCAGCCGCGAGTACAGTTCCTGCCCGCCGCGCTCCAGGGCGCGGACCGGGTTCTGGTCCTGGCTGTAGAGGGCAAAGAACCAGTTGATCTCGTTGTTGCCGCACCACAGCGCCAGGCTGGGGTGATGCCGCAGTTGGGGGATGATCTGCTCGGCCTCCGCCCGCACCCGCGCCATGAACTCGCCGTCCTCGGTGGGATAACCCACCACCGTGAACATGAAGTCCTGCCAGACCAGGATGCCGGCCCGGTCGCAGGCCTCATAAAAGCCCGGCCCCTCGTACACCGAACAGCCGTTGATGCGCATCATATTCACATGCGCGTTCTTGGCCTCGCTCACCAGCCGCGCGTACTTCTCGTCCGTCACCCGCGCCAGGATGGCGTCGTGCGGGCCGATGTTCACGCCCCGGCAGAACACGTCCTGCCCATTGACCTGCAGGCAGAAGCGGCTGCCCCCCTGGGGCAGCGGCGAGCGGTCTATCGCAATTGTGCGCAGGCCAATCGCGAACTCGCGCCGGTCGCTGACCGCACCAGCCGGATCGCGCACTTCGGCCCGCACTGCGTACAGGGGCTGCTCGCCCATGCCGTTGGGCCACCACAACTGCGGGTCAGGTACCTCAATTCGATCCTCGATCAGGTTCCGTCCGGATTGGGCCATGACGCGGTACTCACGCCTGATCGTCGCCCCGCCATCGGGCGGCTGAATCTCAATCGCGAGCGCGCACCCGCGCTCGCTCCAGGGGTGCAAGTTCTCCACCACGGCCGCCATTTCCAACGACGCCCGCCCCCCTTCCAGCAGTGTGTCCAGCCGCAAATCGTGCAGCCTCGCGTGCGTCCGCCCCTCCAGCCGCACCCCGCGCCAGATGCCGATGTTGGGCAGCGCGTCCACCCAGTCCCAGCCATAGCTGAATTGCGCCTTGCGCAGCCACTTCCGCCCGCCCCAGTTGCGGTGCCCCTCGTAGTCTCCCGGCTGGATGGGGTTGGGAATCTCCCCCGGCGCGGGCAGGGTCTGGTTTCCGGCCAACCCGTGCCCCGGCGGGTGTTGGGCGTCCTTCGCCAGTTCGCTCCCCGCCGTCAGCCGCACCACCACCTCATTCGCCCCTGACCGCAGCGCGTCCTTCACATCGAAGCGGGCCGGCACAAAGGCATTGGCGGCCACGCCGATCAGCGCGCCGTTCACAAACACCTGCGCATACAGGTCCAGCCCCTCAAAGATCAACTCCTGCCGCTCGTGTGCCAGAAAGCTGTCCGCCAGGGTGAAGGCAGTGCGGTACCACCAGGATTTGGTTTCCGGCCAACGGCAGACGGGCATGTGCGTGCTCTCGGCCGGCTCCGGCATCTGCCCGGCCCGCACCAGGTCCAGGTGAATCTCGCCCGGCACCCGCGCCTCCAGCCAGTCTTCGGTGCGCTGGCACACCTGCGCCAGGCCGTCCAGACCGCTAAGGGCGTGCGCTTCCGAGCGGACGGCCCAGATGCCGTCGAGGCTGATCGTTTCCATGTGTCATCCTGTGTGGTGGCGGTGCAGGCGTGGATAATCAAATCCCCGATTTAGGATACACTTGATTGGTCGCCAAGGGTAACTTGTGGCGGCCGTTCGCTATCCCATTTGCCGCTGTCGGAGGTTGGCATGCCGATTGTTGATCGCCGCGAATTCGGCGGGCGCTTTACCGTACGCGAAAACTCGCAGCGCCTGGCGAACTATCGCTATCTCGAAATCCAGCTCATGGAGATGCTGGGCGGCTGGTCGCACACCACGCCCCAGATCGCCTTCAAGGCCACCTTTGGCTACCACGTCTACGATCACGCCCAGGCCGCCGACCAACTCGGTGAGCGGCTGGAGCAGCTTCGCTCGCAGCGCGAGAGCCAGGAGCCCGGCTCCGACGAGTTCGCGCGCCTGTGCGAGGCCGTGTGGGAACTGCCGGACGTCGTCTCGCGGCTGGTGGCGGTCTATCGCGTGCTGGAGCCGCACCTGGTCAGCAGCTACGTCTATCACGCCGACGCCACCGACCCCCTGGCCGACACCCCCACGGTGCGGCTCCTGCGGCAGTTGGCCGGCTATGGCCAATCGCACATCGCCTGGGGCCAGGCCGTGCTCGAGACCCTCACCAAGGACCCCGAGCAGCGCCGCCAGGCGCTGGAAGTGCAGGCCGACCTGGAAGCCCGCCTGGTGGAATCGGGCGGCGTGACGGGCCAGGGCATCGAGAGTCATTGGCTGGCCTATCACAGCACCCGCGAGGCCGACAAGCCCCAACCCCGCCACCGCCGCAGCGGGCGCGCCTATCGCTACACCAAGCGCTGCGCGCCGCGCGAGCACCTGGAGGTGGAAGCGCCGTTCTGGTTCTCCGATCAGTGGGCAGACTTCGATAAGGCGTATGCGGCCGAAGACCCGTACTCGCTGGAAGGGTTCCGGCACAGCTTTCACCAATTGCTGTACGGTGAAATCGACACCACCGACCGCATCGGCAAGATGGTGGCCGAGTTCCCTGACCTGCCCTGGGAAATGCGCATGGAGCTGGCGCACCAGATGTGGGACGAGGCCCGCCACATCGAGATCGTGGCTAAAGCGTGCGAGGAGGAGTTGGGCGCCACCCTGGGCTACGGCCCGTTCACCCTGGCCTGGTGGTGGATGCAGAACGAGAGCGACCCGCTGCGCCGCCTGACCGTGACCAACAGTTGGGGCGAGCGCAACTTGATGCCCACCCTGCGCGAGTGGCGGGCGCAGGCCGAGAAGCGCGGCTTCACTCGCATCGCCGAGCTGTGCGACTACCTCCAGGCCGACGAGCTGACCCACGTACGGCTGGCCACCCGCTGGATCCGCCACTTCACCGACGACCAGCCCGAGTACCGCGATGAGCTGCTGGCCTGGAGCAAGCAAGCCCTCACGCGGCTGCTCAGCTTCTACAACAGTGCCTACAGCGCCTCCAACGACCCCGAGCCGAAATTCTCGTTCATGCGCGGGGGCGAGGTGGAGGATGAGTTAGCCGTCCTCAGCCCCAGTGTGGGGGAGTAGACCGGATCAATCGCTCAGCGTCGCGCGCAGCGGCTCCCCGTCTAGCGCCGCCTCCCGCGCCCACCCCGCGTCCAGCCGCGCCGACCAGTTGGGCCGTACGCTGCCCACCGGCTGCACGTGCAGCCGGCGTTCGCCCTGGTAGATAGCCACGCTGGCGTTCCGGCAAAAGCGCCGCACGCGGAATTTGAAGTCTCCCGCCCTCGTTTCGGGCGCCAGCGCGTTCGGGAAGATCCACTCCAGCGGCGGCTCGACCTCAATGGGCAGGCTGGCCCTCGGCCAAGCGCTCCCTTCCAGGTAGCGCGCGATATGGCTGGCGGCAGCGCGGCCCTCCAGCGCGCTCACGTCGGCCGTCTCCGCGCCGCGCACCACGTTCCCCGCCGCGAACACGCCCGGCCGCGTCGACCGAAAAGCGCTGTCCACCCGCGGCCCGTGCGACCCCTCGTGCAGCGCCAGCCCGCCCGTCCGCGCCAGTTCTTGCTCCGGCATCCAGTCGCCGGTGAACACCACCGTGTCGCATTCCACCTGCTCCACCTGCCCGCTCGTCAGGTGCGTCAACTCCACACCCTCCACCCGCCGCTGCCCGTAGAGGCGCGTCACGCGCACCTCCGGCGTGATGGGCGTGGGCCGCAGGATGTCCATCAGCCACACCTTCATCGCCACATACGGGAACGTGATCTGGTGGCCGGGCAACTCCGTCACCATGCGGGCCACCGGCACCCGCGCATGCCCCAGGCTCATAAACGCCGACAGGCTCACGATCTCGGCCCCGACGATGACGGCCCGCCGCCCCACGGGCAGGCGCTGCTCGTATAGGTAGCGCTGGAGCGAGCCGGTGGTGAACACCCCCGCCGGCCGGCTCCCCGGCACCAGCCGCGCCGCCCGTGGCCGCTCGCGGCAGCCCGTCGCCAGCAGCACCGCCCGCGCCTCGATCTGCCCTAACCCGCGCGGACTGGTGAACTGCGCGCTAGTCGGCCCCGCCCAGCCGGTGATGGTCGTCTCCGGCCAGAAGAGGGCGCCCGCCTTCTCGGCCTGCCTCACGTAGTGCCGGGCATACGTTGGCCCGGAGTAAAAACGCCGCAGGTCATACATCCCGAACCCTGGGTGATGGCACAACCGCGGCACCCCGCCTGCCACGGCCTCCCGGTCCACCATCAGCACCTTTGGCGTCCCCAGCCGCCGCAGTTCCGCCGCCGCCGCCAGCCCCGCCGGCCCCGCGCCGATGATGAGTACATCCACCGTATCAGCGGCCATGCGCGGCCTCCAGCCCCAGCAATTGTTCCGGCGGCTGCCCGGTGGCCTGCGCCAGCAGCGCCGCCACAGCCGCCTGGCAGTTGAAACCCTGGCACCGGCCCTGCATGGCCCGCGTCCGGCGGCGCATCCCATCCAGCGTGCGGGCCGGCACCGGCGACCGCGTCGCGTCCGCCAGCTCGCCCAGCGACACGTGCTCGCAGTGGCATACCATCCGGCCATAGTCCGGGTTCTGCGCGATGTGCGCGGCAGACTGGTATGGCCGCAGGGCCGCCTCGCCGATGTTGGGCATCCGCACCGGCTTGAACTCGGCCTTAGGCGTGAGGGGCAGCCCGGCCTCCGCCAGCAGCCCGGCCACATATTCCGCGATGCCCAGCGACCCGGACACGCCCGTGGAGCGGATGCCGCCCACGCACACATAGCGCTGCTCCGCGTGCAGCCGGATTTGATAGTCGCTGTGCTCGGTGGCCGGCCGCAGCCCCGCATACACGGCTGTCACCTCCTCCCGTAGCAGCGCTGGCAGGATCGCCTCTCCCTTCTGCCGCAGCATCTCCAATCCGGCAGCGGTGCTGGCCGTGTCCGTCTTGTCCTTCAGGTCCTCGGCCGTCGGCCCCAGCAGCACGTTGCCATACACCGTCGGGCTGATGAGCACCCCCTTGGTGATGGCGGTGGGCACCGGCAGCAGCACATGCCGCACCAACGGCCGCGCCGCCTTGTCATAGACGATCAGTTGCCCGCGCCGGGGCGTGATAGTGAAGAACGCATGCCCCAGCAGCCGGTCAATCTCGTCGCCGTGCAGGCCCGCCGCGTTCACCAGGTAGCGGCAGCGCACGGCTCCCCCCGGCCCGCTCACCGTGTGCTGGCCGTTGGCGCCCGCGATCTCACGCACCGGGAAGTCTAGCCGCAGCGCCGCCCCGTTCACCACGGCCTGCGTCGCGAAGGCCAACGGCAGGGTGAAGGTGCACAGGATGCCTTCCTCCGGCACGAACAGCCCGCCCAGCGCGCCGGGGCCCAGGTTCGGCTCGCGCTGATAGACCTCGTCGGCAGTGACCAGATGCGCATTGGCCTCGCCGTTCGCCAGGGCCTTGTCCAGCAGCTTGGGCAGGGCCGCGCGCTGGTCCTCGTTCCAGGCGATCAGCAGCCCGCCCAGCATTTCAAACGGCACCCCCGCCCTCGGCATGAACTCAGCCAGCCGCTCGTAGCCGCGCCGCAGCAGCCTGGCCTCCAGGCTGCCGGGCACGGCGTCGTAACCCGTGTGCCAGATGGCAGTGTTGGCCTTGGAGGTGCCCACCCCCACATCCGGCCCGGCCTCCAGCAGCGCCACGCGCAGGTCGTACTGCGCCAGGTCGCGGGCGATGGCGCTGCCCACCACGCCCGCCCCAATCACCGCCACGTCATATTCAGGTATGTCGGTTGTCATGAGGAAACGTCCGAATGAAACCCAATAACGGCCCTGATGGCGCGCCGCCAGCGGTCCATCACCGCCTCGCGCGCGGCCGCCGTCAGCCGGGGGCGGTATGTCGCCGCCGCGCGCCAGCGCGCCCTCAATTCATCCAGCCCCAGCCCCAGCCCCGAGACGCCCGCCAGGTGCGCCGCCCCCAGGGCCGTCGCTTCGCGCGCCTCGGCCACCAGCACCTCCAGCCCCAGTAGATCGGCCAGCCGCTGCATCAAGTACGCGTTGCCCGTTGGTCCCCCGTCCACCTTCAGTTGCGTGGGGAAGCGCCCCGCGTCCTGCTGCATCGCCTGCACCACCTCCACCACCCGGCACGCGATCCCGTCCAGCACGGCCCGCGCCAGGTCGGCCGGCGTCGTGCCGCGCCTCAGGCCGAAGAACGCACCCGCCGCCTCCGGGCGCCAGTGCGGCGCGGCCAGCCCCGCCAGCGCCGGGACGAACACCACGCCCGTATCAGCGGCCTCCGCCGCGGCCTCGGCGCTGGCGGCCACGTCCGGCAGCAGGCCCAGGCCCTCAGCCAGCCACTGCACCGCCGCACCCGTCACGTAGATGCCGCCCTCCAGCGCGTAGGCCGCCTCTCCCCTCGACTGCCACGCAACCGTGGTGAGCAGGCCGTGCCGCGAGGTCTGCGGCTGCGGGCCGGTGTTCATCAACAGGAAGCTCCCCGTGCCGAAGGTGCACTTCACCTCCCCCGGCTCAAAGCACGCCTGCCCAAAGAGCGCGGCCTGCTGGTCCACCACCAGCGCGTGCAGGGTCGCGGGCCGGTCCAGCCCAAAGTCCAGGTCGCCCGCATACCCGGCTGAGGGGAGCACCCTCGGCAGCATGGCGCGCGGCACGCCGAACAGCGACAGCAGTTCATCGTCCCAGTCCAGCCGCTGAATGTCGTAGAGCAGGGTGCGGCAGGCGGTGGAGGGATCGGTGACGTGTAATTGCCCGTGCGTCAGGTGCCACAGCACCCAGGTGTCGGTGGTGCCGAAGCACAGATCGCCCGCCTCCGCCCTGGCGCGCAGGGCCGGGTCGCTCTCCAGCACCTGCCGCAGCTTGGGCGCCGTGAAATAGGTGTCCAGCACAAGACCAGTCTTGGCGCGCAGCCAGTCGGGCGCGGCCCGGTCGCGCAGCGCCTCGCACACCGCCTGCCCGCGCTTGTCCTGCCAGACGATGGCGGGCGTCACCGGCTGGCCCGTGGCCCGCTCCCACAGCAGAAAAGTCTCGCCCTGGTTATCAAAGCCTGCCGCGGCAATGGGGTAATCTTCCAGCAGGGGCGCCACGGTCTCACGCACGGTCCGCAGGAGGTCCCACGGGTCCTGCTCCACCCAGCCCGCCTGCGGGAAGCAAATGGGCACCTGCGCCGAACGCTGCGCCACGACCCGGCCCTGGTCGTCCACCACCACGGCGGTGGTCTGGGTGGTGCCCTGGTCAATCCCCAGCAAGTAGCCCATGCGCGGCCCGGCCGCCGTTGGCCGGTCTGCCCCTCACTGCCGCCGCAAGCGCCGGTAGTGGGCGTCGTCCAGATTGCCCAGTTGGACCATCGGCCCTTCGGCTTCGAAGCGCTTCTGGCAGCGCTCCAGCGCGGCGCGGTCAACCGTGATCCCCAGCCCTGGCCCATCGGGGATAGGCAGGCGGTTGTTGCGCGGCTCGAACAGCGGCGTCACCACATCGTCCGCGTACCAGCGCAGCAGGCTTTGGCCCGGCTGGTCCAGGTACGGCACGGCCGCCGCCAACTGCATGTAGGCCGCCGTCCCCACCGCCGTCTCGCCGCTGTAGAACCAGAACCCCACCCCCATCACCTCGCAGGCGCCGATGAACTTCAGCGTCTCGCGCAGGCCGCCCAGCCGCGAGACGTTCAGCACGAACGTATCCGGCACGCCCAACTGCACCGCCAGCCGCAGATCGGGCACGTGGCTGGAGAACGGGATCGGGCTGTGCTGGCGCAGCTTGGCCATGTCGAAGAAGCTGCCGACGGGGTCTTCAATGTTCGCGATATCATACGGAGCCAGCCGCCGCAGCGCCTCGCGCGCCGTGTTCAGCGGCCAGGCCATGTTGGCATCCAGCCGCAGCGTGGCCTCCGGGCCGATGGCGGCTCGGATTTCGCGCACCATCGCCACCTCGTCGTCCAGGTCCAGCACGCCCACCTTGCCCTCGAACAGCATCGAGCCATGAGTCTCCTGCATGCGGGCGCAGTAGCGGGCCACCTCCAGCGGGGTGGCCTCGCCCGGCTCGTTGGGCCCCGGCACCCGCAGGGCAAAGTATTCCGAGACGCCCAGCGTGCGCCGCGCCGCGCCCCCCAGCAGGCTGTAGATGGGCAGGTTGAGGGCGCGGCCCTTCAGGTCCCACAGCGCGATCTCCGCCCCGCCAAAGGCCCGCACCAGGCTGTCATCATGCGTGTTTTGCAGGGTGCGGATTTCCGGCAGCACGCGCCGCTGGCAGTCCTCCAGGTCGAGCGGGTCCGCGCCCACCAGGCGAGGAGCCAGCGCGGCCATCACCACGTCGGCCAACTCCGGGGTGGCCGCCTCGCCCCAGCCCGTCAGACCGGCGTCGGTCTCGATCTCGATCAGGCCCTTCGTGGCGCCATAGTACACGCCCGGCGCCCAGTGGTAGCCCGCCACCAGCGGCAGATTGACCTTGTAGACCCTAACCGACGTAATGCGCATGGTCCCCGCGTCAGGCAGCCGGCCGCAGCCGATTGATGACGGCCAACATCTTTTCCACGTCGTCGCTCATCAGCGCGTCGGCGCCCTTCTCCAGCGCCTCCACCAGGCTCTCTTCGGTATTGGTCGTCCAGGCCCACACGGCAATATCGTTGCCGTGCAGCACCTGGATCACCTCGGGCGTGGTCACCTTATACTCGTGCTGGAGGATGTTGGCGCCCAGAGCCTGGGCCTGGCGCACCGCCTCCGGCGGGTCGGCCGGGGCGTCGTCGGGCAGACGCTCCGGGGCCAGCACCAACTCCGGGACGCGCGCCTTAGCCAGAGCCATCGCCGGATGCCAATACGAGCTCATCAGCGCATAGCCCAGCGCATCGTGTTTGACGAACAACTCGACCAGCGCGACGGCGATGGCCTTTGAGTCCTCGTCCGTCCGGCCCTTCACCTCGAAGCACCCCAAAATGCCAGCCTCCTTGAAGAGCAGCAGGGTCTCCTCGGTGGTCGGCGCCCGCAGCCCCGCGAACTCCGGGCTAAACTTGCTCCCCACGTCCAGCGCCTGAATCTCGGCCAGGGTCGCGTCCTTCACCGGGCCGCTGCCGCTCGTCGTCCGGTCCAGCGTCGAGTCGTGCATCATCACCAGCACGCCGTCGCGCGTCAGATGCACGTCGCACTCGATCATCTCCACGCCCTGCGCGATGGCCTTCTCGTAGGCCAGCCGCGTGTTCTCGGGAAAGCGGATCGAATCGCCGCGGTGAGCAATAGACATGGGGCGCGCGGATCGGCGCCAGGGGTTTGCCGTCATGGTGGTTGAGCCTCTTCTTTCGATGGGGTGAGATCGGTTCGCTTGGGCCGGCCGCTGGCCGGCGGGGTGGTTACTGCGTGCCGCTGGCCGCGCCGCTCTTGAGCGCGCCTTCCAGTTGCAGCTCATCAGCGAAGTGGCAGGCCGCAAACCGGCCCGGTTGGTATTCCTTCCAGGC